>NZ_CP101731.1:2720000-3400000 GCF_031202305.1 Pelagibacterium sp. 26DY04
ACCTGATTTCCAGCCCTTCCCAGGGGCTATAGGCGCACAGCGTATAGTTCAGCATCGCGCCGCTGCGATAGTTCACCTGCACCTGCATGGTGTCCTCGATGGTGATGTCATCGGCAAACACGCATTGGTCGCGGTGATAGCCGTCGAATTCCTCCGCATCGAGATAGAGTTCGCGCAGCTTCTCGTCCTTTTCCAGGTCCATTCGCAACTCGCACCGCTCGAACACCGGGCAGGTATGGCAGCGCTCGCTCCGCCCTTGCAGCCCCATGGCATCGGCCGTCTGCGGCGTATAGAAAGCCCGCCGCCCCTGCGCCGAAACGCTTTCCGGCACCGAAGCCAGCCACCAGTTGACCAGGTCGAAATGGTGCGTCGACTTGTGCACCAACAGCCCGCCCGAGCGGTCCTTGTAGCGGTGCCAGCGGCGGAAATAATCGGCCCCGTGCACCCGGTCGAGATGCCAGGAAAAGTCCACGGCCACCACCTCGCCGATAACCCCCGAGACCAGCATGTCCTTGATCTGCGTACGGGCCGGCGAGTAGCGGTAGTTGAAGGTCACCGCCACCTTGCGCCCGGTCTCGCGCTGCGCGTCGAGTATCGCCTTGAGCCGGGTGAGGTCCGTGGTCATGGGCTTTTCGGTCATCACGTTGCACCCGGCCCGCATGGCCGCCACGATATATTCGTGGTGCAGGTCGTCCGGCACGGTGACGATCACCGTATCGGGCTTCTGCTCATCGATCATCTGCCCGAAATGCTCGGCCCGATAGGTCGCAATCCCGTTGCCGCCCCGCTCGGGCACGTCCTGGGCCGATAGCGCCAGCCGGTGCCCGTTGATGTCGCACAGCCCCACAAGTTCGGCCGTCCCCTGATGGGTGGAAACGATGGCGTCACGAAACATGGCATGGCGCGCGCCGGTGCCCACAATGGCGTATTTCACTGGTCCAGTCCCGAGAAAGAAAACAGGTGAGGCCCACCCGCGACCGACGACTCCCCGAGCCCCAGCCGCGAACGGCAAGCCCCTCGATTATCGACAGCTCGCGCCGCCGCGTCAATAACTTATCGTACTACTTTTTACTATTAAGCTGACAGGTCGTGGTGCCGCTGCGTTTTCGACCACACGAAACGCGGCTCATAGCCGAATGCCTTGCGGGCCTTGCCGGAGCAGAAGCCCGATGCCGTCCCGCCTGGCAGCCGCAACAGATCGGTCGCGGGCGAAAACCGTTCGAACAGGTCGCGCGTTTCGCATCCGTGCAGGTTCTCGGCTCCCGAGAGATTGTAGATCCCCGATTCCACCGTCTCGATCTCCAGCGCCTGCCGGCATCCGATTGCGATGTCCCGCGCATCGGTGCGGGTCCAGAGCAGGAACCGGTCCCGCTGCGGATCGTCCAGCGCGCGCTCGATTTCCGCATCGAGGTCCTGCGGCGCCCGCACGCCCATGATCCGGAACGTCAACACGTTGAGCCCGCGCCGCGCGAAATAGTCCGCGGCATCCTCCCCCGCGATCTTGGAGAGCGCATAGGAATTCTGCGGCCGCAGCGGATGATCTTCGGTTACCGGCGCGAATTGCGGGTCGTGAGCGGCAAAACCATAGACCTGCGCACTCGAAGCCAGGATCACCCGGCCCACGCCCAGCGCGTTGCTGGCGTCGAGAACGTTGAAATGCCCCGCGACATTGTCCGCATAGGTCCGCGCGTCGGGCACGATGCCGGGGTCTGACCAGGCCGCCATATGCACCACCGCCTCGGGCCGCGCATAGGCCAGCGTTCCATAAACGTCCTGGGGATGGGAAACATTGCCCACCATATACCGCACGCCGCCGACGCGTTCGGGAGCCAGAGCAAGATCGAGGCTGGTCACCTCATGGCCAGCCGCCGCGAGTTCAGCCACAACGAACTTGCCGACCCGGCCCGAGCCTCCCGTCACCACGATCCGCATCTCTTCCTCCTCTTGGCAGCGCGCAAAAATTAGTCATACTGGTGCTAGTAGTATTAATCGAGCGATGCAAGATGAAAACCGACGCACCGCCGAGCCTCTCGGCCCAAACCGCTGGTCGCCTGCGCGCATGGATCGCCTCCAACGGCCTGAAATCGGGCGCCCGCCTGCCGCCGGAGCACGAATTGATGGCCCAGCTCGAGGTCAGCAGGACCGTCTTGCGCGAAGCGGTGGCCGGCTTGCGCGCTCAGGGCGAGTTAACCAGCCGGCGCGGCTCGGGCGTCTTCGTCGCCCGCATGGCCGATGACGGCCATATCCGCTTGCCTCACGATGAGGACGACGCCACGCCCACCGCCATCCTCAATCTCCTCGAAGTGCGCTTGGCGCTCGAGGTCGAAGCCGTTGGGCTGGCCGCCCGCCGCCGCACCACGGCCGACCTCGAAAGGATCGAAGCCGAACTCAAGGGCATGGAGATCGCCAGGACGCGGGAAGAACTCGTGGCGCGGGATTTCTCCTTTCACGTCGCCATCGCCGCGGCCACCAACAACCCGCAATTCATCTACGTCATCCGCCAGGTCGGAGAGCGCGCCTTCCCGCGCGACCGGTCATGGCGAACGCCCCCGAAAAGCGGCGAACGCTATGCGGAAATGCGCATGCGCGAGCATGAAGCCATCCTGCGCGGCATCGCCGACAAGGATGCCGTTTTCGCCCGCGACGCCATGCGCCATCACATCATGGCCAGCGCCCAGCGCTTCAGGGACGCCATGGCGTGAGCGCGCGAACTCACCGCTCTCGATAAGCAAGATCCAGGGGAAAATTCGTTGATCGTCACCAATCTGCGCACCGTGCCACTGGTGCTCCCGCTTGAGCGGCCCATCGGCAACGCCACCGCCAGGATCGAGCGCTTTTCGATGATCGCGGTCTTTGTCGATACCGACGAGGGCCTGACCGGCGAGAACCTCATCTTCACCATCCGCCCCGAGCAGCACAAACTGCTCGATACCATGGTCCATGTCCTCAAAGATGCGGTCGTCGGCACGGATCCCGATCACGTTTCCGCCTTCTGGCAGGATGCCTGGCGCCGCATCAATTTCATCGGCTTTTCCGGCGTCTCCATCATGGGCATTTCTGCCATAGACGGCGCGCTGTGGGATCTGCGCGCCAAGGCCGCCAACCGCTCCATAGCGGCGCTTCTGGGCCAGTGCCGCACGAGCGTTCCGGCCTATGCCAGCGGCGGACTCTGGCTCAGCCAGGACATCGATGAAATCGTCCAACAGGCCGGCACCTACGCGTCCGTGGGCTTTGGCGCCGTCAAGCTCCGCCTCGCCGGGCGCGCCGATATCGACCTGCCGCGCATTGCCGCCGTGCGCGACGCTATCGGGCCTGATGTCGGCCTGATGGTGGACGTCAACCAGGCCATGGACGCAACCTCCGCGATCGCCCTTGCCCGCCAGTTCGAGCACTACGGCATCGCCTGGTTCGAAGAGCCGGTTCCCGCCCACGATCTGGACAATTCCGCCAGGGTCGCCGCCGCGCTCGATATTCCCGTCGCCTCCGGCGAAAACGAATATACGATGCACGGCTTTCGCCGAATGCTCGAAACGGGCGCCGCCGATATCCTGATGCCCGATCTTCAGCGTGTGGGCGGGGTCAGCGAGTTCGCGCGCGTCGGCGCCCTGGCCGCGGCCTACAATGCGCCCGTCTCCTCGCACCTTTTCCCCGAAATGAGCCTCCAGCTCATGGCGAGCCTCCCCAACGCCACCCTGCTCGAGCATCTCGATTGGTTCAGTCCGCTCTACGCCGAAAAAATGGAGATGACCGGCGGCAGCATCACCGTCCCCGACCGCCCCGGCTGGGGCTTCAGCTTCGACCCCGATGCCCTCCGGCATTTTGCCGCCGATAAGTGATAAGATAAGTTTTCAAACTTGTCTGTCATCATATGTAATGGTAAGGGTCGCGGCAACGTGATGGGAGAAGGGAGAGCCATGAGAATCGTAGACGTAAAGGTCCGGGTGTTCCTGCACACGACGCTCCGGCATCAGGACGCGGCGGGCCATGCCCATCCCGGCGACCCTCACAAGGTTCGCCAAGGCCTTCTCACCATCGTCACCGACCAGGGCCAAGAAGGTCACTGCTTCGGCGTCCCCGAGGTCATGCGCCCCCACGTCATCGAGAAATTCGTCAAGACCGTGCTGATCGGTCAGGACCCCTTCGATCGCGAGCGTCTATGGCAAGAACTCGCCCATTGGCAGCGCGGCAGCGCCGCTCAGCTCACCGACCGCACCCTGGCCGTCGTCGACACCGCCCTTTGGGATCTGGCCGGCCGCGCCCTTGGCGTCCCCGTCCATAAGCTCATCGGCGCCTATCGCGACAAGGTGCCCGCCTATGGCAGCACCATGTGCGGCGACGAGCTCGAAGGCGGCCTCGCCACCCCCGAGGACTATGGCCGTTTCGCCGAAAAGCTGGTCAAGCGCGGCTACAAGGGCATCAAGCTCCACACCTGGATGCCGCCTGTCTCCTGGGCGCCCGATGTGAAGATGGATCTTAGGGCCTGCGCCGCCGTGCGCGAAGCCGTCGGCCCCGACATCGCCCTGATGATCGACGCCTTCCACTGGTATTCGCGCACCGAAGCTTATGAACTGGGCAAGGGCCTGCAGGAGCTGGGCTATGCCTGGATCGAAGAGCCGATGGACGAACAATCCATGGCCTCCTACGCCTGGCTCGCCGACAACCTCGATATCCCCGTCCTCGGCCCTGAAAGCGCCGCCGGCAAGCACCATGCCCGCGCCGAATGGATCAAGGCGGGCGCCTGCGATATCCTGCGCGCCGGTGTTCACGACGTGGGCGGCATCTCCCCCTCGCTCAAATCCATCGCGCTCGCCGATTCCTTCGGCATGAATTGTGAAATCCACGGCAATGGCGCGCCTAATCTCGTGCTCGCCGCCGTCGCCCGCAACGTGCGCTGGTACGAGCGCGGCCTGCTCCACCCCTTCCTCGAATATGATGACGGGTTCGAATACCTCAACACCCTCCCCGACCCCATGGACGCTGAAGGTTTCGTGCATCTTTCGGACAAGCCGGGCATCGGCGAGGACATCAATTTCGACTTCATCGACGACAATCTGGTCGCCCAATAGCGTTCCTCCCCCGGCGCTTTCCGGTTTGGCATCGGCCGCCGGAAAGCGCATGGGGCGCTTGGAGCATCACTCCGAAGCGCTGGCGCGCAGGCGCTCCTTGCTTCCCATCAGATGCAGCCGCATGGCCCCGCGCGCGGCTTCGCTGTCGCCCGCCGCGATGGCGTCGAACACCCTCTGGTGTTCGTCGTTGATGTGCCGCAGATAGTCCTTGCGGCTCTCATGGGCGATCAGCGAGGTGTTGAGCCGCGAGCGCGGCATCAGGAATTCGCCCAGATAGTTGAACAGATTGACGAAGTGGTAGTTCTCCGTCGCCGCCGCGATGGCCCTGTGAAAGGCGAGATCGGCTTCGATCGCGTCGTCCCCTGCCGCTATGGCCTCGTCCATCCGCTTGAGCGCTTCGCGCATGGTTACGAGAATCTCGGGCGTGCGGCGCGCGGCGGCAAGCCCCGCCGTTTCCACCTCGAGCGCGATGCGCAGTTCGAGCACCGCCACCGCCTCGTGCACGGCATCCCCGTTCCCCGCCGCGAGCACGAAGGGCTGGGCAAAGGGCTGATCGGTCACGAACACCCCCACGCCCTGGCGCGGGGTCACCAGCCCGTTCGCCCTGAGGTTGGCGATCGCCTCGCGGATCACCGTCCGGCTCACCCCGAACTCGCCGATCAGCTCATGCTCTGTCGGCAGCTTCTGGCCAGGCCCGTAGGAGCCATCGCGAATGCGATCCTGCACCGCCTCGACGATACGCTGCGAAAGACTGTCGCGACGGTTGCGCATGTTTTGTTCCCGAGCTGCCCGGCTCAGCCGACCAGCTTTCCGGCCCCTTTATGATCTAGACGTAGTCTTCCCTCATAGGGGTAAACGCATCGACCATCGTTCCGGCCTCGATGCACACCGCCCCATGCAGCACGCCGCCATCGACCACATAGCTCGATCCCGCGCCCAGCCGCTCGGTCACCCCGTCGATGGTCACGTCGAACACGCCGCTCTCGATATAGGCCGTCTGCGTGTGCGGATGCGTATGGGGCGCCCCCACCGCCCCTCGCGCAAACTCCCAGCGCAGCATCATGAGCTGGTCGTTATAGCACAGCATCTGCATGCGCCGCCCTTCTCCCACACCCTTCCACTGCGCATCCGCGCCCTTCAAAAAGCTTCCCGAAGTGGGCATGTCCCCGTTCCTTTCTCAGCTATGGGCCTGGGCAAGCGCCAGGTCCCTGTCATAAGCTTCGCTCGCCTTTATGAGCGAGCGGGTATAGTCGGTCTGCGCCTGCCCGTTCTCCAGCGCCTCGCGTGACAGCACCTCTACGATCCTGCCGCTCTGCATCACGGCAAAGGCGCTACACATGTGGTCGATCACCGCCAGGTCGTGGCTCACCAGCAGATAGGTGAGCTTGTGCCGCTCGCGCAGATCCATGAACAGGTTGAGGATTTCCGCCTGGATCGAAACGTCGAGCGCCGATGTCGGCTCGTCGAGCAGCAGGATCCTTGGCTCGAGGATCAGCGCCCGCGCGATCGCCACGCGCTGGCGCTGCCCGCCCGAAAGCTGGTGCGGATAGCGGTAGCGGAACGAATCCCCTAGCCCCACCTGCTCGAGCACCTCGCCGATCCTGCGATTGATGTCGGAGAATTGGTGCACCCTGAGCGGCTCGGCCAGGATATCGGCGATCTTGCGCTTGGGGTGCAGGGAACCATAGGGGTCCTGAAACACCATCTGCACCTTGCGGCACCATTGCAGGCGCGGCGTCTGGGCAAAGCTTTTGCCATCCACCGAAATCGCGCCCTCCCAATGGCGGTAGAGCCCGGCAATGCAGCGCAGCACCGTCGATTTGCCCGACCCCGACTCCCCAACCAGCCCGAAGGTCTGTCCGTCCTCGACCGAAAACCCGATCCCGTCCAGAATCTTGCGCCAGCGCAGCCCGCTCCCCAGTTCGAGGTCGAGCCCCTTGATGTCGATCATGCTCATTGCTGCCGCTCCAGCGCTTCGGCCCAACTGCTCTGCCGGTCGAGCACCGGCAACCGTCCCTTGCGGTCCCCGATCCGCGGCATCGACGCCAGCAACCCCCGCGTATAGGGGTGCCGCGCCTCCTTGAGGTCGCACGCGGCGATCTCCTCGACCACCTGCCCGCTATACATGATCAGCACCCGGTCGCAGAAACTCTGCACGAGGTTGAGATCGTGGCTGATGAACAGCAGCCCGATCCCCCGGTCCCTGACCAGATCGTCCAGCAGCGCCAGTACCTGCAGCCGCACGGTCACGTCCAGCGCCGAGGTCGGCTCGTCCGCAATGATCATCGCCGGGTCGGGAATGAGCATCATGGCGATCATGATGCGCTGGCCCATGCCGCCCGATACCTCGTGCGGATAGAGCGTATAGACATGCTCGGGGTCGCGGATCTTCACCGCCGCGAGCTGTTCGATCGCCCGCTGCCGGGCTTCGGCCTTTCCGACCCGGTGGTGCGCCAGATAAGCCTCGGCGACCTGCTCGCCCACGCTCATCACCGGATTGAGCGAGAATTTGGGGTCTTGCAGGATCATCGATATCCGCGCCCCGCGGATCGCCTGCATCTTCCTTTCATTGAGCCGCAGAAGGTCCTGCCCCTCGAAGCGCATCTCGTCGGCGCTGACCCGGGCGATCTCGGGCAGAAGCCGCACGATGGCCCGCCCCACCGTCGATTTGCCCGATCCCGATTCCCCGATGATGGCGACCTTCTCGCGCCCCAGGGAAAAGCTGACATTGCGCACCGCATGCAATTGCCGCCGCGCCGACATGTAGCCGACATTGAGATTTTTGACCGAGAGAATGGGTTCGTTCATCGCACTCACCGCGATTGCCTTGGGTCGAGCATGTCGCGCAGCCCGTCACCGAACAGGTTGAAGGCCAGCGCCACCAGCAGGATCGCCATGCCCGGCATGGTCACCACCCACCAGCTATCGATCATGAACCGCCGCCCCGCCGAGGTCATGGCGCCCCATTCGGGCGAAGGCGGCTGCGCGCCCAGCCCGAGAAAACCCAGTCCTGCTGCCGTCAGCATGATCCCCGACATGTTGAGCGTCGTGCGCACCACCACCGATGGGATGCAGATCGGCAGCACATGGCGCAACAGGATGCGCAGCGAGGACGCCCCAGACACCTTGGCGGCGGCGATATAGTCGGCGGCGCGCGTCGTCAGCGTTTCGGCCCGCGCCAGCCGCGCGATCGGCGGCCAGGCGGTGAGCGCTATGGCGATCACCGCGTTCTCGATCCCCGGCCCCAGCGCGGCGGCGAAGGCCAGCGCCAGGATGAGGCTGGGAAAGGAAAGGAAGATGTCGGTGATCCGCATCAGGATCCGATCCGTCCAGCCGCCGAAATAGCCCGCCGCCATGCCGATCATCAGCCCGATCGGGGCGACGATCACCGAAACCAGCACCACGATATAGAGCGAGATGCGCGAGCCATAAACGATACGGCTATAGATATCGCGGCCATATTCGTCGGTCCCCAACCAGTTCTCTCCGCTCGGGGGCTGCAGCGCGGCGCTCAGGTTCTGTTCCAGCGGATTGTGGGTCGCGATCCATGGCGCAAAGATCGCCATGATGCCCAGAACCACGATGATCGCCAGCCCGAACACCGCCAGCGGATTGGAAAGGAAGCTCAGCACGCCCCAGTAGACGCGCTGCACGGTGGCCTGGCGCGAGCTGGTGATCGTGTCGCTGGAGAGATATTCGCGCCAGCTCATGGGAATCTGTGAACTGCTCATGCCGCACGCGTCCTTGGGTCGAAGACCCGGTACAAGACATCGGAAAGAATGTTGAGGGCGATGAACAGCACGCCCACCAGCAGCGTGCAGGCCATCACCGCGTTCATGTCGCCGATCATCAGGTTGGAGGTGAGATAGCCGCCGAACCCCGGCCAGGAAAACACGGTCTCGACCAGCACGGCCCCTTCGAGCAGCCCGCCATAGGCGAGCGCCACGATGGTCACCAATTGCACGCGGATGTTGCGGAACGCATGCCGCCAGATCACCTGCGGCCGGGAAAGCCCCTTGATCCGCGCCGTGACGATATATTCCTGCCCCATCTGCTCGATCATGAACGAGCGCGTCATGCGCGAGATATAGGCCATGGAATTGAGGCCCAGCACCGCGGCCGGCAGCCAGATATTGCGCAGCGCGCTCCAGAACACGTCCCATTCGCCGACCAGCACCGAGTCGATCAGAAGAAACCCGGTGATGGGCTCGACGAGCCCGGTATAGAACACCTCGACCCGCCCCGAGCCGCCCGACCAGCCCAGCATGGCGTAAAACAGAAGAAGGCCCATGAGGCCGAACCAGAAGGTCGGGGTCGAATAGGCGATGAGCGAAAAAAACCGCACGAAATAGTCGGGAAATTTGTTGCGGTTGGTGGCCGCCAGCACGCCAAGCGGAATGCCCAGCCCGGCGCCGATCAGAATCGAGATCGTGCCCAGCTCGATTGTTGCGGGAAAGACCCTGGCGATGTCCTCGATCACCGGGCGCCCGGTCAGCAGAGCCACCCCGAAATCCCCGCGCGCCAGATCGGCTACGAAGCGGAAGAACTGCACATAGAGCGGCTGGTCCAGCCCGAGTTCGCGATAGACCCGGTCATAGGTGGCCTGCGTGGCCTCGTCGCCGACAATGGCGAGCACCGGGTCGACTGGCATCATCCGGCCGATGATGAAGGTCAGGATCAACAGCCCGAACAGCGTCACCGCTATCGAGCCGACAAATCCCAGGGCTCCGCTGGCCTGGGTTCGTATGCGCAGGGACAAGGGAGCCATGGACCGTCCGCTCCGTTCTGTTCCGCCCGTAAAAGCCAAGGGCGGCGCGTGAGAATGATGAAAGGCGCGCGTGGTGTATCGCGCGCCCTTCGGTGAGGTCAGCGGCTCTTGGAAACCGTGTCGAAACGCGTCGTCCAGCCGTAATGGTTCTGGAAGCCCTCGATATCGGATCGGAACACCACCGTATCGACCACCGCCGAAACCGGCTGGATGGCGGGCACCAGTTCCTCATAGAGATACTGGACTTCCGCATAGAGCTGCGCCTGCTCTTCGGGGTCGCGCTCGACCAGCGCCTGGGTGGCCAGCGCGTTGAGCTCTTCGTTGTAGAACGATGTGCGCCAGCCGATCAGCCCGGAAAGCCCGGCATCATCGGAATTGTCCGGATTGATCACCAGCGACTGCATGTTCGAATGGGGATGCGGTTCTTGTCCGCCACCGCCCCGGCCGACGATCATTTCGAAATCGCGCTCGCGCATCGGGCCATAGACCTGATTGCCGGTGCCCGTCACGATTTCGGCATTGATCCCCGCCTGGGCGAGCGTGCTCTGGATCGAGGTGGCGATATCGATGAAGGGCGGCTCGTTGATCGCCAGCAATTGCGTCGTGAACCCGTCGGGATAGCCGGCCTCGGCCAGATATTCCTGCGCCCGCTCCACGTCCAGCGTATAGCCGGGGGCTTCGATGGTCCCCATCACGCCCGGCGTCACCGGACGTTGATGCAGGATGCCGTAATTGGGCATGATGGTTTCGTTGATGCCCTGATAGTCGATCAGGTAACGCAGCGCGAGGCGTACGTTCTCGTCGGCGAACTTCTCGTCCTTCATCGAGACGGCGAGATAATAGAAGCCCGAACTGGGCACCGACTGCACGACGACATCTTCATTGGCCGAGAGCGCATTGATGTCGGGCACCGACAGCGCCAGCCCCACATCGATATCGCTGCGCTCGAGCATCAGCCGCTTGGTCTGGCTTTCGGGCATGTGACGGATCAGCACCCGCCGCATGTCGGGTGCGCCGCCCCAATAGCCGTCAAACCGATCGAGGACGATCGTGTCGTTGGCGGTCCAGTTGCGCAGCGTGAACGGTCCCGAACCGGCGGTATTGGTGGTCAGCCATCCTGCCGCCAGATCTCCATCCACTTCATGCTCAAGCGCGGTCTGGCTGTCGATCACCGAGGACGCGCTGGGCTTGCCGAACATATAGAGGATGAGCTGAGGATCGCCCTCCTGGGGCATGGTGATGGTGATCGTGTTGCCCTCGGCGGTGACGTGCTGGTCGAAATTGTCGAGCGTGAAGCCATAGGCCTGCCAGGTCGCCGACCCGACCAGTTCCAGTTCGAGAATGCGCTTCCAGGACCAGATTGCATCCTCGACGGTCACCGGATTGCCCGAAGCGAACACCGCGTCATCGCGGAAATTGAGCGTAATGACGCCGTCCTCGCTCACGTCCCAGCTTTCGGCGAGTCCGGGGTTGACCTGGGTCACATCCACCGCGTCGAGCTGGACCGGCGTGTCATAAACATTGGTGATGATCGCCGTAGACTCGCGCCCGGCGATGGCGGCGGGGTCGAGCGTCAGGATATTGGCCATGCTCAGCCCGATCACGAGCTGGTCGTCCGGCGTCGCCGCCCAGCCCTGCACCGCATTTCCGCTCAACGAAGCGGCGACGAGCAGTGTAAGAAGTGTCTTCTTCATTTTAGGCTCCTCCTCCCAGTCAAAGACAGCTTGCTACATATGCGATATCATACAACCAATGTCAATTACGGCCGATCGCAGGAAAATACGCCGGAATATAGGGAAAGTAGGAGAGAAATTAGTGCTACTAATTTTAGACAACGCTCGAAAGAGAGGATTCAACACGGAAAATCATATTTCTTGAAGCGCTTGTCGCTCTTCCCACCCTCACGCCGTTCATCCTGCCCATGCGGAAGCCGTTCCCTTTGATGACCTCCGGGCAAATGTCCTTGAAATTCCAAAGCCCGAGACCGGACTTGCGATCACAGCACCAGATATGTATGACAGGATCAAATGTTGTATGGAAACCAGGAGCGTCCCATGAGCACCAATTTCACCGAACGCCACGCCATCGCCCCGGACCATGCGGCCGCAATGGACACCACCGAATTGCGGGAAAATTTCCTCGTCGACGACCTGTTCGCCTCCGGCTCCATCTCGCTCACCTATACCCATTACGACAGGATGATCGTCGGCGGCGCCGTCCCCGCTTCCGGTCCCCTGCCCCTCGATCCCATCAAGCCCACCGGCACCGAGAACTTCCTCGACCGGCGTGAGTTGATCGCCGTCAATATCGGCGCGCCAGGCACTGTCTCGGTCGATGGAAAAGACCACGCCCTCGGCACCCGCGACATGATCTATGTCGGCATGGGCGCCAAATCCGTAAGCTTTGCCTCGGCGGGTTCCGAACCCGCAAAATTCTACCTCCTCAGCGCTCCCGCCCACGCCACATATCCCACCACCCTCATCAAGATCGATGACGCCAAGCGTCTAGACCTCGGCGCGTCGGAAACCTGCAACGAGCGCTCGATCTTCCAGTTTTCCCAGGCCATCCAGACCTGCCAGCTCGTGGTCGGCATGACCACGCTGGCCCCCGGTTCGATCTGGAACACCATGCCCGCCCACGTCCACTCGCGCCGCATGGAAGCCTATCTCTATTTCGATCTGGCGAGCGATCAGCGCGTCATGCATTTCATGGGCGAGCCCACCGAAACCCGCCACTTGGTCGTCGCCAACGAGCAGGCCGTCCTTTCGCCCCCCTGGTCGATCCATTCCGGCGTCGGCACCGGCAGCTACACCTTCATCTGGGCCATGGCCGGCGACAATGTCGATTACACCGATGTGGAACCCGTCCAGCCCGGAGACCTCCTGTGACCGATCTATCCGCATTTTCCCTGTCGGGAAAAACCATCATGGTCACCGGCGCCAATACCGGCATCGGTCAGGGGATCGCGCTCGCCATCGTGAGGGCCGGAGGACGCGTTTTGGGGGTCGCCCGCTCGTCGATGGACGACACTTTGCACAAGGCCGGTGGCATCGGCGGGACAGACGCGTCGATCATCCCCATATTCGCCGATCTCGACCCGTATATGCAACCTCATGGACTGCTCGACAAAGCCTGGGACGAGCACGGCCCGATCCACGGTTTGGTCAACAATGCCGGCATTATCCGGCGCGCCGATGCGCTCGATTTCACCGAGGAAGATTGGGATTCGGTGGTCGACCTCAACCTCAAAACCGCGTTCTTCCTCTCCCAGGCGTTCGCCCGCCGCGTACTGCAAGCCTCTGAAGCAAAAGGCAAAATCGTCAACATCGCCTCAATGCTGAGCTTCCAGGGCGGCATCCGCGTCGCCTCTTACACGGCGTCGAAATCAGCCATACTGGGCCTCACCCGGCTCCTGGCCTGCGAATGGGCCGAAAAAGGCATCAACGTCAACGCCATAGCCCCCGGCTATATCGAGACCAACAACACCGAAGCCCTGCGCAACGACCCGGACAGAAGCGCCCAGATTCTGGGCCGAATCCCGGCCGGACGCTGGGGAGAACCCTCAGATATCGGCGATGCGGCGGTGTTCCTCCTGGCCCGCGCATCCGACTACATGCACGGCGCCACCATCCCCGTTGACGGCGGCTGGCTGGCCCGCTGACGCCAAACTTATCCCCGGGGCGAATGTCGGTGATAGAGTGTCAAACGCGCTCGAAACCGAACAGCGCCTCGGGGTTTTCGACAAGAGCCAGATGTCGGGCCTTGTCATCGGGGAACCATCCCAGCACGGTCTGCAACAGCGCAGCATCGTCCGGATAGTCCTCGGTTCGCTTGGCGGCGTTGTGCGGCCAGTTCGTTCCCCAGACGATCCTTTCCGGCGCATACGCTGCCAATTCGCGCGCCACCGCCCCGATATCGGCATAGTTCGGCCCGCCACTGCGGCTCGATTCATAGCAGCCGGCAAATTTGAACCAGGTTTTTCCCTTATCGATCAATCTCTTAACAGCATCGACCTGTGGACTGTCAGGTGTTACTCCGGCAAAGAACTTGCCATGGTGATCCAGCACCCATCGCGATTTCAGCGCCGCCAGGCGCTCGAAATGATCGAGGATATGGCTGCCGTCGAACTGGATGGCCATCATCCACCCGAACGCCGCTGCTCGCTCGTCCACCTCTTCGAGCCGATCGAGCCCCACCGCACCGCCGGGCAAATCCATGATCCGCGCGCCCACGATCCCGGCAGCCGATAGCCGTTCCATCTCGTCGTCAGTGGTTTGCCCCGTCACCACCGCAACGCCTTTTCCTTTGTTTCCAAAGGCTTGGAGGCAGGCAAGGAGACAGGAATTGTCGAACTGATGCGCGTTGCCCTGGGTCACCACCACGCGGTCGATCCCCAGCCATTCCATGGTCTTTTCGTAATCCGAGGGGGTCGGCAGCGGCTCGGGCGGCAAGCCCGGACCACCGGGAAGTGCCGGAAATCCCGGCACATAGGCATGCATCTGCGTATCGATCGTGCCCTTGGGCAAGTCGATTGCGGGCTTGGTTCCCGAATAGGTTCTTTCGATCATCATTCCGCCTTGAGCGCGAATTCGGTCAGTGCGTCGCGATTGATCTCGATGCCCAGCCCCGGTCCATCGGGAATGGCCACCACACCCCCCGCATGTTCGAGCGGCGTTTTCACCACTGCCTGCCGAAAGGGATTGATTGTCCTGTCAAATTCCAGAATCGGCTCCAGCGGCTTGTTGCGCACCGGGTCCGGCACCATCGCCGCCATGAACTGCAGCGCCGCGGCAATCTGGACCGCCGTGCCCCAGACATGGGGCACCACCCGCACCCCGTGCAGCGAGGCGAGATCGGCGATCCGCCGAATCTCGGAAAACCCGCCACAGCCGCAGATATCGGGCTGGATGATATCGACGCACCGCGTCTCGATCGGCTCGCGCATCCCCCAGCGCGTATGCCAGGTCTCCCCGCCCGCCACCGGAATCGGCTGGCGTGCCCGGACCTCGCGGTACGCCTGCAATTGCTCGGGAACCACCGGCTCCTCGAACCAGTCGATGCCATATTCGGCCGCCCGCTGGCCGACCCGGATCGCCTCATAGGCTTCATAGCCGTGATTGCTGTCGATCATGATCCGCATGTCCGGCCCCGCCGCCTCGCGCACCGCCGCGATCACGCGCAGATCCTCTTCCGGATCGAACCCGATCTTGATCTTGGTCGCGTGAAAACCTTGTTCGCGGTATCGGGCGACTTCCGCCGCATTGTCCTCGATCCGATCAACGCCATCGCGCTTGAATGAGCCGGTCGCATAGGCCCTAACGCTCTCCCGGAAACGCCCGCCCAGCAAGGTGGAAACGGGAACGCCGAAATGCTTGCCCTTGATGTCCCAGAGCGCGATGTCGATCCCCGACAGCGCCGTCACCGACAGCCCCCGCTGGCCCTGATCGCGCAACGCGTTATAGAGCACCGCCCAGTGCTTTTCGGTTTCCAGCGGGTCCCGCCCGATCAGCCATTGAGCATAGGCCTTGACCACCGCCGCATTGGGCAGCGCCGGGCCAAGGCACTCGCCCCAGCCCGTCGTGCCGTCGTCACAGACGATCTCCACCAGGACATGCACGCGCTTATCGAACCGCATCGAGGCGCTTTCGAACGCGGTGTCGAGCCTATGCTCGAGCAAATGGGTGTTGACCGCCTCTATCCTCATCTCTTATGCGCGCCGATCAACGCTTCAAGCATGGCCTCTTCCTCCTTGGTGAGATCCGAGAGTGGCGCACGAACCGGCCCCGCGTCAAAGCCTTGCAGCCGCACGCCGGCCTTGACGGCAGCAACAGCATAGCCCTTGCGCCGGCTGCGGATCGCCATGAAGGGATAGAAGAACTCTTTCAGGATCGCTTCGCACCGGGCCCGATCGCCGCCACGCAGGGCCTTGTAGAATTCGACGGCCAATCCCGGTACGAAGTTGAAAACCGCTGAGGAGTAGGTGGTAAATCCAGCCGCCAGATAGGCTTCCGCAAAGAGTTCAGCCGTTGGCATGCCGCCAAGATAGGTCAGCCGATCGCCCATTGTGGCCGTGATCTGGCGCACGAGCCCGATATCTCCCGAGCCGTCCTTGAACCCGACGAGATTGGGGCAAGCCTCGCACAGCCGCGCGATGGTGTCGGCTTGCAAAATCGAGTTGTCGCGATTGTAGACCATGACGCCGATACCCACCGATTGGCAGACCGTCTTCACATGCTCGTAAAGCCCGTCCTGCGGCGCATCGATCAGGTAATGCGGCAAAAGCAGAATACCGTCGGCCCCGGCCTTTTCCACCGATTTGGCGATGGACACCGCCATTTCGGTGCCATAACCGCAGCCTGAAACGATAGCGGTTTTCCCACCCGCCGCTTCCTTGGCAGCCGCTACGATGGTCGGAATTTCATCGGGCGCGAGCGAAAAGAATTCCCCGGTCCCCCCAGCCGCGAATAAAGTAGCCGCTTCGAAACCCGAGAGCCAGGAGACGTGATCCTGATAGGACTTGGCGTTGAAGCGTCCCTCCACATCGAAATGGGTCACGGGGAAGGAAAGCAGACCCGCGCCGAGCGCGTGTTTGACCTCTTGGGGGCTCATGGGGACAAGTCCTTTGCAAGCGTTAACTCGGTAAACGGCTAACCACTTGCATGACCGATGTCAACAACTTGTATGATATCTATTTGTTCTGCAGCAGCACGCGATAGCGGCCCTGGCTTCCCTGCAGATGCGCCCGCATCGCCTCGCGCGCTGCCTGCGCATCGCCATTTGAAATGGCGCTGACGATACGTCCATGCTCCTCATGGATCTGGGAAAGATAGGCATCCGAGGCCTCGCCATCTGCTCCGGCCAGCGCGGCACGCGGAATGGCGTTGGGACCCATAAGGGCCATGAACTCCACGAACCTGGGATTGTTCGTCGCTTCGGCAATGGCTTCATGGAGCGCGAAGTCTGCAGTGCTCGTCGGCTTGCCATTGGCAATGCACTCTCCCACTGCACGATGGCGCTCGAGAATGGTTTCCTCCTGGGCGGGCGAACGCCGGACCGCAGCCAAAGCCGCAGCTTCCACCTCCACCGCTCCACGCAGCTCCAGGAGTTCGATAATCGAGGAGATGCGCGCATGATCGACGTTCTGGAAAGGCAGTCCGGGCGCCGCCACAGGCTCGAGAACGAACACGCCCGCCCCGCGACGCGGCTCGACCAGTCCGTCCGAGCGCAGGGCGGCGATGGCCTCGCGCACCACCGTGCGGCTGACGCCGTGCACTTCGGTCAGGCGCGCTTCGCTCGGCAATTTGTCGCCGATCTTGTATTCGCCCTTGAGAATGGCGTTTCGGAGCGCATTGGCGACCTGTACGACCAGGGTCCCGCTCGTCTGACCACCTGCCGCGTTTTGCGCGTCCATCTCGCTATTCCCTGCTTATTGACCTCGATGCCCTCATGTTCGGGCGTCGAAGAGTCAGACACCGACGCTTAGCCTGTGTCAAGCAACACCCATCAGACAGATTGACGCTTCTTGTCTTATCTTTATGTTCCTGCCATCGACCGAGGGAGCATAATCGATGAAGCGACTGTTGATCACCGGGGCCGCCGGCAGTTTGGGCAAAGTGGCACGGGCCCGCCTTACCCACCTGGCCGAAACTCTCAGACTTTCTGATATCTCCGACCTCGGCAGCGCCAAACCCGGCGAAGAGTTGGTCTCCTGTGATCTTGCAGATTCCGACGCCGTCAGCGCTCTCGTTGAAGACTGCGACGGCATACTTCATCTCGGCGGCATTTCCACCGAACAGAGTTTTGAAGCGATCCTCAACGCCAACATCATCGGCCTCCGCAACCTCTACGAAGCCGCCCGCGCCCATGGCCAGCCGCGCATCTTTTTTGCCGGCTCAAATCACGTCATCGGCTTTTACCGCCAGCAAGAGCCCATCGACCACAATTCTCCCGTTCGTCCCGACGGCATGTACGGGGTCTCGAAATGTTTCGGTGAGGCCTTGGCGCGTTTCTATTTCGACAAGTTCGGCCAGGAAACGGCGATCGTGCGCATTGGCTCGTGCTTCGAAAAACCCACCGATTACCGCATGCTGGCCACATGGCTGAGCTATGGTGACTTCGTCAGCCTCGTCGAGCGCGTCTTTGAAGTCCCCAATCTCGGCTGCCCGACAATCTGGGGCGTCTCCGCCAATTCCCGCAGGTGGTGGTCAAACGACCACGTCCGCTATCTCGGCTGGTCCCCCAAGGACAGCGCTGACGCCTATGCCGAGGACATCCAATCCGCCGGCAATTGGCCCAACGCAAGCCATCCCTTGTCAATGTTCCAGGGCGGCAACAACACCCAGGACCCTTTGACCTGATATCTTGCGAGCACCACTTCGGCTTGGATTTGGTGGGCCCGGCAGGACTCGAACCTGCAACCAGACCGTTATGAGCGGTCGGCTCTAACCATTGAGCTACAGGCCCACGCCGCGCCAGTCCTAGCGATTTGCGCGGACGAGGTCCATCATGTTTTATGCGGGTAGCGTGATTTTTGTCGCCTGCGTACGGTGCCCCAAAACGGACGCAATGCGCCGAAAAGACTGCTCGCGTTCTGCGAGGGGCAAAACCAATTTCCAACGACGAGATTCGAGGAGACTTCCCATGCGCCTTCCCCTAACGCTCGCGCCCGTGGCTCTGGCGGCAATGATCGCCACACCGGCGCTCGCCGATACCATTACCCTGAGCGGAACCGGCACGGTGCGCGCCGCCCCCGATATGGCCACCGTCAACACCGGCGTCACCACCCAGGCTGAAACCGCCCGGGAGGCACTCGATGCCAACACCGAGGCCATGGCCGATCTGATCGCCGCGCTGCGCGAGGCCGGACTTGAGGACCGCGACATCCAGACCTCGGACTTCTCGGTCAGCCCCCAATACGTCTATTCCGACCAGCGCGATGAAAACGGCTATACCCTTCCCCCCGAAATCCAAGGCTACCAGGTTTCCAATGCTGTCACCATCATCGTCCGCGACCTCGAAATCCTCGGCCCTGTACTCGATCAGGCGGTAACCGTTGGCGCCAATACCATCAACGGTGTTTCGTTCGAGGTGGCCGACACCGAAAAGGTCGAAGAGGAAGCACGCAAGCTTGCCGTGGCCAACGCCGTTGCCAAGGCCGAAACCTATGCCCAGGCCGCTGGCATCGTTCTGGGATCGATCGAATCCATCACCGAGGTCAATGCGCCTCAGCCGCCGATCCCGATGTATCGCGGCCAGATGATGGAGATGGCAGCGGACGCTTCCGTTCCCGTTGAAGCTGGCGAAATGGCTTATTCGATCACCACCACGATCTCCTGGGAAATCGAAGACGACCGCAACTGATCATTCCTCCTGGGCAGCCGGCACCCGTCGGCTGCCTACCAGATCCCCAGCGCCTGCAGGATCATCCTTCCACCGACCACCACCAGGAAGATCGCAAAGACGATCTTGAGCAGCCGCGCATCGAGTTTGTGCGCCAGCGCCACGCCCAATGGTGCGGTCAGCGTCGCCAGTCCACCGATCAGAACGAGCGAGGGGATATTGATGAACCCGATGCTCATTGGCGGCGTACCCGCAGCGGTCCAGCCTGAAATCACAAAGCCGATCACCGCCGGAATGGCGAGGATGACGCCCAGCGCCGAGCTCGTCCCCACCGCCGTATGGATGGGCGAGCCGAAGGCCACCAGTGTCGGAACGGTGAGCGAGCCGCCGCCGATGCCCATCAGCGCCGAGATATAACCGATCACCGCCGCCGATATCCGGTTGACCAAAGGCACTCCGGCAAGCGACTCCATGAGCCTGCGCTGGATCGGCAGCGCCATGTTCAGCGCGATGAACAGCGCCATCACCCCGAAGATGATCTTAAGCGCCGCGGCGCTGTAAAGCGCCGCCATCAATCCGCCCAACAGCGAAGCGGCGACGATCCACGGTCCCCAGAGCCTGAGGATCTTGCCGTCCACCGCCCCGCGCTTGTCATGCGAGCGCGCGCTGCGCAGCCCGGTGGGGATAATCACGGCGAGCGACGTGCCCACTGCCACATGCATGATTACGTCCGGATTGTAGCCGAGGAGCTGATAGGCCAGCACCATGGCCGGCACCATGATGATGCCGCCCCCAATGCCCAGCAATCCGGCCATCACCCCTGATATGGCTCCCGTCGCGGAGAGACCGAGGGCAAAGGGAAGGTATTGGGAAAGCAGATCAGACAAGAAAATGTATCCTGAAAAAGCCCGCTGCGAATGAACGGACTAGGAAAAGCGTACCCGAAGGTACGGCTTTATTTCCGGCCCGACAAGCCGGAACGCCAATCCTTGGAGATCAATCCTCACCCAGCACATGCAGAACGATCTGCCGCCGGTGCGGTGCCCGCCTGTGCTCGAAAAGATAGACACCCTGCCAGGTCCCGAGCGCCGGCCTTCCCTCGATCACCGGTATGGAGATCGACGTCTGCGTCAGCGCCGCCCTGATATGTGCCGGCATGTCATCCGGGCCCTCGGTGGTGTGAACGATCCAGTCCATGCCTTCGGGCACCAGTTTGCGGAAAAACGTCAGAAGATCTGTTTGAACGTCCGGATCGGCGTTTTCCTGAATGAGCAGGGAACATGAGGTGTGACGGCAACAGACGGTCAACAGGCCGTTTTGGATGGCGTTTTGCGCCAGAAAACCGCCGATCGAGCGAGTGAATTCGTAAAGCCCAGGACCATCGGTGGTGATGGTCAGCGTCTGGCTCGCCTGCCGCATGTGCGTTCTCCCAACGGGATCAACCCTATCTGAGTCTGCGTCGGGAACCCAAACCGGTCCGTCGCGTTTTTGTGACATCTCGAGTCTGCGCCTCCGCGACGGCGCCGCCAGGTTTGTGCGGCCAGGTGGGCGGTGCCCTCTGGGACCCAGGGACGGGACGGTGGAATGCCGTCGATGTCCAACAGAATGGAGACTGAAAATGGCTGATATTGATCGCGACTACACGGATCGCAACCGCACCGAGCGCGAGCGCGTCTATGCAGTCAACTCCGGTGGCAGCGCCGGCTGGTGGATTGGCGGCGTCCTGGTTTTGGCCGTGCTGATCATCGGTTTCATCGCCCTGAGCGGTGGTGAGCCTGCCCCCGTCGACACGGCCCCGACCGCCGTGGAATCGACACCCCCGGCGACAGAAACGGCGCCGGCCACCGAGCCCGCTCCCATGACGGAAACGGCCCCGGCGGTGGAAGAACCCGCTCCAGCGGTTGAGGCTGCTCCTGAAGCCGCCGTTCCTGCCGAAGAGGCTCCTGCGGCCGAGCCGGCCCCGGCAGAAGCCGCTCCGGCTGAAGAAACCGCCCCGGCGGCTCCTGCTCAATAATCCTTATTCGGGCGCGCGCGTTTAGAGAACCGCGCGCCCGTTTCGTTCAGTTTGGCGTCAGTTTGACGGTGCTACCATCAGCTTCCGCATGGCCGCAAAGCGCGGCTTGTACTTTTGCCGGGGGGCAAGGGAGATAATCCATGAATTTCAAGCAAGTGCTCTTGACCAGTACCGCTATGCTCATGCTCGGCACCCCTGTGGCGCCGCTTTTCGCGCAGAGCGGCGCTTCTACGATCACAGTAGCCCAAGCCGCGCCTCCCGCCCTGGCGGACGCCATTCAAGCGTATCGCGACGCTCAGGCGGCATTGTCTGCCGCTCAGGGAGGTGAGGGAGATGTCGCTGCCGCCGAGGCTGCCCTTGCTTCGGCTGAAGGCGAACTCAGTGCCCTATGCTCGGCGATCGGCCAGACAGATATCGAATCGTGCATCGCCATGTTCGAAAGCGGCGCCCTCGAGGCCCCGGCCGAAGAGCCGGCACCAGCTGAAGAACCCGCTCCCGCTGAAGAGCCCGCTCCGGCTCCCGCAGAAGCTCCGGCTCCCGCAGAAGAAGCAGCTCCTGCTCCGCAAGGGCCCGCACCTGTCGAGGAAGCGGCGCCGGTAGAGGAACCCGCCGAAGAGCCCGCTCCGGCGCCTGTCGAAGAACCCGCTCCAGCGCCTGTGGAAGAACCGGCGCCCGTGGAGGAGCCGGCGCCTGCCGAGGAACCCGCACCGGCTGAGGAGCCTGCTCCTGCCCCTGAGGCAGACCCCGCACCGCCTCCAGCGCCCGAGCCCACTCAGGAGCCAGCCGCTGAAGCCGAGCCTGCTCCTGAAGCCCAGCCCGCCCCGGTCGAGGAACCTGCACCCGAGGCTGAGCCCGTTCCCCTTCCCGCGCCCGTCGAAGAGCCAACCCCGGCGCCGGAGACTGAACCGGAAGCCGAGACGGCCGCTCCTGCCGAACAGCCTGCTCCGGCCGATGCCGCTCCTGCCGCCACCGCGCCGGCATCGCTGACCGAGGCGGTTGCCGCCTATGAAACCGCAGTCGCCGATTTCCAAGCCACGATCGCGGCCGGTGGCGATGCTTCGGCCGCCGCCCAGGCGGTCACCGATGCAGAGGCTGAAATGCGCGGCATCTGCGAGGCGCTGGGTCAGCCCGATCTCCAGGCTTGCCTTTCCGGCTTTGGCCTGCAGGTCGAGCTCATCGACGTTCAAGCCGCTTTGGACGCAGGAGCGGTGACCGAGCCGACACCGGAGCTGCCGACCGAGGAGGCGCCGGCCCAGGAAGCTCCCGCCGAAGAAGCACCTGCCGAGGAGGGGGCGATTGAAGAAGCTCCGGCCGAGGAAGTTCCGGCTGAAGAACTGGCCGACGACATCGTCCTCGAAGGCGACGTCCAGGGCGAGATCGTGCCTGAAGGCACCAATGTCCAAAATGTTGCTCCCCTGCTCGACAGCCAAAAGGACGAAGCTGCCGGCGTTCTCGATGAACCCGCCGAGGCAGCGCCGGCTGAAGGCGAAGCCCCGGCAGAGGATGAAGCCCCGGTCGACGGTGAAACTGCGGTCGAAGGTGAAGCGGAAGCCGAGGTAGAAGCCGAAGCCCCTGCCGAACCGGAAGCGCCTGCCGAACAGCCTGCGGCTCCCGTTGAAATCAACGTCGAGGAAATTCCCTCGATCGAGGAAGAGGAAGCCCAGAGCCGCCAGGAGATCTCCATCGAGGAGATCGAACAGGCCGCAGAAGCGGCCGCTGCCGCACCGCTCAACGAAGCTCCCGCGCCCCAGCAGGCCACCCAGCAAGGCGGCGTGCTCGTCGGCCCTGTCCGGGAAGGTCCGTCCAATGCCGAAATCATCGCCACCATCGGGTTGGCGACGGTTTTCGCCATCGGTGCCAACCAGTTCATCGAGACTCCCGATACCCCACGTATCGTCTATCCCGATGACCGCGAATACTACTACGAGGAACTGACCGACGGCCGCACCCGCGAGGTGATCCTGCGCGCCGACGGCAGCCGCATCGTGACCGTCCGCGACCGTTACGGCGACATCATCCGTCGTTCGCGCATCGAGCCGGATGGGCGGGAAATCCTCTTGGTCTATGTCGATCCCAGCTATCGCCGCTATGACGAGCAAGGCCGCTGGATCGATCCGGGCCGTCAGTTGCCGCCGCTCCAGCTCACCATTCCGCCGCGTGAATATGTGCTCGATGCGTCTTATGCCGATCAGCAGCAGGTCGCCCAGTTCCTCGACCAGCCGCCGGTGGAGACCATCCAGCGCTACTATACGATCGACGAGGTCAAGCGCTCGGCCCGCCTGCGTGACATGGTCCGGCGTCTCGAAATCGGCGATCTGACCTTCGAAACCGGCAGCGCGACGATTTCCCAGAGCGAGATCGACACGCTTTCGGCGGTGGCCAACGCCATGCTGACCCTGATCCAGCAGAACCCGGCGGAAACCTTCCTCATCGAAGGCCACACCGATGCCGTCGGCTCCGACCTCTCCAATCTGGCGCTGTCGGATCGCCGGGCCGAAGCGGTCGCCTATGCCCTGACCCGGGTGTACGGCATTCCTGCCGAAAACCTTGCGACCCAGGGCTATGGCGAGCGGTACCTGAAGGTGAACACGCAGGATGCCGAACGCGTCAATCGCCGCGTCACCATCCGCCGCATCACCCCGCTCATCACGCCGATGACCGGCAACGCCGGCTGATCGTCCGTTCGCGAAAAGAAAAAGGGGCCGGAGCATCTGCTCCGGCCCCTCGCCGTTTCAGATCACGGGACCTCAATTCCCGCCGTTCTCGGCCAGCCACGCTTCGAGCTGGGCGATTTCGGCTTCCTGCGCTTCAATGATCTCCTGCGCTAGGGCCGCGATCTCGGGATCGTCGCCATGTTCGAGAACGATATTGGCCATGTCGATCGCCGCCTGGTGATGCGGGATCATCCCGACGGCGAAATCGATATCCGCATCGCCGGTGTAATCCATCTCACCCATGGCCGCATGCATCCGGTCCATAGCTTCCACATAAGCGGATACCGACGGCTCGGCATTATCGCCGCCCATATCGTGCCCGGCATGGGCATCCTGGGCGAACGCGGCAGGTGCGAGAGTAACCGATCCGAGCACCAGCCCGGCGGTGATAAGCAGCTTGTGCATTTCATGTCCTTTCGAGTGCAAAGCAGGTTGGCAATTCAGGCACGCTGAGCGTGCGGTGGCTAAACCTGCTGCGGCGGACGCTCATGCGGATCGGCAAGCCTGGTCAAAAGCAAAGCGACGGCCGCCGGCCGCGGCAACGCGATCGCACAACGCAGCGGTTCGACCGGTTCGGAGGCCGGCAATGCAAAGCAACACAACGCCATGTGGCAATCGAGCCCGTCATGCGCGCCCGCCTCGACGTGTTGGTGACTCGCATGCGCCGCAACATCATGCGCCTCGGCTCCAGCCGCCTCCGCCGCCATTGCACCAACGGCAAGGCTGCTCGAAACGAGCAGAAGAACGGTCAAGACTATCCGAACGAGTACTATCACGGGATCTTACTTCACGGGCTGTCGCAATATGGTCCTGAGCCTGCTCGGATCCGCCTTGCGCGGGTCCGAAAGATAGATCTCATGGTGCTTGCCCACTCTTATGAGCCCGTTTTGCGGCAGAAATTCATCGTGAAGCTTCTTGAGCACCGGGCCTTCATCGTCATAGGGGCCGATATGAAGCACCTGCGCGGCTCTCCCCTCCTCCAATGTTTCCACCCTGAGCCGATCCAGCGCCGGCGGCGCCTTCTTTTTTCGCACGGCCTCGATGGTCTTGTCGATCATGGCCGGCCCGATCCACTCGGGCACCATGATCATCATCGTCCAGTCCCACTTGTCCTTTTCGCGGGTGAGAAAACTCGCCATGTCCGATGACCACCACAGCCCTTCGAGGGGCGGGACCACATAATCTTTCTCGAGCTGCTTTTTCGAAGCGAATTTGAGCGCGTAGGCGACAGCATAAAGCGTCTCCACCGCATCGCGATATGCGGGCACGGTGTTCGGGTCGCCATGCCCGTCGACCATCAGCAACCGCATCGCAGGCACGTCCACGAGGTGGATGCCCATGCGCGCGGTCGGGCCGTAAAGGTGCTTGAGCTGCTTTTTGAAGTCGATCTTATCCATGCCTGCGCCCGTTCCGCCCCCGCATGGAACGATATTCAAGCCCTTAAAATTTGGAAAGAATTCTTGCGCGCTTTGCCCGACATCCCCATGTGTATCCCCGACCCAATGCGGAGAAACCAATGTTTGACATCGACAAGATCATGACCGCTCTCAAGACCGATTCCAACATGCAGCGCACCGCCGGGGCCGGCGCAGCCGGCTTGGCTGCAGGCATGCTGCTGGGCGGCGGCGGCATGAAGAAGATCGCCAAATACGGGGCACTCGCCGCCATCGGCGGTCTGGCTTATAACGCTTGGCAGAAAAGCCGCCAGAACAGCACCGCTCCCGATGTCGAAACGCCTCCCGAAGGTCCCTTCATGCCCGCCCGCAATGACGAGGCCGGCCAGGAAGCTCTGGGCAAGGCGCTGGTTCGCGCCATGATCGCCGCCGCCAAAGCCGATGGCCGCATCGATGCCGATGAGAAAGAACGCATCTTCCAGCGCCTCGAGGACATGAATCTTTCCGCCCAGGAAAAAGCATTCGTTTTCGACGAGCTTTCCACCCCGCTCGACATCGAAGCGGTGGTCCGTGGCGCCGATACGCCCGAACACGCCGCCGAGATCTACGCGGCCTCCCTTGTCGCCATCGAAGCCGATACCGCGACCGAGCGCGCCTACCTCCAGACCCTCGCTAACCGGCTGAGCCTCCCCGATGCCCTGGTCGAGGAAATCCATAAGGCGGCCCGTTAAGGTTTCGGGAACAAATCGGCCGTCCCGCACTTATCAGGGACGGCTCATAATGGAGGCTCGCGATGACCTATCTCGACCCTGATCAGTCGCGGCACGGCCCCTCGGCCCGGCAGATCGTGCTGCGCATTTTGGCTGCCCTGGCCGTTTTGGCATTCGGATGGTTCGCCTTCACCCTCGGCAATGACGACGGCACCGGACGCGCCGACATCGTTCAGGAGCCCGTGGCCCGGACTCTTTAGAGCGTGTCCAGCAAAAGCATGTCCCCGGCGTGACCGGGGATGGAAACGGTTTTGCGGTTCGGACACGCGACAAAACAAGAACTTAGAGCATTGAAGCGCTTCGGAGAAAAGCGGAAATGCTCTAGGAACATTACTTTTTGCCGCTGCGCTTGATCGACGCGATCTTGAGCGGCGGCACGCCCGATTTTTCCGAAATTGCACGGTCCTGATCCATGATCGCGGTCAGCGCCGGCTCATCTCCGTCCAGTCCGCCCAGCAGGCTGGCGTCGACCTTGCGGTTCGATCGCTGGCTGCCGTCTTCATAAACGACGTCGAAAAGCACGAACTCGGTACGGACTGTTGGTTTCTTGGCCATTTGGTATCTCCAGACGAAAAACAGGCCTGCCGCTGCTGGCGACAGGCCGGGAAATGTGGTTGGCGGTTATGATGTCAGGCGAACAGCGCCCTGCCCTGCTCGCTGATGATCTGGCGGCCCTTGCTAAGCGTCGTCGCAACACAGGCCTCTTTGTCGGTGAATTTGTCGGCGCGCACGAATTTGTGCGTCTTGAGCTCGCCATCGATCTCTTTTTCGATGACGCCTGCGATCTGATACTCGCCCCCGCTGCGCATCAGCGTCGCCTTGATGACATAGCCTTCGAACTCTTCCTGCCCGTCGACCGAAGGCGCGGCCCCCGCCTTGTCCGATCCCCCGCCGAATAGTTTCTTCAAAAATGACATGGGAACCTCTATTCCGCTGCAGCTTCGGGTTGCAATTCATTGGCGGCCAGCATTTCCTGGCGCAACCATTCCGCGTCCATATCGAAGCCGTTTGGCCAGGTGGGGATGCCGTCTTGTAGACTGGCCTGAGCAAAAAAGGACGGGTCGCGCAAAGCCTCTATAAGACTACCGGTTTCCTGCACGAGTTGCGAACAGTCATGTACGCCGCTCGTGCCGTCGGAAAACCGAACGGCGAGCTTGAACGGCGAAAGAACCGTCAGACTTCTGATCTTACTGAGCATCGAGACCCTCGATCGGTTGCGGAGACTCCCCTGCCTCCCTCAGTAGCCAATTCGCGCGTAATGCATCGATATTGACCGCCGCCCATTCCGCGACGAGGCGGCGCGCTGCGGCTGGTAACTTCCCTGACAGAATCGCACCGGTTTCGATCTCGATCAAGGCTTCGTCTTCGCCATAGAAGGCGTGGAAGTGAGGCGGTGCATGATCGCGAACATACATGCATATTCTGATGCCGAAAAATCGAGATATGGTCGGCACCGCCTCTATCGCCTTTAATTATCCAGGAAGCTCCGCAGCTTGCGGCTCCTGCTCGGATGCTTGAGCTTGCGCAGCGCCTTGGCTTCGATCTGGCGGATACGCTCGCGCGTCACCGAAAACTGCTGGCCGACTTCCTCCAGCGTATGATCGGTATTCATGCCGATACCGAACCGCATGCGCAGCACGCGTTCCTCACGCGGGGTGAGCGAAGCCAGAACTCGCGTGGTCGTTTCGCGAAGGTTTGACTGGATCGCCGCGTCGATCGGCTGGATCGCGTTGGTATCGGGGATGAAATCCCCAAGGTTGCTGTCTTCCTCGTCGCCGATCGGCGTTTCGAGGGAGATCGGCTCCTTGGCGATCTTCAAGACCTTGCGCACCTTGTCGAGCGGCATCTGGAGCTTTTCGCTCAGCTCTTCCGGCGTCGGCTCGCGCCCGATCTCGTGCAGCATCTGGCGCGAGGTGCGAACGATCTTGTTGATCGTTTCGATCATGTGCACCGGGATACGGATGGTGCGCGCCTGGTCGGCGATCGAGCGGGTGATCGCCTGCCGGATCCACCAGGTGGCATAGGTCGAGAACTTGTAGCCGCGCCGGTATTCGAACTTATCGACAGCCTTCATCAGCCCGATATTGCCTTCCTGGATCAGGTCCAGGAACTGCAGGCCGCGATTGGTGTACTTCTTGGCGATCGAGATCACCAGACGCAGATTGGCCTCGACCATTTCCTTCTTGGCGATGGCCGCCTCGCGCTCGCCCTTCTGCACCTTGGAAACGATGCGGCGATATTCGGCGATGTCGAGGCCGGTTTCGGTGGCCAGCGTCTGGATCTCACCGCGCAACTCGTCGATCGTCGCCCGCTCGCGCGCCACGAAATCCGCCCAGCCCTTTTCGGACCGCTGACCGACCTTGTCGGCCCAGTCCGGATCGAGTTCCGAGCCGTAATAGGCGTTGAGGAAATCGTCGCGCTTGATCTTGTAGCTCTCGGCAAGCCGCAGCAGGCGCCCTTCATTGCGCACCAGCCGCTTGTTGATGTCATAGAGCTGCTCGACAAGGCTCTCGATGCGCGAGGCATTGAGCGAAAGCGATTTCACGTCCGCGATGACCTGGCTGCGCCAGGTTTCGAGTTCCTTGAGCGCCGCGGTATCGAGCGACTTGGCGGCAAGCTGGTCCTCGACGTGCTGGTCCTGCACCTTGCGCATCTTGCCATAGGTCTCGGCGATGCGATCGAAGGTTTCCACCACCTGAGGCTTGAGTTCCGCTTCCATGGCCGAGAGCGAGAGATTGTTCTCGTACTCGTCGTCCTCGTCCTCTTCCTCGGGCTGACCGCCCTCGGCGCCACCTTCATCCTCGTCGGAAGACCCGGCCTTGGCCGGACGTTCGGAACGTGCAGCGGGCGCGGCCTCTTCCTCGTCCTCGTCGCTCTCGCCGCCGGCCGGCTCGGCCATCTTGGCGTCGGGCCCGGCATAGGTCGCTTCGAGATCGATGATGTCGCGCAAAAGGATCTCGCCTTCGGCGAGCTGGTCGCGCCAGATAATGATGGCCTGGAAGGTCAGCGGGCTTTCGCACAGCCCGGCGATCATGGTTTCCCGGCCGGCCTCGATCCGCTTGGCGATGGCGATTTCGCCTTCGCGCGACAGCAGTTCCACCGAGCCCATCTCGCGCAGATACATGCGCACGGGATCGTCGGTGCGATCGGAGCCCGACTTGGTGTTGGAGGTGCTCGCGACCGCCGTCGAGCCGGTCGTGGCCAGCTCGCCGCTCTCTTCGTCGCCGCTGTCAGCTTCGGCTTCCTCGACCTCGTCTTCATCGACGACGTTGATGCCCATGTCCGAGAACATGGCCATGATGTCTTCGATCTGCTCGGAGGTCACTTCCTCGGACGGCAGGACGGCGTTGATCTCTTCATAGGTCACATAGCCGCGCTTCTTGGCGGTCTTGATGAGCTTCTTGACCGCGGCGTCGGAAAGGTCGAGAAGCGGTCCGTCGGGGCCTTCGGTCTGCGATTCCGGCTTGTTGTCGGTTTCGGTCTTGGTCTGGTTGGCTGCCTTGGTGGCCATATAGTTCGCTCTCCTGAGCCGCACCCTGGTAGCGGCACTGGTGTCATCGCCTGATGATCGCACTGTAGCCGGGATTGAAAGACGATTCAGGGTTAACACTTCGCTTCCGTGGAGCGAAAAGACCCCGACGCTGGTTCGAATCCGTCTGGTGATGGACCGCTCCATACACGCAAAAATGCGCGGACACGAATCATCTTTTTTCAAAGACTACGTGTCGCACGCCCGGATAACGAACCAAATCCCTCGATCAATGCCTCAGTACCATCGACACTGGAAATCTGATTCTGGATGTCACGCAGCCGCTCGAATGCGTTTTCGCTCAGGTCTTCGCCTAGCGCCAATTCGGCTGCTTTGAGTTCCCTATTTAGTTGCACCGATTTGTAATGCAAGGCCAGCGCGTGCTTTAATCCGGTCTCGGCGTCGATTTGTGCGCTGTCCGCATCCGCCTGCCACACGCCCTGGCGCGCCAGAAGGTTCCGCATCTTGTCCAGAACCGGTCCATGCCCCCGCGCGATGAGGGCTTCCGCCAGCGCATTCGGACCCAGATCGGGATGCACGGTCACCAAGTCCAGAAGGCTCGCAAGCACCTGCCGCGCCGGAAGCGAACGGAACTCGATCTCGGCCAGCGCCTCGAGCCGGGCTTGGGCCAATTCCGGGTGATTGACCAGGCTCATGATGATCACCGCCTCGCGCGGGATCACATCAGGCGCCGCCCCGCCCTTCAGGAGCCGGGAATTGCGCAGAGTATCGGAGACCAGCATCTTGGGATTGCCCCGCTGCCCGTATCCGCGCTGCTGATAACCACCGCCGCGCCCCCGGCCCTGAAACTGGCCGCGGGTGGAAATGAACAGAGACGAAATCTTCTCGTCGAACGCCTGGCTGTAATGCCGCCGCACCGACACGTCGGCGATACGTGCGGCTCTTTCGCGCAGGCGGGCTTCAAGCGCCGCGCGCTGCTCGGGAGCCTCGGGAATGCCCCCCGCCGTCTCGATCGCCCAAACCGCATCGGCCAGCGAGCGCCCGCCGGCGATCAGATCGGCAAAGGCCTGCCGCCCCTGCTGCTTGATGAGATCGTCCGGATCGAGCCCGCCCGGCAACGTCACGATCCTTATCGATTTGCCCGGTTTGAGCATCGGCAGCGCGATCTCGATCGAACGCTCCGCCGCCCGCATGCCCGCGCTGTCCCCGTCAAAGCACAGCACAGGGATATCGGTCATCCGCCAAAGCAGGTTGAGATGATCCTCGGTAAGCGCCGTCCCGAGCGGAGCCACCGCCCCCTCGAACCCGGCCGCGACCGCCGCGATGACGTCAAGATACCCTTCGACCACGATCAGCGGTTTGCCGTCATACCCCACCTGCCGCGCCGCCTGGCCGTTGTAAAGCGTCTGCCGCTTGTGGAAGAGCTCGGTTTCCGGCGAATTGAGATATTTCGCCGCCACGTCGGCAGAGAGAGCCCGCCCGCCAAAGGCGATCACCCGTCCCCGGAAATCGGTGATCGGAAACATCAGCCGGTTGCGAAATCGGTCGTACGGTACGGGAATGTCTTCCCCATGCACCACCAGACCGGTTTCGGCCATTTCCCTGGCGGTGACGCCGTTGGCGGCGAGAAATTCCTTGAGTCCGTTGCGGCTGTCGGGCGCGAACCCGATCCTGAAGCGCTGCTGCATTGCCCCCGAAACGCCGCGCTCGAGTAGATAGCCCCGCGCCCGCGCGCCGACATTATGCGCCAGCGCCTCGACGAAATAGGTCGTTGCCAGCTCCATGACGTCATAGAGCGAGCGCCGCGCCTCGGCCCTGCGCTCGGCTTTCTCGTCCCGCGCCGGCATCGGCACCCCGGCCCGTCCGGCCAGAAGCTCCACCGCCTCGGGAAAGCTCATCCCGGTCTTTTCGGTCAGAAACCGGAAATGATCCCCGCTCGCCCCGCATCCGAAGCAATGGTAGCGGCCCCGCCGGTCGTCGGCATGAAAGCTCGGGCTCTTTTCGCCATGGAACGGGCAGCACGCCCACATATCGCCCTTGCCGGGCTGGGATTTGCGCTTGTCCCATAGGACATGCTCGCCCACCACCTGCGTGATGGGCAGCCGGTTTCGGATCTCATCCAGAAAGGCATCGGAAAAGCGCATTTAGGATAAGTAAGGACTGACTTACTTCCTGTCACGCGAAACGGGTGACTTATGCACCGTCTCGCTGCCGACGCGCTCGGAAAGCCACACCTTTATCAGCGATTGATAAGGCACGTCCTGCTTGTTCGCGACGACCTTGATGCTTTCAAGCAGGGAGACCGGCAAGCGCAGCGAAATCGACGTCGAAGATGGCTTGAGATTAGGCAAGCGGACCTTTTCGGCCTTGCTCCAATCCAGATATTCGGCGGAATCATTCTCCTGCCAAAACGCGCGCTCTTCAGCTTCACTGGCAAACTCGGGAATGGGTTTAAGAGCTTTGGGCATAAACGTTCCGCTCCTTGCGGCTCATGTCGCGGGCAGAAATGACGCGGATCAGCGTACCGTTTTCACGCAATGTGAAAGTTACATGCAGCAACCGACCGCCATCGGCACATCCGAGTGCGTGAAACCGCATCTCCGCAACGCTGTGCTTTGGATCGGCAAGCACGATCAGCGGCTCGTTGAAAAACACCTGCTCGGCTTCTGACGAAGTCACTTGGTGTTTGTCACGGCTCTTGGTCGCGTTTCCGCGATCCCAGTCAAAACCGCTGACCCGCCCCCAATCGATCATGGGTGTATATTATCGTCATATACGCATTGACGTCAATGGCCCGCCTGCCAAAGCCGCCACGCCAACCCGAACAACCCGAACGAGAAGATGATCATCAACACGCCGCCGACCATCACCAGCGCCGCAGCAGCCGCCAGCGGCCAGAAGATCAGCAGCAGGCCGAACAGCACATAGAGAATGCCGCTCAACAGCACCGGCCAGATCTTGGCGTAAAGCTCGCGTTCGCGAAGGATGACCACGATTTCCATCACCCCAACGAACACCGCCTGGAAGGCGACGAGGTAGACAAGGAATGTCGCGGTGATCAGCGTTCCAAGCAGCGGCGAAAGGAGGATGAGCACGCCCACCAGGATCGATAGGGCGTTACGCACCACGTCGAACCAGAAATTCCCGGTCTTGCCGCCGCCAAAGGTGATGGTCCAAAGACCCAGCACCCCGTCGACCACGAACAGGGCGGCCGCGACGGTCGTCAGCACCAGCAAAGCCGGTCCGGGAAAAAACAGCGCATAAAAACCGGCCAGCAGCATGAGCACGCCGCGCAGGCCGGTCAGGATGGATGGAAAGCGAGAAGAGTTCTTTTCGGCTGGCATCGTCAGGTCCCCACAAGCCAAGGCAAGCAGGAACGACTATAGGCCGCTCGGTCTCGCGCGCATAGCCTATGCGCTCAGTTGCGCCTTCACCTGTTTGGAGGCCTGGCCGAAATCGATCTGGCCGGGATATTTGGCCTTGAGGACGCCCACGACCTTGCCCATGTCCCGCAGCCCCTCGGCGCCCGTCTCGGCGATCGCGCTTTTGATCGCCGCATCGATTTCGGCTTCCGTCAGCGGACGGGGGAGAAATTCCTTGATGATCTCGATTTCCTCGCGCTCCTGCGCCTCGAGTTCGGGCCGCCCGTTCTGGCCATATAGCGCCGCCGATTCCTCGCGCTGCTTGACCATCTTTTGCAGGATGGCGAGGATGTCCTCGTCGGTGATGCCGTCCCTGCCCTCGCCCCGCGCCGCGATTTCGCGGTCCTTGATGGCGGCGTTGATCAGCCGCAGCGTCGTCGTCCGACGTCCGTCGCGGGCCTTCATGGCATCCTTCATGGCAGCACTGATCTGGTCGCGCATGATCGGCGTCCTTCATGTTCATTGGTTGCGAGCGCTCTATACTCCAATCGCTCGGCCAAAGCCAATTGCGTGACGAGCACAATGTCACGCTCACCCTAAGCTATTGATTTCCAATACCTTCAAAAGCAAAGGACTCGGTTGACCGCGCCTGCCCCTTCAAATAGGTTCGCTCAAATTCAATATAGGGCGGACAGAACCACCAAACGGCGACTTTGGCCGGGGGTTCCGTGTGCCTGAACTTGCGCGCAGCGAGCGCGCCTCACCTGAAGGAGAAGCCCAATGTCCGGCTGGCTGGAAACCGCCCCTACCGCAGTCCTCATCCTCCGCGACGGGACGCGCCTTGAGGGTCGCGGCATCGGTGCCACGGGCATGGCGGCCGGCGAGGTCTGCTTCAATACGGCGATGACCGGATACCAGGAAATCCTGACCGATCCCTCCTATGCCGGCCAGATCATCACCTTCACCTTCCCCCATATCGGCAATGTCGGCGCCAATGACGAGGACATCGAGACGGTCAACATGGCCGCGGCGTCCGGCGTGCGCGGCATGGTGATCAAGGCCGATATCACCAGCCCATCCAATTACCGCGCCGCCAATGAACTCGACGCCTGGCTCAAAAAGCGCGGCATCATCGGCATTGCCGGCCTCGATACGCGCGCCCTCACCGCTCTCATCCGCGACAAGGGCATGGCCGATGCCGTGATCGCCCACGCTCCTAACGGACAGTTCGACGAAACCGAGCTTCAGGCCACGCTCGACGCCTTCCCCGGTCTCGAAGGCCTCGACCTCGCCAAGGAAGTCTCCACCACCCAGACCTATCGCTGGGACGAGACCCGCTGGCGCTGGGGTGAGGGCTATGGCCGCCTCGAAGATCCCCAGTTCCACATCGTCGCCATCGACTACGGCGCCAAGCGCAACATCCTGCGCTGCATCGCCGACCAGGGCGCCCGCGTCACCGTGGTGCCCGCCACCGCGACGGTCGAGGACATCATGGCCCATAACCCCGACGGCGTGTTCCTCTCCAACGGCCCCGGCGATCCCGCCGCGACCGGTGAATACGCAGTGCCCACCATCCGGAAGGTCATCGAAACCGGCAAGCCGGTCTTTGGCATCTGCCTTGGTCACCAGCTCCTCGGCCTCGCCCTGGGCGGCAAAACCCAGAAGATGCATCAGGGGCATCACGGCGCCAACCATCCGGTGAAAGACCTCACCACCGGCAAGGTCGAGATCACCTCTATGAACCATGGTTTCGCCGTCGACCGCGACAGCCTGCCCTCCGGCGTGAGTGAAACCCATGTCTCACTTTTCGACGGCTCCAACGCCGGCCTGCAGGTAGATGGCAAGCCTGTGTTCTCGGTGCAGTACCACCCGGAAGCCTCCCCCGGCCCGCACGACTCACACTACCTCTTCACGCGCTTCCTTAACCTCGTGCGTGAGCAGAAAGGCGAGCCGGCCGTCGCAGAATAGCGGCTGTGGGGGCGCCGCTGCGGGGCTTGTCCCCGGAATCCAGCAACAGCGCCAGCCAAGAGCACCCCCAAGCTGCCTAAAGGTGCCGGACCTCCGCCGGTACGTTCCACCAATTGTCGTTAAGACCGTCGAAATAGGTGACGGGCGCGGCGATCAGGTCTTCTGGCGTCGCGTCGTCGAGACACGCGACGTTGATCTGCACCTCGGCGCCATTGTTCCATTCCGCCGCCGCCACCCGAGCGAACGGGGTCAATCCGCAGCCTGGGCAAAACAGGCCGGTGCCACCGCGATTGGGCACCAAGGTGTCTTCCCCTTCAAGCGCCCGGAACGCTTCGGGCTTGATGGTGGCACTCCACCAGCGCCGCTTGCGGCAGCTCGTGCAATTGCACTTCCCCGTTCCCTGGCTGAGATCGATATCGGCCTCGAACCGAACAGAGCCGCACTGGCAGCTTCCATGATAGGTGCGGAGTGTCATTTGGGTTTCTCCCTTTCAAAGCAATGACCTGACGCTACCGCGCAGTCGTGACAAACGCTGTCAGCAGCCCGCCACGAAAAGAAATTTGACCAAAAGATAAAAAGGCGCGACGCTTCCTCGCGCGCGTCATCGGACCGTCAGAAAACTGCGGCAAGGGGGGCGGGCGTTCCGCGGCGGTTGTCGCGGGCCATCAAGTTCAGTCCGTGGAGGGACCTCATGAATTCTCTTACGATTTCGCGCCGCGCGTTTCTCGCCGGCACGGCCTCGGTCGGCGCGGCCGCCGTTGTGATGCACCCGTTCGCGGTGCTGGCCCAGTCCAACCAGGCCCATCTGCGCATCATGGAAACGACCGACATCCACGTCGCCATCATGCCCTATGACTACTACACCGACGCCCCCAACGACACGATGGGCCTGGCCCGCACCGCTTCGATCATCGAGAGCATCCGCGCCGAGGCCGGTAATGCCATCCTTCTCGACAATGGCGACACCATCCAGGGCAACCCGCTCGGCGACTATGTCGCCTATGAGCGCGGCATCGACGGATCGGACCTGCACCCCACCATCGCCGCCATGAACGAGCTCGGTTATGACGCGGGCACGATCGGCAACCACGAATTCAACTATGGTCTCGAATTCCTCGACCAGGCCATGGCCGGGGCCAATTTCCCGGTGGTTCTTGCCAACGTCGTCAACGGCACCGAACTGGGCGACGATCCGCTTGCGGACGACACCCTGTTCGATCCCTATGTGATCATTGAAAAGGAGCTGGTCGACGGCGCCGGCGAAAGCCACACCATCCGCATCGGCCTGATCGGCTTCACCCCGCCCCAGATCATGAGCTGGGATGCCGCTCATCTCGAGGGCAAGGTGGCCGTGCGCGATATCGTTGAGACCGCCCGCGCCTATGTCCCGAAGATGCGCGAAGAAGGCGCCGATATCGTCATCGCCCTTTCGCACTCGGGCATCAGCGGCGACGGCTACACTCCGGGCATGGAAAACGCCTCGCTCTATCTCGGTGAGGTCGAAGGCATCGACGCCATCCTTACCGGTCACCACCACCTCGTCTTCCCAGGCCCCGACTATGCCGATGTGGAAGGCGTCGATATCGAGAACGGCACGCTGATGGGCGTCCCCGCCGTCATGCCCGGCTTCTGGGGCAGCCATATGGGCCTGATCGATCTGCTGCTCGAACGCGGCGACGACGGCTCCTGGACCGTAGTGTCCCACACCTCCGAAGCGCGCCCCATCTACGAGCGCGTCGACGGTGCGGTGACCGCCACCGTCGAATCCGATGAGGAAGTCGTGGCTTCGGTCGAAGCGGCCCACCAGGAAACCCTCGACTATATCCGCCGCCCGGTCGGTGAAACCGCTGCCCCGCTCCACTCCTATTTCTCTCTGGTCGCCGACGATCCGTCCGTGCAGATCGTCAATATCGCCCAGACCTGGTACATGGAGCAGATGATGGCGGGCACCGAATGGGAAGGTCTGCCGATCCTTTCGGCTGCCGCCCCCTTCAAGGCCGGCGGCCGTGGCGGTCCGGACTATTACACCGACGTCCCCGTCGGCCCGGTCGCCATCAAGAACGTCGCCGATCTCTACCTCTACCCCAACACCATCCAGGCGGTGAAGATCACCGGCGCCGACGTCAAGAACTGGCTCGAACGCGCCGCCGGCATGTTCAACCAGGTCGAGGCCGGCGCCACCGACGCCCAGCTCATCAACCCCGATTTCCCGTCCTACAATTTCGACGTGATCGACGGGGTGACCTACAAGATCGACATCACCCAGCCGTCCAAATACGCAGCCGACGGCTCGGGCGAAACCAACCCCGATGCCAACCGCATCGTCGATCTGATGTACAATGGCGAGCCTATCGATCCGGCTCAGGAATTCATCGTCGCCACCAACAACTACCGCGCCGGCGGCGGCGGCTCGTTCCCGGGCATCGATTCGAGCAAGATCGTCTTCATCGGTCCCGATACCAACCGCGACGTGATCGTGCGCTACATCGTCGAGCAGGGCACCATCGACCCGGCCGCCGACAGCAATTGGTCCCTTGCCGAAATCGGTGACACCACCGTGCTGTTCGAAACCGGCCCTGCCGCCGAACAGCACCTGGCCGACGTGACCGCCATCACCATCGAGCCCACCGGCGATACCAGCGAAGCCGGTTTCGGCGTCTACCGCATCTCGCTGTAAAGCGGCTTGAAGTAAAATCTCGATTCCGGGCCAAGGACTTGGCCTACGTTCCGGAATCCAAAAGAAGAGAGCTTCAGGTTCATCTGCAACCTGAAGCTCTCTGTCTAAATCGCCCCGGAAAACGTGTCGCACTGCCCCGGATCGCCGCCGGAATAGCCGCGTTCGAACCATTCCTGCCGCTGCGCCGAAGTGCCGTGCGTAAAGGTCTTGGGAACCACCACCCCTTGCGTACGGCTCTGGATCGCGTCATCCCCGATCTGTTCGGCAGCGTTGATCGCCTCCTCGATATCGCCGCTCTCGAGCAGGTTTTCTTCCCCGACATAGTTCGCCCACACGCCTGCATAGCAATCGGCCTGCAATTCGATCCGCACCGAATAGGCGTTGGCCTCCTCCTGGCTCATCGACTGGATGGCCCGCGAGTATTCCGGCAGCACCCCGGTCAAATTCTGAACGTGATGCCCGATCTCGTGAGCGATCACATAGGCCTGTGCGAAATCGCCGGGCGCCCCGAACTGGCTGCGCAGCGTCTCGTAGAACGCCAGGTCGATGTAAACGCTCTGGTCGGCCGGGCAGTAGAACGGGCCAGTGCGCGCATCGGCCATCCCGCAGCCCGATTGGCTCATGTCGGTGAACAGCACCACTGTCGCGGGCACATAGGTCATGCCGTTTTCGACGAACACCTCTGTCCAGAGGTCTTCGGTGTCTTGCACGACAACCCCCACGAAATCGGCAAGGTCGTCCTCGCCCGCTTCCGGCAAGGGGCGTGAAACAGAACCGTTTCCGCTCGTCCCGGTGCCCAGCGATCCGTCGAGCAGCGAGAGCGGATTGATCCCCAGCGCCATGCCGATGATAAGCATGATGACGATCGCGCCGATCCCCAGCCCGCCGCCGGCTCTCCCGCCGGTCGGTATGCGAAATCCCGAACCGCCCAGCCCTGTAGAGCGGCCAAACATGCCTCCGCTCGCCCCGCGCCGGTCCTCGATGTTGCTCGACCGTTTGCGTCCCCGCCACTTCATTGTCTCAGCCCTCGCGCCAGAGTTCCAGTAAGGCCTTGCCACCGACGGGATCGGTTTCCGGCAGCGGCAAGCGCGCGATGTTCGCGGTCGCCCGCTCCAAATCGCCGTCCTTGCCCTTGAGAATGTCCCAATCCTGCCCCGGTGGATAGGCTCCCACCACCGCAAAATCGTCGCTCGAGCTTTCGAGCTTGTGCGCCACGCCGGCCGGGATGATCACGACATCGCCGGGCCGCACATCCACCTGCCGCGCCCCGGGCCCGCCCAGCGCAAGCCGGGCCGAACCGGAAACGACACCCAGCGCTTCATGAGCTGTCGAATGATAATGGTGGTAATCGAAGATCGTATCCACCCACTGCGGCGGCCAATCGTTGCGCGCGAACATTGCCTGCACCGCATCGGCGGTTGCCGAACCCTCGCCGACGCCGCGATAGACGATCACGGGCAGTTCGCTGTTTGGGAACTGCCCGTTTCGCTCCAACAAGATGCTTTCGACATCGTCGTGCATTATTGCGACACGTCCACGTCGACCTCGGGCACATCCACGGCCGGCACGTCCACCGATACGGACCCGCCCTCGCCGCCTGTGTTGGCGTTGACGAACCAGATGATGCCCACGATGACGATCAGGGCGACGATGATTGCCGCGATGAACCCGCCGCCGCCTCCACCGCCGCCGCCATTGTCGGTCACGACAACGGTTTCGCGATCCCGTTCAATCATCTTCGTCTCCTTTGCTTTACCGTTATGGGCGGAAAAACGGGCTGCCGGAACGAAAGGTTCCTCTTTCCCGATTGACGCCAGCCATGATGGGCGGTCCAATCGGGCCGGGAGAGGCGCCATGCAGCAAGCGGATCCTTTTGCCGTCGTCAATCAGCCGGCCCTACGCACCACCCTGTCCTTATGGCAGGGCGACCCGGCCCTGCGCGCGGCGCTGCCCCAACAGGCCCAGGAGCCATCCCGCGCCTTCGCCGAACGTCTCGGGCAGCCCGATCTAGTCGTCGATGGACACCGCCTCGCCACCGGACAGCCGCCTGTTCTCGAGCGGTTCGACACCGGCGGCCGGCGCATCGACACGGTCCTGTTCGCTGATGCCTATCACCGTCTCTTGCGGACCGGTCTTAAAGCGGGATACGCCGCCCTGCCCTGGTCCGGCGCACCTGCCGGACATACTGCCCATGCCGCCATGGTCTATCTCATGAGCCAGGTCGAACCGGGCGTCTGCTGCCCCATGACCATGACCTATGCGGCCATCCCCATCCTGCGCCGGCACAATGGCCTCGCCGCCGATCTCGCCCGCCTCGCCGCCACCGCCGATTACGACCCTGACGACGCTCCTGTCGCCCGAAAGCACGCCGCCACAATCGGCATGGCGATGACCGAAAAGCAGGGCGGCTCGGACGTGCGCGCCAATCGCACGCTCGCAGAGCCCGCCGATGGTGCTTATCGCCTCACCGGCCACAAATGGTTCTGCTCGGCCCCAATGTCCGACGCGTTCCTCACCCTCGCGCAACTCCCCCAGGGTTTGACCTGCTTCCTGGTCCCCCGCCGCCTCCCCGATGGCAACCTCAACGCCATCCACCTGATGCGTTTGAAGAACAAGCTCGGCAACCGCTCCAATGCCTCGGCCGAGATCGAATATCACGGCGCCCATGCCGAACTGCTGGGCGAGCCCGGCCAGGGCATCCGCACCATTCTCGAAATGGTCCACCACACCCGCCTCGATACCGCGATCGCCCCTGCCGGCCTCATGCGCCGCGCTCTCCTTGAAGCCCTCGACTGGACTCGCCACCGCTCCGCCTTCGGCAAGCCGCTGATCCACCAGCCGCTCATGGCAAATCTTCTCGCCGATCTTACGCTTGAATGGCTGGGCGCCCTTACCCTCGCCTTCCGCGTCGCCCAAGCCTTTGACGCTGCCGATCAAGGCTTCGCCCGCCTCGCGGTCGCTCTCACCAAATACTGGAACAACAAGCGCTGCCCATTCGTCACCGTCGAAGCCATGGAAGCACTGGGCGGCATGGGCTACATCGAAGATACCCCCATGCCGTGGCTCTACCGCGAGGCCCCGCTCAACGCCATTTGGGAAGGCTCGGGCAACATCATAGCCCTCGACGTGCAGCGCACCATTTCACGCTCGCCCGAAGCCCTCGACGCCCTCATGACCGAGCTGTCCGCCGCCCGCGGCACCCACCCGGCGTTCGATAAATCGCTCGATGATCTGGAAGAGACGCTCACCCGCCCCATTGACGAAGCCCAGGCTCGCCGGTTCACCGAGCGCATGGCCCTGCTGCTGCAGACGAGCCTCCTTCTGCGCAGCGCCCCCGCCGCCGGCGAACTCTTTGCCACGACCCGGCTCGGAGGCGATTGGGGCCACACCCTAGGCACCCTGCCGCCAGGCGCCGACACGCGCGCCATCATCGCGCTCGCTGATGGCTGACGACCCCGCACCGAATCATGAGACATGAAGTCCCCAAAGAGGTGCCCATGTCCGAAATCGCCATCCGCAACGCCACCGCAAACGATCTTCCCTTCATCGTCGGCCTCATCGAAGCCGATGGCATGGCCGGTCCCACCGAGGATCTGTCCAAGCCGCAAGGGCCGGCCTATCTCGCCGCCCTGGCCGCCATTGACGCTGATCCCAACCAGATGCTTATGGTGGCAACGCAAGACGAGGAACCGGTCGGCACCTTCCAGTTGACCTTCACCCCTGGCATCGCCCGCCAGGGCGCCTGGCGTTGCACGGTGGAAGCCGTCCACGTCTCGCCCGCCCACCGCAACAAGCGCATCGGTGAAAAGATGATGGGTTGGGCCGCCGAAACCGCTCGCGCCCGTGGCTGCACCATGGTCCAACTCACCTCCAACAAGAAGCGCACCGATGCCCACCGCTTCTACGAACGCCTCGGCTTTTCCAAAAGCCATGAAGGGTTCAAGCTCTATCTCTGAAGACCGCTCGCGGGACCCGCGACAAAAGAATTCGCCCGTGACGCTGGAAATCCCCCCAAGCTTGCTCTAAGGAGACCGCCTAGCCACCGTCTAGCCCGTCCGAAGCGCGTCAGTTCTGCTGCCGCGCGCTTGCCGCACGAGAAGCCCTATGCCCAAACGCACAGACATCAAATCCATCCTCATCATCGGGGCTGGACCGATCATTATCGGCCAGGCCTGCGAATTCGACTATTCGGGGACACAGGCCTGCAAGGCTCTGCGCGAAGAGGGCTATCGCATCATCCTGGTGAACTCCAACCCGGCGACGATCATGACCGACCCCGATGTCGCCGACGCTACCTATATGGAGCCCATCACTCCCGAGGTGGTCGCCAAGATCATCGAAAAGGAGCGCCCCGACGCGCTGCTCCCCACCATGGGCGGCCAGACCGCGCTGAACTGCGCGCTCTCGCTCAACAAGATGGGCGTGCTTGAAAAGTTCGGCGTCGAAATGATCGGCGCCAACGCCGAAGCCATCGACAAGGCCGAGGACCGCGAGCTGTTCCGCGATGCCATGACCAAGATCGGGCTCGCCACCCCGAAATCGCGCCTCGCTCACAACACCATCGAGGCCCTCCAAGCTCTTGAGGATATCGGCCTGCCCGCCATCATCCGCCCCTCCTTCACCCTGGGCGGCACCGGCGGCGGCATCGCCTACAATCGCGAGGAATACCTCGCCATTTGCGAATCCGGCATCGACGCCTCGCCCACCAACGAGGTGCTGATCGAGGAATCCGTCCTCGGCTGGAAAGAATACGAGATGGAGGTTGTCCGCGATAAGAAGGACAATTGCATCATCGTCTGCTCGATCGAAAACATCGATCCCATGGGCGTCCATACCGGCGATTCGATCACCGTCGCCCCGGCTCTGACGCTCACCGACAAGGAATACCAGATCATGCGCGACGCCTCGGTGGCCGTCCTGCGCGAAATCGGGGTCGAAACCGGCGGCTCGAACGTCCAGTTCGCGATCAACCCCGCCGATGGCCGCATGATCGTCATCGAAATGAACCCGCGCGTCTCGCGCTCCTCGGCATTGGCCTCCAAGGCCACCGGCTTCCCGATCGCCAAGGTCGCCGCGCGCCTCGCCGTCGGCTACACCCTCGACGAGCTCGAAAACGACATCACCGGCGGCGCCACCCCGGCCTCGTTCGAGCCCACCATCGACTATGTCGTCACCAAGATCCCCCGCTTCGCCTTCGAGAAATTCCCCGGTGCCGATAACCGCCTCACCACCTCGATGAAGTCGGTCGGCGAGGCCATGGCCATCGGCCGCACCTTCCCCGAATCGCTGCAAAAGGCCCTGCGCTCGCTCGAAACCGGGCTCACTGGATTGAACGAGATCGGCATTCCCGGACTGGGCGAAGGTGACGACAAGAACGCCGTCAAAGCTGCCCTCGGCACCCCCACCCCCGATCGCCTTCTCTGGGTCGCCGAAGCCATGCGGCTCGGCTACGACCACCAGATGATCCACGAGGCCTGCCGCATCGATCCCTGGTTCCTCGAACAGCTCCAGTCGATCGTCGACACTGAAGCCAAGGTTCGCGAATACGGCCTGCCGGAAACCGCGGGCCAGATGCGTGCTTTGAAGGCCATGGGTTTCTCCGACGCCCGCCTTGCCGAGCTTTCCGGCAAGACCGCCAAGGACGTGCTCAATCACCGCCACAAGCTCGGCGTCCGCCCGGCCTATAAGCGCATCGACACCAGCGCCGCCGAGTTCGCCTCGCCCACCGCCTATATGTATTCCACCTATGAAGCCCCCTTCGCCGGAGCGGTCGCCGATGAGGCCAATCCCTCCGACCGCAAGAAGGTCGTGATCCTCGGTGGCGGCCCCAACCGTATCGGCCAGGGCATCGAGTTCGACTATTGCTGCTGCCATGCCGCCTTCGCCCTGGCCGATGCGGGCTATGAGACCATCATGGTCAACTGCAATCCCGAAACCGTCTCGACCGATTACGACACCTCCGACCGCCTCTATTTCGAGCCGCTGACCGAGGAAGACGTCATCGAAATCCTGACCACCGAGCAGCAGAACGGCACGCTCCACGGCGTCATCGTCCAGTTCGGCGGTCAGACGCCTCTGAAGCTCGCCGCCGCTGTCGAACGCGCCGGCGTGCCGATCCTTGGCACCCAGCCCGACAAGATCGACCTGGCCGAAGACCGCGACCAGTTCATGAAGCTTTTGAACAAGCTCGATCTGACCCAGCCGAAAAACGGCATCGCCTATTCGCTGGAGCAGGCCCGTATCGTGGCCGACGGGTTGGGCTATCCGCTGGTCATCCGCCCGTCCAACGTTCTGGGCGGCCGCGCCATGGTCATCTGCTATTCGGCCGAGGATTTCGAGCGCTACGTGCAGTCGACCCTCACCGAACTGGTCCCGCCCGAGATCCGCCAGCGCTATCCCAACGACAAGACCGGTCAGATCAATTCTGTCCTCGCCAACAACCCGCTGCTGTTCGACTCCTATCTCCAGGGCGCGACGGAAATCGACGTCGATTGCCTCTCAGACGGCACCGACGTCTTTGTCGCCGGCATCATGGAGCACATCGAGGAAGCGGGCATCCACTCGGGCGACAGCGCCTGCTCGCTCCCGCCCCACTCACTTTCCGCCGACATCATCGAAGAGCTCAAGCGCCAGGCCACCGGTCTCGCCAAGGCCCTGAACGTGGGCGGCCTGATGAACGTGCAGTTCGCCTTGAAGGACAACACCCTCTATGTCCTCGAAGTGAACCCCCGCGCCTCGCGCACCGTCCCCTTCGTCGCCAAGGTCATCGGCTACCCCATCGCCAAGATCGCTGCCCGCATCATGGCCGGCGAAAAACTCGGAGCCTTCGACCTCCAGGAACGCGAGATCAAGCACATCGGCATCAAGGAAGCCGTGTTCCCCTTCGCCCGCTTCCCCGGTGTCGATACCGTGCTGGGCCCGGAAATGAAGTCGACCGGCGAAGTGATCGGGCTGGACACCGACTACGCCCTCGCCTTCGCCAAATCCCAGCTCGGCGGCGGCACCAAGGTCCCGCGTGAAGGAACCGTGTTCGTCTCGGTCCGCGATGACGACAAGGCCGCCATTGCCGCTTCGATCCGTGATCTCGCCGCTGCCGGCTTCAAGATCATCGCCACCGGCGGCACCCAGCGCTTCCTCGCCGATCAGGGCATTGAATGCACCAAGATCAACAAGGTGCTCGAAGGCCGTCCGCATATCGTGGACTCGATCAAGAACGGCGACGTCCAGCTCGTGATCAACACCACCGACGGCGCCAAGGCCGTCTCCGACAGCCGCGACATCCGCCGCGCCGCGCTGATGAGCAAGGTGCCCTACTACACCACCATCCCCGGCGCCATCGCCGCAGCTGAGGGCATCCTCGCCTATCGCGGCGGCAATCTCACGGTCAAAGCACTGCAGGAGTATTTCGCGGCCTGAGCCGAAAAACTTGAAACAAATAGCCTTTGTGGCTATTTTAACGGAGTAGAGACCGGGCTTTCACCCGGCCTCCGTAGACTAGATTATGATTAGGACCCGGATCCGAACTCGCCAGCTCGTCCGGGTCTTTTTCATGTCTAGCGTGATGGTCAGTGGGAAAAACCACATAATCATCACCTCCGTTAGACGGCGAGGCTGTCGCCACAGCCGGGAGAGCCGATCTCTCCCGGTTACGCCCGCTGGCCAGGCGCTGCTGCTTCCGCCGTCCGAGAATCATAAAATTCTATGCAGCCCCGCTTGGCAACCGGCATTGACTTCCCTCACCGCCACCGGCACAAACGCGCCACCATGAAATCGGCAGACCGAACCACCTCCATCGCGCTCCGCTCGGCCTGAACGCCGTCAGCCAGAGAGCGCATTCGCCGGGCGGGGCGCCGCCACGTTTTGCGCTACCCGCCCGTTTGGCAGTTCCGATTTCAGGTTCATCATGACCAACTTTTTCGAAAGCCCCTTCAAGGGCAAGCTGCTCTCCGAGCAGGTCACCCACCCCAACATGTCGGTGGGCCGCTACTCCTACTATTCCGGTTACTATCACGGCCACAGTTTCGACGATTGCGCTCGCTTCCTTCTACCCGATCCAGATGCCGACAAGCTGATCGTCGGCAGCTTCTGCTCTATCGGCTCGGGCGCCGCCTTCATCATGGCGGGCAATCAGGGCCACCGGAACGAATGGGTCTCGACTTTCCCGTTCCACTTCATGCCCGAAGTCCAAGCCTTCGCCGGCGCTGCCAATGGCTATCTCCCCGCCGGCGACACGGTGATCGGCTCCGACGTTTGGATAGGGTCTGAAGCCATCGTCATGCCCGGCATCACCGTCGGTCATGGCGCGGTGATCGGCACCCGTGCGCTCGTTACCCGCGATGTCGAACCCTACACCATCGTCGGCGGCAACCCTGCCAAGCCGATCCGCAAGCGGTTCAGCGACGATCACATCGCCCTGCTGCTCGAAATGGCCTGGTGGGATTGGCCCGACGCGCTGCTGGCAGAGGCGATGCCGCTGATGACCACCGGCGACATCGACGCGCTCCATGCCTTCTGGCAAAGCCGCCGCTGACGCAAATACCCCGCGCGCTCCGGCGCGCGGGTTCCAGTTGACGCTCGCACGCCGCAAGCTATACTTCGCCCCATGTTCATGACGTCCACCAAGTTCGCCGTCTTCCTGCGCGCCTGATCCGGCGCCTCCCCGGAAGCAAGAAGCAGGGCTCACGCCCTCCCGCCGCCTGCACTGCGGCTCCGCGAACTCATGGACTTTTCAATGCCCGCAACAGCAAACGCGCTCACCCAAGCGCAGATCGAATCCTTCATCACTGATGGCTTCGTCCGCATCGACGACGCCTTCCCCCGCAACCTCGCCGAGCAAGGCCGCGCCATCCTCTGGCGCGACACCGGCTGCGATCCGGACGATCCGTCCACCTGGACCAAGCCGGTGATCCGTCTCGGCGGCTATGCCGATGCGCCCTTCCGGCAAGCGGCAAACACCGAACGTCTGCACAAAGCTTACGACCAGATCGTCGGTGAAGGCCGCTGGCTCGCCCCGCAAGGCCTGGGCACTTTCCCCATCCGCTTCCCCTCGGCGGAAGCGCCGGGCGATGATGGCTGGCATATCGATGCCAGCTACATGCTGCCCACCGACGATCCCAGCGATTTCTTCTCCATCCGCGCCAACATCAAGTCGAGGGGCCGTGCCCTTCTGATGCTGTTCCTGTTCTCCGATGTGGACGAAGACGACGCCCCCACCCGCATCCGCGTGGGCTCGCATATGGATATGGCGCGCTTTCTTCTCCCTTATGGAGAAGACGGCGCCACCATGCGCCAGATGATGGCCGGCGATTTCGCCGGCACCGCCCGGTGCGAGGAGGCGCTGGCGACCGGCCCCGCCGGCACGGTCTATCTCTGCCACCCCTTCCTCGTCCACGCCGCACAGCCCAACAGGGGCAGCCGCGTCAAGTTCATGGCCCAGCCGCCCTTGATGCCGGCGCATGATTTCGACCCCGCACTACCGCCTTCGCCAGTGCAGATCGCCATTCGCAGGGCGTGTAACTTGAATTTCTAATGCAGAACCGAAGCGGGAGCCTCCACGGCTTCCGCTTCGCCCATCTCGGCGGCTTTCGAGGTCACGGCCTCCGGCTTCCGCGCCACGAACAATCGCCCCATCACCGGCTGGCCGCCATCCTGCCGGATCACCGCCTCGGCGTCCTCGACGATCTCGAACCCGGCATCGGCCAGTGCCCGTTTGATGGCATCGCCATTGTGGGCATAGCGCAGCGAGGCCTGCAGCATCTGCTCCTCCTCGCCCGCATGGCTCTCCACCGAAAATGCGAACATCCCGCCATCGCGCAACACCCCATGCACGGCGGCAAAGATCGGCGGCAGCGCCGGGCAGTACATGAAAACGTCGGCGGCCGTCACCAGATCCGCCATCCGCCCCTCATGCTGCAGAAACGCCAGAAGCTCCCCCTGCTCGAGGGCGTCATAAAGCCCCTTGCGCGCCGTCTCGCTCACCATGGCCGCCGAAAGGTCAACGCCGGTGAGGTGCGATACGCGCTGGCGCAACCTTTCCCCCATCAACCCGGTCCCACATCCCAGGTCGATGCCACGCGCAAACCCCTCTATCCCCGCCCGAGCCATCGCCCCCTCGACCAGGCCAGCCAGCCTGCCGGGCACCACATAGTCGAGCTTTTGCAGCAGGGCTTCTTCGAAATGGTCGGCATACTGATCGAACAGCGCCTCCACATAGGCGGCCTGAGCTTCGGGCTCCACCTCCGCGATCCCATGCGCCGCCAGATGCATCTGCGCCCCCAGCGTGCCGGCCGGATCGAGTCCAGCCGCCCGCTGCCAGGCCGCGATGGCGCTCCCCAGCGCTTCGGCCTTGAGGTGAAACCCGCCCGCCATCATCCATCCCGCCGCCCAGTCGGGCGCATTGGCCAGCGCCTGATCCATCAGGTCCGCAGCGGCGGCGAAATCGCCGGCCTCGGCCAGCATCTGCGCATACTGCGCCCGGCGGTCCACGATGAGATCGCCCGAAGACAGGAAGGATGTGGTCACGATAGGAGAAGCATCCGAGGACGCCGGCAGGATTGCCGGCGCGCGGGGAAATGCGCCTCGCGCCGACAAAAATCAAGAGCCCTCGTCAGGCCGCCGCAAAAAATCTCGCGGCCGCATCGAGTGCTGCGTCGATCGCCTCGTCGCCGATATCCTTGTGCGTCACCCAGCGCTGCTGGCCATAACGCCCCGAAACGGCGATCCCTGCAGCGGCCATATGGTCGGCAAACCGCTCGCCGATGGCCGGATCGGTCCGCAAGAAGAAGATATTGGTCTGGGGCAGTTCCACATCGAGCCCATCATGGCGCGCCAGCCCTTCGGCCAGCCGCCGCGCGCGGGCATGGTCCTCGGCCAGCCGTTCGACGTTGTTCTCGAGCGCATAAAGTCCCGCCGCCGCGATGATCCCCGCCTGCCGCATGCCGCCGCCCACCATCTTGCGCAGTCGCCGCGCCTTGGCGATGAACTCCGGGCTCCCCACCAGCACCGATCCCACCGGCGCTCCAAGCCCCTTGGAAAGGCACACCGAAACAGTGTCGAACGCGGCGGCCAATTCCTTGGCGCTGCGATTGGAGGCCACTGCCGCATTGAAAATCCGCGCGCCGTCGAGATGCGTCGCCAGCCCTGCCTGTCGGGCCAACGCCGTAGCTTCCTCCACATAGGTCTGCGGCAGCACCTTGCCGCCGATGGTGTTTTCCAGCGCCAGCAGGCGTGTCCGCGCGAAATGGATATCGTCGGGCTTGATCGCCGCGGCGATCTTGTCGAGCGGCAGCGATCCGTCCGGAGCGTTTTCGATCGGCTGTGGCTGGATCGAGCCGAGCACCGCCGCCCCGCCAGCCTCGAACTTATAGGCATGGGCCTCCTGCCCGGCGATATATTCCTCGCCGCGCTCGCAATGGCTCATCAGCGCAAGAAGGTTCGATTGCGTCCCCGAGGGCACGAACATCCCCGCCGCCTTGCCGGTCATGTCCGCGACCCTGGCTTCCAGCGCTGCGACGGTTTCATCCTCGCCATAAACATCGTCGCCCACCGGCGCTTCGGCCATCGCCGCGCGCATGGCCGCATCAGGCCGGGTTACCGTATCGGACCGGAAATCATGAACAATGGTAGCCATCGTGCCCCCGCTCAATTGGAAAACGCCGCCGATCCATACCGCTTTGCCCCGTCCCCGCCAACGGGCGGACGGACAGTTCCATTTGTCCACCCAAATGGACGTAATACTGTAGAACGGCAGCCGATCGGCGCCTCAAAGGTCTGCAATACTGACATGTTAGACCATCAGGCGCCATGCCGCGCCCTCTACTACAGTGTTACGGCCGCCGGAATTTTTTTGAACGCCGCAAAACTCGCACCGTCTTGAATATTTCCACTGTTTCTTTTAAAAAAACGGGATCGAAATTGCGGCCGACCGATCTAGCCGTGCGTTTTTCGCGCCTGCTGACGTCCTGAACCAAGACTTCGATATACCAGGGGGGAAGGCGACTTTTCCCATTTGAGACAGCACGACGTGAAAGGGACACGCCATGGCAACCGGCACTGTCAAATGGTTCAACACTCAGAAGGGTTACGGCTTCATCCAGCCCGACGAGGGTGGGGCGGACGTTTTCGTCCACATCTCCGCCGTTCAGAATTCCGGCATGACCCAGCTCGATGAAGGCCAGAAGATTTCCTACGAGATCGTCAAGGACAAGCGCACCGGTAAATCGGCTGCCGGCAATCTTGCCGCCAGCGACTGACGGGCACCCGCCAAGAGCTTAAGCCCGGCTCATTGGTCGGGACGGATAAAGGGGCGTAGACCGAATTATCGGTTTGCGCCCTCTTCATTTGGGCACTTGCAGCCGCCTCGACGCGCCCCATATGTCCCAGGGTGCAGACAGGCGAGCCGGAGGGCGCCCCGCCGATTGAACTTGACCAGCCGGTCAGGGGCGGGCAACCTCAGGCAAGCAAGTTTCCCCGAAAGCGTGGATCGATTCCGCTGACGTGTGCTCAGCGAGGTTTTCGATTTGCGCTTGAAGGACTTCCAGGAAAGTGCCCCCACTTCGCTCGGAAGGCCGACTGCATACTGACGTAGCGTTTTACATAGGAGGGATTGGCAGAAATGGACAAGATCCCGATGACCGTGGCGGGACACGCCGCATTGATAGCAGAACTTCAGCGCCGCACCGGCGAGGATCGCCGCGCGATCATCGACGCGATTTCCGAGGCGCGCGCCCATGGCGACCTTTCGGAAAACGCCGAATATCACGCCGCCAAGGAGCAGCAGAGCCTCAACGAAGGCCGCATCATGGAGATCGAATCCATGCTGGCCATGGCCGACGTCATCGACGTCTCCAAGCTTTCCGGCTCGACCGTCAAGTTCGGCGCGACCGTCACGCTGATCGACGAAGACACCGAGGAAGAAAAGACCTACCAGATCGTGGGCGATCCCGAAGCCGACGCTTCGGCCGGCCGTATCTCGGTTTCCTCGCCCATCGCCCGCGCCCTGATCGGCAAGTCGGTCGGTGATTCGATCGAAGTCGCCGCTCCCGGCGGCGCCCGCGGCTACGAAATTCTCAAGGTCGCCTTCATCTAGAGCGTGTCCAGCAAAAGCATCTCCCCTCGCTTGATCGGGGATGGAAACCGTTGTGCGGTTCGGACACGCGACAAAACAAAGGGTTGGAGCCCAGGATTTGATTCATTCAAATCCTGCACGGCCCTAAGCCCTGCTGGGAGCTACTCCAGGAGTGCCGCATCCTTAACCCTCTCCCTTGGGGGAGAGGGTGGCCGGCAGGCCGGTGAGGGGGCCTTGCCAGGGGCGATTTCGTCTCGAATTCCCTCAGGCCCTCCCCTTTGGTGCAATTTCGCCGCAGCATGGCTGGTTTTCCCCCGGCAAATGGCGTCTGCGCTTGTAACCGGGTCGGGCCGTGCCATATTTGGTGCCGAGATAAATTTGATCGGCACGACCTTCATGCACGCAAAGACCATCATCATCGGCTCGGGGCCCGCCGGCTACACCGCCGCCGTCTACGCCGCCCGCGCCATGCTTGAGCCGCTCATGATCACCGGCATGCAGCCGGGCGGGCAGCTCACCATCACCACCGATGTCGAAAACTATCCCGGCTTCGCCGATCCCATTCAGGGCCCCTGGCTCATGGAGCAGATGCGCGCCCAGGCGGTGAATATGGGCACCACGATCGAGAACGACCTGATCGTCGATGTCGATTTTTCCATCCGCCCGTTCCGGCTCACCGGCGACAGCGGCAAGACCTACACCGCCGATAGCGTCATCATCGCCACCGGCGCCCAGGCCCGCTGGCTCGGCCTTGCCACGGAAGAAAAGTTCAAGGGCTTCGGCGTCTCCGCCTGCGCCACCTGCGACGGCTTTTTCTACCGCGACAAGACGGTCCTCGTCGTCGGCGGCGGCAACACCGCCGTCGAGGAAGCCCTGTTCCTCACCAATTTCGCCTCCAAGGTGATCGTCGTTCACCGCCGCGACCAGTTCACCGCCGAAAAGGTCATGCAGCAGCGCCTGTTCAAGCACCCCAAGATCGAGGTGCGCTGGAATACCGTGCTCGACGAGGTCAAGGGCGACAACATGCCCCCCTCGGTGCGCGGCGCCGTTCTGCGCGACGTTGTGACCGACGAAAAGCACGAACTCGAGGTCGACGGCATTTTCGTCGCCATCGGTCATGCTCCTGCCACCGAAGTCTTCAACGGTAAGCTCGAAATGAAGAATGGCGGCTATATCGTCACCGCTCCCGACAGCACGGCCACTTCGGTGCCGGGCGTGTTTGCGGCAGGCGATGTCACCGACGACATCTACCGCCAGGCGGTCACCGCCGCCGGCATGGGCTGCATGGCCGCGCTCGAAGCCGAGCGTTACCTCGCCGCCCACGAAATGGCCGAAGCCGCCGAATAACAGGCGACGAGGATTTTTGACTTATAGCCGTCCGCGGAAATCCTCTCCGCGAACGGCATTCAAAGAGGGGACATCGGGGGATGCTGGATTGGGACAAGCTGCGCATATTCCATGTCGCCGCCGAGTCGGGGAGCTTTACGCATTCGGCTGAAAAGCTCGGCATGTCGCAATCGGCCGTTTCCCGCCAGATTTCCGCGCTCGAGGAAGATCTGGGCTTAAAGCTCTTCATCCGCCACGCCCGGGGCCTGGTGCTCACCGAAGTGGGCGAGCAGCTTTTCCGCACGGCCCACCGCATGGCCTGGGAGCTGCAATCGGTGCAGGCGCAGATGACCGAAAGCCAGGATGTGCCCACCGGCCCGCTCCTGGTCACCACCACCGTGGGTTTCGGCTCCACCTGGCTCACCAAGCGCATCCACGAATTCGTGACGCTTTATCCCACCATTCAGCTCGAAATCAAACTCAACGACGCCGAGCTGGACCTGGCCATGCGCGAGGCCGACGTCGCCATCCGCCTGCATCGGCCCAACCAGTCCGAAATGATCCAGCGCAAGCTGTTCACGGTGCACAACCACATCTATGCGGCAGAGAGCTATCTTGAAGAGTACGGCGCGCCCCAAAGCATCGAAGATCTCGACGACCACAAGATCGTCAGCTTCGGCGAGCCCTCCCCCTCTTACCTTGGCGACGTCAACTTCCTCGAACGGATCGGCCGCCCGGACAATTCCCCGCGCCGGGCGACGCTGCGGGTCAACGCCATCTACGGCATGATGCAGGCCTGCCGGCAGGGCATCGGCATCGCCATGCTGCCAGATTACGTCACCGAGGAAGAACCCAGGCTCAAGCGCATCCTCACCGATTTGACGCTGCCTGAATACGAAACCTATTTCGTCTATCCGCCGGCGCTGAAAAGCTCCAAACGCGTTGGCGTGTTCCGCGACTTCCTTGTCGAAAAGGCCCGCGACTGGCAGTTCTAACCCGCGGTCAAAGCCAAGCATGCGCGGCCGGCAGGGACCGGGATCGGCAAGGATCCCGGCCCGCTGGCTCCCTCAGGCCGCCGCCCGTTCGCCGCTGCGCCGGCGCCGGAGTTCGGGTTCAACCAGAGCCGGCGGAGCGTAATTGGCCTCGTTGGGGGCTAGGTCCATGCCGGGAGGCACGATCTCGTCGATCCGATTGAGAATCTCGTCGCTGAGCTGCACCTCGGCGCCGGCCAGAAGATCATCGAGATGCTGCATGGTTCGCGGCCCGATGATGGCCGAGGTGACCGCCGGATGGGACGTAACGAACCCCAGCGCCATGTGAATGAGCGACAATCCGTTTTCCTCGGCCAGCGCGATAAGCTGTTCGATCACCTCCAGGCTGGCTTCGTCGGAGAACAGCTTCTTGAAGTAAGGCGCGCGCGGCGAGTCGGGCGTGGGCTGCCCCTTGCGGTATTTGCCGGTGAGCATCCCCTTCGCCAGCGGGCTCCAGACCATCACACCCATGCCGTAGCGCTGGCAGGTGGGCAGCATGTCGCGCTCGATGCCGCGATTGAGGATGGAGTAAGGCGGCTGCTCCGTTCGGAACCGGGCTAGGCCCCGGCGCTCGGACACCCATTGCGCCTCCACGATCTCCGAGACGGGAAACGTCGATGTACCGATCGCCCGGATCTTGCCGGCGCGCATCAGGTCCGTCAGTGCCGAAAGCGTCTCTTCGATGTCAGTATCCGGCGTCGGCCTGTGCACTTGGTAGATGTCGATGTAATCGGTGCCCAGGCGACGCAGCGAATCCTCGACGGCGCGGGTGATCCAGCGGCGCGATGTTCCCTGCATATTGGGGTCCTCGCCCATGGGACCGAAGAACTTGGTGGCCAGCACCACATTGTCGCGCCGCCCTTTGAGCGCCTTGCCCAGGATCTCCTCGGATTCCCCGGCGCTGTAGCGGTCGGCGGTGTCGACGAAGTTGATTCCGGCGTCGAGAGCCTTGTGGATGATGCGGGCGCATTCCTCATGGTCGGGGTTGCCGATCGAGCCGAACATCATGGCGCCCAGGCAATAGGGGCTGACCTTGATCCCGGTCCTGCCGAGTGGACGATATTGCATGTCATAGTCCTTTCCGAAGTGGTCAATGCCGTTCCAGCGTGCTAAACGGAACGACATTCCGATTTAATACGGAACAATGTTCCGTTTAGCAAGAGGTGCGTTCAATTTGCCTGAGCCGAAACTGGAAAAGCCGGTCCGCGCCGATGCGCGGCGCAGCGTCAACGCGTTGCTCGACGCCGCGCTGGAGGTCTTTGCGACCTCCGGCGTCGACGCCCCGGTGCGCGACATCGCGGAAAAGGCGGGCGTGGGCGTGGGCACGCTCTACAGGCACTTCCCGCAGCGGTCCGACCTGATCGTCGCGGTGTTCCGCAAGGAGGTGGACGCCTGCGCCGCCGCTGCTTCGGCCTTTGCCACCCAGTATGAGCCGGCAGAGGCACTGGATCGCTGGCTGGAGCGGTTCATCGCGTTCGTCGCGGCCAAGCGTGGTCTGTCCGCGGCCCTGCATTCGGGCGATTCAGCCTACGAGGCCCTGCCCACCTATCTGATGGAACGCCTTGCCCCCGCCGCGTCCGGCCTGCTCAAGGCGGCAGAAGCTGCGGGCAAAGTCCGGCCGGACGTCCAGCCGGCCGACCTCCTGATGGGGATTGCGCATCTCTGCTCGCCGGACGGCAAGGGCGGCATCACGGAAGACTCCCGACGCATGGTGAACCTGCTGATCGACGGGCTCCGCTATCGAGGCCCGAACCAGCCCTGAGCGCCCGTGCAGGCGCAAGCATACCCTTACCCTTCCGAACGCGGCACGATTCGAGCAGATCGAAAGCGCAAGTCCCACCCGTCCATTGTCGTTTTTAACCGTCGTTGGAGCCGCCCTCAGGCTTTCCGCAGGCTCTGAGTAAAAAAATTTTGGTAGCCGGTGGCCCACCCTGCATACAGAATAATGCAACAAAAACAGCCACTTTGCCCTCAAGATAGGCAGAGATATGCAATTTCTGCATAGCTGGCATAACCGGAACAGGGTTGTCGCAACCCGGCTGAAACTCTACCTACCCGCCAGACATTGCGCGTCTTTCCTCCTCCCTTTGGGCGCGTTTGATGTTCCCTCCTAACGAGAAGCTTGCTTCTCGTCCTGGGCCCCGCTCTCCCCTCGAGCGGGGCTTTTTTTTGCCTTGCCGACGGGCGGTGCCCACTGCTTGTGCATGGCGGCTCCTGGCACTTGCATCCAGCGCATAGCTGCCATGCCGTAAGACGACTTGAGAAGTCGTGATTAGGGTGGCATATACGCATCGTCAACGACGCGACGCGCCCTTCCTCCTCCTCCCAGGGCCCCTTGCGAGTTGGCAGCAGAGCGGGAAAGGTTCCTCCTCCTCCCTCCTTGACCGCTCCTAGGCCGTAATTCGATTCCTCCTCCCTCGAATGCGGCCGAAGGTTCAGAGGCTTCACCGAATTTCGGTGAAGCCTCTTTTCTTTTCCGGCGACAGTTCAAGCGTCCCGGACGCAGCGGAACCGCCACAGCCGCGCCGCCTCCAATCCATGCCTACGTTTTAATCATCACACCCAACCTGCCTAATGCATGGCAGCTATGCGGTTTTGCGCATTGTTGCGGGGAACGAGGCAGCGCATATTGTCATTGTCGATGAGCGACGCGCCCTCTCCTCCTCCCAGGGCCCCTCGCTTTAGACACCCGAGCGGACGATGTATCCTCCTCCCACGTCTCCGCTCAACCCGATCCGCGCCGTCTCCTCCTCCCTCGGCCGGGTCGTAAACTGAGAGATTTGGGTTCTACCCGATCAAAGGCTCCGTCTTCCGACGGAGCCTCTTTTTTTGCTTTGCCATCGTGATTATAACTAAGGTTAGAACTTAGGAGAGCAGGTCATGACCAAGCTCAAGGTACGCTCGATCGGCAATTCCCTGGGGGTTATCCTTCCCAAGGACGCGCTATCCCAGTTGCATGTGGGCGATGGCGATACGCTGTATCTGACGACCGCCCCCGACGGCGCGATGCGCCTTACCGCATATGATCCCCAGTTCGAAGATCAGATGCAGGCAGCGCGCAAGGGCATGGCCAAATACCGCAACGCCTTGCGCGAACTGGCGAAATGATCGAGCCGCAATGGCTCTCCCCACGTGCGCTGTTGGCGATGCATGACGAGGTGCTGGCGGCCCATGGCGGACTTTCAGGTCTGCGCGATCCGGGAGCGCTGGATTCAGCGCTCTCCCGCGCCCGCAATCTCTTCGAGTACGATCAGGGCGACCTGTTTGACCTCGCCGCAGCCTATGCCGGGGGCATCGTCAAAAATCACCCTTTCGCCGACGGCAACAAGCGTGCGGCGTTTTTGGCGTCCTACGTTTTTCTCGCCATCAACGGCTATGAGCTTGAGGCACCCGAACCTGATGTCGCGGTGACTGTCTTCGCGCTCGCGGCTGGCGAGCTTTCCGAAGAAAGCTTCGCCGCTTGGTTACGCGCTCATGCCGTCAAGATGAGCTGAGCCCCGCGCAGAACGCCTCGATCCGGTCCATCGCCTTGGCGAGTTCGTCGTCCGAGGCCGCGTAGGAGATGCGGAAGTGCCCCGCCAGGCCGAAGGCCGAGCCATGCACCAGCGCCACGCCATTCTCCTCGAGCAGCGCCATCACCAAATCCTCGTCGGTCGCAAGCGTCCGGCCGCCGGCGCTGGTCTTGCCCAGCAGTCCCTTGCATGAGGGAAACACATAGAACGCCCCTTCGGGCACCAGGCATTCGATGCCCTCAAGCGCGTTGAGCCGGCCCACCACATAGTCGCGCCGCTTCTGGAAGGTGTCCCGCCAGTCCGCGAGGAAGCTCTGCGGTCCGTTGAGCGCCTCCACCGCAGCCCATTGCGAGATCGAGGGCGGATTGGTCGTCGACTGCCCCTGCAGCTTGAGCATCGCCTTGAGGATTTCCCTCGGCCCCGTGCAATAACCGATCCGCCATCCGGTCATGGCGTGCGATTTGGACACCCCGTTCATGGTCACCGTCCGCCCCATGAGTCCGGGCTCGACCTGCGCGATCGTCGCGAACGCGCGCCCGTCATAGACCAGCACCTCATAGATGTCGTCGGTCAGCACGTGGACGTGGCCGTGCCGCATCAGCACCTCGGCCAGACCCTTGAGTTCATCCGCCGTATAGGCCGCGCCGGACGGGTTGGATGGCGTATTGAGGATCAGCCATTTGGTTCGCTCCGAGATCGCCGCTTCCAGCGCCTCGGGCGTCAATTTGAAGCCCGTCTCCTGGCTCGCCTGCGCAAACACCGGCTCGGCCCCCGCCAGTCGCACGATCTCGGGATAGCTCACCCAATAGGGCACCGGCACCACCACCTCGTCGCCGGGATTGAGCGTCGCCATCAGCGCATTGAAGATGATCTGCTTGCCGCCAGCCGAAACAAAGCAATCTTCCGCCGTGACATCGAGTCCGTTGTCGCGCCTGAACTTGGCGGCAACCGCCTCTTTCAGCTCGGCGATCCCGTCGACATTGGTATAGCGCGTCTCCCCCCGCTCGATCGCCGCGATCCCCGCCTTGCGCACATGCTCGGGTGTATCGAAATCGGGTTCGCCCGCCGAAAGCGCGATGACGTCCTTGCCCGTCTGCGCCATCTGCCGCGCCAGTTGGCTGATCCCGACCGTTGCCGAAGGTTGCACGCGCGAAAGCGCATCGGAGATGAGTCCCATTTCGTCCTCTGCTGGGCTGGTCAAACCTCAAAGCTATAGCCGCCCTCCGCTCCGCCCGCCACTCGCTTTGAGCATTTGCGCGTCCGCATCATCCGAAAGTCGACCATTTCCCCCGCTTGTGCGTTAGATTGTCGCAAGGCAAGCTCATTGCACAAGCTTGAGGAGATGACCGCAATGTTTGTTGAATCGATCCTGGCCACCAAGGGCTCTTCGGTCGTGACCGTTCCCTCGCACACCACCATCGGCGATCTCATCGCCGAACTGGCCCGGCACAATATCGGCGCCGTCGTCGTGCTCGATGAGGGCAAGGTGAGCGGCATCATTTCCGAGCGCGACATCGTCCGCCATCTGGCCGGCAGCGCCGAGGGCTTCCGCTCCAAGCCGGTGTCCACCCTCATGACCCGCTCGCCCCAGACCTGCTCCCGGTCCGATACTCTTGAAGACGTGATGAACAAGATGACCCGCGGCCGCTTCCGCCACCTGCCGGTCGTCGAGAACGGCGAACTCGTCGGCATCATCTCCATCGGCGACGTGGTCAAGCGCAAGATCGAGGAAGTCGAACACGAAGCCGGCGTGCTCCGCGAATATATCGCAAGCTGATCGCACACCGCCTCCGCCCGCCACAGCCCTCCACAAACACCTCACCAGATCACCACCGCCAACCCCAAGAGCCCCCCTTTCCCCTTGAGGGAGAGGGGCCGGGGGTGAGCGGGTGCGCTGAGCTTCAACAACCAACGAGGTGCGTTCGAACCTCAGCACCCTTATCCGACCTTTCGCGGCCACCTTCCCCAAGGAGAGCTAGAACTGGGATAACCGCAAGCGAAGCGTTTCTGGCTGATCTCTGACCATGCCCCAAGAACCCCCTTCTCCCCTGGTGGGAGAAGGGTCGGCGATGAGGGGGCTCAGCATACCAACGGCCACCGGTATGAATGTCGAACCTCATCACTCCCCTGATCGGCCACTACGCAGCCACCTTCTCCCACCCACGGAAGAAGAGGCAAAACGCTACAATGAGCGCCCCCTCCACAAACGCGCCAGCCAAAGCACCACCGCCAACCCCAGGAGCCGCCCTCTCCCCTTGAGGGAGAGGGGCCGGGGGTGAGGGGTGCGCTGAGCTTCAACAGCCAAGGAGGTGGCGTGCGGAACCTCAGAGCCTCCTCATCCGGCCACTGTGCGGCCACCGTCTCCCACCAGGGGAGAAGGTAGAAGAGGCAGAAACCCTACAACGAGAGCCCCTTCACAAACGCCTCGACAAAAACACCACCGCCCGCCCCGAGAGCCCCCCTCTCCCCTGGTGGGAGAGGGGTCGGGGGTGAGGGGGGCGCATCGGCCAAGCCGATGCGGCGGCGCAAGCCGCTCGTGCCTTGCTCCGCTCTTTCGAAATCGGCTATTGCATCCTGCCCACAACGCACCGGTTCCCCATGTCCCGCCCCATCGCGCTTAGCTGTCTGCTGCTTGCCACCGCCATCTGGGGCTTTGCCTTCATTGCGCAAAAAACCGCGATGGACGTCATGGGCCCGCTCACCTTCACCGGTTCGCGCTTCCTGCTCGGCGGTCTGTTGGTCCTGCCTTTCGCCCTGCGCGAAAACGCTCGCCAGCCCGAAAAGCTCGATCGCCGCCAATGGGCGCTGATCGGCTTTCTGAGCCTCAACTTCTTCATGGGCGCGCTGCTGCAGCAATTGGGGCTGCAGTTCACCACCATCACCAATTCGGGCTTCCTCACCGGTCTTTACGTGCTCTTCGTGCCGGTCATCCTGCTTGTCGTTTTCCGCCAGCCGCCCCACAAGGTCATCTGGGTGGGCATGCCCTTGGCGCTGATCGGATTGTTCCTTCTCAACGGCGCGCGCCTCGATCGCCTCAACACCGGCGATAGCCTTGTGATCGCCAGCGCCGTCTTCTGGGCATTGCACGTTCTTTTGCTTGGCTATCTCGCCATCGAGACCAGACGCCCGATCTTCATCTCCGCCGTCAGTTTCCTTGCCGCCGGCGTGCTCGGGCTTTCAGGCGCCTTGGCGTTCGAAACGCCCACGCTTTCGGCGCTCACGGCGGGCTGGGTGGAAATCGTTTATGCCGGCGCCCTTTCCACCGCCGTGGGCTTCACGCTCCAGGCCATCGGCCAGCAGCACGTCCCGCCGGCCAACGCCGCCATCATCCTTTCGGCCGAAAGCCTCTTTGCCGCGCTGGGCGGCGCGCTGATCCTGGGCGAACGCCTCGATGCCCTGGGCTATGTCGGGGTCGCCATGATCTTTGCGGCCGTATTCCTCGTCGAGCTCCTGCCCAACCTGCGGCGCAAACCGGTTACTCAACCCGGTTGAGGCTGATGTCCTCGCACAGGACGAACAGCGCGCAGGCGCTCAACTCCATCGTGTCGTTGCCCGTCTGGACCACCGTGCCGCCGATATTGAACCCCTCCAGTGTCACGGTGCCCTCCCAGCGGTTCATCGCCACGTGGCGCGCATTCTTGAACATGTAGGTGTTGAGATACCGCGTGTTGCGCGCGTCCTGCTTATCCTCCTGGATCCAGATCAGCTCCGCGCACAGCCGGTCGCCATTCTCGCCACAGAACGTGAATTCGTAGCGCGATTCCTTGTTGTCGGGCTCCCAGATCCCGATCGGGTTGAACTGTTCAGCCATCGCGGGCCCGGCGGCCAGCAGGGCCAGGCAAAGTGCGATCGGCTTGAGAACGGCTTTGAGGGCCATGACATACACTCCGCGATTGGGATGATCACCGGCGCCCAGTATCGATCCACCCGATGAACCCGGCATGAACCGCAGCGCCCTTGTGATTCGCGTCATATCACCGTCATGCGACAAGATTACGGTGTCTTTATCCGGCTCTACCCCAGCCGGTGCCCCGGGCCGATGTCCCAATGCCGGCCCCACTCGGTCGCCCACTTTGGCGGCCTTTTTCTTTTCCTGTGGATCGTTGTCGCGAACCGCTCCGCCTTCGGCCTCGCCACGGGCTACAAAGTCCCTTCACACGCGATCGGGACAGCCTTGGCCAAGCTCTACTTCTCCTACGCCGCCATGAATGCCGGCAAGTCCACCCTGCTGCTGCAGGCGTCTTACAATTACCGCGAGCGCGGCATGGATACGCTGCTGTTCACCGCTGCCCTGGACGACCGGGCCGGGCGCGGCGTCATCGCCTCGCGCATAGGCGTCTCCTGCGAGGCACAGCTCTTCACCGCCCGGGACAATCTGTTCGCGATCGTCGAAACCGCCCACGCCCACACGCCCTATAGCTGCATCTTCGTGGACGAAGCCCAGTTCCTTACGCCCGATCAGGTCTGGCAACTCGCCCGCGTCGCCGATCGGCTCAACATTCCCGTGATGTGCTATGGCCTGCGCACCGATTTCCAGGGCAAGCTGTTTCCCGGTTCATCCGAACTTCTGGCTATCGCCGACACCCTGCGCGAAGTGCGCACCATTTGCCATTGCGGCGCCAAGGCCACCATGGTGGTCCGCCTCGGCCCCGACGGCCAGCCGCTCCTCGAAGGCGACCAGGTCGACATCGGCGGCAACGACAAATATATCTCCCTGTGCCGCCGCCATTGGGAAGAAACCGTGGGCCGCTGGCCGAAAACCCTGGGATAAGAACCAATGAGCGACAAAATCGAACCCCGCGGCGCCTTGACCATCCGCACCATGCCCATGCCCGCCGATACCAACGCCGCCGGCGATATTTTCGGCGGCTGGCTCATGAGCCAAATGGATATCGCGGGCGCCATCGCCGCCGTCGAGCATGTGGGCGGGCGCGTTGCCACTGTCGCTGTCGAGGCCATGACCTTCATCGCCCCGGTCAGGGTCGGGGACGTGCTGTGCGTCTACACCTGGATCGACCGGATCGGCACCACCTCTATCAAGGTGGGCATGGAAGCCTGGACCAAGTCCCGCGCCACCCCCGACCGCACCAAGGTCACCGAAGGCCACTTCATCTATGTGGCCCTGACCGACGACGGCCAGAAGCGCGTCATCGGCCAAACCGCCATAGCTTAGTTCCAGCGCCCCTACATGTGCGCCAGTTCTTCGCCCAGAATCTGCTGAACCAGGCGAATGCGGGGGCTCCCCTCCAGCCCCCGATGCGTGACCAGCCATATGGGAACCTCGATCTCGAGCAAATCGGCCGGCAGTCGCGTCACGCCCGCGGTCCGGTCGGCCACTTCGCGCAGCATGGGAGCGATGCCAAGGCCGCGCTGTACCATCTCCCAAACGGCGAGTCCGGAGTTCGAAAGTATCCGGAAGTCGGATGCGTTGACGGGGAGGCCGACCCCGGTCAGGTAGTCGGCGAGACTGGCCGGGTCCTCGATGCTGATAATGTGGGAACGCACCAGTTCATCGGGCGTGCGCGGCATGCCGTTGCGCGAGATCCATTCCTCGGACGCATAGAAATAGGCGTAGGTATCGCGCAGGTGCTGCCCCACCAGTCCCTCGCGGTCCGGCGCGACATGGCGCACCGCGATATCGGCCTCGCGGCGGTGAAGATCGCTCAGATCGTTGGAGGCCAGGACCATCACCGTAAGCTGGGGCGCTTCTCGCCTGATGCGGGCGACGATTTCGGGCATGAGATAGGCGGCGAACGTATCGGTCACCGAAATGCTCACCTTTCCGCTGATCGCCTTGGCGTCACCGCTCGCCGACAGCAGAAACGCATCGGCGGCGTCGCCCATGAGCTGGACATGCTCGAGCAGCCCGCTTCCCGCCGATGTCAGATACAGCCTGCGGCCGATCCGCTCGAACAATACGAGGTCGAGATCGGCCTCGAGCGCAATGATCTGGCGCGACAGCGTGGGCTGGGTGAGATTGAGGTGGCGCGCCGCGGCGGACAGCGACCCCAGAGTGGCGGTCGCATGAAAGGCGCGCAACAGATTCCAGTCCAGCTTTCTCATTCATCCATGTATATATATCGTGCGAAATTAGGCAATTGCCGCGCGAAATGCATATGCTAACGTCACCGGAAACGGTCGGAGGGCATTCTCGTGACGGCAGCTTCTGATGCACGCTTCTGGGATAAAACCGCCAGGCGGTACGCGGCATCGGCGATTTCCGACATGCCCGGTTATGAACGCACGCTCGAGCGCACGCGCAGCTTCCTTGAGCCCGGTCATCAAGTGTTGGAACTCGGCTGCGGCACGGGGACAACCGCGCTGCATCTGGCGGGCGCCGTCGCGGCCTACACCGCGACCGACATCTCGGCCCAAATGATTGCCATCGCCGAGGACAAGCTGCGCCGCGACCCGATCGCCAGCTTGAACTTTCGCGTGGCGACCGCCGAGGAGATGGCCTCTAAGGGCCGCCAGTTCGACGTCGTCCTGGGCTTCAACTATCTCCATCTTGTCCAGGACCCCAAATCCACCCTGCGCGCGATCGATCGATTGCTGAAGCCGCACGGCTTGTTCATCTCCAAAACTCCGTGTGTGGGGGAAATGAACCTGCTCATCAGGCGTTTCCTGCTGCCGGCCATGCGCGCCGTCGGCAAGGCTCCGCATGTCTCGGTTTTCAACGCTCGCCAGCTCATGGAGCTGATTGCCGATGAAGGTTTCACGGTGCTGGCAAAGGAAAATCATGCCAGCAAAGGCCGCGATTTCCGGCCCTTCGTGGTCGCCTCGAAACCGTGACCTGAGCAGCGCCCCCTCCCTGCCCACAATGTTCATTCCCGGTTCACTGCCAATTGGCTAATTCCTTGTTCATGAGGAATGATCTGGTCATCGACCGGTCGTCCGGTGGAACCAAAGGGCAAGCTTGACGATTTTTCGCCACAAAGCCCCAATCTCTCGGAGGGAGAGCGACATGAACTTGCGTAAACTCGCGGCCGCGGCGGCTTTGGCGCTAGCCGGCATTCTGACAACCGTGTCCGGCGCCTTCGCCTATGAAGCCTACGCCACCACCGCGCTCAACGTGCGCACCGGTCCGGGCACCAATTACCCGGTGATCGCCGCCCTTTCGGCCAATCAGGTGGTCGAGGTCGGCCAGTGCAATGGAAGCTGGTGCCAGGTGACGGCGACCAACATTCGCGGTTGGGCGTCTTCCAATTATCTCCGCCGCATCCAGCCTTCCGGTCCTTCGCGCCCCCTTCCCGGCCGTGACGACGATGTGGGGTTCACCATCAACACCCCCAATTTCAGCTTCTCGATCGGCGCCGGCCGTCCAGGGCCCGGCCCCGCCCCCACGGGCCGCGTCTGCTTCTATGAGGAGTTCAACTACAATGGCCGCAGCTTCTGCGTGACCGGCCGCGACAACGAACGCTATCTGGGCAATTTCTGGAGCGATCGCATTCGTTCCGCTCAGGTGCAGGGCAATATCGCCGCCACCGTCTGCACCGGCGCCGACTTTTCGGGCCGCTGCGCGGTGATCGACCGGTCGGTCCGCAATCTGGGCATGCTCTCGGACAACATTTCGTCCTACTACCTCGATCGCCGCTAAGCCCCGATCTGCAGCCCTGCAAAAGCCGCCCATCCAGGGCGGCTTTTTCATGCCCGGCACGTAAAAAAGCCGGGTGTTGCCATATCATCACGGTTCCAGACGAATCGACGCAGATTCCGCCGTGCCGCCTTTTCGTCCGATTCGGTCCCATTTCTGGTCACATCTTCGTGTAGAACCCGAATTTGTCGCCAAACAAAAACGGGTCAGGACCGTATGAAGATCATCAAGCCTACAGTGCTGTGCACAGCACTCCTACTTGGAACTTTCCCCCTCACCACCGCCCTTCACGCACAAGACACGGTCGCTGTCGTGCAAACCCTGACGGGCACCGCCTCTTGGTACGGCGGCAAGTTCCACGGCAGAAGAACCGCCAATGGGGAAACCTACAACCAGAACGCGCTGACAGCGGCCCACCGCTACCTCCCCTTCGGAACGGAAGTCGTGGTCACCAATCAGAACAACGGCGAAAGCGTCGTGGTTCGCATCAATGATCGTGGTCCCTTCACCGGCGGCCGCATCATCGATCTTTCGCGCCAGGCCGCCAGCGAAATCGGCATGATCAATTCGGGCACCGCCCGGGTCACCGTCGAGGTTATCGGCTAGGAGCGTGTCCAGCAAAAGCATGTCCCCGGCTTGGCCGGGGATGGAACGGTTTTGCGGTTCGGACACGCGAAAAAACAAAAAGCTAGAGCCACGGATTTGATTCAATCAAATTCGTGGCTCTAGCCAGCGTTCTTGCACACGGATCAAAAAGGCGCTCCCGGCCCGGCCTGGAGCGCCTTTTTCATGCGCGGCGATAGCCGCTTTCCACAGCGCCATCGCCGCTGAAACCGAAAATTTACTGTTAATTTGAGTTTCCCCCACAACCCCCGGTTAACCGCGCATACTCGGTTCCAGTCGGTCGAGGGCGCGGTTCCTGAAGCGTTTTTCGCCGGCAAGCGGCAGCAATGCCGCCGGCGTTGTGCGCAATGTTTGGCGACAGGCGCACACGCCGGTTTGGGGGCACTATAGAGCTATGATTGGAGCGGCCCGCGAAATCCGCTCGAATGAGGGATGTGCCATGTCTTACAAGCTGACGACGCAGAAGTTTGTCTCCATGACCGTTGCCGCCGCCACCGGCGCCGTCCTGTGCGGGCTTTTCACCATGGTCCTGTTCGTCACCGGCGCCCTGGCCGCCTGACTAAAAAGGGGCCTTACGGCCCCTTATCCAGCTATTGCGCGTTGGCGGCGGCCGCCGCCAACTGGGCGACATAATCCTCGATTCCCCAACGCAGCGAGAGCGCCGAGGGCGGGGACACCGCCGCCACCTCTTCTATCCCCACGATCGACGCATAGGCTCCGGCCTGGGTCTGGGGCAGGCGCGCTATATAGGGCGCCGAAAAGAAGGCATCGGAATCGGCCTCGTTCTCATAGTAGGAGACCAGGATGTCCGAGACCAGCGCGTCGGCGTTCTCGTAGCTCACCGAAAAATAGAAGCTCCCGTCGTCCGGCTCCAACGCCTCGAGGCTGGGCGCATAGACCAGCCCGAGATCGGTGAGAAATTTCACCCGTGAATCCAGTTCCGCATAGATCGCCAGCGATCCATCGAAATCGTTGAGGGCGATGAAGGTGGTGCCCGCCAGCCCCGGCTGGGCCGCCACGGCATCGGCCACGAACTGCTCGGTTTCGGCAATCAGCGCTTCGGCTTCCTCGGCCAGCCCGAGCGCCGCCCCGGTCATCTGTGTCACCTCCTGCCAGGGCGTGCTCCAGGCCACTTCGGGAAACGCGACGGTCGGCGCAATGGCGCTCAGCCGTTCATATTGCTCCTCGGTAATCCCTGAATGGGCCGCGATGATCACGTCCGGGGCAGCGGCCAGGATCTGTTCATAGGGCGGCTCGTCGTTTTCCGCCAGGATGGCGGGCAACTCCCCGCCCATCTCCTCGAGCACCTCTTCCGCCCAGGGATGGATGCCATTGTCCCCACCCCCGTAAGAGATGAATGGCATCGCCACCGGCTTTACCCCCAGCGCCAGCACCGCGTCGGTATTGCCCCAGGACCATGTCGCCACCCGCTCGGGCTTCTCGGTGATTGTCGTCTCCCCATAGGCATGCGCAATGGTGACGGGAAAGTCCTGCGCCAGCACCGGTCCGGCTGCGGTCACCGCCATCGCCAGGACCAGCATGGCATGGGCACCGATAGACATTGCCAAAACTCCTCTTGCCGGCAACACAAACATGAATACTAAAGTCATAATTTATTCGACGCTCGGCGCGCAAGAGGCCAAAGAAAAGGCCCGCGCTCTCGCACGGGCCTTCCGACAATCTGTTAGTCCTCGATCAGAACTCGGACCAGTCGTCCTTGAGCGCCGCATTGCCCTGCGAGAGGTAGGTCCGCGCCGTCCGTTGCGGCTTGGCAGGCTCGGCCACGGCTGTCGTCTCTCCACCGATGGTGAAGATTTCGACGATCCCGTCGAGTTCCCCCGCCTGCGCTTCGGTCTGCTCGATCGCGGCGTTGGTTTCCTCCACCAGCGCCGCATTGTGCTGGGTCATTTCATCCATCTGCTGGATGGCGGTCCGCACTTCCCCGATCGCCGTGGTCTGCTCGCGATTGGCTTCGGAAATCCCCTGCATCAAGACGCTGTTTTCCCTGACGGCCGCAAGGATGTCACCCAGCTTTGCCGCGGCTTCCGCCACCAGTTTCGAGCCGCCACCCACCTCGGTCGTGCTCTGTTCGATCAGGGCCTTGACCTCCGATGAAGCCTGCGCCGCGCTTTGGGCAAGGCGCCGCACTTCGATGGCCACCACGGCAAAGCCCTTGCCCGCCTCCCCGGCCCGCGCCGCTTCCACCGAAGCGTTGAGGGCCAGCAGATTGGTCTGGAAGGCGATGTCGTCGATCATGCCGATGATGTTGGAAATCTTGGCCGAAGAGGTGGTGATGCGCTCCATGGCGCTCGTCGCCTTTTCCATCACCACGCCGCCTTCATTGGCGAGATTGGCCGCCGACTGGCTCTTGTCAAAGGCGATCTCGGCCTTCTGCGCATTACCGCTCACCGTCGAGGTCAACTGCTCGATCGCCGCCGAGGTTTCCTCGATGGCCGCCGCCTGCCGCGTCGTGCGTTCGGACAGATCGTTGGCGCCCGCCAGGATCTCGCCCGTCGCCGTCTTGAGCGCGCGCGAGGTGGTCCTGAGCTTGCCCACGATCTCGGAGAGCTTTTCGGCCACCGCATTGGTATCGTCACGCAGCGCCGCGAAGGCGCCGCGATATTGCCCTTGCATGCGCTGGGTCAGATCGGTCCGCGCCAGCGCCGAAAGCACCTGCCCCGCTTCCCCGAGCCCGGCATTGACCGTATCGAGCATCGCATTGAAATTGGCCGCGACCCGGTCGATATCCTCGTCCCCGAAGGTCTCGGTGATGCGCTTGGTGAAATCCCCGGCCACGCACGCCGCGATCACTTCGTCGAACGCGGCCTGGAAGCGCTCCATCATCGCCGCCCGCGCCGCCGCCGTCCGCGCATTGATGGCCCGCTCGGCCTCCGCCGCTTCCATCGCCTGTCCATTGGCCCGGAACACCTGCAGCGCCTTGGCCATCTGCCCCAGCTCGTGCTCGCGATCCGCCCCCGAAATATCGAGGCTGAAATCGCCCTCGGCCAACCGCCGCATGAGCGCGGTCATCCCCGCGATCGCCCCGGACAGCCACCGCCCCATCAGGAACGCCACCGCCGCACCGGCGAGCACCGCCAGTCCGCTCAAGATCCCGATCACCATCATGCTGGTGGCCGCATCCTGGGTCGCTTTCGGCCCAAGCGTGTTCTGGCGCTCCGCGGCCCGCTCCGCCAGCGTATCGAAAACCGTCGCCATCTCCGGCGCCAGGGCGTCCAGTTGCTGCGCCGCCGCGATCTGCCCCGCGAAATTGCTGCTCTGCTGCGCTGCGATCAGCGCCTCGGCCGCCGCCTTGAACTCGACCGCCAGCGCTTCGACAGCACCGATCCCCTCCAGCGCCGCCTCGTCCCCGGCAAACAGCGCCAATCCCTCGGCATGATTGGTGGCGACGTCGTCGATCGTCGCCAGAAGCTCCTGTGCCGCCCCTTCGCTGGGATTGAGCCGGTAGGCCAGGCTCAACCGCTGCGCCTCGGCCAGATCGCGCGTGTATTGGCTGATCTCGAGCGTCTGCCGGGCGGCGAGCCTGTAGGATTCGAAAAGCCCCGAGACGTGGTTGACGCCATAGATCGCCGCCAGCCCGGAAAGGGCAAGAAGAACGAGCAACGCCCCGAAGGCGCCATAGACCCTGAAGGCAACGCTTAGTTTTTCAAACATTCTGTTCAAGCCTTTTCGCTGTTGCAGGCGCCGGACGGCGTTCTGCCGTCCCGATGACTTCCTGTTTGGCTTTCGAACTTCGGGGAAAGGACGCTGATCTGTCCTCCGAAAAATCTCCGCCAGCCTACGCGCCGCCATGCCTTCGGCGCCAGGCAAGGCCGGACTGTAGGTGAGCAATGATTAAAATAATTTCACTGCTGCTTCTGGCTGAACCGCCCATTCAGCCCCCGTTCAGCGGCACAATTGTTTTCTTGCCTCATACGAATACGTCATCGGCTGAAACCATTTCCGGTCTGCGGCCGTTACCAACAGCAAGGACGCTCCAATTTGAGGGCGTCAAAAAACAAAGACTTCGAGCCAAGCGCTCGAATACAGGCGACAAACACTGGAGACTGAAATGGTCCGCACACTTATTCAGATGAGCATCGGCACCGCCGCGGGCGCCGTCATGGTCACCATGATGGTGACGGTCATGGCCTTCACCGGCGCATTTGCCTGATCGGCAAGACATTTCCAAAGCCGACAAAGCCCCGCCGACCCTCCCCGGCGGGGCTTTCGTTTGCCTTGCCCCTCCACGCCCTCTCCCATAAAAGCCATCATGGAAAAGGGGGACGGCCTGTCATGAACACCACGATCGAAGCGACATTGGTCACCGCCGGCGCGGGCGCCTATCAACGCCGCCTGCTCGGCATCTTCGGCTTCGTGTGGGCGGCCGACGCCATGCAGGTTCTGGCGGTAGGTTTCACGGTGGCATCCATCGCGCAGACCTTCGGCCTGTCGGTCCCCGAGGCGCTGCAAACCGGCACCGTGTTCTTTCTCGGCATGCTGATCGGCGCCACCGTGTTCGGCCGACTTGCCGACCGTTTCGGCCGGCGCCGCGTGCTTCTCCTCACCGTCGCATGCGATGCGGTTTTCGGCCTGCTCTCGGCCTTCGCCCCGTCCTTCGGCGTCCTTCTGGTCCTGCGCTTTCTCACCGGGGCCGCCGTCGGCGGAACGCTGCCGGTCGATTACGCCATGATGGCCGAATTCCTCCCCGCCAAAAACCGCGGCCGCTGGCTGGTGATCCTTGAAGGCTTCTGGGCCGTCGGCACCGTCGCCATCGCGCTTGCGGCGTGGGTCATCAGCCTCAATGGCGTCGCCGACGCCTGGCGCTGGCTTTTCGCCTTTACCGCACTTCCGGCGCTGATCGGCATTTTCCTGCGTTGGTGGGTGCCCGAATCCCCAATGTTTCTCATAAGGACCGGCCGTGCCGATCAGGCGAAATCAGTCCTGAACAAGGTTCTGCGCACCAACGGCAAGCCCGAGCTTCCGCCGCAAGCCGCCCTGCGCCTTCCCGCGACGCCCAGGGCCGGCAGCATCTTTGCCCCTGCCCTGCGCCGGCGCACTGTCGCGGTGCTGCTGGTCTGGTTCTTCGTTTCGATTTCCTATTACGGCGTCTTCACCTGGATGCCCGCCCGGCTGGCCGGTGAAGGCTTCGGTTTCGTGCGCGGCTATGGCTTTCTCGTCATCGTTGCCCTCGCCCAGCTTCCCGGCTATGCGCTCGCCGCCTATGGCGTCGAAGCCTGGGGCCGCAAGCCGACCCTCATCGCCTTTCTTCTGCTCAGCGCCCTTGGCTGCTCGTTGTTCGTGATCGCCGCCGAGGCCTGGCTGATCGGAACCTCGATCCTTTTGATGAGCTTTGCCCTTCTGGGAACCTGGGGCGCGCTCTATGCCTTCACCCCCGAGCTCTATCCCACCGAACGCCGCGCCACCGGCATGGGCGCCGCCAGCGCCATGGCCCGCCTCGGCGGTCTCCTGGCCCCGTCGCTGATGGCCCTGGTTGTCACCCAGAGCTTTTCGGCCGCCATCGCCCTGTTCGCCCTTTTCCTGATCCTGGGCGCCGCAACCGCGTGGTTCATCGACACCGAAACGCGGCAGACCGTCCTGAGCTGACCATCCTCCTGACTCCCCCTGTCAGCAGCCCCCGTTCCCATTGTGTTCCCGAGATGCTATTGAACTTAACCGACTCCGGAACGATATGGCTTTCCCATGACCTCCGAAAAGAAGACCCCCGCCGGCCGGCCCGGAAAAGCTGACTTTTCCATCGACGATTTCATCAAGGAAATCGAAAAGGCCGAGGACGCCGCCGCCTCGAAGCCCCTCTATGCCGAGCGCATGCGCAACAAGCGCCGCCTCGACCGCGAGGACGCTGCCGCCGCCGAGAAGAAAGCCGCCAAAGGCCAGCCCGTCCGGCGCGAGGACAAAAAAGGTCGCTCCGAAGCCACCGGCATGAGCCTCAAGGCGCCGAAATCCAAGGCCAACTCCGTCGAGCGCCCGACCAATCTCGACGGTTTCGCCGAAGCGCCCCAGGCCGGCTTCCACTCCCCCGCCACGGTGCAATCCACCGCCTCGGGCGTCTCGGCCACGGTCGCCGCGCTGGAAAAGATCATCGCCGAGGGTCGCAAGGAGGTCGAGGGCACCAACGCCTGGAAGCCCCACCGCCCCGCGCGTCCCCTGAAGGACAAGGGCGGCATCCCCTTCCGCCTCGCGACCGACTACACCCCCTCCGGCGATCAGCCCACGGCCATCGCCGAGCTTGTCGAGGGCATCGAAAACGGCGAGACCGACCAGGTCCTGCTCGGCGTCACCGGCTCGGGCAAGACCTTCACCGCCGCCCAGGTGATCGCCCGCACCGGCCGCCCGGCGCTAATCCTGGCCCCCAACAAGACGCTGGCCGCCCAGCTCTATGGCGAGTTCAAGAACTTCTTCCCCGACAACGCGGTCGAATACTTCGTCTCCTATTACGACTACTACCAGCCCGAGGCCTACGTCCCGCGCACCGACACCTATATCGAAAAGGAATCCACCATCAACGAGCAGATCGACCGGATGCGCCACTCGGCCACCCGCGCGATCCTCGAGCGCGACGACGTGATCATCGTCGCCTCGGTGTCCTGCATCTACGGCATCGGCTCGGTGGAAGACTACACCACCATGACCATCTGGCTCGAAAAGGGCCAGCGCATCAATCAGCGCGAATTGCTCAACGAGCTCGTCGCCCTGCAATACAAGCGCGGCGACATGGGCTTCGTGCGCGGCACGTTCCGCGTGCGTGGGGATACCATCGAAGTGTTCCCCGCCCACTATGACGACACCGCCTGGCGCATCACCATGTTCGGCGACGAGATCGAGCATATCGTCGAGTTCGACCCCCTCACCGGCAAGAAATCGGTCGAGCTCAACGCCGTCCGCGTCTTCGCCAACAGCCACCACGTCACCACCCGCACCACGATGAACGCGGCCATCAAGGAGATCAAGAAGGAGCTCCAGGCCCGCCTGCAGGAACTCAACGGCATGGGCCGGTTCCTGGAGGCCCAGCGCCTCGAACAGCGCACCCTGTTCGATCTCGAGATGATGGAAGCCACCGGCTCGTGCGCCGGCATCGAGAACTATTCGCGCTACTTCTCGGGCCGCAAGCCCGGCGAGCCGCCCCCCACGCTCTTCGAATACCTCCCCGACAACGCGCTGGTGTTCGTGGATGAATCCCACGTCACCATCGGTCAGCTCGGCGCCATGTATCGCGGCGACCTGCGCCGCAAGGCGACGCTGGCCGAATACGGCTTCCGCCTGCCCTCCTGCATGGACAACCGCCCCCTGCGCTTCGAGGAATGGAACGCCATGCGCCCGCAGACGGTCTATGTCTCGGCCACCCCCGGCGCCTGGGAAATGGACCAGACCGGCGGCGTCTTCGCCGAACAGGTCATCCGCCCCACCGGGCTGACCGACCCCGTCGTCGAAGTGCGCCCCGCCACCAACCAGGTGGACGACGTGGTGGACGAAATCCGCCAGACCACCGACAAGGGCTACCGCACCCTGGTCACCGTCCTCACCAAGAAGATGGCCGAGGACCTGACCGAATATCTGCACGAACAGGGCATCCGCGTGCGCTACATGCATTCGGACATCGACACCATCGAGCGCATCGAGATCATCCGCGATCTGCGCCTTGGCAATTTCGACGTCCTGGTCGGCATCAACCTGTTGCGCGAAGGCCTCGACATCCCCGAATGCGGCCTCGTCGCCATCCTCGATGCCGACAAGGAAGGCTTCCTGCGCTCGGAAACCTCACTGATCCAAACCATCGGCCGCGCCGCCCGCAACGTCGACGGCAAGGTGATCCTCTACGCCGACACCATCACCGGTTCGATGGAACGCGCCCTGGCCGAAACCAACCGCCGCCGCGAAAAGCAATTGGCCTACAACGAGGCCCACGGCATCACCCCCCAATCGGTCAAGGCGCGGATCAACGACATCGTGGACAGCGTTTATGAACGCGACCACGTCTCGGTAAAGATCCGCCCGGGCAAGGACGGCAAGGACACTGTCCCCGTCGGCGCCAACCTCGCCGCTGTGATCAAGGACCTCGAACAGCAGATGCGCGAGGCAGCGACGAATCTGGAATTCGAACAGGCGGCAAGGTTGCGCGATGAAATCAAGAAGCTGCGGGATATGGAGATGGATACGCTGGAGGGGCCCGGGGGGTAACGCCCACACCGCCCGCCCCCGCTCGCTCCCTCTCGATCGTCGCCCGCGGGCTTGACCCGCGGGTCTTTCTCATTGTGCCTTCGCCACTATCCCTGAAACAAAAAACTCAGGCTATAGGTATGCGCATAAACATCGCCGACACTCCGCGAGCTGCGCTCTTCTTCCTTCCCAATGTCCATCTGTGAGCGGTATCAACAGACAATTGCGCCTGTATCTTGCTCAGCCTTCAATCAGACGGCAAATTCGGATGAATGATTGGGGGAAAGCCGTGGATAATATCAGATTTTCGTCGGTGCGGTTTAATGGGTATAAAGCGTTGGCCGCGTACTCGGTTCGACTATCCCACATGAACATATTGGTGGGGGCGAATAACAATGGCAAATCTACAATCGTAGGCGCATTCCGTGTCCTCTCCCAAGGGCTCCGCCAAATGCGCTCAAAAAAGGCTACATCGATACTTAGCCCAGCCGGGCACGTGCCGGGGTGGCGTATTCCGGACGATGCCTTGCCAATATCATCTGAGAACATCCATACCAATTATGAAGATATTTCCACAACTGTTGAGTTTCGCGCCTCTGGAAACTTGACTTTAACCCTGTTTTTCCCCCCAGAGGGGGATTGTTACATATTTGGACTGCGAGACGGCCACTATCTACGCAATCCGCAAGAGGTAAAAAGCTTGGACTGGATGTTCGAGTTGTGCCGGTTCTAGGTCCCCTAGAGCACCGCGAGCCAAAGGTTTCTGAGGAAACCGTCAGGAAGAACCTTCTTACCACGAGGGCATCCCGAAATTTCCGAAATTACTGGCTTCGGAACAACGAAGGGTTCGATGATTTCGCGGACCTAGTGAAAAAAGATCTGGCCAGGAATGGAGATTAGCCCACCTGAAGAAATAGACGACATCGTGGCAATGTTCTGCAAAGAGCATAGAATGGACAGAGAGTTATATTGGTCCGGGTTTGGGTTTCAGATTTGGCTCCAGCTTCTCACGCATATTGTTTGATCTGGAGACGCATCTATACTTATTGTTGACGAACCTGAGCTTTATCTTCATCCAGATGTTCAAAGGAAGCTACTTTCAATTCTCAGAGAGGTCGGGCCGGATATTGTTATTGCCACGCATTCTACAGAAATAATGAGCGAGGCCGATCCCTCGGAAATTCTCGTCGTCGAGAAGTCCAAGAAGCATGCTGAGCGATTAAGAGATGTCGAAGGTGTGCAGACCGCCCTCGTTTCCGTCGGGTCAGTTCAAAACATCACCCTAACTAGGCTTGCCCAGAACAGACGCGTTCTGTTTGCCGAGGGAGATACCGATTTTCGATTGATACGGCGCTTCGCTCGCGCCTTGGGTTATCAAGCCATTGCGTCCGGTACAGCATTTACAACACTAGAGTCTGGCGGTTTCTCAGGTTGGCACAAGGTCCGCGGCCTAGCAGCCTCTTTTCAAGAGGCACTTGGCTTCGATCTAAGAATTGGAGCAATTTTTGATCGCGACTACTGGTGCGATGAAGAAGTCGCATACGTAGAAACTGAGCTGTCAAAACATATTGGCTACTGGCACATCCATTCTTGCAAGGAAATCGAGAATTATTTGCTCGTTCCTGCGGCGGTCCAACGCGCACTTCTTTCCTCAATACGGGACAAAGACTCACGCTACGGCACAAGCACCAATATTGATCTATCGGCAGAAGAAATTTTTCGCGACGTAACCGACCCGCTGCAGAACAAACTACGAGCTCAGTTCATAGCCAAGCGCCAGGAATTTTTTAAGAAAACGTCCAAAAATCCTGCGACGTTGGCTGAAGAGGCGAGCCAATTGTTTGATACCAAATGGTTCGATATGAATCAGAGATATAAGATAGTCCCCGGCAAAAAAGTTCTTGCTGATGTGCGGACCGTCATTTCGGACAGGTACGGCGTCAGCCTTACTGATCATAGGATCGTGTCATCGTTCCAAAAAGTTGAGTTTCCTAAAGAAATGGTAGAGCTTCTAGAGAAGTTGGAGGCGTTTAGACTCTCATAGAACGACTATTCGACACGCTGGAGACGACGGCCGATCATATCTTATCCCCACTCCTCCAACGCCTTTTATCTTTCCTGTCATCCATGCGCCGGCACACGGAGGTTCGCGCCTCAATGTGCCGGAACATAAGTCGACAAGGAGCAACCCATGTCCCGCCAACGCAAATCCACTCACGCCCCTGCACAACCCGTTGAGGCCCACGCCGCCTACGCAGCCCTAACCGCCCGCCTCACCGCCTTCCAAACCGAAATCTCCGCCCAGGCCAAATCCCGCGCCGCCCATGAGGCTCCGATTGCCACGCGCGCCATGGCCGCCGATCTCATCGCGCAGATGTCGCGCTTGATGCACCGCGCCACCGAGGCGCGCGGCCTGCCGCAGCTTCCCACCGACCGCCCCGTCACTCTCTCCGAACTCTCTATCGCCTTCGCCCAGACCCATCACGCCTTTGATGCCTTCGGCAAGCGTATGGGCTATGACCAGCCCGTTGCCGATGCCGAAAGCGAGCGTCGAACCACCGAACTGCGCAATGACCTGGTGCGCATGATGAACGTCAGGATCATCATGGGCATCCGGACGGGCTATCTCGTTCCCAGCGGCAATCAATACGATGACGAAAAAGGCGAACTGTGCCAGCAATTCGAGGCGATCGTCGATCGTCTCGAACTTATCGTCAAAGAAGAAGCCCTGCCCGATCCCAACGAGAAGTGGTTCTAGGCTCTCAAACGCCATGACCGCGAGCAGAGGTATGCGCTCCGTTTTCGGTTCTTATTGCCACACCGCCCCGTCCACCGCGTCATCCCGGACTTGATCCGGGATCCAGTACACTCAGTGATTGGGATTGAGCCGCACCGCTGCCGTTTACTGGATCCCGGCTCGAGGCCGGGATGACAGTGAGTGTTTGAGGCAACGCGCTGCTCCCTCTCCAGCTTGTCATTGCGGGATTCATTCCCGGAATCCAGTTCCCGCCTCTCCGCAAACACCCGCACGAGAAAAACTTATCCCCGCCCTCACCGCTTCCCCCATACTCCTCCTCACGACCTCGCGCCGGACGCATGCGCAACGAACGTGTGGCGGGGTTGGATCGGGTCCGATGGGAGTCGTCCCAGCGGAGGCCCAAAGCGGACAGATGGCCGGATGTGGATAACAGGTGTGGGCGGGGCCAAAAGCTCCAATCACTCCCACATCGCACCGGGGAAACCCGGAGGGGCAGCGAGAGGGCGGCCGGGAGGTTGGCAGAAAAAGTGGTTCCCACTTTTTCGGTTCGACCAACCGACCCACTAAAACCTCTCAACAACCCCCAGCCCGAGAAGCCGCCATAAGCCAAAAACCCCGGTCGCGTGGGGCGATGACCGCTTCATATACATAAAACCATGCGGAGCGCTCATCGCCCCATGCCGTCCAATCACCCTCCGAGGCCCCCGGCCATCGGATGCTTCAGCGCGCCTTGTGTCTCCAGCCGCGCCGCACACTTAACCCTCGCCCCTCCGGGGAGAGGGTGGCCGGCAGGCGGGTGAGGGCCACGGCGCTGGAGGTGGTTCCACACGCAACCGCTCTGCCCTGCCAACCGTTTCCCTCCCGAACCCCAAACCCCGGAGACGACATATGACCACGGAACACGCCGACCGCCTCTCCCCCGCCGAGACCGAGGACAAGATCTGGAAGCTCGCCGGCGATATCCGCATCTGCATGCTCACCACCTGGTCGGGCTCCGAGCAGCATTCGCGCCCGCTCGCGGCCACCCTCGATCGCGACGCGCACGCCGTCTATTTCCTCGTCGATCAATCCGGCCACAAGAACGATGAGATCGCGCGGTTCCCCGAAGTCTCCTGCGCCTTCGTGGACAAGGGCGCCAACAATTACGTGGTGATCGCCGGCGAGGCCACCGTCACCAACGACCGCGCCAAGATCAAGGACATCTGGAACGATTTCGCCAAGGCCTGGTGGGAAGACGAGAACGATCCCTCCATCCGCCTCCTGACCGTAAAACCCTCGCGCGGCGAACTATGGGACGGCCCCAACGGCCCCGTCGCCATGGCCAAACTCGCCTTCGCCGCCGCCACCGGCAAGGGCCCGGACATGGGCGAATCCGGCAAGACGCGGATGTGAGGGGAATAATGCTGGCGACCAACCGTTATGGAAACGCATGATGAGGTGGAAACCGTCCGAATGGACGAGCGAAGCGAGGACCCCGCGCGACGTTTCGCGCGCCCCGTCGGAGGGTGAGAAGCGGTTCGGCGCAGCCGAAGTTAAAGCTCCGGTGGAGCTTTGACAGCGACGAACGCCGGGAGCGCTATGCGCGACGGCCGGGCAACGCGCGGTATAGCGCGGTCCTGGCGCGGCATGCTGCGAACGGTGCGGCCCGTGAGACAAAATAAACACCTCATTCAGCGTGGGTTCAGGTGGCAAATCGTTAAATGCGTCCCAAGGCAGGCGAAAACCTGCCAGCTAACTCGATGGGAGAAGTCGAAATGGCTCTTGGAAAAACTGCAATAAAGGGCGGCCTCGCCGCCTTGATGGTCGCGGCGATGTCTGCCGGCGCATTCGCCTGGGAAGCCGTCGCGACGACCTCCGTCAACGTGCGCTCCGGCCCCGGCACCAATTTCCGCGTGGTCGAAGTGCTCCAGCGCGGTGAAGTGGTCGATGTGGAATACTGCCGTTCCGGCTGGTGTTTCCTCGATCTGGGCTGGAACGGCAATGGCTGGACCTCTCAGCGCTACCTCGCCGAGGCTGGCGGCTGGCGTCCGAACCCGCCGCGCCCGCAGCCCCCGCACTGGGTCAACCCGCCCCGTCCGCCGCACTGGGGCAACTACCCGCGGCCTCCGCATTGGGGTCACCCGCGCCCGCCCCATTGGGACGACGATGATTGGCGTCCCCGGCCTCCGGGCAACAGCGAGGTGTGCTTCAACGGTCCCAACGGCTATTTCTGCATCGGCGACAGTTAAGCAAAAACCGATACGGTCGGAGCGTTTTTTCGCTCCGGCCGCATTGTCTTGCCACCACCTCGACACAATATGCTAGCCACTCAATCTTGTCCGAGGGCCTGCATATGAAATCCTACGTCAAGCTTTCCTCCGGTCTCATGCTCGCCGGCATCGGCTCGGTGGCCCTCGAACGCGCCATTGCTTCGGGCATGTCCTCTTCCGGCATGCACCTGCCCGCCGGCTCCGGCTGGGTCCTCTCGATCCTCGCCCTCGCCCCTCTCGCCCTCATTTCTGCCGGCGTGCTCGTTTACCTGGGCGGTGCCGTCCTGGGCCTCAAATGAGCCTGCAACGCTGGGGCTTGGCCTTCCTTCAGCTTGGAGCCCTGCTCCTGGCGATCGGCCTGCTGCCTGCGGCATTCATGGCGATCTTCCTGCCATCGACGCCCGCGCTGATCCCCGCGCTGTTGAGTGTCTCGGTCGCCCCGCCCGGCGCCGTCTGCTTTACCGCCGGCCTTCTGATCTGGGGGATTGGCCTGGTGCGGCGGTAGCGCTCCCCCGCATCAGCGGGCGCTTGACCGCAAGCTGGCGCTCGCGCCACATCACCACCAGCCCCGCCGCCACGATCACCAGCGCCCCCGCCAGCGCAAACCCGTCGATCATCGTCCCGAACACCAAAAACCCCAGCGTGATCGCCCAGGGCAGCGAGAAATAGTTGAACGGCTGCAGCACGCTCGCCGGCGCATAGCGCAGCGACACCATCACCAGCCCGTGCCCCCCGCACATCGTCAGGCACAGCACCGCCATCAGCCACCAATCCCCCACCGCCATCGGCCGCCAGAAAAACACCCCCACCGCACTCGTCAGCACCAGCCCCACCACCGCGACGTAGAACAGCGATGTCGTCGTCGTATCGAGCTGGCTCACCTTCCGCGTCAGAACCAGGTACAGCGCATAGAACGCCGAACTGAGCAGCGCATAGATCACCCCGATCTCGACGGTGATGAACCCCGGCCGGATGATCAGCATAGCCCCCAGAAACCCCGCCACCACGGCCGTCATCCGAAACACCCCCACCCGCTCCCCGAGCAGCGGAATGGCAAACACCGTCACCAGCAGCGGATAGACCATATTGATCGCCCCGATATCTCCCAGCGGCACCGTCTTCAGCGCTTCGGCGAAAAACCAGATATCGACGACCAGCAGCACCCCCCGGGCGATCTGCCAGCCCACCGCACGCGACACGAAGGCCCGCTTGAGATTCGAATTGCGCATCACCAGCCACACGGCCAGCGCAAAAAATGCCCAATAGCGGATCATCACCACCTGGAACGGCGAATACGTCGCCACCAGAATTTTGGACGCGACGTCCTGCACGCCAAAGATCAGCGTGGCCGCCAGAAGGAAGGCTACGCCCTTGGCAACACTGGCCGTCGGCCCGGCTTGGCTCGAGGAGGGCTGGGACGACATGCGGCCTGCACCGAAGTAAAGCGAAAAACAAGTGGCCCAGACGCAACCGTCCGGGCCAGCCCAAAAAGTTCGTTGCGAATCTTAGCTTGCCGTGGCCTTTTTCACGGCTCCGGCGATGGCCGTCAGAATACCGCCACCGACGAGGCCCGAAACGCCCTGACCCACCAACGCGCCGGCTTCAAGCCCGCCCGCACCGGAGAGCATTTCAGCCAGTCCCGGGATGAGCGTAGCCAACCAGGTTCCCGCCACACCGCCGATTGCACCCGCGATGGTGTTGCCCGTGGTGCCCAGGCTCATATTCTTGGCCGCTGCACCAATTCCGTTACCGCCGATGGCTCCTGCCACCAGTTGGATGATGATAGAGACGATTGCTTCCATGATATCCCCTCTCGCAATCAAGGTGCTAGATTGCACCTCCCCACACAGTGAGCCTACTCCAATCTTTGATTCGCTGTAAGCACACGGAATTTGGTCGATAGGCGGGGCCATTGCGTTGCCGGCCGGTTCTGCCTATCTCGGAGAATGATGAACACCGATGACCGTTATCGGAACGGAAACGACCACATGCCCGCCGCGCTGATTACCGGAGCCGCCGACCGGATCGGCGCCGCCATTGCCACGCGCCTGGCCGCGGAGGGATATGCCGTCGTCATCCACTACCGTTCCTCCGGCGAAAAGGCCGAGCGCCTGGCAGATGCAATTGGTGCCGATGGCGGACGCGCAGCAATCGTCCGCGCCGATCTTGCCCGGCGCGAGGACCGCATGGGCCTGATCTCCGCCGCAGCCGAGCCCTTCGGCCCGCTCAGCCTGCTCGTCAACAACGCCTCGGTCTTCGAGCCCGACAGTGCAGATACGCTGCACGAAGACCTCTGGGACCTGCACATGGCCATCCACGCCGAAGCCCCGGTTTTCCTCGCCCGCGACTTCGCCGCTCAGCTCGCCGATGGCGCGCAGGGCAACATCGTCAACATCATCGACGAGCGCGTCCTTTCGCTTTCGCCCGATTACTTCTCCTATACGCTCTCGAAATCCCTGCTCTGGACGGCCACCCGCACTCTCGCCCAGTCCTTGGCGCCGCGCATCCGTGTGAACGCCCTTGGTCCCGGCCCCACCCTCGCCAATTCGCGCCAATCCGAGGCCGAGTTCAAAGCCTCGCGCCAGCGCTTGCCGCTGCAAACCGGCGCCGATCCCGACGAGATCGCCAAGGGCGTGATCGCTATTCTGAACCTCCCCTCGATGACCGGTCAGATGCTGGCGCTCGACGGCGGCGAACACCTCGAATGGAGCGACCGCAACGCTCCCACCCCGCGACAGCAATGACCGACACCGACCTCACCGGCCCCGAAATCATCAAGCGCTTCGTCAAGACCCTGCCCACCGGCGCAGGCGTCTATCGCATGCTCGATGAAAAGGGCGACGTCATTTATGTGGGCAAGGCGCGCAACCTCAAGGCCCGGGTCACCAACTACACCCGCTACGAAGGCAACTCGGTCCGCATCAACAAGATGATCTCCTCCACGCGCTCGATGGAGTTCGTGCGCACCGAGACCGAGGCCGCCGCGCTTCTGCTCGAAGCCAACATGATCAAGCGTCTGCGCCCGCGCTTCAACGTGCTGCTGCGCGACGATAAGACGTTTCCCTACATCTTGATCACCACCGATCATGAGGCGCCCGAGCTCACCAAGCATCGCGGCACCCGCCGCCGCAAAGGTCATTATTTCGGCCCCTTCGCCTCGGCGGTCGCCGTCAGCCGCACCATCACCGCGCTGCAGAAAGCCTTCCTCCTGCGCAATTGCTCGGACAGCTTTTATGCTGGCCGCACCCGCCCCTGCCTGCAACACCAGATCAAGCGCTGCGCCGCCCCCTGCACCGGGGTGATCTCCATTCCGGACTACAACGCGCTGGTCAATGAGGCCCGCGATTTCCTCTCGGGCAAAACCAAGGCGGTTCAGGACCATCTGCAAGCCGAGATGAACCAGGCCGCCGAAGCGCTCGATTTCGAGCGCGCAGCCATGCTGCGCGATCGCCTCAGCGCCCTCGCCCTCGTCCAGGGTACCGGCGGCATGAACGCCCAGAGCGTCGCCGAGGCCGACGTCTTTGCCATCCACAACGAGGCGGGCAATTTCTGCGTGCAGGTGTTCTTCTATCGTGCGCACCAGAACTGGGGCAATTACGCCTTCTATCCGCGCGCCGACGAGGCGATCGGCAATGCCGAAGTGCTCGAAGCCTTCGTCGCTCAGTTTTACGAAAACCGAACCCCGCCCAGGCTCGTCCTCCTCTGCGAGGAGTTGGCGGAAGCCGACGTGCTGCGCGAGGCGCTCTCGACCCGTGCCGAGCGCGCCGTCAAGATCGAGACGCCGCGCCGCGGCGAAAAGCGCGCGCTTGTCGAGCACGCGCTGACCAATGCCCGCGAGGCTTTGGGCCGGCATCTCTCGGATTCCGCCAGCCAGCGCAAGCTGCTCGAAGCCATGGCCGATACCTTTGGCCTTGACGAAACGCCCCGCCGCATCGAGGTCTATGACAACTCCCATATCCAGGGCACCAACGCCGTGGGCGCCATGATCGTCGCAGGGGTCGAGGGCCTGTCGAAAAAGCATTACCGCACGTTCAATATCAAAAACAAAGAGCTCACCCCCGGCGATGATTTCGGCATGATGCGCGAGGTTCTGACCCGCCGCTTTACGCGCCTCGCCGCCGAAAGCGATCCCGAGGCCGAGGATGACACAACGGGCATGCCGGATTGGCCCGATGTGCTCTTGATCGATGGCGGCGCCGGCCAGACCAATGCCGTCAAGGCGGTGCTGGCCGAAATGAACCTGCCACGCGATGTCACCGTCATCGGCATCGCCAAGGGCGAGGAACGCAATGCCGGGCGCGAGACTTTCTTCATGGAAGGGCGTGAGCCTTTCATGCTGCCGGCGCGCGATCCGGTGCTCTACTATGTCCAACGCCTGCGCGACGAAGCCCACCGCTTCGCCATCGGCACCCACCGCGCGCGGCGCAAGAAGGAGATGGTGAAAAACCCGCTCGACGAGATCGAAGGCATTGGCCCCACCCGCAAGCGCGCGCTGCTCAACCATTTCGGCTCCGCCAAGGCCGTCTCGCGTGCCTCGGTCGCCGACCTCGCCAATCTCCCCGGCATCTCGACCGCCATGGCGCAATTGATCTACGATCACTTCAACCAGAGATGAGTAGGAACCTTATACTTCAGCGTTTCCCCTTTACCCTTCTCCCCTTGAGGGAGAAGGTGGCCCGGCGAAGCCGGGTCGGATGAGGGGTGCCGCCGGCAACGCCGACGAGCGGGCTAGGCCCGCTTCAACAAGAACCGAAAGAGCCGCATGACCGAAACCCGCTTCGATATGGCCAAGCTGCCCAACTATCTCACCTATGCGCGCATCGCCGCCATTCCGGTGATCATGCTGTTTCTGCTGGCCGACAATGCGGTCCTGCGCTGGCTTGCCCTGCTGCTCTATATCGCCGCCGCCATCACCGATTATTACGATGGCGCTTTGGCCCGCAAATACGGCACGGTCTCCGCCATCGGCCGCATGCTCGATCCCATCGCCGACAAGCTCCTGGTCGGCGCCTTGCTGCTCGTTTTCTGCTTCGATGGCAGCTTCGGCGCCTGGGACCTCGTCCCCGCCACGATCATCCTGCTGCGCGAAATCTTCGTCTCGGGCATGCGCGAATTCATGGGCACCGAAAAGATCGTCGTTCCGGTCTCCAAACTCGCCAAATACAAGACTACCGTGCAGCTCGTGGCCCTTGCCGTGGTCATTGCCGAACCGCTGATCCCCGGCATGCGAGAGTTGAGCGATATTCTCCTCTGGCTCGCCGCCATCCTCACGGCCATCACCGGCTGGCAATATTGGCAGGGCGTCTCCACGCATTTCCGCGCCAATGAGGACGACTTGCCATGAGGGTGATGTATTTCGCATGGCTGCGCGAACGCCTCGGGCGCGATGATGACGATGTGACCCCGCCTTCCGATGTCGCGACCATTGCCGACCTCATCGATTGGCTCGCCGAACGAGACGAAGGCTTTGCCCTGGCCACCACCAACCGCAAGCTCATCCGCGCCGCCATCGACGACGAACTCGTCGATCACGACACCCCGCTCGCCGGCGCGCGCACCATCGCCCTCTTCCCCCCGATGACCGGAGGCTGAAATGGCCGTCACCCTCCAGTCCGAACCATTCGATCCCGGCGCCCTTACCAACGCCTTCCTCAAGGCCGCCGATGGTGCCGGCGCCGCAGTCACCTTTACCGGCCTCGTGCGCTCCACTCCTGACGATCCCATCGTCTCGATGACCCTCGAGCACTACCCCGCCCTCGCCCAGCGCCAGCTCGAAACCCTGCGCGACCGAGCCATCGCCCGCTTCGATCTTCTTGCAGCCGACATCACCCACCGCTTTGGGACGCTCTACCCTGGCGAGCCGATTGTCCAGGTCATGACCCTGGCCCCCCACCGCCAGGCGGCGTTCGATGGCGCAAACTTCATCATGGATACATTGAAGACCAACGCTCCGTTCTGGAAAAAAGAAGAAAGCACAACAGGGGTCCGCTGGGTCGACGCCAAGGAAAGCGACGACACGGCCGCCGCGCGTTGGGAGTGAGTGGACGCAGCCTCGGCACCGCACTGCCATCGACCACGACAAAAAAGGCCGGGGACTTATCCCCGGCCTTCCAAACTCGCCCATAGTGCGGCTTTTTATTCCGCCGCAGCCTTCTTGGGCTGAACTTCGCTCATATAGGCCTCGACCAGAGTGCGGCAGGCCTCTGCCGGCGTGAACTTATATTCGCCGACCTCGGCCACCGGCGTCACTTCCGCAGCCGTGCCGGTGAGGAAGCACTCGTCGAACTGGCTCAGCTCCTCGGGCTTGATGTGCCGCTCGGTCACCGTATAGCCATTGGCCTTGGCCAATGCGATCACCGTGCGGCGCGTGATGCCGTCGAGGAAGCAGTCAGGCGTGGGCGTGGTGATTTCCTTGCCCTTGACGAAGAACACGTTGGCGCCCGTCGCCTCGGCCACATAGCCGCGATAGTCGAGCATCAGCGCGTCCGCATAGCCGGCATCCATCGCCGCGTGCTTGGAGAGCGTGCAGATCATGTAAAGACCCGCCGCCTTGGCCTTGCACGGAATGGTTTCGGGCGAAGGACGCTTCCAGGGCGCCCAGTTCAGGCGAATGCCCTTGAGCCGCTCTTCGGTCGAGAAATAGCTCGGCCACACCCAGGCCGCGATCGCCACATGCACCTTGTTGTCGCGCGCCGGAACGGAAATGGTTTCCGACCCGCGCCAGGCGACAGGGCGCATATAGGCATCGACGAGATTGTTCTTTCCGAGCACCTGCCGGCAGGCCTCGTCGATCTCGTCGGCGGAATAGGGAATGGTGAAATCGAGCGTCTTGGCCGAAAAGATCAGCCGCTCGGTGTGCTCGCGCAGCTTGAACACCTCACCGCCATAGGCGCGCTGCCCCTCGAATACGCTGCTGGCATAGTGCAGCCCGTGGGTGAGGACGTGGAGCTTGGCATCCTTCCAGGGGACCATCTCCCCATTGTACCAGATCCATCCCTCTCGCTGATCCATTGGCACGGTGGCCATTTTAATCTCCCGATTATTCGCTTCGTCTCAAGTGGCACATCATCTCGATGCACTTTGCCCTATAATGCGCCAATCTCTCGCCACTTGGCAAACCATAGCGGCTCTGTGATAAGTCGTTAAACGGCAAAGATGTTGGAAGGACGATGCCAGCGCAACCGATAAATGTCAATAAGGCTGACATAAATTCCGCGATCTACGATTTCCCCGAAATGCCGATCGATATCATGGGGCTGTTCTTCTTCGCCTATCGTGATTTCGTGCGCGACGCCGATGCGCTGCTCGAGATGCAGGGCTTTGGGCGCGCCCATCACCGGGTGATCTATTTCGTCAATCTGCGGCCCGGCATGACGGTTGCCGACCTGCTCGATATCCTGCGCATCACCAAGCAGAGCCTGGCCCGCGTCCTGCGCCAGTTGATCGATAGCGGCTATGTCGCCCAGCGTCATGGAGAGACCGACCGCCGTCAGCGCCTGCTGTTCCCCACCGAAAAGGGCCGCGATTTCTTCGAGGTGCTTTCGGCCACCCAGGCCCGCCGCATCGAGGCCGCCTTTTCGGCGCTCCCCGAGCACACCCGCGATTGCGTGCGGCATTTCTTTGCCGAAATGACCGAACGCGGCGACCAGCAACTCCTGCGCACTCTGCGCCTCGTCGACCAATAATCAGGACTTTCCCCAAGTGGATTTCTTCAGCACGGCTTTCCTTGCCCTCGTGCAGGGCATCACCGAGTTCCTGCCCATCAGTTCCTCGGCCCATTTGATCCTTGGCCGCTGGCTGATGGATTTGCTGGGCATCGCCACCTCGACAATGACTCCCGCCGAGGAGCTTGCGCTCGATATCGCCCTGCATGTGGGCTCGCTCGGCGCGGTGATCGTCTATTTCTGGCGCGACGTGCTCATGCTGGCGATGGGGCTGATCGACGGAATTACCGGCAAGGCCGGCCCGCGCTTTCGCACCCTGGCCGTCGTCATCGCCGCCTCGCTTCCCATCGTGGTCGTCGCCTTCCTCGCCAAGGACCTCATCACCGAATCCGGCCGCAACCTGCCCATCATCGCCTGGACGACGCTGATTTTCGGCGTTCTGCTCTGGTTCGCCGACCGACGCCCCGAACGGTCCGGCGATCTCGAGAGGCTTTCCCTGCGCAACGCGATGATCGTGGGGCTCGCCCAGTGCATCTCGATCATCCCCGGCGTCTCGCGCTCGGGCATCTGCATGACGGCCGGCCGCTATGTCGGTCTGGACCGCCCGCTTTCCGCGCGGCTCGCCATGCTGCTCTCGATCCCCACGATCCTGGGCGCCGGGGTTCTGGCCGGCTACGATCTCTACAAGGCCGGAAATGCCGAGGTCACGGGCGATGCCATTTTCGGCGGGGTGCTTGCCTTCTTTGCCGCACTGGCCAGCATCGCCCTGCTCATGCAGTGGCTGCAGCGCCAGTCCTACACGCCCTTCGTGATCTACCGGATCGTGCTAGGCGTGCTCCTTCTGGGCCTGCTCGCGGCTGGGCTGGCCTGATACCGGCTGCGGGGCGGCAGGAACGGCAATACCTCCGCCCTCGCCGTCCGCTGCGGATTGTTCGAGATCGCGCACCCATTCGCGCCACATCGAAACCAGCAGCGCCATCAGCACCGGGCCGACGAACAGGCCGACAAAGCCCATTGTCTTGACCCCGCCGATCAGGCCGAAAAACGTCGGCAGGAACGGCAGTTTGATCGGCCCGCCCACCAGCTTGGGGCGCAGCGTCTTGTCGACGATGAACAGTTCCACCGAGCCCCAGACGAACAGCGCCAGCCCCTCGACGATCGAGCCGCTGGCCACCAGATAGATCGACACCAGGGTGAACGAGAGCGGCGCCCCGCCGGGGATCATGGCCGCAACGCCGGTAATCACCCCCAGCAATACCGGCGAAGGCGCGCCCGCCAGCCAATAGGCGATGCCCAAAACGATCCCCTCGCCGATCGCGATGATCGTCATGCCGGTGACCGTCGAGGAGATCGTCGCCGGCACCACACGGGAAAGCCGCTGCCAGCGCACCGGCAGGATGCGTTCGCCGAACTTGTCGAGCTGGGCCGAAAGGCTCGCGCCGTCGCGATAGACGAACAACAGCGCGATCAGCATGAACAACAGGTTCAGCGCCAGGTCGAAGATCGTGCCGCCAGTGGCGAGGATCGTCTGGTAGATGTTGTAGACATTGGCCCCACCGATCACCGTCACATATTGGCCCAGCGCGCCGGGCGCCCCGACATAGAGATCCCACTGCTCGGTTGCCCATTCGCCCACCAGCGGCAGGGTCGCGAACCAGCTCGGAGCGGCAGCGCCATTGGCGTTGGTCGCCATGATCCAGCTTATGAGCTGCCGCGCCTCGTTGGTGGCGTAGGAAAGCGCCATCAGGATCGGGACGAGGATGAACAGCACGATCACCGCGATCATGATCGAGGCGGCCAGCGTCCGGTTGCCGCCCACTCCGCCCAGTACCCGGCGATAGATCGGCCAGCTCGCGAACCCGATAATCAGCGCGGCGAGCACCGGCGCCAGGAAACCGTGGAAGAAATAGACGCAGGCAAGAAGGATCAGAATGACCAGCCATCGTGCCAGCGACAGGGGCGGCACGAGCGCCGAGCGATTGGAACCGAGCAGCCGAGGCTCGCGCTCAGGGGTAGAAACGTCCAGCTTGGTCACATGCACCGTCCGGTTTTCGTTTCGGTCACCTATAGAGCGCTTGCAGGCAAAGTGGAAACCACTTTTGCGTATTCGCGAGCGTCAAAGGCGACGGTCCGGAACAGGATAAGCACCCCTTGGGCAACAGGAAAAACCTTCTTTGCCCCATTCACATAAGTTTGCGACCGTTGGGCACGGGCTTGTCGATCGCCGCCAGAACGATGGCGCCAACCTCGTCCTCAAACCCAAGGGTCAGCACTTCCGAGCGCAACGGTCCGATCTGGCGCGGCGGGAAATTAACGACCGCCATCACCTGCCGCCCCACAAGTTCGTCGGGCGAATAGTGAACGGTAATCTGCGCCGAGGATTTCTTGATCCCGATTTCAGACCCGAAATCGATGATCAGGATGATCGCCGGCTTGCGCGCCTCCGGAAAGGGCCGCGCCTCGATGACCGTCCCCGTGCGGATATCGACCTTAAGGAAATCGTCAAAGGAAATCGTTTCGCTCATCGTCCCAGTTCTTCGCTTCTCTTGCGCGCCGCGTCCACCGCGCGCGCCATCAGCGCCGCCAGTCCGTCCGGCCCCATCAGCACATCGAGTGCCGCCTGCGTGGTGCCGTTGGGCGAAGTGACGTTCTTGCGCAATTGTTCGGCCGAGCTTTCATCCGCCTCCATCAGCGCCGCGGCCCCGATCACCGTCTGCCGCGCCAGCGCCATCGCCGTCTCGGACGGAAGCCCCTGCGCCTCTCCGGCTGCGGCCATGGCCTCGACAAGATGGAAGACATAAGCCGGTCCCGACCCCGAAACCGCCGTCACCGCATCGATCAGCGCCTCGTCCTCGACCCAGACCACCTCGCCTGCCGCCGCAAGCAAGGCACCAGCCAGGCCCCGGTCCGCGTCCGTCACGGTGCCGCCGGCAAACGCCCCCGAAATCCCCTTGCCGATCTGGGCCGGCGTATTGGGCATGGTGCGCACCACCCTGTCGGTACCCAATCCCTCCACGAGCTTGCCGGATGAAATCCCGGCGGCAACCGAAAGCACCAGCGTATCGGCGCCCACTGCCGGCCGCACCGCTTCAAGGACCGTAGCCATCATCTGCGGCTTGACCGCAAGCACGACAACATGCGGCGTTTCACCGGGAACCGTGTCGATGAGCCGCGCCCCGTGTTCGGCGGCAAAGGCAGCGACACTCTCATGCGGTTGCGGGTCGACGAGCGTCAGCGATGCGCCCGGAAGCCCCGCGCGCACCCAGCCAGCCGCCATGGCCATGCCCATCTTGCCCGCGCCGACCAGCAGCACGGACCCCGCATCGGCGAGAGTCATGCCTCACCCACGGTTTCGAACATCACCTCGGCCAGCGCGTCCGCCGCCGATTTGCCGGCCCAAACCACGAACTGGAATGCCTGGTAATAAAGGTCGCAGCTTTCGGTCGCCGAACGCAGCAGCGCTTCGCATTGCTGCGGAGACACCTCGGCCCCGCCCGACAGCAGGTGCGAGTTGCGGAATAGCACCACGCCTTCCTTGTTCCAGATGTCGAAATGGCCGATCCAGAGCTGTTCGTTGATGAGCGAGATCAACTGCTTGATCTCCCCCCGCCGCGCTTCGGGCACCTTGAGGTCGAACGCGCATGCCAGATGGAGGGATTCCATTTCCTCCATCCAGTTGAACGAGACGTGGTAGTCGCTCCACCCGCCCTTGACGGAGATGGAAATCTCATCGGCATCCTGCCGCTCGAACGACCAGTCGTTGATCGCGGCGATATGCTCGATGATATCCACCGGGTGGATGGTCCGATCCAGTTCCAATTCAAGGAGAGACATGGCTGGCTCCGCACGCTCGTTGCGTTTGTTCGAAGATGCTGCGCCAGACAGGATGTCGGACGCACTACGCGGCACAACCGAACCGGCCAGACCGGAACCCAGGATGTACGAATCGTCGTTGATTTGACTCTACACCGGGGCCGCCGGACACACCCAGAAACGCGGGCGGAAAACCGGAATTCTCTTGTGGATGATCGGAGCAACGTGGTTAACGGGGTCTTAACGAAAGCCCCAATCCACAGGCCTGTGAACGACGAATTTCCCGGCTGCACAATGGCTTGCCAGGAACCCCGACGCCAGAGCTTCCGCTACATCGGCGCCTCTCTCACCAGGGGAGAGGGAAACTCACCTTTCGGCCCCCGAGAAACATCCAAACGCTGCCCCCGAGCCCCTTCTCCCCTTGAGGGAGAAGGTGGATCGGACCGCCAGGTCCGAGACGGATGAGGGGTGCGCTGAGTTTCCGCAGACACCTCGTTGCCGTTGAAACTCAGCGCACCCCTCACCCCGAGCCTTCCTCAAGGGAAGAGAAGGGCTCTCTTGATGGCGTCAAAGGTCTTGCCGAAAACGCCGCTCCAGCTACCTTCTCCCCTGGTGGAAGAAGGTGGATCGGACCGTCAGGTCCGAGACAGATGAGGGGTGCGCTGAGTTTCCGCAGACACCTCGTTGCCGTTGAAACTCAGCGCATCCCTCACCCCGAGCCTTCCTCAAGGGAAGAGAAGGGCTCTCTTGATGGCGTCGAAGGTCTTGCCGAAACGCCGCTCCAGCTCCCCTTCTCCCCTGGTGGGAGAAGGTGGCCGCGAAGCGGTCGGATGAGGGGGGCGCTGAGCTTGCGGCAAACTTCGGAACCGGCGTTTCAGCCCAGCGTCACCGCTGCCGCCCATGCTCCAGGTCGCGCGCCCATTTCTCGCTCCCGTGAGCCCGCGCGATGGCGGCCGCCGCCATGTTGTCATAGGCAACCTGACGCAAATTGACGTGCCATTTGCCAGCCGATGTCTCGACGATCGCATAAGCCGCGGCCGGCGAAACCCGCCCGGCCGATTCAGGGTCGCTCATCGTAAAGGATGGACGACCAACGCTTCCGGGATTGAAGACGATCGTGCCGTCTCCGAGCGTCACCACGCGGGCCACATGGGTATGGCCGCAGCAATAGACCGGCAGCCGCTCGGCTGGCAGTTCCGCTTCGATCTCTTCGTGCGTCGCTGCCCGGAACCCGGTCTTTTTGTCCTTGCGGTCCAGCCAATAGATTTCATCGGAATTGGGCGAGCCATGCGAAAGAAAGATCGCATCCTCGAACACCTCGGTTTCAGGCAACGACCCGAGCCAATCCAAGGCATCGCCCGCCAGCGACCTGAGCGTCGCCTTGTCGTGCTCGTCGAGATATTTGGGGTCCGCATCAAGCAGATAGCGGTCGGTATTGCCTCGGATCGCCACCATCTCGAGTTCGGAGAGCATCGATGCCACCTTGGCCGGCTCCAATGGGCCGGCGAAATGATCCCCGAGATTGAGGATTTTATCGACGTCGTGCCGCTCGATATCGGCCAGCACCGCTTCGAGCGCCAGCGCATTGCCGTGCACGTCAGAAATGACAGCGACCCGCATCCCGGATCAGTCGGTCTTCTTGCGGCGCTTGAAGGCGTCGAGTTCGCGCCGCAGCGCCTCGATCTCTTCGCCCTGAATAGTCACCAGCTCCCGCAGGGCGTCATAATCCTCGCGTTTGACGAGGTTGAGGTCGTTGACGACCCTCTCGAGTTGCCCTCTGAACGCGGTTTCCGCCTCGCGGCGCGCGCCATCGGCCATCGAGGCGGCATCGTTGATCAACCGCCCCAGATCGTCGAAAAACTTTTGTCCCTGCGACATCGCTCGAAATCCTCTTGGCTCGGATTGGTCCGTTCACGACTATGTAGGACCTCCGGGCCCGCTTGACCAGAGCCGGCCCGGACGGCATGGTCCGCTCGCCCTTCCTTCGTCCAAGAGCGATAACGTGCCATTCCCTGCAATCGATCCCGTCGCCTTCGCCATCGGCCCCATCGTCATCCGCTGGTACGCGCTCGCCTATCTCGCGGGTATCGCCCTGGGCGTGGGTTATGGCATGCTGATCCTCAGGCGCAAATCGCTCTGGGCCAAGGGCACGCCGCCCATGACGCCGGACGAATTGTTCGATTTCACCTTCTGGATCGTGATCGGCATCATCGTCGGCGGCCGGCTGGGCTATGTGCTATTCTATGATCCGCTCACCTTTGCCGCCAATCCCGCCCAGATCATCGCGCTCTGGGACGGCGGCATGAGCTTTCACGGCGGCGCCATCGGCCTGGCACTGGCCATGGCGATCTATCTGCGCCGCAAAGGGGCCAACATCCTCTCCGGCCTCGACCTTCTGGCCTGCTGCGCCACCATCGGCCTGTTCCTCGGCCGGGTGGCAAATTTCATCAACGCCGAACTCTATGGCTCGGTCACCACAATGCCCTGGGGCGTGATTTTTCCCGGCGCGGGCGAGCTGCCGCGCCATCCCAGCCAGCTCTACGAGGGCATTCTCGAGGGCATCGTCCTGTTCCTGGTCATCCGCTATTTCACCCATATCAAGCTCGTCCTGCGCCAGCCCGGCACCGCCGCCGGCATCTTCTGCATCGGCTATGGCCTTTCGCGCATTTTCGTCGAGTTCTTCCGGCTGCCCGACAGCCATATCGGCTATCTCGCCTTTGGCTGGCTCACCATGGGCATGGTGCTTTCGGTACCGCTGGTGATCGGCGGCATCGCTCTCGTGGCCTGGGCCCAATCGCACCGCCGCCATGCCTGAGCAGGGCCTTTCCCTTGGCGATCTGATCGACATGCAGATCCGCCAGAACGGCCCCATGTCGCTGGCCACCTATATGGGGCTGTGCCTCACGCACCCCACGCGCGGCTATTACCGCAAGGCCGACCCGCTGGGGGTAAAGGGGGATTTCATCACCGCCCCGGAAATCAGCCAGACCTTCGGCGAAATGATCGGCGCATGGATTGCCGATCTCTATTTCCAGATGGGCGCCCCCGAAAAGTTCACCCTGCTCGAACTCGGCCCCGGCCGTGGTACGCTCATGGCCGACGCCCTGCGCGTCGCCACCCGCGCCACCGGCTTTGCCGCCGCCCTCGATCTCAAGCTCTACGAAACCAACCCCGTGCTCATCGCAATGCAGCGCGATCGGCTCGCCGCCTATGCCCCCGAATGGATCGACGAGGTGGAGACGATCGGCAGCGCGCCTCTGGTCGTGATCGCCAACGAGTTCTTCGACGCCCTCCCCATCCGCCAGTTCGTGCGCCGCAACGGCAAATGGTACGAGCGCAGCGTCGGGCTTTCCCAAGGCAAGCGCAGTTTCGGCCTCTCCCCCACCCCCTATGATGAAGCGCTGATCGGCGAAGCCTTCGCCACGGCGGACGAGGGCGAAGTGGCCGAAATCGGCCTGGCCGCCCAGCAATTCATGGGCCAGATCTGCCGCCTCATCGCCCCGCGCGGCGGCGCCATCCTTACGCTCGACTATGGCCATGCCGAAACCCAGCCAGGCGAAACCCTTCAGGCCCTCGCCCGCCATACCCATGTCGATCCGCTGGCCCAGCCCGGCGCGGCCGATCTCACCGCCCATGTGGATTTCCAAGCTTTGGGCCGCGCTGCGCGCATGGCTGGGTTGATCGTCCACCCCCTTGCCGAGCAGGGTCCGTTTCTATCATCCTTGGGACTGGCCGAGCGCCATTCCGCTCTGGCCACAGCCAACCCGGAAAAGGCCGCCTCCCTCGCAACGGCCTTCGATCGGCTTACCTCGCCCGATCAGATGGGAACGCTGTTCAAAGTCCTGTGCGCATCGAGCCCCGGCCTGCGGCCCGCGGGCTTTTCCGTGCAGTGACGTACTGCCCCAAGGAAAGCCAAGCCTCACATGCATCCGCCTTTCGAACAGAGCCCCACCCTTACCCGGATCGTCGGCATCCGCCACGGCTTCTTCGGCCGGCGCGGCGGCGTCTCGGACGGCGATTTCGCCTCGCTCAACGCCTCGCGCACCGTCGGTGACGATACCGCCAACGTCGTCGAAAACGTCCATCGCGCCGTGATGGCGCTCAAGGGTGGCCCCATCGAAGTGGCGCTGGGCAAGCAGGTCCACGGCACCGGTGTTCACATCGTCGAAAAGGCCTTCACGCCCGAAACCCGCCCGGAAGCGGACGCGCTGGTCACCACCCGTCCCGGCATCGCCCTGGGCATCCTCACCGCCGATTGCGCCCCCGTGCTGTTCGCCGACCCAGAAGCGGGCGTCATCGGCGCCGCCCATGCGGGCTGGAAGGGCGCCGTCTCCGGCATTCTCGCCCGCACCGTCGAGGCGATGGAAAGCCTCGGCGCCACCCGCTCCAACATCGTCGCAGCAATCGGCCCGGCCATCTCCGCGGAAAACTACGAGATCGGCGAGGAGATGGCCACGACCATCCGCAACGATTTCCCCCAGGCCGCCGCCTTCATCGTCACCGACGGCTGGCCCAAGCCGCATTTCGACGTACCCGGCCTCGTCCGCCACCAGGCCGAGGCCCTGGGCCTCAAATCGGTCGAAGCCGTCGGCGCCTGCACCTACGCCCATCCAGACCTCTATTTTTCCCACCGCTACGCCACCCACAACGGCATCGGCACGGGCCGGCAGATCGCGCTGATCGCCCGGGGGTGAACGAAATGGGGTGCAGATCGGCAACACCGTCACGCCCCCGTAGCCTTCATGCAAAAGTCATATTGAAGTCGGGCTCCCCAGGGGCTAAACGTCCGGCCAACAAACTCGGGGCATTGGCGGCCTTGGGTGTCAGGGCGACAGACAGAGGCTGACCATGAAGCTGGTGACGGGCAACTCAAACCTCACCGTGGCCAAGGCCGTATCCGACTACCTAGAAATTCCCCTCACCGACGCATCGGTCAAGAAATTCGCCGATAAGGAAATCTTCGTCGAAATCCACGAGAACGTGCGCGGCGAGGATGTTTTCATCCTCCAGTCGACCTCCTATCCGGCCAACGACCACCTGATGGAGATCCTGATCCTGATCGATGCGCTGCGCCGCTCCTCGGCCCGCCGCATCACCGCCGTCATGCCTTATTTCGGCTATGCGCGGCAGGATCGCAAATCAGCCTCGCGCACCCCGATCTCGGCCAAGCTCGTCGCCAATCTCATCACCCAGGCCGGTGCCAACCGCGTCCTCACCCTCGATCTGCACGCACCCCAGATCCAGGGCTTTTTCGATATCCCCACCGACAACCTCTATGCGGCTCCGGTTCTCACCCGCGACATCGCCGAGAATTACGACACCTCCAAAGTGATGGTCGTGTCCCCCGATGTCGGCGGCGTGCTGCGCGCCCGTAACGTCGCCAACCGCATCGGCGCCCAGCTCGCCATCGTCGACAAGCGCCGCCCGCGCGCCGGCGTTTCCGAGGTGATGAACATCATCGGCGACGTCGAGGGCCAGTCCTGCATTCTGATCGACGATATCGTCGATTCCGGCGGCACCCTGGTCAACGCCGCCGAGGCCCTGCTCAATGCCGGGGCCAAGGAAGTCTCCGCCTATATCACCCATGGCGTGCTCTCGGGCGAAGCGCCCCAGCGCATCGCCAATTCGCGGCTCAAGGAGCTGGTGACCACCGACTCCATCGAAATGACCGAGGCCGTCGCCAAGGTCGACAAGATCCGTCACATCTCGATCGCAACGCTCCTGGGCGAAGCGATCGCCCGCACCGCGTCCGAGCAGTCGGTCTCGAGCCTGCTCGACTGACCGACTCAAGCGGTTAACGAAGCCTTAACCGCCTCCTAAGCAGCCGCGCCAGCTGTTTCCCGCGCCCAGAATCCCTGACGCTCCATGGTTAAGCAAGAGCTAACCGGAAGCGGGGGTTTTGACCCATGAGCGCGACTCAGCCACAAGCAACGTTTGCACGTGGAACCTTGGACTGGCTCCGGCATTTTCTGTTTTTACGGAAATTCCGGTGGGGCGAGCCAGCCATGACTGCGGGCACTGCGTATGTGGATATATCAGTGACCAAGCCCCCTATCCGTCACCCGCTGGTGGCACCGCGCTCGTCCGCCGACGGCGAACTCAAAGCTTTGCTCGATGAAATACCGACATGGTCGGACACCATGCTGGTGCACATGCACAAGCGGTTCGGCACCAGCCGGCTCTTCCGCGTGCATCATGCGTCCGATGGCGAGTTGACCGAACGCGCCAGGACCCTGCGCGCCGCCGCGCTCGAGGAAATGGATCGTCGCGGGCTTGCCCCGCTGGCCGACGAGGCCGATTGAGCGCGCGTCGCTGCCTCTTGCTCAAATCCGGCCTCTCCTATATAGACCGCCGCCATGAAGCGTTCGTCACCCCTGGAGGACGGGCGCGCATTCTGCGTTTTGCAGACTGCACCCAACCAATGGATGATTTCCATGAGCGTCGAGCTTAAGGCTTCGGTGCGGGACCGGGTGGGCAAGGGGGCCGCTCGTGAACTGCGTCGTCAAGGTCTGGTTCCTGCCGTTATCTACGGCGACAAGAAGGCCCCTCTTTCCATCGCCGTGTCCTACAAGGACACGTTCCGCAAGATTCATGACGGCGGCTTTCTTTCGCACGTCATCGAGATCGATGTGGACGGCGAAAAGCACCGCGTGATCCCCAAGGATTACCAGCTTGAACCCGTGCGCGACTTCCTCGTGCATGTGGACTTCCTGCGCGTGGGCAAGAATTCGACCCTGACGGTCGAAGTTCCGGTCCACTTCGAGAACGAGGAAAAGTCCCCCGGGCTCAAGAAGGGCGGCGTGCTCAACGTCGTTCGCCACACCGTCGAGGTGACCGTCCCCGCCGATCAGATCCCCGAATATCTCGTGGTCGACCTGACCGGCACCGAAGTTGGCGATTCGATCCACATCTCGGCCGTGACCCTGCCCAAGGGCGTCGCCCCGACCATCACCGACCGCGACTTCACCATCGCCACTCTCGCGGCCCCGTCCGCTCTGCGCGCCTCTGAAGGCGAAGAGAGCGAAGAAGCCAGCGAAGCCGAAGGCGATAACGAAGAATAATCGGCTGGGGCCGGCCCACCGGCCCCTTCCCTTTCCCGGAGAGATGCGATGCACCTGATCGTGGGGCTCGGCAATCCCGGTGCCGAATATGCCGCTCACCGGCACAATATCGGCTTCCTGGCCGCCGACGAGATCGCCCGCCAGCACTCTTTCCCGCCCTTCCGCCAAAAATTCTCTGGCCTTGTCTCCGAGGGCGTGATCGACGGCGAAAAGGTCATGCTGTTAAAGCCACAGACCTTCATGAACCGTTCGGGCGATTCCGTCGCCCAGGCCGCCCAATTCTATAAGCTCTCCCCCGCCGATATCTCCGTCATCCATGACGAGCTCGACCTCGCCCCCGGCAAGGTTCGCATCAAGGCCGGCGGCGGCAATGGCGGCCACAACGGCTTGCGCTCGATCGAAAGCCATCTGGGTAAGGATTTCACCCGCATACGCCTCGGCATCGGCCACCCCGGCCACAAGGACCGCGTCCATTCGCACGTGCTGTCCAATTTCCACAAAGCCGAAAACGAGTGGCTCGAACCGCTGCTCGAAACCCTCGCCAAAAATGCCGGCATGATCGCCAAGGGCGATTCCGCAGGCCTGATGAACAAGCTGGCCCTCGCCGTTCCTTCGGCAAAACCCGAACCGAAAGCGGAAAAACCCGCGCCCCGTCAGCAAAGCCACATCCGCCAGGCCCGCTCCTCTGGCCCGCAGACGAAGATGCCCGAAACCGGCCCAATGGCCGACATGCTCAAAAAGCTGTTCGGCAAGCGGGACTGAGCGCGAACATTCCCGCGACGCCCTTGCCGCCTGACCACCTATGCCCCCCGGCCCTTGAGGCGGTAAAGCGCGTCTAGAACAGCTGAAATGCTGTAGTGCGCGCATCACAACTCTGGTTCGGTTCCTACCCCGTCCTTGGCCCCTCTCCTCCCCTCCTTCTTCAGCCCCTGTTTCCCTCTCCCTTGCTCCATTCCCACCGTGTCGGCCCGGGGCTTGCCCCCGGGGCAAGGTATGCGCGCCACTCGTCTCCGCCCCCCTCACCACGCTCCATTGCGGAGGTCTCCAGCAGCCCATCTGCTTATCCCCATCATCACCCCACCCCCCAACCGTCATCCCGGCCTTGAGCCGGGATCCAATACACTCAGCACCTGAGCCCAAGCCGCAACGCTTCCTCAGGAACCCTTCTCCCCTTGACGGAGAAGGTGGATCGCCCGCAGGGCGAGACGGATGAGGGGTGCGCTGAGCCTCAACAACCGCCACGGTGGCCGCTGATATGCCGAGCCCCCCTCATCCGACCGCTTCGCGGCCACCTTCTCCCACCAGGGGAGAAGGGTAACGGAGTACACACAAGCGCAGCGCTCCTGGCTCCTCTCAGGAACATGTCCCAAGAGCCCCCTTCTCCCCTGGTGGGAGAAGGGCCGGGGATGAGGGGGGCGCTGAGCTTGCGTCATGGCAAGAGCCTAGAATGGCGCGCATACCTTGCCCCGGGTCAAGCCCGGGGTGACACGGTTGGGGTGAAGGCAGGACGCTGCCCCGTCTCCGCCCCCTCACCACGCTCCACTGCGGAGGTCTCCAGCAGCCCATCTGCTTATCCCCATCATCACCCCAACCCCCAACCGTCATCCCGGCCTTGAGCCGGGATCCAGTACACTCAGCACCTGAGCCCAAGCCGCAACGCTTCCTCAGGAACCCTTCTCCCCTTGAGGGAGAAGGTGGATCGCCCGCAGGGCGAGACGGATGAGGGGTGCGCTGAGCCTCAACAACCGCCACGGTGGCCGCTGATATGCCGAGCCCCCCTCATCCCCAACCCTTCTCCCACCAGGGGAGAAGGGGGGCTTTAGGGACAGCGCCGATGTTTTTCCCGAGAGCCTGCCAGGGGCTACCCTTCTCCCCTGGTGGGAGAAGGTGGCCGCGAAGCGGTCGGATGAGGGGGCGCTGAGCCTCCACCAAACACCCTCCTCAAAACTAATTCCCCGCCATCACCCCACCCCCACCGTCATCCCGGCCTTGAGCCGGGATCCAGTACACTCAGCGCTTGAGCCCCAGCCGCAACGCTGCCGGTTACTGGATCCCGGGTCTTCGCCCGGGATGACGCCGGTGTTGAAACAAGCACAAAAAACTTATCCCCGCCCCCTGCGCTTCCCCCATACTCCCCCTCACGACCCCGCGCATATGGACGCAAGCGCTACGAACGTTTGGGCGGGATCGGTTCGGGTTCCTCGCGGGTCGCCGTGGGGAAGGCCCAAAGCGGACAGATGGCCGGATGTGGATAAAAGGTGTGAACGGACCACCAATCCAATCACTCCCACGTCGAACCGGGGAAACCCGGAGGGGCAGCGGGAAATCATCGGCAACGGTGGCTTCCCAACAACCCCCAGCCCGAGAAGCCGCCATAAGCCCAAAATCCCGGACGCATGGGGCGATGATCGCTTCATACAAACAAATACAGAACGAGGCGTTCATCGCCCCATGCCGTCATCATCAATCTCCGAAGCCTTGCGGCTGTCGGCCGCTTCCATATGCCTTCTCTTGACTTCCAGCTCACTCTGCACGAGGTAGTGCGCAACGATTTCCCCAGCGCTTTCCGCGCCATTTCCGAGGTTCCCCCATGGGCTTCAAATGCGGCATCGTCGGCCTGCCCAATGTCGGCAAATCGACGCTTTTCAACGCCCTCACCCAGACGGCGGCGGCCCAGGCCGCCAATTTCCCCTTCTGCACCATCGAACCCAATGTCGGTGAAGTGTCCGTCCCCGACGAGCGGCTCGACAAGCTCGCCGAGATCGGCAAGTCCAAGGAGGTGATCCCCACCCGACTCTCCTTCGTCGACATCGCCGGATTGGTCAAAGGCGCCTCCAAGGGCGAAGGGCTGGGCAATCAGTTCCTCGCCAACATCCGCGAATGCGATGCCATCGCCTATGTGCTGCGCTGCTTTGAGAACGAGGACATCGTCCACGTCGCCGGCAAGGTCGATCCCATCGCCGATGCCGAAGTTGTCGAAACCGAGTTGATGCTGGCAGACCTTGAAAGCCTCGAAAAGCGCATCGGCGGCCTGGAAAAGAAAATCCGCGCCAACGACAAGGATGCCAAGCTCACCCTCGATCTGGTCAACCGCGCAAAGGCGCTGCTCGAAGACGGCAAGCCGGCTCGCCTCGTCGAACGTGCGCCCGACGAGGAAAAGGCGTTCAAGGAGCTCCAGCTCCTGACCGCCAAGCCGGTTCTTTACGTCTGCAATGTCGATGAAGCCGCCGCTGCGACCGGCAATCAACACACGGCCAAGGTCGAGGCTTACGCCAAGGAGCAGGACGCCCGCTCGGTGATCATCTGCGCCGAGATCGAAGCCGAACTCGCCGGCCTCGATGATGCCGACCGCCTCGATTACCTTTCCTCCCTTGGTCTGTCCGAACCCGGCCTTAACCGGCTGATCCGCGAGGGCTATAAGCTCCTGCACCTGCAGACCTATTTCACCGTCGGCCCCAAGGAAGCCCGCGCCTGGACCATTCCGGTGGGCACCAAGGCCCCCCAGGCGGCCGGTGTCATCCACTCCGATTTCGAACGCGGCTTCATCCGCGCCCAGACCATCGCCTATGAGGATTTCGTGACCTTGGGTGGCGAAGTCGCCGCCAAGGAAGCGGGCAAGGCGCGCGATGAAGGCAAGGAATACGTCGTCAAGGACGGCGACGTGATGCTCTTCAAGTTCAACACCTGATCTATTGCTCGGGCCTGCACCGCTTGCAGGCCCGAAATCCCGCCGCGACGCAGTCCTCGACAGTCTCGAAGAACCGGCAGTTCTTCTTGAGCGGCGTGCGCGACGGACATCCCATCGTGCAAAATATCCCCGTGGACCTCACAGCGACATATGCTTGACCGGCAAAGGCGCGATCCCGCGCCGCAAGCGAAGCGTAGAGGTGATCCACATCGATGATTTCAGCCATGGCAAACTCCTTTCCCGCCACTAAAGCAGTGGCAGGAGAGAGCACGCGACCCGTTTTCCCCCGGAACTCGAACCAACAGGCTTCGTTGCCCGAACAAACGGGAGACTGCCATGCACGGTTACGCACGCTTCTTTGCCATGATCGCCACCTCGACCGTGGTGATGTTCGGGCTCATGTACCTCAACACCTACGCGCTCGATCACATCTTTTTCAGCGAAACCCGCGCCTATATGGCGCTGCTCATGGGCGCGGCGATGGCCATCATCATGCTCAGCTTCATGCTGGGAATGTACAAGAACACCGCTCTCAATATCGGCATCTACCTCGCCGCCATCTTGGTTTTCGCGGGCTCGCTCTACCTCGTCCGCTCGCAGGCGACCATCGAGGACGTCTCTTGGATGCGCGCCATGATTCCCCATCATTCGATCGCCATCCTGACATCGGAAAATGCCAACCTCTCGGACCCGCGCGCCATCGATCTTGCCAATCGCATCATCGAGGCCCAGCGTAGCGAGATCGAAGAGATGAAGGCGTTGATCGCAGACCTCGAGCAATGAGCGGATGCCGCCTGCGCCGAGCCCCATCGCCAACATTGGGCCATCCGCCGCCCTCTGCCTCTTGAGACTGCACGTGATTCGGCTACACATTGCCCCTCCAGCGGAACGGGAGCGAGCATGCACATCGACCTCAGCCTCATCGCCCCACCGCTCAAGACCATCCTCGGGCGCTATCTCAGAACCGCCAAGCTGATCCTCGTTGCGGTGCTGGTCATCACCCTCTTGGGCTCGCTGGCCACCATCGCCGCGCCCTATCTCTTCTCGCGCCTCATCGACAGCATCGATGCGACCTCTCTCGCATCGGGCATTATCTGGGCCTTCATGGCCTATGCCCTTCTCATGGGCCTGGGCTTCGCCCTCCAGCGCATGTCGGCCTTTCTGACCTTCATGACCTCGGAGAGCCTCGACTTCGTTTCCTCGACAGCCTTCTTTGAGCAATTGGTCGGCAAGGCATCCTCATTCTTTCTCGACCACAACCCGGCCGAGATCCAGAGCGCCCAGCACAAGGGCGGGGATGCCCTAAACTTCGTCGTCCAGTTCAGCCTCGCCGCCCTTCTCCCCGGCATCGCGCAAGTGACCCTCAGCATCGTGATGCTCGGAACCGTGCTCGATCTCGATATTGCCCTGATCGTCCTCGTCTACGGCATGGTCTATATCGCGCTCGTCATGCACGCGACCCGCATCACGCGCATCCATCTCGATGCAGCGATCGAACATTCCCAGGAAAGCTCGAAATTCATCGGCAACGCCATCGCCGGCATGGATACGTTGCGCCAGTTCGGGTCGGACCGCTGGATGATCGGCCAGTTCACCGCCCGCCAGCAATCGTCCCTCGACTCCTGGCGCCGCTACGCCACCACCCAAGTGCGCTTCGCCGGCATCTTCGGCCTCGCCCTCACCGCGCAATTTGCCCTGACGCTCTGGCTTCTGGTCCCTCGCGTGGTGGAAGGTACGCTCACGGTCGGCGATCTCGTGCTGTTCAATACCCTGCTGCTGCAGCTCAACACGCCCTTCCAGATGGTCGGACAGGCCATCCAGCAGGTCTCCCAATCCTATTCCCGTTTCCTGCCCTTCGCCCGCATGTGGCAGGCCGAATCCCACGACGACACCACCTCCGGGCAACCGCTTACCCTCACCGATGGAAGGGTGGTTTTCGAGGACGTGACCTATCGCTATCCCAACGGCCGCGGCGTCGAGGGCGCAAGCTTTGCGGCACGGCGGGGCACCGTGACCTACATCACCGGCGATACCGGCGCAGGCAAATCCACCCTGTTCAAGCTGCTGCTCAAGGCCATGCGCCCCCAGCAGGGCCGCATCCTCATCGACGGCACCGACCTCACAGAAATCTCCCGCGCCGATTGGTTCGCCCATGTCGCCGCCGTGCCGCAGGACGTAGTGCTGCTCAACGATACGCTGGCCACCAACATCGTACTCGGCCGCCCCCATGACGAGGCGCGCCTGCGCCGCGCCACCGAGCGCGCCGCCATTCTCGATTTCATCGATGGGCTCGATGATGGTTTCCAGACCGTGGTTGGCGAACGCGGCCTCAAGCTTTCGGGCGGCGAGCGCCAGCGCATCGCCATCGCCCGCGCACTTTACGCCGATCCGGCCATCGTGCTGCTCGACGAAGCCAGCTCGGCTCTCGATGCCGAAACCGAAAAAGAGATCATGGATCAGTTGCGCCGCATCTGCGACGAGGTGACGATCATCGCCATCACCCATCGGCTGAGCGTCATCCGTCCCGAGGACACGGTGATCCGCATCGGCCCGCAAGTGCAATGACCAAGGCTGCGACAGCCGCTCCTCTTGCCGGCCAACCATCCTTGGGGCACAATCGGATTGACGTAAAGGGCAGCAAGATGACCAATCCGATAACGCGAGATCGACGCCATTTCGAGGACTTGAAAGTCGGGGAAACCGTGACGCTAGGCCCGCGCACGGTCAGCAAAGCCGACATCATCGAATTCGCCACCGAGTTCGACCCCTTCCCTTTCCATCTCGATGAAAAGGCAGCCAAGGCCAGCCTTCTGGGCGGCCTAGCGGCGAGCGGGTGGCAGACCGGAGCGCTCTCGCTGCGCATGCTGGTCGACACATTCCTCTCCAAGGTCGCCTCCATGGGCGGTCTGGGCTTTACCGACCTCAAATGGAAGCGCCCGCTGATGAAGGGCGACACGCTTTCCGGGACGGCGACGGTCACCTCCCTGCGCCGCTCGGCCAGCCATCCCGAAATGGGCATCCTCACCGTCGCCTTCGACATGCGCAACCAAAAAGGCCAGCAGGTGATGACCCTCAACCTCACCAATCTCGTCGAAGTTCGCGACCCCTCGGCTCCCATCCCGGAGGCCGCCCAATGACCCGCTGGTTCGAAGACGTCAGCCTCGACACCGCCTATGATCTTGGCGGCCACACTTTCACCCAAGCCGAGATCATCCGCTTCGGCAAGCTCTATGACCCGCAATATTTCCATGTCGATCCCGAAGCCGCCCGCCACTCTCATTTCGGCGGCCTCGTCGCCTCGGGTTGGCACACGGTCAGCGTTGGCCATCGCCTGATGGTCGACCGGTTGGAAGCCGAGGAAGATATCGTCCGCGCCGAAGGCGGCGAACCCGGCGTGTCCGGCCCCTCACCCGGGGTCAACCGCATGGATTTCAAGGCACCCGTGCGCCCCGGCGATACCGTCAGCTATACCCTGACGGTCACCGGCAAGCGCCCGTCGAACTCAATTCCCGGCTGGGGTCTGCTCTTCAATCTTCTCGAAGCGCACAACCAACACGGCGAACTCGTCTATTCGGCCGATCTGGTGGGCTTTTCCAAGCTGCGAGACTACAAAATGCCGCTCAAGGTCAAAGCCGCAATGGCCCTCGCCAGGGTGCCGGGTCTCAAGGCACTGGCCCGCAGATGAGCCCGTTCCAGCGCATTGCGATAGTCATCGCCGGCTTGCTCGGCGCATCGGGCGTTGCCGCTGCGGCGGCCTCGTCCCATGCGGGCGCCGCCTTGCTCGGCCCTTACGCGCTGATCGCGCTGACCCACGCCCCCGCGATCCTCGCCCTGGCGCTGGCGCCGCTGCCGCGCCTGTTCGACTTTTCCTTAGCCGCTCTCCTCATCGGTGCTGTCGTTTTTTGCGGCGATCTCGCCGCCCGGCATTTCCTGGGCGCCTCGCCCCTCCCGCTGCTGGCACCCATCGGCGGACTAGCGCTGATCGCCGGCTGGCTTCTCGTCATCGTTGCGGGTCTCTTTTCCCGGCGCAGTTGACAGGATGATTTTCCTGTGTTTTCATGCGCTCGTTCACAAACGCTCCGACGAGGTCGCGACTCCAATGATCTGATACCGTAACGCGTCAGCGCAGATGCCCAGGCACGCCTGTCCATTGTCCGGCAGGCTCCAAGAGCGCAGCGATGCGAGGATATCGGATTTGTGGAAGTCGCTGGTGAACTTATCTCCAGCTTTATTGAGATAGGGCCGTTCGTTCTCCTGACCGGAAACGAAGCAAAACCGGCATGTAAGTGCCTGCAATAGCGGCCTTCTCTGCTTCCGTCACCTTTCCTGCTCACAAGCTCTCGCCTGCGTCGCGGCGGCGATGCCCCCGCGACTTTCGAGCATTCTGCGCTGCGCGCAACCTCTCGAAACAATCAAAGGCTGTTCGCGGAGAGCAACGCTTGTCCGCCGACGCAGCTCCACCCGTAATCCGCCAATCTCTTCACGCGGACACGGTATCGCTTTGACTGTTAGGATTTAAATCCTAACAAGGAGGTTTCGCATGAAAGGCAAAATGTACAAGCTCACCGGCACTGGACGGTTCGGCAAGTCCCCTCTCCCCAAGGGGCCGCGGCAGGGTCCGCCAGTGCCGATACGGCACAGGGCCAGGATCGAGGATCATCTGCCCCGCACCGACAGCGTCCCGCTGCCCCTGCCCGATAAACTCAGGGGCAAGTAGCTACGGCCGGCGTTCGCGCCGGCCTTTTCTTTGGCCGTCCCCCGCTCGGTCATACCACGCCGGGTGCCGGACCGCCGGCACCGCACAATATCGCGGCAGTACCGAAAATAATTATATCTTAGTAATATAACATAAATTGCAGGACAATTGACTTCTCTCCAGTTCCGCGAGCAGAATTTCAGAAGTCGTATAGTAAAAATATTATACGATTAAAGGTGAGGAGAGAGAAATGTTTGGTTATCGGAAGGTCGCGTTGGTGATCGCCGCTTTACTCGCGGCCTCAAATGCGATGGCGCAGGACAATCCAGCGCAAATATTGGGAGAAGAAAGACTGCAATCGCTTATGGAGCGCACCGCTCCCCTCGACATGACCGAAGGCAGCGCCTTGCCCCATTTCATCGCCGACCCGGCTTGGCCAAAGCCTCTGCCCAACAACTGGACCTTCGGACAGATTGCCGGCGTCTATGTCGACAATGACGACAATATCTGGGTCTTGCAGCGCTCGCGTTCATTGACCACCGAGGAGGCGGGCCGGCTCGAGGCTGTGGGCGAAAACGCCGAGGGCGAACAGGTCAGCGCCCTGGGCCATCCGCGTCCGTTCGGTCCGATCACCGATTGCTGCACGCCTGCTCCCGCCGTCATGCAGTTCGACCAGGAGGGAAATCTTTTGCAGGCCTGGGGCGGCCCATCGGATGGCGATTTTCTTCAAACCGCCTGCCGCCAGGAGGACGGTTGTTTCTGGCCGGCCAACGAGCATGGCATCTATGTCGACCACAACGATTTCATCTATATCGGCTCGAACGGCAACGGCTCGGGCGATACCCCATGGGCCAGCGCCAATGGCTGGGACGGACACGTGCTCAAGTTCACCATGGAGGGCGAGTTCGTCTTGCAGATCGGCGCCACCGGAGCCCAAGCACCCGACAGCAATGACACCGATGGCGGCATAAACGGCACGCCGCAATTGTTCCGCCCCGCCGACATGGTCGTCGATCCCGAGACCAACATCCTCTATATCGCCGATGGCTATGGCAACAATCGCGTGGTCGCCGTCGACGCGGAAACGGGCGAGTACGTCGGCCATTTCGGCGCCTATGGACAGAACCCGGTGGACGACGAAGTCGCTGACAATTCGGGCACCTTTGCGGAGGACCTGGCCACCGGCGAAACCCCGCGTCCCGGCTTCTTCCGCAACCCGGTCCATTGCGTGGAGATTTCCGACGACCGGATGCTCTATGTCTGCGATCGAGGCAACAACCGCATTCAGGTGTTCGATCTGGCCGAGCTTGGCCAGCCGTGCGACAATCCCGATGGCGAAGCGGGACTATGCGGCTTTGTCGAAGAGCAGTTCGTGAGCGTGGAAACCCGCACGACTATTCCGGGCACCGCGGTGTCAGTGAACTTTTCGACCGATGACGGCCAGACCTGCCTTTATGTCGGCGACAACTCCAACATGACCATTTACGTGCTCAACCGCGACACGCTGGGCGAACTCGCCCGCTTCGGCCGTCCTGGACAGGGCGTTGGCGAGTTCCATTGGCTGCACAACGTCGCCGTCGACAGTTCGGGGAATATCTATACGGGCGAGGTCGATACCGGCAAACGCGCCCAGCGCTTCATCCGTTATGGCGAAACCGGCTGTAGCGGTGAAGGTGATACCGTCGGCGGCGTCCTACTCTCGGCAGCCGAGTAACCGCAACTGTGAACGGGCGGCATGTCCGCCCGTCTCACTAATGGCCTTCAAAGGCCATCAGCGCCTCGACGGCAACGCCCTGGTTCCGCAGCTTGTCGGCACCGCCGATATCGGGAAGGTCGATGACGAAAGCCGCGTGTTCGGCCTTCGCGCCGGTCCGCCGCAACAGGGAAATCGCGGCGATGGCGGTTCCGCCCGTGGCGATCAGATCGTCCACCAGCAGCACATTGTCACCCGAGCCAACCGCATTGGCGTGGATCTCGATGGTATCGACGCCGTATTCGAGCGCGTAGTTCTGGCCGATCGTTTCGCCAGGCAGCTTGCCCGCCTTGCGCACCGGCACGAACCCCACGCCCAGTGCGATCGCCACGCCCGCTCCGAAAATGAAGCCGCGCGCCTCGATGCCGGCCACCTTGGTGATGCCTCTGTCCCGATGGGCGTTGGCCAGCAATTCGCAGCTCTCGCGAAAACCGTCCGAATCCTCGATCAGCGAAGTGATATCGCGGAAGATGATGCCGGGCTTGGGATAATCGGGAATCGAGCGCACGAGCGCCTTGAGATCGGTCGGCATGGGCGAGCCTTTATGGAAGATGGGCACCACAGTGCCGATATGAAGGGAGCGGAAATCGTCAGAAGTAGCGATTGGGTGGCACCACGCGGGCGGTCATCTCGCCGGCCTTGCGCGCGGCGCGCTTGGTGGCTTCGTAAGCCGCAGCCTTGCGCTCCTCGGAAATCAGATGCGGCGCCGCCTTGACGGCAGAGCGGACCAAGGGACTGCGGCTTGCCGCGAGGGCCAGAAGCGCCACTGTCTTTGCTACGCGAATGGCGGACATGGGTGTTCTCCGCATGGACCGGACGCGCCATACAATGAAGAAATCATGCTCTCCGGGCAAGAGCGCGAGATACAAAAAAGGGGCCCGAAGGCCCCTTTCGATCAATCGTGAATGTCGCGCCAGATGCGGCGCTTGACCAGATACATGAGCACCGCCAGGACGACCAGGAAGATGATGACCTTAAAGCCGGTCGCCTTGCGCTCGACCATGTGCGGATCAGCCGTCCATTGCAGGAACGCTGCGATGTCGAGCGCATACTGCTCCACCGTCTCGGGGGTTGCCTCGTCGTCATAGCTGATAAGGCCGTCGCTCAGCGGCGGCGCCATGGCGATCAAATGGCCGGGGAAATACTCATTGTAGTACTGACCGGCCGGCACTTCGGTACCCTCGGGCGCCTCGGTATAGCTGGTAAGCAGGTTGTAGATATAGTCGGCACCCGCCTCCTGATAGGCGGTGAAGTAGTTGAACACCCACCAGGGGAAATCCATGTGGATCCCGCGCGCCTTGGCCATCAGCGACAGGTCGGGCGGGAAGGCGCCACCGTTGGAATCGCGGGCGATTTGTTCGCTGGGGAACGGGTTCGGCCAGCGGTCGGCGGGCACGCCTTCGCGCTCGCCGCCTTCGGCAGTCTCATCGGCAATGGTGAACTCGGCAGCCAGCGCACGCACCTGATCTTCCGAATATTCCGGGCCACCGGGCTCGGAGAGATTGCGGAAGGCGATGAAATCGAGGCCATGGCAGCTCGAGCACACTTCCCGGTAGATTTGGAATCCGCGCTGAAGCTGGTTCTGGTCGTAAGTGCCGAACACGCCGGCAAAGCTCCAGTCCTGCTGCTCGGTGTGCGCATTTTCTTCCGCCGCTTGCACCGTGGCGCTGCCAAGGGCGACTGCTGCGAGGGCGAGTACACCAAGGATCGTCTTTTTAAGCATCATTGTTGTCCTTCGCTCCCGATCAGCCATTGGCCTTGCCAAGCACGCTTTCCGAAATGCTCGCCGGCAGCGGGGCGGGCCTTTCGATGCGTCCGAGAAGCGGGAGAATGATCAGGAAGTAGGCGAAATAATAGGCCGTGGAAATCTTGGCCAGCAGCACATAGATGCCTTCCGCCGGCTGCGCGCCGAGATAGGCGAGCACGATGAAGTTGACCACGAACAGCCAGTAGAACGGACGGAACAGCGGACGGAACGATCCCGAGCGCACCTTCGAGCTATCCAGCCAGGGTAGCGCGAAGAGGATCAGCAACGAGCCGGCCATCACGATGACGCCACCGAGCTTGGAGTCGATGAACAGCACGTTGAAGTCGATGGCCCGCAGCATGGTGTAGAACGGCAGCAGATACCATTCGGGCACGATATGCGCCGGCGTCACCTGCGGATTGCCGGGAATGTAGTTGTCGGCGTGACCGAGGATGTCGGGCGCAAAGAACACGAACCAGGCGAACGGGATCAGGAACAGAACGACCGCGAACAGATCCTTCATCGTGATGTAGGGGTGGAACGGCAGCGTGTCGCGGCTGTCCTTGACCTCTACGCCGGTAGGGTTGTTGTTGCCCGGAACGTGCAGCGCCCAGATGTGCAGCACAACCACCGCCGCGATGATGAACGGGATCAGGTAGTGCAGCGAGAAGAAGCGGTTGAGCGTGGGATTGGCCACCGAGAAACCGCCCAGCAACAGCGTCTGCAGCGCCTCGCCCACCACCGGGATGGCCGAGAAGATGCCGGTGATCACCGTCGCGCCCCAAAGGCTCATCTGCCCCCAGGGAAGCACATAACCCATGAAGGCCGTAGCCATCAGCAGGATGAAGAGAATAACGCCCAGCATCCAGATCACTTCGCGCGGGGCCTTGTAGGACCCGTAATAGAGACCGCGGAAGATATGGACATAAACCGCCGCAAAGAACATCGAGGCGCCCACCGCATGGGTGCCCTGGATGATGCGGCCGTAATTGACGTCGCGCCGGATGTGCTCGACCGAGGCAAAGGCCAGGTCCACATGCGGGGTATAGTGCATCACAAGGATGACGCCGGTCACGATCTGGATGACCAGCATGAAGGTGAGGATGGCGCCGAAGGTCCACCAATAGTTGAGGTTCTTCGGCGTGGGATAGTCCATCAGATGTTCTTTGGAGAACCTGATGATCGGAAGCCGTTCATCGAGCCAGCGCTCGATTCCGGTGCCCGGCGTGTAATTGCCAGCGTGATTGGCCATGCCCTCTACTCCCCTTAACCGATCTCGACGACAGTGTCGGACACGAACTGATAGGGCGGCACGACCAGATTGGCCGGAGCGGGCCCGCGGCGGATACGACCCGATGTGTCGTAGTGGGACCCGTGGCAGGGACAGAACCAGCCATCGAAATCGCCAGATTCACCCACCGGCACGCAGCCGAGATGGGTGCAGTTGGCGACCATGATCAGCCACTCCTCGTGCCCTTCGAGCACGCGCTCTTCATCGGATTCGGGGTCCTTGAGATCGGAGAGCGGAACCGCCCGCGCTTCTTCGATCTCGGCTGCGGTACGGTGTCGCACGAAAACCGGCAGGCCGCGCCACAGGATCGTCACCGAAGATCCTTCCGCAACCGAGGAAACGTCGAACCGGATCGAGGCCAGCGCCAGAACGGACGCATCGGGATTCAACTGATGGATGAGCGGCCATGCCGCCCCCGCTACTCCAACCGCACCGACGGCACCGGTCGCGATATACAAAAAATCGCGCCGCGTCGCCTTTGATTCACTCGCTGTCGCCAAAGTTCTAGATCCCCAAAAAGGCCTGTTAAGACAAGTCATTAGACCGACGGGCCCCGCTGGGATATTCGCACGGATGCACGTCTAGACCCCCGCCGCCTTGAGGCGGTGCGGATTTCGGGCCCCCTTTTTGCACTGTCTCATTGACTTGTCCAGCCTCCGGGACCGTGACGTGATCAATCTGCGGCACTATACCCAATTCACTTTTCACAGCTTTTCGTGATGGGACGTTCCGGTGCCGCTCGCTCTCGCCCTTTACCAACCCGATATCGCCCTCAATACGGGCACTTTGCTGCGACTCGGCGCTTGCCTGGGCGTGCCGGTACACATCATCCACCCTACCGGCTTCCCCTTCTCCCGCGCGGCGCTCAAGCGTTCGGGCATGGACTATCTCGACAGCGTGGAGATGGTCGAACATTCAAGCTATGACCAGTTCGACGCCTGGCGCCGTGCCGAAAATCGCCGCCTGGTGCTTCTGACCACCAAGGCGAGCGGGCCACTTCACAATGCCGTGTACCGAGAGGGCGACATCCTGATGGTCGGCCGCGAAAGCGCCGGCGTTCCGCCCGAAGTCGCCGCCGATGCCGATCTGCGCATCCGCATCCCGATGCGTCCGCAAGCCCGCTCGCTCAATGTCGCCATCTCCGCGGCGCTGGCCCTGGGCGAGGCTATGCGTCAGACCGACGGCTTTGCCGGCCTCGCCTGAACGGGAAACCGATTGATTTCCATCAAACAGCCGCGACACGCTCTGAAGCATGGTCTCGATACCTTCAACATGCTAGGGACCCGGCACACAATGACGACCATGCCGAAAATGACTGCAATGCCCCTGCCCGACGATATCGAAGACAAGAAAACCCGCGCCAGCGCCTGGTTCCGCCAGGTCCGGGACGATCTCTGTGCCGCGATCGAAACGCTCGAAGACGAGGTCGCCGGGTCACATGCCGATCGTGCCCCGGGCCGTTTCGAGCGCGAGATATGGAATCGGCCCGCCGGTGGCGGCGGTGAGATGTCGATCATCCAGGGCCGCGTTTTCGAAAAGATGGGTGTGCACATCTCCACCGTGTTCGGAGAGTTCTCGCCCGAATTCGCCAAGCAGATTCCGGGCACCGAAGACAGCCCGCAATTCTGGGCCTCGGGCATTTCGGTCATCGGCCACCCCTGGAATCCTAACGTTCCCGCCGTGCACATGAACACGCGCATGGTGGTGACCTCCAATTGGTGGTTCGGCGGCGGCGGCGATCTGACCCCGGTGCTCGATGCCCGCCGCACCCAGACCGACCCCGACTCGGTCGATTTCCACGCCGCCATGAAATCGGCCTGCGATGCCCATCCGCAGGTCGATTATCAGCGGTACAAGGACTGGTGCGACGAGTATTTCTATCTTCCCCACCGCAAGGAACCACGCGGCACCGGCGGCATCTTCTACGACCGCCACAACAGCGGCGATTGGGAGGCCGATTTCGCCTTCACTCAGGACGTCGGCCGGCGGTTCGTCGAAATCTATCCCGAACTGGTCCGCCGCAACTTCAACACCCCCTGGACCGAGGAGCAGCGGCACGAACAACTCGTCCGACGCGGCCGGTATGTGGAGTTCAACCTGCTCTACGACAGGGGCACGACCTTCGGTCTCAAGACCGGTGGCAACGTCAATTCCATCCTGTCCTCGATGCCGCCCGAAGTCCGCTGGCCCTGAAGGAGGGAACCGCGACCTATTGCTGCCCGTTTCATGGGTAACAATTCCTCGTGCAACACGACGTAGGGAGAACAACCATGAAACGCTTTGACGGTGGATCGCTGGTTCCCGGTGCGACCTGGCACGCGACGGCGGAAACCGAGGCGGAAGTCGTCCGCAAGGCTGTTGAACGACTTAAAGCCGAGCACGGCGAAACCGAAATCCGTCCCGATATGGTCGAGCGGATCAAGGAGCGTATCTTCGAGGTGCAGACGCACCACTGAGAGCTAGAGCGTGTCCAGCAAAAGTGGAAACGGTTTTGCGGTTCGGACACGCGACAAAACAATAACTTAGAGCATTGAAGCGATTCGGAGAAAAGCGGAAATGCTCTAAGGCTGCCGGACCTGTTCGAGCAGTCCATCGCGGTCCAGCTCGAACCGGGACTCGATCCATAGCCTTTCCAGTCTTTTGAGCTCGGCCCCGACCTCGGGGCCGGGCTTCATGCCGTGCGCGAGCAGGTCGGCCCCCGAGATGGGAAAATTCCGAGACCCCATGCCTTCGACCGTCGAAATCGCCTCGTTCATCCAGGCAATGGCGTGCTGGTCGAGCGCCGTCGCGAGCGCGATCGCCTGTGTCCTTCGCTCTGGATGGCGGTACGCCAGCTCCGCCCAGTTCGCCGCGCGCGCAAGCTCGAGAGCGGCGGTCAATTGGCCCAGGCTCGCCATCGTCGCATTGGAAAGACGCCACTCGACCCGCAAGGCAGCCACTTGCGCGCCGGTGAGTTCCATCGCCGCCAGGCGCATGTCGGCCGTTATGGGAAGCGGGAGCGCTTCCAGCCGCTCGAGTGCCTTGAGCGCTTGCGGGGAAAACAATGCCGCAGCCAAAACGCCCACCCGTACCATGGCGGCCAGCGTGGCCGCACATTTCGGCTGCGCCAGAAGCCGCATCATCTCGCTGCCCACTCTTTCCGCCGAAAGCGCCCCCAGCTCACCGGCGGCGCGCATGCAAGCAGCAAGTGCTTGCTCTTCGAGCCTCTGCTCTCCATGGCTGGCCGCAAAGCGGAAGTAGCGATAAACCCGCAGCCGGTCCTCCGCGATCCGGGCATCGGGGTCACCGATGAACCTCACCCGCCGCTCAAGGCAATCCTCCAGCCCGCCCAGCGGATCGAACAGCACGCCATCGACCCCGCAATAGAGCGCGTTCATCGTAAAGTCCCGCCGGCGCGCGTCCTCGGTCCAGTCGGTGCCGAACGCCACCCTGGCGTGGCGGCCGAACGTCTCGACGTCGCGCCGCAAGGTCGTCACCTCGACAGCCCTCCCGTCATGGACGAGCGTCACGGTGCCATGCTCGACGCCAGTAGGATGGGCACCCAATCCCGCCGCCTTGCCGCGTGCCAAAACCTCGTCGGGCGTGAGTTCGGTCGCCATGTCGATATCGGTCGATCCGCGCGGGCGCCCCAAAAGCGTGTCGCGAACGATGCCCCCCACCGCCCGCGTCCGGCCCATTGCGCCATCCAGGCAGTCGAACACAGGCCGGGCCGCATCCAGCCAATCGGCTTGCGCCAGGCGCGTCAGGGCTTGTTCACGCGACATGGCCGTCTCCAGCCAGAACCGTGTCCCGAAACCGGCGCGTCAGGTTGGCGGTGATCCCCCAGATCCTGTGGCCTTCGAAATCGATCTGCCAGCTCTCGCGTTTCTGGCCGCGATGGACGACACGGAACGTCTGATAGCTCGCTTCTTGGACCAGCATGTCGAGCGGCACCTCGAACACCGCATCGACCTCTCCCGGATTGGGGATAAAAGGGGCGCGCGGCTCGACGATCGCCACGACGGGCGTGATGAAATAGTTCGTCCCGGTGTAATAATAGGGCATGTACCCGAGCACCTGCGCGTCCTCGGGATAAAGCGCCACCTCTTCATTGGCTTCGCGCAGCGCGGCATAAGCGGCGTCGTGATCCTCGGGATCGATCCGTCCGCCGGGAAAAGCCACTTGCCCCGAATGCTTGCGCAATCCTCCTGATCGCCGGGTATAAAGCACGTTATAGCCCGATCCCCGCCGCACCAGCGCGATCAGCACCGCGGCGGGAACGGGCGGCTCGTTGCCCAACTCCTCGAGCACGAAATCGGCAACGAGATCCCCGGCATCGGGCATCGGCTCGGGGGCCGGCAAAAGCCGCGTCACGATTTGCCTGATATCACTTTCGCTCGACATTCTTCCCCGCAGCACACCCACCTTTGGTGGCGCTATACCCAGGGCAGAACGTCCCCGGTCAATTTTTCCGCCATGTTCTGGTCGTGAGATTGGACCAGCACGCGGGAGGGATCAACGGGGCCAGGGAACCGGATGGCGCTGGAGACGGTCGGCACGAAGCCGAGCGGTCCGTAATAGGCGTAGTCGCCGACCAGCAGAACGAAGGCGATGCCGGGCCGCGCCAGCGCGAGATCGCATACGTGGCGCACCAGAGCCCGTCCGGCGCCTTGCTTGCGGAACCCCGGATCGGTCATCAGCGGCCCGAGGAGGTAGCCATTGATACCGCCAACGCTGATCGGGGTCATGCGCACGCTGGCGGCACGTTCACCCCCGATTTCGGCGATATAGGAAAATTCCGGATCGACGGCGATGCGCTCACGGACCCTGAATGCGGCCCTGGCAAAGCGCCCCGGTCCGAACGATACCTCGTGCAGCGCTTCGATCCACGCGTCATCCTCAGGCGCTTCGAGCCTGATGTCGAGCGCGGCAGGCGTAGGGACGGTTGCAGCCGGGAGCGGCGAAGTGGCAGTCATGGTCACATTTATCCAGATCGATGAGGCAATACGACGACGTCGCGCAGCGAGCGCGTTTCAAAGTCGTCGAATGTCTCGTTCGATGCTGAACACTGGTGCCAGACTCCTGTTCGAGGCCGGCAACCGATGTAGCACCCCCGTGGGTTGTGGTCCATCGAAAATCTCTTCGAACACCGCGTTCACGCCTGGCCCTCTAATAATCGAGAACAATCCGGCTAGATTTGCCGTTAACGACGACAACCTGAAAGGACATCCGACATGGGCCAGTTGATCGACGGCAAGTGGTCGACCCAGTGGTACGATACCAAATCGACGGGCGGAAAATTCAAGCGTTCAGAATCCGCCTTCCGCAACTGGGTCACGGCCGACGGTTCAGCCGGCCCCACCGGCGAGGCCGGCTTTGCCGCTGAAAGCGGACGCTATCATCTCTATGTTTCCTATGCGTGCCCCTGGGCTCACCGCACCCTCTTGTTCCGCGTGCTCAAGGAACTCGAGGACCACATCTCTGTCTCGGTCGTCTCCCCCAAGATGCCCGACGAAACCGGCTGGGCCTTCACAGGCGAACTCGGCTCGGACACCGACATGCTCAACGGCGCCGACTATCTCTGGCAGGTCTACACCAAAGCCAAGCCTGACTACACCGGCCGGGTGACGGTCCCGGTGCTCTGGGACAAGCACACCCAAACCATCGTCTCCAACGAAAGCGCCGACATCATCCGGATGCTGAACTCCGCTTTCGATGGCATTACCGGCAACCGTCTCGACTTCTACCCCATGGACAAGCGCGAGGAGATCGACCGGCTCAACGCCCGGATCTATGACGACATCAACAACGGCGTCTACAAGGCCGGGTTCGCTACCACCCAAGATGCCTACAGCGAGGCGGTCATCAAGCTTTTCGACGCGCTCGACTGGGTCGAGGGTATCCTGGAGCAACAGCCCTTTCTGGCGGGCACCGCGCCGACGGAAGCCGATTGGCGCCTCGTGACCACGCTCATGCGGTTCGACGCCGTCTATGTCGGGCATTTCAAATGCAATATCCGGCGGATCGCCGATTATCCGCACCTTTCAAAATACCTCAAAACCCTTTGCGACTGGCCGGGCGTGGCCGGCACCGTTCATATCGACCACATCAAGACCCACTATTATTGGAGCCACACCACCATCAACCCGCACCGGATCATCCCCGAGGGGCCGGAGCTCGATTTTCTTGAGTAGCGCTACCACTTGCTCGCGGGAGGCCGTCCCTCGATGATCTCGCTCAGGCGCCGGGCAGCACCCGGCGCCATCTCGGGCGGCAAGTCGTCGAACGCGAACCAGCCGATCTCGGCAATCTCCTTATTGGGCACGAACGGACGGGACTCGTGCGCAGCGCGCGCGACAAAGACGGCGACGTGGTCGCGATCGGTATAGATGGTGGCGTGGTAGAGGCCCTGTAGCGTCATGGGGCCGTCGATCGCGAAGCCCGTTTCCTCGAACACCTCCCGCCGCGCCGCCTCCTCGGCGCTCTCTCCGGGATCGACGCCACCGCCGGGGAGCTGCCAACCGGACACGTAGCCGTGCCGTACCAACAGGACCTTGCCGTCCACCAGAACCGCAGTGCGCGCGCCCAGCGTCAGGTGCTTGTAGATCCCGACTGCCCGCAGCATGAGCCCGAACTTGAATCGTTGCCAGTTCGACAATCACAACTCCTTTACCCAACCCATTACAAACTGTGGCAAACCCTTCTATCGGCCATTTTCTTGCCACTGGCAGCGTGCCATTACTGGCGCTCAATGATGACGCTCGCGCACATATCGGACATCCATCTTTCGCCCCTGCCACGCCCCAGCCTCAAGGATCTCGCCTCCAAGCGGATCACCGGCTGGCTCAATTGGCAACTCAGCCGCGCCCGCATGATGCGCCGGGATACGCTTTCCGCTCTCATTGCGCACCTCAAATCCCACCAGCCCGACATGACCGCCGTAACCGGCGATCTGGTCAATCTCGCGCTCGATGAGGAAACGGCACGGGCCGCCAACTGGCTTTCGGCATTGGGCAAGCCGGAGACCGTGTGCGCAATACCCGGAAATCACGACGCTTATGTCAGCGGAGCGCTCCCGGTCGCGCTTTCCGCCTACGGGCCCTACATGTCCGGTGAAACCCTGGACGAAAACCCCTTTCCCTATGTGCGGCGCTTCGGACAGGTCGCCCTTGTCGGCCTTTCAAGCGCCGTCGCGACCCTGCCCTTCGTTGCAGCCGGCAGGCTTGGCCGCGAACAGATCGCCCGCTGCGCGCGCATCCTCAAGCTCCTGGGTGATGCGGGTTATTTCCGCGTGGTGATGATCCACCATCCCCCCAACCACGAACTCGCCCGCTCGCGGCGTCTGGGGCTTTGGGATGGTCCTGATTTCCGTACCGCGCTCAAGGAAAACGGCGCCGAATTGGTCCTTCACGGCCATACGCACCTTTCCTCGATCAATTCGATCCCGGGTGCTGACAACGAGATCCCCGTGATCGGCGTCGCGGCGGCCTCATCGGCTCCCGAAGGTCACGACGCGCCCGGCCGCTATAACCTCTTCCGCATCGAGCGCGTGGGCAAGCAATGGTCTTGCATGATGCGCGAATACGGATATCAGAGAATAGGCGACGAGATCGCATTGCGGCTGCAAATGCGCATATACTGATTAGCGAACGCGCCAACCCAGGGCGGGACCCATTGAACGATTCCCGATTCATCATCGAAGCTCCCCAGTTCGATCTCCTGACCGGCGAAGCCGTATTCACCTATCGGCTCGACGATTTTGAGTTCACTGAGATCCTGCGGTTCAATACAAGCAACATCGACCAAACACGGGCCGGTTCCGACGCCTTTGTTTCCTTGCTCGATCTGACCGCGGCGGTGTTGGGCGTGAGCTATTTCAAGCTGCGCGCTCCCTTCGAGATCGATGCCACCGCCTTGGGATTTTCCCAGGCACAGCAAGCATTTCTGCTCGATGTCTATGAAAATGGACTCGGTGAATTCTACGCCCGAAACGATCTGAAACGCTTCGGCCGCCTCTCCCTCACCGCCGGCCCCGCCCGCGACCTCAATCCGGTCGCCCTCCCCGACAAATCGCTGGTTTTGATCGGCGGCGGCAAGGATTCCCTGGTCAGCGTCCAGCTTCTCGAACGTGCCGGCCTGGACCTGACGCTCTTTGCCGTAAACCCCAAAGGCCCCATCCTTTCGACCAGCGAACGCTCGGGTCTTCCCTTCATTTCGGTCGAACGCATTCTCGATCCCGAGATGATCCGCCTCGGCCAGCAGCCCGGTTTCTATAACGGCCACGTTCCCTCGACGGCCATCAATTCCATGATCGCGGCCCTTGCCAGCCTGCTCTATGGCTTTGATAAAATTGTGCTTTCCAACGAACGCTCGGCCAGCGAGGGCAATGTCGAGTTCGACGGCCGCCTCGCCAATCACCAGCATTCGAAGTCCCTCGATTTCGAACGCGCCATCGCCGACACCCTCTCGTCGGCAACCGGCGGTGCGCTGCAATACTTCTCCCTGCTGCGCCCCTATTCAGAAGCGCGGATTGGCCAGCTTTTTGCCCGCTCGACGCGCTATGACGACGTGTTTTCAAGCTGCAACCGCAATTTCCGCCTCGCCGGCCACGACGGCCCGCTCTGGTGCGGAAAGTGCCCCAAATGCCATTTCGTCTTCCTGATCCTGGCCCCGCACATGGACCGGGCAAGGCTTGAAGCCATCTTCGGCCAGAACGTTCTCGACAACCCCGACAATATCGGCCCCTACCGTGAGCTTACTGGGCTGATCGGCCACAAACCCTGGGAATGTGTCGGCGAAATCCTGGAGGCCGCAGCCTGTCTCTGGCGCATCGCTGATGACCCTCAATGGCGCGACACCGCCGTGCCCAAGGCCCTTAAGCCCGAGCTGGAAGCATTCTACGGCGCCGGGCGCCTCCAATGGGCATATCAAGAGCTGATGACCGACAGCAGCGACCATCTCATCCCCCAAGATATCGAAACGGCGGTAGCTCCTCATGCAAATTGACGGCCCCGTACTTCTCTACGGCGCTGGCCGCGAGGCCCGCTCCACGGCGGATTTTCTGCGCCGGACCTATCCGAACTTGGAACTGTTCGTGACCAGCGACGACGGATCGGCCGAAATCGAGGGGGCAGCCTTCATTTCGCCCGAGGATGCACAGAAGGTTTCCCGGTTCGGCACGATCGTCAAAAGCCCTGGCGTTTCGCTTTATAAACCCATCTTTGACGCGGCGCGCGCAGCCGGCGTTCCGATCACATCCAACCTCAATCTCTGGGGAGCTCATTTCCGCAATGGCCGCACCGTAGTTGCCATTTCGGGAACCAAGGGGAAATCGACCACCGCCACCCTCGTCCACCTGATGCTCAAGCATTCCGGGGTTGATGTGGTTCTGGCCGGCAATGTGGGAATTCCCCCGCTCGACGCAGCCGGAACAGCCCAGACTGTGGTTCTCGAACTCTCCTCCTACCAAACCGCCGATATCGACTTTGCCCCCGATATCGCAGCGATTTCCAACCTCCATCCCGAGCATGTCGACTGGCATGGCGGGCTCGACAGATACTATAGCGACAAGCTCAATCTGATCGCCAAGGGCCCGCGCCTAGTTGCCATCGGACCGCAGGCTGCGACGGTCGAACGCGTCATCAAGTCCATTCCTGCCGGAACAGCCCGCGTCCCGGCCCTCGACGTCGAATTGAGCGATGCCATCCTCATGGCCGCGATGAATTCGCGTCTCAAGGGTGCCCACAACCACGACAATGCTCGCCTGGCTGCTGCCATCGCGCTGGCTGCCGGTGCATCGCGTGAGGGTATTTTCGCTGGCGTCGAAGCTTTCGTGCCGCTCCCGCATCGGCTTGAGGAGTTGATGGTGGGCGATATCCTTTTCGTCGATGACTCGATTTCCACCACCCCCGAGGCCACAAAAGTGGCGCTCGCGGCCTATAAGGGCAAAAAGATCGCGCTGATCGCCGGAGGCCATGAACGCCAGCAGGACTATACCGATCTCGCCAATCTCATGGGTCTAACAAGCGTTGTCATGCTGTGTTCCCTGCCCGTAACGGGACCGCGCCTCGCCCAGGCCGTTCGTGAAAATGCACCCATTCCGGTTGCGGAATGCTCGACGCTCGATGAGGCCATGCAGGCCCTGGCGTCTGCCGGCCATGTTTTCGATACCGTCATACTCTCGCCGGGCGCGCCGAGCTATAACCAGTTCAAGAACTTCGAAGAGCGCGGGGACAGGTTCAAGGCCCTCGCACGGCAATATTTCGGTTAACGTTTAATGACTTACCTCTATCTTCTCTGCGCCATTGTCGCAGAGGTCGTTGCCACGTCCGCACTTCGGGCCACGAACGGCTTTACCAACCTTCTGCCCTCGATAATCGTTGTCGTAGGTTATGCGGCGGCATTTTATTTCCTGTCATTGACGCTGCGCACGCTACCGGTGGGCATCGCCTATGCCATCTGGTCGGGCCTCGGCATTGTGCTGATCTCGATCGTGGGTTGGGTCGTCTACAAGCAGGCTCTGGATCTCCCCGCGATGGTCGGCATGGGACTGATCATCGCGGGCGTCATCGTGATCAACGCCTTTTCGCGCGCCGGACACTAGCCTCCAAAGGCGCTAGACGAGCTTTGACACGCTCGCGAATTTCGCTTCGAGTTCGGCCTGCATCTCCTTGGCTTTGGCTTGCAGCCGCGATTGTGCACTTTGGGCCGCCAATTCACCGATACCCTGAATCTGGAGATTGGCTGCAGCTTGGAACCCCGCAGCCAGCGCATTGGAACTGGCCTGGAAGTCTTCCATCATCTCGCGCCGCTTGATGCGTGCGGCTTCCATCTCCTGCCAAGCGGACTGCTTGGGGAACCAGTTCATCTTCTTGAAGCCGCTGACACCTGCCATGCTCCCGAGCGTAAGCGCGGGCCTTTTAACATTACGTTAGCAATCACGCCGGCGCGAATTCGGGCTTGATCTCTTCGAGCTCGATCAACGTGCCATCGAAATCCTTGGGATGCAGGAATACGACCGGCAAGCCATGGGCGCCCCGCTTCGGGCGCCCATCCCCCAGGACACGTGCACCGCTCTCGGTGAGAACACGCACGGCCGCCGCCAGATCACCAACCTCGTAGCAGATGTGATGCATGCCCCCGTCCGGGTGCCGCTCAATAAAGTCGGCAATCGGCGAAGCTTCGCCCAGCGGCTCAAGCAATTCGACCTTTGTGTTGCCCGTATCGATGAAGACCACCCGCACCCCATGCTCCGGCAGGCTTTGTGGCTCGGAAACCCTGGCGCCGAGCAGATCGCGATAGCGCGCTGCGGACCGCTCCAGGTCTGGCACCGCTATGGCGATGTGATTTACGCGCCCGATCATCGGTTGGATAACTTTCCCTCGATCCGGTCGAGCACAGCAAAGGCCGCATCGAGCACGTTGGTTCCGGGCCCGAAAATCTCGGCCACGCCTGCCTTAAAAAGGAAATCGTAATCGCCTGTCGGGATGACTCCACCGACAAAGACCGGCACCTCAGCGAGGTTGCGCTCCCGAAGCGCGATGATCAATTCCGGCACCAGCGTTTTGTGCCCCGCCGCGAGCGATGAGACCCCCACCGCGTCGGCTCCAAGCGCTTCGGTGTTCGCAGCAACCTCCGAGGGCGTTTCGAACAGGCTCCCCATATGCACGCAAAAGCCTATGTCCGTGAATGCGGTCGCGATCACCTTGGCCCCGCGATCGTGCCCATCCTGCCCCATCTTGGCGATGAAGATCGCAGGCGGTCGTCCATGCCGGTCCGAAAACGCGGCGATCCTTTCTTTCGCCTCGCTGAACTGCGGATCGCCTCGGTATTGATCGCTGTAGACGCCGGAAAGCACACGGGTATCAGCCTCGTAGCGGCCGAACACCTCTGCCATGGCCTCTGAAATCTCGCCCAGCGTGGCCCGCGCCCGAACGGCTTCGATGGCCGCGGCCAAAAGGTTTCCCTCGTCCTTGGCCGCATATTCGCGCAAGCCATCCAGCGCCGACCTGCACCGGGCATCATTCCGATTGCGGCGAACATCGTTCAGCCGCTGGATCTGAGCAGCTCGCACCCGGGCATTGTCAATTTCGAGCGTCGGTATGGGTATCTCGGTCTCCAGACGATACCGGTTGACGCCCACGATCACCTCTTCACCCCGATCGACCGCAGCCTGCCGGATAGTTGCGGCCTTTTCGATGGCCAGCTTGGGTTCGCCTGATTGCACCGCGCGGGTCATCCCGCCCTGCGCCTCGATCTCGGCAATCAGGGCACCGGCCTTCTCGACGAGTTGCTCGGTTAGCGCTTCGACGTAGTAGGAGCCCCCCAGCGGATCGACCACGTCGGTGACCTTGGTTTCATGCTGGAGGATCAATTGCGTATTGCGGGCGATCCGCGATGAGGTTTCGCTCGGCAGCGCGATGGCCTCATCGAACGAATTGGTGTGCAGGCTCTGTGTGCCTCCAAGCACCGCCGCCAGTGCCTCATAGGCGGTGCGCACGATATTGTTGTAGGGGTCCTGCTCTGTCAGCGACACGCCTGATGTCTGGCAGTGCGTCCGCAGCATCTTGGAGCGGACATCCTTCGCCCCCAGTTCGGTCATGATCCTGGACCACAGCGTACGCGCTGCCCGCAGCTTGGCCACTTCGACGAAGAAATTCATCCCGATGCCGAAAAAGAAGCTCAGCCGGCCGGCGAACTTGTCGATATCGAGCCCGCGCGCTTGCGCAGCGCGCACATATTCCATTCCATCGGCCATGGTATAGGCCAACTCCTGTATCGCCGTCGCCCCGGCCTCGTGCATGTGATAGCCCGAGATCGAAATGGAATTGAACTTCGGCATGTGGTCGGCGGTGTAGGAGATGATGTCTCCAACGATCCGCATGGATGGTTCGGGCGGATAGATATAGGTGTTTCGGACCATGAACTCCTTGAGAATGTCGTTCTGGATGGTCCCCGAGAGCTTCTCGGGCGGCACGCCCTGCTCTTCCGCCGCCACGATGAACATGGCCAGAACCGGGATCACGGCCCCGTTCATGGTCATCGATACGCTCATCTGGTCGAGTGGAATGCCGTCAAAGAGGATTTTCATATCCTCGACGGAATCGATGGCGACCCCTGCCTTGCCAACGTCGCCCGCGACCCGCGGATGATCGGAATCATATCCCCGATGAGTGGCAAGATCGAAGGCAACCGAAAGCCCCTTCTGTCCCTGCTCGAGCGCCTGACGATAGAACCTGTTGCTCTCTTCGGCCGTCGAAAACCCAGCATATTGCCGGATGGTCCAGGGCCTGTTGGTATACATCGTCGCCCTGATCCCGCGGGTAAATGGCTCGGCGCCGGGGATGGCCTCATCCTGCCCAAAATAAACGGGCTCAACGGACAGGCCGCCATAGTCGCGGTTCAAGGTATCGAGCGGGACATCGCGCAGTTCTCCGCTGGCGATATGAGACCAGACATCGCGCGCGCCCTTGCTCATCACACCGCCTCGAACTCCATGATCACGGCATCGACTGTCAGGATGTCGCCCGCCCCGGCGTTGATCCTGGCAACGCGTGCCCGTCGCTCGGCCCTGAGGACGTTTTCCATCTTCATGGCTTCGACAATAGCCAGGCTTTGCCCCTCCTCGACCACATCGCCCTCAGCGACATCCATCCGCAGGATCTGCCCCGGCATGGGGCACAACAAAAAGCGGCTCATATCGGGAGGCGCCTTCTTCGGCATGATCCGCATGAGATCGGCAACATGTGGCATGACCACCTTGGCGGTGATATCGGCTCCACGATAGCGCATCCGAAAGCCCGAGGTAATCCGGTCCATCTTGACGTATAGCGTACGCCCGTCGATTTCGGTTGCGGTCAGGCTCGCGCCTGGCTGCCAGCCATCCTCGATCAGCAACCCCTGTCCGTGATCGGTCATCAGCACGAACGCCTCTCCGGACTTCGGGATGGAAAAGTCCCACCGCCGGTCACCAATGATGACACTACGCTCAGCGATCACATGCTCGCGCGTCAGTGGTGTCGGCTCGATAAATCCGCGCGTTTCGAGCTGGAAAGCGGCACGGCAGGCCAGCGCAGCCAAGGTCTGAAGCGTGTCGTGATCGAGTTCGACGCCCGAAAAACCCGCTGGAAATTCCTCGGCGATATAACTCGTCGAAAGCCTTCCCTTACGGAACCTGTCCTGCTGCGTCACCGCCGCAAGAAACGGTATATTGTTGCCCACCCCCTCGATCTCCGATTGATCGAGCGCCACTGCCAACCCATCGATCGCTTCGGTTCGAGAAGGCGCCCAGGTAACGAGCTTGGCGATCATCGGGTCGTAGTAAGGACTGATTTCGCCCCCCTCCTCGACGCCGGTATCGTTGCGCACGACGAGTTGGGCCGAGGCTTCCTCGGTAGGTGGCCGGTAGCGCTTAAGCCTCCCTGTGGAAGGGAGGAAATTGCGATAGGGGTCTTCCGCATAAATCCGCGCTTCGACTGCCCAACCGTTGAACCGTATCTGCTCCTGGGTCCAGCGCAGCTTCTGACCATCGGCGATCCGGAGCATCTCTTCGACAAGATCGAGCCCCGTTATCAGCTCGGTCACCGGATGTTCGACCTGCAGCCGCGTATTCATCTCGAGGAAGTAGAAGTTGCGGTCCTTGTCGACGATGAACTCGACGGTGCCGGCGCTGACGTAGTTGACAGCCTTTGCCAGCGCCACCGCCTGCTCGCCCATTTTGGCGCGCGTCGGGGCATCGAGAAAGGGTGAAGGAGCTTCCTCTATGACCTTTTGGTTGCGCCGTTGGATCGAGCATTCCCGCTCGCCCAGGTGGATGCAGTTTCCCAAGGCATCAGCGAGAACCTGTATTTCGATATGCCGGGGCTGTTCGATATATTTCTCGATAAACACCCGGTCGTCGCCGAACGATGACGCCGCTTCCGATTTGGCCCGCTCGAACCCCTCGGCCACTTCGGCTTCGGACTTCACGATCCGCATACCCTTCCCGCCACCGCCGGCTGAGGCCTTGATCATTACCGGGTAGCCGATCTTTCCGGCGATCGCCGCCGCCTCCTTGGCGTTCTCGATCAGCCCCATATGGCCCGGCACGGTGGATACGCCGGCCTTCGCCGCGATCTTTTTGGACGTGATCTTGTCGCCCATCGCCTCGATCGCCTTGACCGGGGGGCCGATGAAATAAATCCCCTCCTGCCGCAGGCGTTCTGCAAATTCTGGGTTTTCCGAAAGGAACCCATACCCCGGATGGACGGCCACCGCGCCGGTCTGCTTGCAGGCGGCAATGATCCTGTCGATGTTGAGATAACTTGCTCCTGCCGGCGCCGCCCCGACGTGAACGGCTTCATCGGCCATCTTCACATGCAGAGCGTCGCGATCGGCATCGGAATAGATCGCCACCGTCTGAACGCCCATCCTGCGTGCCGTCTTGATGATCCGGCAGGCAATCTCCCCGCGATTGGCTATGAGGATTTTGGAAAACATCAGGCAATCCTCACAACGGAATGTTCCCGTGCTTTTTAACCGGTCCCTGCGCCTTCTTGTGCCGCAGCGCCTCGAGTGCCCTCGCCACCCGCCGACGGGTGTTGTGCGGCATGATCACGTCGTCGATGAACCCCCGCTCCGCCGCCACGAACGGGTTGGCAAACCGGTCCTCATATTCCTTGGTCCGCGCCGCAATCTTGTCGGCATCGCCCAATTCGGAGCGATAGAGAATCTCGGTTGCGCCTTTCGCGCCCATAACGGCAATTTCGGCACTCGGCCAGGCATAGTTCACATCCGCGCGGATGTGCTTTGAAGCCATCACGTCATAGGCCCCGCCATAGGCCTTGCGTGTGATCACCGTCACCTTGGGTACAGTGGCTTCTGCATAGGCGAACAGCAGTTTGGCCCCATGCTTGATGATACCTCCGTATTCCTGAGCCACGCCGGGCAGAAAGCCCGGAACGTCGACGAAAGTGAGGACAGGAATTTCAAAGCTGTCGCAGAACCGGATGAACCGCGCCGCCTTTTTCGAGGCGTTGATGTCCAGACATCCGGCCAGCACCATGGGCTGATTGGCAACAACGCCTACCGTCTGCCCGTTGAGCCGGATGAAACCGATCAGGATATTGCCCGCATGCTCCCGCTGCAGTTCGAGAAAATCGCTCTCATCTGCGACCTTTTCGATCACCTCCCGCATGTCGTAGGGGGTATTGGCATTGGCCGGGATCAGCGTATCGAGGCTGTCCTCGCGCCGGTCGATCTGATCGTTGGTGGCAACGCGCGGAGCGCGTTCCCGAGCGGAAAGCGGCAGGAAATCGAAAAGCCGGCGAACCTCGAGCAGTGTTTCGATGTCGTTTTCGAACGCTGCGTCAGCCACCGACGAAATCTTGGTGTGCGTCAAAGCTCCGCCCAGTTCTTCATGGGTCACGCTCTCATTGGTCACCGTCTTGACCACGTCCGGCCCGGTCACGAACATGTAGCTGGTGTCCTTGACCATGTAGATGAAATCGGTCATGGCCGGCGAATAAACGGCACCACCCGCGCACGGCCCCATGATCACCGAAATCTGTGGCACCGCACCCGAGGCCTGCACGTTACGCCAGAAGACTTCCGCATAGCCGCCCAGCGAGGTCACGCCCTCCTGAATCCGCGCCCCGCCGGAATCGTTCAGCCCGATGATGGGCGCCCCGTTTTGAACCGCCAGATCCATGATCTTGCAGATTTTCTGGGCGTGCGTTTCGCTCAGCGAGCCGCCGAATACCGTAAAGTCTTGCGAGAAGACGTAAGCCAACCGCCCGTTGATCGTACCCCAACCGGTTACCACCCCATCCCCCGGTACGATCTGCTCGTCCATGCCGAAATCGCGCGCACGGTGGGTGACGAACATGTCGTATTCTTCAAAACTTCCCGGATCGAGCAGAACGGCCAGCCGTTCGCGCGCCGTCAGTTTACCCTTGCCATGCTGCGCCTCTATGCGCCTGGAGCCTCCGCCTAGGCGCGCGTCCTCGCGCCTTTTCTCGAGCGCATCGATGACATCCTGCATGTCGCCCCTCCATATCACGCCTGACACTAGCGCAATTTTCGCCTTTGGCGAGAGCCGAAGTTATTGAGAGTCCATGGCAATCGGTGCGGATCAGTGTTTGGGTTGAACGATCACCCGCCCCCTGATCTGGCCCGCGAGGATTTGTTCGGCGATTGCGGGGAGCTCCGCCAATCCCACCTCAGTGACCATGCGCTCATAGGCGGTGAAGCTGAAAATGCTCGCCAGCCTCTCCCACGCCGCGATGCGGCTTTCATAGGGCTGCATCACGCTGTCGATCCCGGCCAGGGTCACACCGCGCAGGACGAAGGGAATCACGCTCGCCGACCATTCATCGCCAGCCGCAAGGCCCACCGAGGCAACACACCCGCCTTGATGCATCTGCTTGAGCAACTCACCCAGCGGCGCGCCCCCGACATTGTCCACCGCCCCGATCCATTTGGTGCCAAGCAGCTTCTTAGATGATGGCGCGAGCACGTCTCGTCCGACGACCTCCCGCGCACCCAGGGCAATAAGATCATCTACGAGTTCGGGACGCCCGCTCATGGCGTGCACCTTGTAGCCGAGCCGGCCCAGCAATAGGGTGGCCATCGACCCCACGCCTCCACCCGCTCCGGTGACGAGAATATCGCCAGCGCCCGGTTTGATCCCTTCCGACTTCAGTCGGTTGACGGCCAGCATTGCCGTAAGTCCTGCGGTGCCGAGCACCATTGCTTCCCGGGTGGAAAGTCCCTTGGGCAGCGGCACCAGCCAATCAGCGGACACCCGCGCCCGTGTCGCAAACCCACCCCAGTGCCATTCGCCCACCCGCCATCCGGTGAGTGCCACGGCCTGCCCCGGATGATATCTGGCATCGCTGCTCTCGATGACCCGACCAGCGAAATCCACGCCGCCGATATGAGGATAGCTGCGCACCAACCCTCCGTGCCCAAGCAGAACCAGTCCATCCTTGTAGTTGAACCCAGCCCAGTCGATCCCGACCAGGACATTGCCCTCGGGCAATTCACCTTCGTCGACTTCTCTGACTTTGGAGACGATCATTCCGCCCGCGGATTTGTCGCTAACCAGTGCCCTGAATGTCATGAGGTCCCTCCTTGGGGACATCACACCGCGAATTTCAGCCCGCGTCCAGTCGCATTCGTGTCGTTCACGCTCCCATTCACATCAGGCAATTTCCCGGCCTGTTTGCGATGGCTGGGAACCCATCACAGATGGCCGCGTTCCGCTCGGAACCGAACCCCATCAAGAGGCGTGGTGCTGATGGTATTTGAACTGCGCGTGCAGGCGGCTCTGGGTTAGAGCTCCGTTCAACGCCAATTCGGGCGTAGCCACCGCGTCCCCGGTTGCGTCCGATAGGGAGGAGTGAACTCCTTATGCGTCCCCCAAGGAACGTGTTTGCATCATTCCTCCCGCCCCATCGACCTTGCGGTCGAGTTCTCGTCGCGGTTTGTCCCTCCCGAGCCGCGACATGAAGGACGGCGATCCCTTCGTTGACGATCGGCCGGACTTCATCGGGGAGAGGAAAACGTCCTCTCCAGCCATGTGACAAGGACACCTCTCCCCGCATCTTTTCCCCAGCTTCCCCACAGGGCTTGCCAGACGCAAATCCCTGGAGCATTCTTGCCTTATATGCGGCGTTAATTTTCCGGAAACCATAACGCTCTCCGAGCCAGCGTTTCCGGACTCGTGCGGGAGGCCACCATGATGACCACGCCACGCCTCGTCAGCCTGACCGCCCTTGCGGCCAGCCTGTTCATCGTCATTCTGACGATCACCCAAGCCAACGGACTGACTGGAGCGCCTGAACGCGGCGTAACCAGCCTCGCCTGCATTGAAGCCGGTCAAGCCGGATGCGAAGCTGCAGGCATGACGACGCAGGCAAGTTTGCTGCGCTGAAATCAACCGGTTCTGGCCGGGGCGACCTGGCCAGAACCTCATCTGGGACAGCCGTTATGGCGATCTCCCCTTGTGCTGGGAACATGCACATTGAGGTGAGTTGGTTTGCAGAGCGGTTGCCGATGTTTGCCTCCGGGAACCAATACCTTTCGGGGACATTAACCGGGCATTATACGCAACAGCCAGATCAGGGGTTATGCACGACACCGTTTCCGCCATCCTGTCCGAATCCACAGGCCCGGTGGCGCTATTGGTCGATTTTGACGGAACCCTTGTCGAAATCGCCGCCAGTCCAGACGCAGTCGTAGTTCCACCCGATCTTCCCGAGCGGTTGCAATCCCTTCATTCGGTCCTTGACGGCGCATTTGCCGTCGTCACCGGTCGCACCATCGATGCAATCGATGGCTTTCTCCCCTCCCAGGAGTTCGCCATCACCGGCGGCCACGGAGCCGAACGCCGCATTCTCGGCCAGCGCGAAACAGCCGATCCCAAGATTCTGGAAGATGCGGCGGCGATCACCAGCCGGCTCACCAACACGCTGGGTGGCGAGCCCGGAATTCTCATCGAGCCCAAGCCGACCGGGGTTGCAATCCACTACCGCGCTGCGCCCGAAAAGGAAGCTCTGGCCCGCGCCGCCCTGACCCGTGCGCTTGGGGGATACAACGATTTCCACGCGATCTCTGGCAAAAAGGTGATCGAGGCTCGCCCGCAATGGGCAAACAAAGGCGCGGCGATCGAAGGGTTGATGCAGGTTAAGCCCTTCGCCGGTCGTACGCCTGTTTTCATCGGCGATGATGTGACCGATGAAGATGGATTTGCCGCTGCCGACCGCCTGGGAGGTTTCGGCATCAGGATTGGCGAGGGGGAGACCCGGGCACGCTTCACATTACCCGACATCGCTCACCTTTTTACTTATTTCGACGCCCTCATCGAAAGGGAACGAAACTCCTCATCTCGCACTTCGGTGAACACTGCCCAGGAAAGCATGGTCAAATGAGCCGTCTCATCGTCGTATCGAACAGAATTCCCGGAAAATCTCCCGCTGCCGGCGGCCTCGCCGTGGCCCTTAAGAAAACGCTTTCAACCCGTGACGGATTCTGGTTCGGGTGGTCAGGCGCATTCGCTGAAAATCCCGATAGACATGCGCGCTTTGAGACCATTGACGGCATGCGGATCGGATCGATCGACCTGACCCGATCAGACCATCAGAGCTATTATGCTGGCTTTTCCAATTCCATTCTCTGGCCTTCCTTCCACCTTCGGCTCGACCTGACGGATATCCAGTCGCATTGGTATGAGGGGTATCGCGGCGTTAACGCCAAATTCGCCGACGCGATTGCCGAGCATGTCGAGCCTGGCGATATCATCTGGGTGCACGATTACCATCTGATCCCGCTCGCCACCGAGCTGCGCCGCCGTAACATCCGCAACAAGATCGGCTTTTACCTCCACATCCCCTTCCCTACGCCCGATGCCCTCAACGCCATTCCTCATCACGAAGAATTGCTGAACGACCTTCTCGCCTATGATCTGGTGGGCATGCAGGCGCAGCGCGATGTGGCTGCGTTCAACGAATTTCTGGCTCATGAAGAGATGTACCGCCAGGCCGGCGGAACGCCCGTCGAGCTCGACCTTGGTGACACGACCATAGAAGCTTTCCCGATCGGGTCGGACCCCGACGCCTTTGCCAAGCTGGCCCTCAGTCCCAACGCGCAGAAGATGTATAAGAAGGTCGAGCGCGCCATGAACGGGCGAGCCATGATCCTTGGCGTAGACCGGCTGGACTATTCCAAGGGTCTGCCTCAGCGCGTGCAGGCCTACGAGAAGCTGCTCGAAAACAACGCCAATCTGCGCCGCGCTGTACACATGATCCAGATCGCTCCACCCTCGCGCGATACGATCAAGGAATATCAGGTCATCTCGGATGAACTCGACACCACCGTCGGGCGGCTGACGGGACGCTTTGCGGAACCTGACTGGCTCCCCATCACCTACGTCAAGCGGGCCTATGCCCAAGCTTCGCTTGCCGGGCTTTACCGGCTCGCTCGTGTCGGGCTTGTGACCCCCCTGCGCGACGGTATGAACCTTGTCGCCCATGAATATGTCGGATCACAGGATCCTGAAAACCCAGGCGTACTCGTCCTGTCACGCTTCGCAGGCGCCGCCGAAATCTTCCACGATGCACTCATCATCAATCCATTCGATACCGACGAGACGGCTGAAGCCCTGCGCCTTGCCCTGGCCATGCCGCTCAAGGAGCGTAAGGAGCGTTGGCGAAATCTAATGGATGCGGCGCGGGCCCACAACGTGGACAATTGGGCCGACAGCTATCTCAACGCCCTGACCGGCCAAACCGGCGCCAATGAGGCCGATGATGAACCGAAAAGTGATGGTGGCGGGCAGGATCAGCTCTTGCCGCGCAACAAAGCCATGGACCAATCGAGCGGCATGGCGCTTGAGCGTCTAACGCGGCGCATCATGCTCTTGCCTTGGCTTCGCGGAGTCTTCTCAGGAACGTGACGGGCGGCTTTCGGGCAGCCCTTTTTTGGGAGGACCACATGAAGCGCGCCAAGTCCGACTTCGATGCGTTTTTCCAAAGCTATGTACGGGCCTATAATCGCTCCTTAGGCGAGAGCGTCGATGTGCATGGGATACGATCTCATTTTTCGGAAAGCTTTATTGCTGCCGGTCCCGGCACGGTGATGACGGGCGACAATGACGAAACTTTCTCCGAAACCCTGCAAAAGGGCTACGCCTTCTATAAATCCATCGGCACCAGAAGGATGGAGGTCACCGGCGTCGAAGTGACCGATATCGACGAAGAACACTATCTCGCAAAAGTCGGCTATCAGGCCCAATACGAAAAGGATGGCGAAGCAATCGCCATCCCATTTTGTGTTTCCTACCTGCTAGAAGAGCGCGACGGGCGCCTCAAGGTTTTCGGCTTCGTGGCCGGCGACGAAATGGAACTCTATCGTCAGCATGGCCTTATCGAACGCTAAGCTCCGGGAACCGCTGCCGGTTCTTCAGTCTCGGCGGGAGCCTCCGGGTCGGCAGGTGCTTCAGCATCAGCCGGTGCCTCGGCAGCAGGGGCTTCTGTCGCAGGTTCAGTTGTTGCCGCACCATCCGCCGGCTCGGCTGCTGCCGGCTCGTCAGGTGTGGGGGTCGGCAGATCTTCGGCATCGTCGCCAACATCGCCGCCTGCGGCAGGAGCATCTTCGATTGTCGTTCCGCCCCCGGTGGTAGTGGCGGTCTCATCATAAGTCGCCGTGCTGAACCAATAAACCAGCGCAAACAGGATCACGAGCCCGATCAATCCAAAGATCAAGGCACGGGAATTCATCTTGCGGCTATTGCCTTGCCGCACTTCACTTTTGGTAAGGTCGGGCCTGTCGTCGGTCATCCTTGCATCCCTCTTCAGCCAGGGCCCTTCCGGCGCCCCTATTGGTCCGGCCGCCACGCGGTCGGTTGGGATTAACGCTACGAGTACGCTTCCAGTTCCGACCATTGAAATGCTCAAAAATCGAACAGACGAAAATAGCGTTGAACATCGCGCTGGACGCAGCTTGATGCGCCTTGCGCTGCAATATGGGTAGCCACATAGTGTTACGCCCAAACGTTCGCCAAGGGGCGGCGGCAGCGCCGTCGCTTTTGAGTTGAGGAACAAGAGGTTAGCATGACCGACGCCGCCACGCTCGCAAGGATGATCCGCGCCGGTCGTGGGCTGGAGCCGGCCGATCTGGTGATCAAGAACGTCCGTCGCCTGGACGTCATCACCGGGGAAATTACCCAAACCGACATCGCGATCGTCGCCGATCGGATCGTGGGCATATCGGGCATATACGGGTCGAGATCGGAGATAGACGGAAGAAATCGCTTCGCTGTACCGGGGTTTATCGACACGCATGTGCATATCGAATCTTCGCTGGTTACTCCCTTCGAATTCGACCGCTGCGTTCTGCCCCACGGAGTGACCACGGTCATCTGCGACCCCCATGAGATCGCCAACGTGCTCGGGGCAGCGGGGATAAGATATTTCCTCGATTGCGCCGAGCGGACGATCATGGATGTGCGGATCAATCTTTCCTCCTGCGTTCCGGCAACACCGTTCGAGACGGCGGGGGCGCGGCTTGAGATCGAGGACCTGCTGCCCTTTGCCGATCATCCTCAGGTGATCGGGCTGGCCGAGATGATGAATTTCCCTGGCGTGCTCGCCGGTGACGCTGGGATACTGGCCAAGCTCGAAGCGTTTCAGCATCGCCACCTCGACGGTCACGCGCCGCTGCTCTCGGGGGCCGACCTCAATGGATATCTGGCGGCAGGGATCAGGACCGACCACGAGGCGACGAGCGCGGCCGAGGCGCGCGAGAAACTGGCCAAGGGCATGGCGATCCTCATTCGGGAGGGATCGGTCTCAAAGGATCTCGATGCGCTGGCCGAAATCCTCGACGAGAACACTTCGGCCTTCGTGGCGCTGTGCACCGACGACCGCAATCCGCTCGATATCGCCGAGGAGGGGCATCTAGATTCCTCGATCCGCCGGCTGATCGCCCATGGCTGTCCGATCCATCACGTCTACCGGGCCGCCTCGCTCTCGGCGGCGCGCATCTTCGGGCTCAAGGATCGCGGACACGTGGCCCCTGGGTGGCGGGCTGATATCGCGCTGCTCGACAGCCTGGAAGAATGCCGGGTTTCCGATGTCATCGCGGCTGGCCGGCATGTGACGGCCGATATCTGGGCGGCACGCAAACCGGTGGCGCCGGTGGGACTGGATTCGATGAAAGCCAAGCCGGTCGAACCCGAAGCCTTCATCACCGCACCAAATCCCGACCATAACGAAGTGCCGGTGATCGGGGTCAAGCCGGGGCTGATCCTCACATTCAGGGAAAACGCCGCGCTGGCGTCGGACGAAAGCGGGCTGGAGCCGGATATCGATGCCGATGTCATCAAGGTCGCGGTGATCGAGCGGCACGGGATCAACGGCAATATCGGCCGGTCCTTCGTCAAGGGTTTCGGTCTCAAGCGCGGTGCCATCGCTTCATCGGTCGGCCATGACAGCCACAACATCACAGTGGTCGGCGTGACCGACGAGGACATGGCGCTGGCCGTCAACCGGCTGATCGAGATCGGCGGCGGTTTCGCTGTGGCCTGTGAGGGCGAAATCCTGGCCGATTTGGCGCTACCCATCGCCGGGTTGATGAGCCCGGAACCCTTTGAAATCGTGACCGAACACCTTGAGCACCTGCGCGAAGCGGCCAAGGCACTCGATTGCACCCTGCCCGAACCGTTCCTTCAGGTCGCGTTCCTCGCCCTGCCGGTCATTCCGCACCTCAAGATGACGGACAAGGGACTGTTCGACGTCGACAAATTCGATTTCGTCTAGGGCGCCAAGCCCGCTTCCATGGTGGTTTCCACGGGGGTGCCCGGGTCGCCATCCACCGCCGCCTCGATGAGCGGCTCCAGCCGGTCAAGCAGGTAGTTGAGGCTGAGCGGGGTGGCGAATGAGAAGGCGCCCGAGAGGAGATAATCGGCGAATACCTCCCGGCCCTCCTGGTGTGCGGTGAGCCGCTCGCGCAGAGCCAGACCTTCGATGCGCTCGACACTGCCCGCGCCGATGATCCAGACCAGAAGGTCGGCTTCGAGCAAGGTCAAATCTTCTTCGGAAATTTCGACGTTGAAATCGCCTTCCTCGCCAAGAGCGTCAATTGCCGCGGGGGTGGAGAACCCGAGCTGTTCGAGAAGCTGAGCGCGAATATCGACCGAGCGATAAACACCGGGATAGGTGACGTTGAAGGCGATAACCGCCTCCATCCCATTCCACTCGGGATGCGCGGCGGCAATGGAGGTAATGCGCGCCTCGAGATCGCTCACCAGCCGGTCCGCCCCGTCCTCCTGCCCCAAAATTCGACCTACCGTGCGTGCGCGCTCGGCCCAGGGAGTGGAAAAGTCGGTGTACTGCGCCTCGGCGGCGACCACCGGCGCGATGCGGGACAACTCGTCATACTGTTCCTGGGTGAGCCCGGATCCGATTCCCTCGATCACATCGGGTTCCAGCGCCGCGATCTGCTCATAATCGATCTCGGTGAGCACGAAAGGCTCCGCATCGCCTAATGCACCCTGTGCCCAAGGCCAGACCGAATGGGGAAAATCACCATACCAATGCCGCAGTCCCACCGGGACAACGCCGAGCGCCAGGTAATGGTCAGCTCCGCTATAGGTGAGCGTAACCACCCGTTCGGGCTGGTCATCGATCACGGTGGTGCCGAAACGATGTTCGAAAGTTTGCGGGAACTCTTGCGCCGCGGCGGACATTGCCAATCCAACCGCGATGGCCATCCCCCACACCCATGCCGCTCGTCTCATTCTGCCCACCCTCATCAAGGACACTGATCGAGTGATGTTCATGAATTAACGTGATCAGGAAAGTCAAGTTTATATGCAGCATCCCGCCGGGCTTGATTAAGCCATTTTCACCATTATCTCTTGAGCCATGGACAAAGAGCGCACTCGTTTAGAACGCCTGTTTCTTCGCCTTGAAGCACGGTTTCCGCGCTTTGCGATGATTATCTACGTGCTGCGTCAACCCTGGGCGATGCTTATCCGCATTCCCTTGGGCATCCTGCTGGTGCTGGGCGGTATTTTGTCGTTCTTGCCCATCCTGGGCATCTGGATGCTGCCGCTGGGCCTGCTGCTGCTGGCCATCGACCTGCCGTTCCTGCAGCGCCCCATGAGCGCCACCCTGCTGCGCGGCGAACGTCAGTTCAATCTCTGGCGCCGCAGCCGGCGGGACAAAAAGGCCGCCCGCAACGGCGAAACGCAGAAGACGCGGCCGATGCCGCGCCTCCCCAAAAATCACACCGATTATCCCTGAGCTTTCTTCTCGCGCCGCTTGGCGTGCAGGATCGGCTCGGTGTAGCCCGAGGGCTGCTGGGTGCCTTCCAGCGCCAACGCCAAGGCGGCTTGGAAAGCGGTTGAATTTTCCGGATCGTCGCTCATGCGCCGATAGGCCGGATCGCCCGCGTTCTGCTCGTCCACGACCTTGGCCATGCGCGTGAAAGTCGCGACCACCTCGTCCTGCGTCACAACCCCATGCCAAAGCCAGTTGGCGATGGCCTGGGAGGAAATCCGGCAGGTCGCGCGGTCTTCCATCAGACCCACATCGTTGATGTCGGGCACTTTCGAGCAGCCCACCCCCGCATCGATCCAACGAACGACATAGCCCAGGATTCCCTGCGCATTATTGTCGAGCTCGCGCTGGATCTCTTCGCCGCTCAGCGTCGAGGGGTCGAGGGCGGGCATGGAGAACAGTTCGGTGAGGGTCGGGATCGGCTCGTTGTGACGCCGCTTCTGGGCCTCGAACACATCAACCTCGTGATAGTGCAACGCATGCAGCGTCGCCGCCGTAGGCGACGGCACCCAGGCACAATTGGCTCCGGCCTTCGGGTGCCCGATCTTCTGTTCCATCATATCGGCCATGGCATCGGGCTTGGCCCACATGCCCTTGCCGATCTGGGCGCGTCCGGTAAAGCCGCAGGCAATGCCGATGGTGACGTTACGGTCCTCATAGGCCTGCAACCAGCGCTCGGCGCGCACCTTGTCCTTGGGCAGAACAGGACCGGCTTCCATGGAAGTGTGGATTTCGTCGCCGGTGCGATCAAGAAACCCGGTATTGATGAAGAACACCCGCTCGCGCGCCGCAAGGATGCAGGCCTTGAGATTGGCCGAAGTGCGCCGCTCCTCGTCCATGATGCCGATCTTGATGGTGTTGAGCGGCAGGCCGAGAATTTTCTCCACCTCGCCGAACACATTGCAGGCGAACAGGACTTCGGTGGGCCCGTGCATCTTGGGTTTGACGATATAGATCGAGCCGGTCACCGAATTGGCGCGGCGCTTCAAATCGTGCATGGCACAAAGGGTCGTGACGATCGCATCCATCAGCCCTTCGCCGATGGGCTCATCATCGGCACCGAGCACCGCGTCGGTGGTCATCAGGTGCCCGACATTGCGCACGAGTTGCAACGCGCGTCCCTTAAGAGTCAGGGCTGAGCCGTCCGGTGCCGTGTAGGTCCGGTCGGGATTGAGCCGCCTTGTCATCGTCTCGCCGCCCTTTTCGAAGGTTTCGGCAAGATCGCCCTTCATCAGACCGAGCCAGTTGCGATAGACGCCGACCTTGTCCTCGGCATCGACGGCGGCGACCGAATCCTCGCAATCCTGGATGGTGGTCAAAGCGCTTTCGACGATCACATCGGCCAGATGCGCCGGATGGTCCTTGCCGATCGGGTGCTCGGGATCGATCACCAGTTCGATGTGCAGGCCGTGATGGGCAAGCAGGATGCGGGTAACGCCTCCGGCCCGGCTATAGCCGGCAAAGGCCTCGGGATAGGCAAGCCTGGCGGGACCATCCTGGCTTGCGATCACCAGTTGCGCGACGTCGCCCGAGGTGTCGATGCCATAGCGGGTCACGGCCCAGTGCTTGACGCCGAGCAGCGGAAACGCTTCGTCGAGAAAATGTCCGACCCGCGCGAACACCTCGCCGCCGCGCTTGGGGTTGTACGCCTTGCCCGGGGCCAGATCGCCTTCGCGCGCGATGGCATCGGTGCCATAGAGCGCATCATAGAGGCTGCCCCAGCGGGCGTTGGCGGCATTGAGGGCATAGCGAGCGTTGGACACCGGAACCACAAGCTGCGGACCGCAGAGCGTTGCGATCTCGGGATCGAGATTTTCGGTTTCGATCCGGAAATCCTCCGGCTCGTCCTCGATATAGCGGATGTCCTTGAGAAACCCGATATAGGCCGCCGGGTCCTTGGTTGCGGGGCCGTTGTCGCGGTGCCAGTCATCGATCTGGCTCTGCATACGGTCGCGGATTTCCAGAAGCTCGCGATTGCCCGGCATGTAGGTGGTTACGAGTTCGGCGAAACCGGACCAGAAGGTGTCGGCGGTGACATCGAGCCCGCTAAGCGCTTCGTTTTCGACGAACGCGGCAAGCTGCGCATCGACCTTGAGGCCGGACCGGTCCACATAATTGCTCATCGACGCTTCCTCTGATGTTTGCTGTTGCAACGCCTAGCGTTGCCTCGCCGTTTCGCCAAGCCGGTTCTCAATATGCTTCCACGATGTGGAAACGAAGCGACGTTTGGCGCCCTTGGCCAGTGCTGCTTCTGGATTCCGGGAACAAGTCCCGGAATGACAGGCGGGGTGGTGGCTTAGCCGTGCCAAATCCCTCCACTATTTTACCCTCAGCCCAGCCTGCTCTTGGCCGCTTCACCCGCAACGTATGTTTCGGCGATCACCCGGTCGTCGCCGCAGGTCTGGAGCAGGAACAGTTCTTCGGAAAGACTTTCGACCTGCTCCATCTTGAGCGTCATATGCGGCAGGGCATGGGCATCGAGCACGACGATGTCGGCGTCGGCGCCCGGTTCGAGCGATCCGATCTTGTGTTCGAGCGACAACGCCCGGGCATTGCCCAGGGTCATCATGAAAAAGCTTTCGAGCGGGGACAGGCGCTGGCCGCGCAATTGCAGCACCTTGTAGCCTTCGTCGAGCGTGCGCAGCATGGAAAAGCTCGTGCCACCGCCGACATCGGTTGCAACCCCGATCCGCACATTGGCCTCCAACATTTTCCGGCGGTCGAAAAGGCCCGACCCGATAAAGAGATTGGAGGTGGGGCAGAAAACGGCGACCGAGGCGGTTTCGGCGAGGGCCTCGATCTCGCGATCGTTCATGTGAATGCAGTGGCCGAGCAGGGTTTTGGGGCCCAACAGGCCATAGTGCTCATAGATGCCGACGTAATCGGGGAGGTTCGGGTAAAGCTCCTTGGCGAAAGCGATCTCGCCCAGACTCTCGTTCACATGTGTCTGGATGTAGGCATCGGGGAATTGCCGCGCGAGATCCTGGGCCATTTCCAATTGTTCGTGGCTGGAGGTCAGCGCGAAACGCGGGGTGATGGCGTAGTGGAGGCGACCTACGCCGTCCCATTTGGTGAGCAGCACCTTGGTGTCGTCATAGCTCTGCTGCGGCGTGTCGCGGAGACCTTCGGGCGCGTTGCGATCCATCATCACCTTGCCGGCGATCATCCGCATGTCGCGCTTTTTGGCTTCGGCAAAAAACGCCTCGGCCGATTGGGGGTGGACGGTGCAGTAGACCGCGGCCGTCGTGGTGCCGTAACGGACCAGCTCGTCGCAGAACAGCGACGCGATGCGGGCCGCGTGGGTCTCGTCGGAAAAGCGCTGTTCCTCGATGAAGGTATAGGTGTTGAGCCATTCGAGCAGATCCTTGGCGTAAGAGCCGATGACCTGCATCTGCGGGTAGTGAATGTGGGTATCGATGAAGCCGGGCAGAATGAGACCGGGGCGATGATCGACGATCTCAGCCTTGGGGGCGACGAGGGAGAGGGCATCGCTCCATTCACCCACCGAGACGATCTTACCCTCGGCGATCACGACAGCGCCATCCTCGATATAGCGATAGCTGGCGTGGTCGTCCGAGCCGGCGGGCTCGGAAACGAAAGTCAGCAGCCGGCCGCGCAGGATCTTCGATTTCACAGGCTCTGCTCCCCGGTGACGGACTGGTACCACGTGACCAGCAGCGCGCGTTCGGCGTCGGTCATCATCGAAACATTGCCCGGCGGCATGGCATGACTGCGGCCGGCCTGGAGATAGATCTCCCGCGCGTGTTCGGCGATCAGTTCGGGGGTGTCGAGGCGCACGTCCCTGGGGGCGATGGGAACGCCTGCATAGCCCGGCTGAGCCGCATGGCACATGGCGCAGCGGCCCTGGACGGCCGACGACACTTGCTCGAAATGCGGATCGGCCATGAAGGCCTGGGCGGCAGTGCTGGCCAAGGCCGACTCGGTTGTTCTGGGGTAGCTCGAGAGCCAGATGGTGCCGAGAAAGAGGATCAGCGCCAGCGCGAAGGTCCAGTAGGGGCGCTGGCCGGTCGCGTGCATGGTGTTGAAGAAGTGGCGGATCAGCGCGCCGATGAGGAAGATGAGACCCGCGATGGCCCAACTGTATTGGGTGGCGAAGGCTAGCGGGTAGTGGTTGGAGAGCATGAAGAACAGGACGGGAAGCGTCAGGTAGTTGTTGTGGACGCTGCGCTGCTTGCTCTGCTTGCCCAGCGCCGGATCGGGAGCTTCGCCGGCCTTCATCGAAGCCACGATCTTTTTCTGGTTGGGGATGATGATGAAAAAGACGTTGGCCGACATGATGGTCGCGGTGAACGCGCCCATATGCAGGAATGCGGCGCGGCCGGTGAACACCTGGGTATAGCCCCAGGCCATGGCGAGCAGGATGACAAAGAGCACCAGCATCAGCCCGTTCTGGCTTTTGCCGAGCGGGGATTTGCAGAGCAGGTCGTAGAGCACCCATCCCAGCGCCAGCGAAGCGAGCGAGATGGCGATCGCGACCGGCGCGCCGACGTCGAGGACGGTGCGGTCGATGAGGAAGAGATCGGCGCCGGCGTAATAGACGATGGCGAGCATGGCAAAGCCGGTGAGCCAGGTGGTGTAGCTCTCCCATTTGAACCAGACCAGATGCTCGGGGAGGTTGGGCGGGGCGACCATGTATTTGTTGATGTGGTAGAACCCGCCCCCATGGACCTGCCATTCCTCGCCCTGCACACCTGCGGGAAGGTTGTCGTGCCGGCGCAGGCCGAGGTCGAGGGCGATGAAATAGAAGGACGAGCCGATCCAGGCGATGCCCACGATCACGTGCGTCCAGCGCACGGCGAAGGCCAGCCATTCCCAAAACAGCGTGAAATCGGTCATCTGTTGCCCCAACTCAGTTCTTTGCCACGGCGCGCACGATTTCGGCCGCGGTCAAGGCCGCGATCACTTCCGGCCGCTTGTCTTTGACGTCCGCCCCGCCGATCGGCATGGTCAGCCGATCCATCAGGGCGATGTCGTGCCCCATGTCCGACAGCCAGCTTTTGAACGTCGCCCGTTTCGTTTTCGACCCGATCATCCCGACATAGAGCGCATCGTTGCGCAACAGCGCTTCGGAAGCGATCAGGAAATCGAGGCCGTGATCGTGGGTGAGAACGACGAAGCAGGAGGCCGGCGGCGCCTCGCGCACAAGCGCTTCCTGCACCGGGACGTGCTTGGCTTCAACGCCCGGGGGAACGCGGGCGATTTCGGCGGCGCGGTTATCCACCAAAAGGGTCCGGAAGGGGAGAAGCGAGAGCGCCTGGCCCAAGGCGTTACCCACATGGCCGGCGCCGAAGACGTAGACGTGGGTTCTGGCGGCGTATTCGGTTTCGGCGCGGGCGCGGAGGATTCGGGCGACATCGTCGTCGACGGCCCGCATGCCGATGGCGACGCGACCGCCGCAACATTGGCCGATCTCCGGACCGAGAGGGATGTCGAGCGCGGCTGCGGCTTCACCCGAGGCGACGGCTTCGCGGGCGCGGGCTATGGAGAGGAATTCGAGTTGGCCACCGCCAATGGTGCCGATCTCTGCATCCGGCGCGACCAGCATCCAGGCGCCCGCCTCGCGGGGGGTGGAGCCCTTGGTTTCGGTGACTTCAACGAGGACGGTATTGCGATGACGGTCGAAGAAGTCTCGGAGTAGCTGTGGGGTAACGCTCATGCGTCGCGCCCCGCCGCAAGCCCAGCGCCCCCCTCATCCGACCTTTCGCTCCGCGAAAGCCCACCTTCTCCCACCGGGGGAGAAGGGCAGCGCGAAGCAGCGCTTCGGAAAGTGCCGCAACTGCTTCCAAAAGAGTCCGCGCCGTTCCCAGAGGAAAAGGGGCAAGCGCCCGTGTTTTCGCTGAATGGCCGCCGAGGGCTACCCTTCTCCCCTGGTGGGAGAAGGTGGCCGCGAAGCGGTCGGATGAGGGGGGCGCAGCTTGTCGGCACCCACTGCCGCTGGTCGCAATATCGAAGCGTTGGTTCCTTCACCGCCCCGCCTCGCGCTTGAGCCGCTCGACCGTCATCAGCACCCGCTCAGGGGTTGCCGGCGCGTCCATGCGCGGGGCGATCTTGTAGTCCGCGACGCTCGCCACGGCCATGGAGATGGCTTCGAGCACAGAGATGGCCAGCATGAAGGGCGGCTCGCCCACGGCCTTGGAGCGCCGAATGGTGGGGGCCTTGTTTTCCGACCACTCGGCGAGCCTGACGTTGAAGATCTTCGGCACGTCGGAAACCACGGGAATCTTGTAGGTCGAGGGCGCATGGGTGCGGAGCTGGCCCTTGGCATCCCACCAGAGCTCCTCGGTGGTGAGCCACCCCATGCCCTGGACGAACCCGCCCTCGATCTGGCCGATGTCGATCGCCGGATTGAGGGATTTGCCGACATCGTGCAGCACGTCGGCCCGCTCGACCATGTATTCGCCGGTCAGCGTATCGACCACCACTTGGGAGCAGGCGGCACCATAGGCGAAATAGTAGAAGGGCTTGCCCTTGCCGGCTGCGCGATCCCAATGGATATCAGGTGTCTTGTAGAACCCGGCGGCCGAAAGCTGCACACGGGCGAGATAGGCCTGATCGATGAAATCGGCCCAGTCATGGCGCTGATTGCCGACCATGACGCAATTGGGCTCAAAGCTCACCGCATCTTCGGGGACGTTGAATTTCTCCATGGCAAAGCGGACCAGCCGGTCCTTGATCTGCCCAGCCGCGTTGGCGGCGGCCATGCCGTTGAGGTCCGACCCCGAGGAGGCGGCCGTCGCCGAGGTGTTGGGCACCTTGCCCGTGGTCGTTGCGGTGATCTTGACCTTGTCGAGATCGATCTGGAAGCAATCGGCAAGGACCTGGGCGACCTTTACATAAAGCCCCTGCCCCATTTCGGTGCCGCCGTGATTGAGATGGACCGAGCCGTCGCGATAGACGTGCACCAGCGCACCGGCCTGATTGAAGGCGGTGAGGGTGAAGCTGATGCCGAACTTGACCGGGGTCAATGCGATACCGCGCTTTAAAACCGGAGATGATTTGTTGAACGCCACGATATCGGCCCGGCGCCGGCGATAGTCGGCGCTCGTTTCGAGTTCATCGACCAGCCGGGCGATGATGTTGTCCTCGACCCGCTGGTGGTAGGGCGTGACGTTCCGGTCTGTATCGCCGTAGAAATTGACCTTGCGGATATCGAGCGGATCCTTGCCCAAGGCATAGGCGATATCCTCGATCCAGCGCTCGCACCCCACCATGCCCTGCGGCCCGCCAAAACCGCGAAAGGCGGTGTTGGAGACCGTGTTGGTCTTCAAAGGCTGGGAGACCAGCCGGACGTTTGGGTAGAAATAGGCGTTGTCGGCGTGGAAAAGCGCCCGATCCGTAACCGGTCCGGAAAGGTCGGCGGAAAAGCCGCAGCGCGCCGCATAGGTGGCATCCACCGCTTCGATCCGGCCTTCATCATCGAACCCGACTTCATAGTCGACAAGAAAATCGTGCCGCTTGCCGGTGGCGACCATGTCGTCGTCGCGATCGGGACGAATTTTCACGGCGCGGTTGAACTTTTTAGCCGCGATCGCGGCCACCACGGCAAAGAGGTTGCCCTGTGTCTCCTTGCCGCCGAACCCGCCGCCCATGCGGCGTACGACGACGTTTACGGCGTTGGAGGGGACGCCCAGCGCATGGCCGACCATGTGCTGGACTTCGCTGGGGTGCTGGGTGGAGGAATGGACGGTGACGTCGTCGTCCTCGCCGGGCATGGCAAGGGCGATCTGGCCTTCGAGGTAGAAATGATCCTGCCCGCCAATGGCCATCGAGCCGCTGATGCGGTACTTGGCGCCGAAAAAACCGGCGGCCACGTCCCCGCGTTCGAGCTTCATGCCCGGCGTCACCAGCGCTCCGCCGGCCTCGCGCGCCGTGGGGATGTCGGGAAGGAAGGGGAGCTCGGTATAGCTCACCTGCGCCAGCTTCGCCGCCCGCCGCGCTGCCTCGCGGGTTGTAGCGATGACGGCAAAGAGCGGCTGGCCATAGAACTCGACCCTGTTTTGCGCAAAGATCGGCTCGTCGTGCTTGCCGGGCTGTGAGATGTCGTTGTGGCCGGGGATATCCTGGGCGGTGAGGACGCCGACCACGCCTGGAGCGCCCCTGACCGCTTCGAGGTCGAGCGACTGGATTTCGCCATGCGCGCAGGTGGAAAGCCCGAGATAAGCATGCAGGGTGCCCGCCGGTTCGAGCATGTCATCGATATATTCGGCAGTACCCGAGACGTGCTTGTGCCCGGAATCGTGTTTTTGCGGCTTGTGCACGCCACCACGGATGATGGGCTTGGGATCGAGGGCGGTCATGGGCGAGCCCCAGGCGTGGTCGCACGCCGAAGCGCAGCGCCCCCCTCATCCCCAGCCCTTCTCCCACCAGGGGAGAAGGGAGCTCTTGGGGCGATGTTTGAGGTCTTGCCGAAGCGCTGCGGACGTCGGATGAGAGAGGCGCAGCACAGACCAAACACATCAAGGAAGGTGGCCATGGCTGTCTCAGCGCACCCCTCATCCGACCGCTTCGCGGCCACCTTCTCCCTCGAGGGGAGAAGGGCAGGTCGAGGCAGCGTTCGGGCAAGAGCTGCTACGCTGCCAAATGAGCCCCCCTCTCCCCCTGAGGGAGAGGGGCTGGGGGTGAGGGGTGCGCTGAGCTTCGGCAAACGCAGCAGGTCGTGCTGGTCCATCACGCCACCTCATACCGCACGATATGCGCTGGCCCTTCGCTGGTTTCGAGATAGAAGCGCTTCAAAAGGTTCTTGGCGGCCAGCATCCGGTATTCGGCGCTGGCGCGCCAATCGGTGAGTGGGGTGAAATCGGCCTCGAATTTTTCGACAGCCGCTTCGATGCTCTCCATGGTCCAGGGCCTGCCGACCAGCGCTGCCTCGACAGCCCGCGCGCGCTGGGGTGTTCCCGCCATTCCGCCATAGGCGATGGTAGCCTCGGCCACGGTGCCTTCGATCACCTTCACTCGGAAAGCACCAAGGGTGGCGGTGATGTCCTCATCGCGCCGCTTGGTGACCTTGTGAACGGCAAAGAGTTGATTTTCTTTCGGCAGGGAGACAGAGATCGCCTCGACGAACTCGCCCTTTTCCCGATCCTGTTGGCCATAGGCGATGAAGAAATCCTCAAGCTTCACCACGCGGCGCGCATCGCCCTTGCGCAAGGTCACCTCGGCACCCAGCGCGATCAGCGGCGGCGGGGTGTCGCCGATGGGCGAGCCATTTGCGATGTTGCCGCCGATGGTGCCCATGTTGCGCACCTGCGCGCCACCGATGCGGTCGAAAAGCCCGGCCATCTGCGGAATGTGCTCGGCAATGGTTCTGAACGCGCGCGAGTAGCTCACTCCCGCTCCGAAGACGATGCGGGAAGGTTCGATGCCGATCTCGCGCATCAGATGGCCGATGATCACCACCGGGGCGATGTCGCGCATGAATTTTGTGACCCAGAGGCCCACATCGGTAGCGCCGGCAACGATGGTGGCCTCGGGTGTTTCCTCGAGTACTGCGGCGAGATCGTCCACATCGGCCGGGATGATGGTTTTGCCGCGCGAGCTCTCGACCACCACGCGGCGGCCGTCATTGAGCGCCGCCAGCTTTTCCAAGATCTTGGCGCGTTCGGTGTTGAGCGCGTCTTCGAGCGCGCTGCCGTAATTTGAAACCGCCTGGACTGCGCGCACGATGGGCGCATAGCCGGTGCAGCGGCAGAGATTGCCCTGTAGCGCCTTTTCGATCTCGGGCACCGACGGATTGGGATTGGTGAGCCATAGCCCGTAAAGGCTCATCACGAACCCCGGCGTGCAGAAGCCGCACTGGCTGCCGTGGTAATCGACCATCGCCTGCTGCACCGGATGCAGCGCGCCGTCGCGGCCTTTCAGATGCTCGATGGTCACCACATGCTTGCCGTCCAGCATGGTGACCAGGCCGATGCACGCATTGGCGGCCTGATAGCGTACGCTGTCGCCCTCCCGCTCCCCGATCAGCACCGTGCAGGCGCCGCAATCGCCCTCGGCGCAGCCTTCTTTGGTGCCTCTCAATGTGCGGTCGAGACGCAGGAAATCGAGCAATGTCCGATCCGGGGCGATATCGGTGAGTTCGACCAGATCGTCATTGAGATAGAAGCGGATCGCCGCGCGCGGGTCCAAGGGTCAGCTCCCGCGATAGGTCGAATAGCCAAAGGGCGAGACGAGCAGCGGCACATGGTAATGCGCTGCGGGATCGCTCACCCGGAAATCGACGGCGACCACGTCGAGGAAGGTAACGGGCATGCCGTTGATGCGGCTGAAATAATCGCCAACATGGAAGCAGAGCCGATAGGCCCCTGCGGCCAATTGCTCGCCCTGGAGGAGCGGTCCGTCGCATCGCCCGTCGTCATTGGTGATGACCGAGGTTTCGAAAATCGCCTCCTCGCCGTCCACGCGGTAGAAATCGATGGTCATGCCACGGGCGGGATGGCCGTTGGCAGTGTCGAGCACGTGGGTGGTGAGCCGTCCTGTTCCAGTCATCAAAGCTCCAAGCGCCATTGGATATCCTTTCGACTATCAACCCAAAAATCGGCAGGCGAAAGGGGGCGGGATCGGAATTTTTTACCACATGGTCGAAAAATTCGAGTCTAAGGTGTGATCCTCTTTTCTTGCTGGAGCTCCCATGCGTTACCCCCGCGATCTCAGAGGCTATGGTCCCAATCCGCCCCACGCCGACTGGCCGGGGGGCGCCAATGTGGCGGTACAGTTCGTGCTCAACTACGAGGAAGGCGGGGAGAACAATGTCCTTCATGGCGACCAGGGCTCGGAAGCATTTCTGGCCGACGTGATCGGCGCCACGCCCTGGGCTGGGCTGCGGCACTGGAACATCGAATCCATGTACGAATACGGCGCACGGGCGGGGTTCTGGCGGCTGCATCGGCTGTTTACCGAAAACGGATTGCCGGTCACCGTCTATGGCGTCGCGACCGCGTTGATGCGGGCTCCCGAGCAGGTGCAGGCCATGCTCGACGCCGATTGGGAGATCGCCTCCCACGGGCTCAAATGGGTCGAGCACAAGGACATGGCGCGAGAGGAGGAGGCAGCCCAGATCGCCGAGGCGGTGCGGCTGCATGCGGTGGCGACTGGCTCGCGGCCGCTGGGGTGGTATACGGGGCGGTGCTCGCTCAACACGGTGGACCTGGTTTCCGAGGAAGGCGGGTTTGCCTATGTCTCCGACACCTATGACGATGATCTCCCCTATTGGCGGGTCCACAACGCCAAAGTCCAGCTCATCATCCCCTACACGCTGGCCAATAATGACATGCGGTTCGTCACGGCCTCGGGATTTGCCAATGGCGAGGAGTTCTTTTCCCACCTCAAGGACACGTTCGACTGCCTCTATCGTGAAGGGGAGGACGGCGCGCCCAAGATGATGTCGATCGGGCTGCACTGCCGGCTGGTGGGTCAGCCGGGGCGGTTCGAGGGGCTGAGGCGGTTTGTCGAATATATTGGAGGGTTCGAGAAGGTCTGGGTGGCCAAGAGGATCGATATTGCGCGGCATTGGGCGGAAAGGCACCCGTATCAGCCGGCAAGGCTGGTGCCCTCGCAAATGGACGCCGAGACGTTCATGGCGACCTTCGACGGCGTTTTCGAGCATTCTCCGTTCATCGCCCAGCGGGCGTTCGAGGCGGAGTTGGGACCGGTCAACGATACCCCGTTCGGCATCCATTTCGCGTTGCGCAATCAATTCCGCATGGCATCGGAGGACGAGCGGCTGAACGTGTTGCGCGCCCATCCCGATCTTGCGGGAAAACTCGCGGCGGCCAAACGCCTGACGGAGAGTTCGACGGCGGAGCAGGCCTCGGCGGGGCTGGACGCGCTGACCGACGAGGAGCGGGAAACCTTCACTGAACTCAATACGCGGTATGTCGAAAAATTCGACTTTCCCTTCATCATTGCGGTGCGCGACAACACCAAGGCCTCGATCATGGAGGCGTTCCGGCGGCGGATCGAGAACGATCGCGATACCGAATTCGCCACCGCCTGCGCGCAGGTGGAACGCATAGCGCAGCTGCGGATCGAGGCGCTTTACGCCGGCTGACCGACCGCCTGCTCGATCGACCGGAGCATGCCCTTCCATGCGTTGGCCGTTTGCTCGATGTAATCGGCCCATTCCGCGCCCATTTCGTGACTCATGGTGGCGACGCAACCGCTCCCTTCCGGGGTGATTTCAAGGGTCACCGTGGAATTGTCCTCCTCTTCCTCCTCGGGCGAGGTGAACCAGGTGAAGACGAGCCGGTTCGGCCGTTCCAGGGCGCGGTAATACCCCCAGGTCTCGGTTTCTTCTCCGTCACGGACATCTGCGAAGAGAAACCGCCCGCCGACCCTGGGATCGATCTTGATCCGGGTCACGGCGGAGGACGGATCGCGTTCCTTGAGATTGCGATCCCCCCAGGCGCGCACCTTTGCCGAGTCGAGCCAGGAATCATAGACCTGCTCGGGCGCGAGAGTGACGAACGTGTGCCGTGCGACCGCTGTGACGGTACCGGTCATTTGTAAAAGCCTTCGCGCAGATTGATGCCATGTTCGACATAAGCCTTCATGGCAGCCAGCATGCCCGTCCAGCCCTCGCAATTGCCGTAGGAGGATTTGAGACCCGTTTCGGTCTGCTTCCAGCCTTCCTCGGTGATCGAGACGAGCGTGCGGGTATTATTGTCGAGCGGCTCGAAACTCATGGTGACCGTGGTTTCGTATTCGCCTGAATCATCGGGCTCGGGCGCAGCGCCCCAGGTGAGGACGATCTTTTCATCCGGCACCACTTCGGCCACATGAACCGGGAATGCGCCGGGGAAATCGTGGAAGTCCCAGGTGACCGTGGCGCCGGTTTCCAACCGGCCTTGGGCCCCGCCGGTGGTGAAATAGCCCGAGAGCTTCCTGGGATCGGCCACCGCCTCGAACACCTCGTGCACCGGCTTGGATATCCGGCCCGATACCGTGAATTTGAAGTCCATTTCCTCACCTCTCCTTGCGTTTTCGCCATTATGTTATAAATTTATAACATGTCAAGTGACGATGATTCGGACAAGATCTTCAAGGCACTGGCCGACCGGCGGCGGCGGGCGATACTCGATGCCTTGAAGGATGAGCCGAAAACCACCGGGCAACTCGTTGCGCTGTTTCCCGAGATCGACCGCTGCACAGTGATGCAACACATGAAAGTGCTTGAGGCAGCGGGATTGATCGTGGCCCGCAAGGAGGGGCGCGAGCGGTGGAACCACCTCAACGCGCTGCCGATCAAATCCATCCATGACCGCTGGATCGGCGACTACGCGCGAAACGCGGTGAGTTTGATGTCGCGGCTGGAGACTGAAATTGGGGCATGAGAAAACCTCCGACGGCCATGGGCCTCGGGTTGTGACGGGATAGACGGCCTGGGGCGATGAACGCCTCGTGCTGTATTTGTTAGTATGAAGCGATCATCGCCCCATGCGCTCGGGATTTTGGGCTTATGGCGGCGTTCTCGGGCTGGGGGTTGTTGGAAAAGCCACCGTTGCCGATGATTTCCCGCTGCCCCTCCGGGTTTCCCCGGTTCGACGTGGGAGTGATTGGATTGGTGGTCCGCTCACACCTTTTGTCCACATCCGGCCATCTGTCCGCTTTGGGCCTCCGCTGGGACGACTCCCAACGGACCCGAACCGATCCCGCCCAAACGTTCGTAGCGCTTGCGTCCATATGTGCGGGGTCGTGAGAGGGAGTATGGGGCAAGCGCAGGGGGCGGGGATAAGTTTTTTGCAAAGCCTGCCTTGGGAGCAATCGCCGACATCTCCCCCAGCGTGTCACCCCGGGCCTGACCCGGGGCAAGGTATGCGCGCCGCTTTCGGCTCTTGCCATGACGCCAGCTCAGCGCCCCCCTCATCCCCTGCCATTCGAGCCCCCGCCTTCGCGAGGGGCAGGCTCCGCTCTCATGGCCTTCTCACCTCCAATCGTGCCACCGGCACGATTGGCCAAAGGACGGTTCGAAGTCTCCCACCAGAGGAGAAGGGGGCTCTTGGGGGAGCGTTGCGGCTGGGGCACAGGCGCTGAGTGTACTGGATCCCGGCTCAAGGCCGGGATGACGGTGGTGGGGTGATGGTGGGGATAAGCCGTTGGGCTGCCGGAGACCTCGGCGGTGGAGCGTGTTGAGGGTCGGAGGCGGGGCTGTGCCGTGCCTCACCCCCACCGTGTCACCCCGGGCTTGACCCGGGCAAGGTATGCGCGCCGTTTTCGGCTTTTGTGATGACGCAAGCTCCGCGCCCCCCTCATCCCCTGCCATTCGAGCCCCCGCCTTCGCGAGGGGCAGGCTCCGCTCTCATGGCCTTCTCACCAGGGGAGAAGGGGCTCTTGGGAAGCGTTACGGCTTGGGCTCAGGCGCTGAGTGTACCGGATCCCGGCTCAAGGCCGGGATGACGGTTGGGGGTGGGGTGATGGTGGGGATAAGCCGTTGGGCTGCCGGAGACCTCAACGGTGGAGCGTGGAGAGGATCGGAGACGGGGCAGCGCCCTGCCTCACCCCCACCGTGTCACCCCGGGCTTGACCCGGGGCAAGGTATGCGCGCCGTTCTCGGCTCTTGCCGTGACGCAAGCTCAGCGCCCCCCTCATCCCCAGCCCTTCTCCCACCAGGGGAGAAGGGGCTCTTGGGGCATGTTCTTGAGAGAAGCCAGGAGCGCTGTGCTGGTGTGTACCCCCGTTCCCTTCTCCCCTGGTGGGAGAAGGTGGCCGCGGAGCGGTCGGATGAGGGGGCTCGGCATATCAACGGGCACCGGCGGTGATTGGTGAAGCTCAGCGCACCCCTCATCCGTCTCGCCCTTTGGGCGATCCACCTTCTCCCTCAAGGGGAGAAGGGCGATTAGCGCAAGCGTTACGGCCAGAGTCTTTTCGCTCGTGGACTCAAGCCTCTCCATCGTCTTCGTTCTCGGACTTAATCCAGGGACGAGAAAACGAGGGGGATGAGAAAGAAACGAGAGCGGCGCATACCTTGCCCCGGGTCAAGCCCCGGCGCGACACGGGTGGGGAATGGAGCAAGAGAGTGAACCGAGAAGAGGATGGAGCACGGGGAGGATGGAGCATGGAGAGAACGGAGGTGCGAAGCATGTGTTCGGGTTGGTTGTACGGTCGCGGAGCCGGACGCCGGGTGCTGGCGGCCGCATCCCAGCCATGTTCCCCTGCCCGTTTCTGCGCTATCACTCGGGCTCAAGGCAAAAACATCAGAGTCGCACATGACCGACCGCACCTATGCCAGCCCGATCGGCGGGCACCCTGGACAGACCCAGCTATTGACCGACCGCGCGGTGTTCACCGAAGCCTATGCGGTGATCCCCAAGGGGGTGATGCGCGATATCGTGACCAGCGCCCTGCCCTTCTGGGACAAGACGCGATTGTGGGTGCTTTCGCGTCCGCTGTCGGGGTTTGCCGAGACGTTTTCACAATACATCATGGAAATAGAGCCCGGAGGCGGGAGCGAGAGGCCGGAGGCGGACCCCGAAGCGCAGGGGGTACTGTTCCTCGTTTCGGGTACGTTGACGCTGACGATCGCGGGCGCGACGCATCGGATGGCGCCGGGAGGGTATGCCTACATTCCACCGGCCAGCACCTGGAGCGTTACCAACGAGGGAAGCGAGCCGGTGCGCTTTCATTGGGTGCGCAAGCGCTATGAGAAGGTGGAAGGGCTCGATACGCCCGAGCCGTTCGTTACCTCCGACAATGACATCGAGCCCATCGCCATGCCGGGAACCGAGGGCAAATGGGCGACGACGCGGTTCGTCGACCCGGCCGACCTGCGCCACGACATGCATGTCAACATCGTGACCTTCGAGCCCGGTGCGGTGATCCCGTTTGCCGAGACCCATGTGATGGAACATGGGCTCTATGTCCTTGAAGGCAAGGCCGTTTACCGGTTGAATCAGGATTGGGTGGAGGTCGAGGCCGGCGACTATATGTGGCTGCGCGCCTTCTGCCCGCAGGCCTGCTATGCCGGCGGACCGGGGAAATTCCGCTATCTACTCTACAAGGACGTCAACCGCCACGCCAAGCTGGGCAGCCCATGAGCCGGGCGATCACCATCGCGCCGCTGAGCCCGGACGCCTTTGCGCCCTTCGGGCAGGTGCTGACCACAGAGGGCGCGCATCACTACCCGATCAACAACGGGATGACCGAGCGCTTTCATGATCTCGCCAACGTGGAGATCGGTGGCGAGAACGGGCGGACGCTGATCTCGATCTTTCGCGGCCAACCTTATGAACTGCCGCTGACCTTGAAAATGGTCGAACGCCATCCACTGGGTTCGCAGGCGTTCATGCCGCTGCACGACCGGCCGTTCCTGGTGATCGTGGCACCCGATGAAGGTGGACGGCCGGGGACGCCGCTGGTCTTTCTGACCCGACCGGGCGTGGGGATCAATATCGGACGCAATGTCTGGCACGGGGTGCTGACCCCGCTCGAGCAGGAAGGGGCCTTTCTGGTGGTGGATCGCGGCGGAGACGGGGTCAACCTGGAAGAGTTTTTCTTTGAGGAGCCGTTTATCGTCGGCGGCTAGGCGGGTGGACGCAGCTACGCGCTTGTGCGCGGGGCGCGCTGTACTGGATGCCGGGACAAGTTCCGGAAAGACGGTCTGAGTTTAAGGCCCCTCACCCGCCGCTTCGCGGCGACCTCTCCCCAAGGGAGAGGTAACCATCGGCAGCCTCGGGTCCTAGATCCCCGCATACCAATCGTAACCCCGATCCTCCCAGTATCCGCCCTTGCCGCGATGGATTTGGGCGAAGCTTTCGACCAGTTCGATGCGCCGGATATATTTGGCCATCTTGTAGCCGAGCTGACGCTCGACCCGCACGCGGAGCGGGGCGCCGTTGGCGATCGGGAGGGTGGCGTCGTTCATGCCGTAGGCGAGGATGGTTTGCGGATGGCGGGCATCGATCATGTCGATGCTTTCGTAATAGGGCGCGCCGGTGGCGCTGCCGCCATAATAGTCGAAGCAGTGGAAGACGCAGTAGCGCGCATTCGAATGCGGCCTGACCTCATCGAGAACGCTCGCCAGGGGCACGCCGGTCCATTTGGCGATGCAGCTCCAGCCCTCGACGCAATCGTGCCGGGTGATCTGGGTGCGGGCGGGCATGTTGCGCAGCTCGGCGAGCGAATATTCCCGCGGCGTTTCCACAAGGCCATCGACGCGAAGGCGATAGTGGAAGAAATTGTTCCTGGCCAGGAACAGATATTCGGGGCTGTCGGGATCGACCGAACCGTTGGGGCGCATGCCCTGGCGGATTTCGCTTTCGGCGAATTCGCGGGCCAGCGCCTCGCGGCCCAAGAGAGCGCGCTGGGCTGTATAGGTGAGTTCGTTGGCAGCCGCCATGGTATCGCGGACCGGATGACCGGGACGCAACACCGCGTCGAACTGGTCGCAGCCGGCCAGGGCCAATCCGGCAACGCCGGCAGCCGAGGCGGTGAGAAACTTGCGGCGGTTGAGGACGATGCGGCTCATTGCTCTGCCTCGGGTTCTGGATCGATACGGTAACGCCCGGTGATCATCGAGCGCATCGTGTTGATGGGGCCGGCCAGCAACACCATGACGATATGGATGATGAAAAAGCCCACCAGCAGCACCATGACGATGAAATGGATGGTGCGCGCCGTCTGCCGGCCGCCGAACAGATCGACCAGCCACGGCCAGGCCACATCCATGCCCGGAGACATGGTGAGACCGGTGAGGACGATCAGCGGAAACAGGATGAGCAGGACGATGCCGTAGCTCAATTTCTGCAGCACGTTGTAATGGCGCGTGTGATGGAAGCGAAGCCGCGCATGCGCGGCGACATCGCGCGGCAGGGACCGGATATCGGCCCCGCTGGGAATGATATCGCGGCGCAGATGGCCGTTGATGAAGCTGGCGAGAAACCACACGAACATGGTGGCGACCAAAAGCCAGCCGAAGAAGAAGTGCACCACCCGGCCGGTGGCGAGATCCTGATAGGACGGAATGGTCAACCAGGCGGGAAAGGCCCGCACCCTCTCCTGCCCCTCCGGCCCCGAATAGCCGAAAACGCCCGTCGTTTCGAAGGTGTTGCCGAAGATCGTCGTATACCCGCCGATCGAACCGTCTGGCTTATATTGAGCGCTGATCGAAAAGACCGAATTGGAAAATTCGAACCCTGATTGCTGGCCGATATAGAGACTGGGATGGGCGTTGAAGATCTGCAGCCCGGTCAACAGCAGGAAGAACAGGCAGATCACCCACACCCAATGGGTGAGGCGGGTCCAGATCGACTGGCGCTTGATGACGATGGGTCGGGGCTCGGCGCCGGTATCGACATCGCGCGTTGCAACTCGCTCCATAGTGCTCATCATATCCCTCCCGCGTCCGGATCATACATACGACGTTCGGCCACCGATTGTTACAGGTCTGCGCTCACAATCTGGTGCATGACAAAATCGTCATATATTGACCACCCGGTCAAAATTCAGGCTTTTCAGCCATGGTCAACTGTGTTTGACTTGCCTGCATATGCAGGGCGTCGGCCTGTAATCGAACCGTCGCAAATGCATGGAATAGAGGCGGTGCACGTCTCACACGACAAAGGGAACAGGGACATGAAACATCTGCTGCTCGGCGCATCGGCGCTGGCGCTGCTCGCTGGGCTGGCCGGCCCGGCCAACGCCCAGGACGGCGAGTTCACGCTCAACATCCTGCACATCAACGATTTCCACTCGCGCTTCGGCCCGATCACCGACACCGATTCCAACTGCGACGCGGAAACCGACGCGGCAGGGGAATGCTTCGGCGGCATCGCGCGTCTGAAGACCGCGATCGACGACAAGCGCGCCGAACTCGAAGGCGAGAACGTGGTGCTGCTCGACGCGGGCGACCAGTTCCAGGGTTCGCTGTTCTATACCCAGTATCGCAGCGAGATCATTTCCGAATTCGCCAATGACCTGGGCATCGAACTGATGGCCGTGGGCAACCACGAATTCGACGACGGCCCCGAAGAGTTGGCCAAGCTGCTCGATGCGGTGGAGTTCCCGATCATTTCGGGCAACACCAATGTGGAAAACGAGCCGCTGCTCGAAGGCCGCATCCCGGGCACCCATGTCATGGAAATCGGCGGCGAGCAGATCGGCTTCGTTTCGGCGCTGGCTGAAGACACCGACGAGACCTCTTCGCCCGGCGATGGCGTGGAATTCGAGGACGTCTTCGAAAGCCTCACCGCGCAGGTGGAATCGCTCGAAGCCGAAGGCATCAACAAGATCATCGCGCTGACCCATGTGGGCTTCACCGTCGATCTGGAAATCGCCTCCAACGTGCCGGGCATCGACGTGATCGTGGGCGGTCACTCGCACACGCTGCTGTCCAACACCGACGAGAACGCGGCCGGCGGCTACCCCACCCTGATCAACGGGCCGGACGGCAACGAAGTGCCGGTCGTCACCGCCTATTCCTATGCCAAATATCTGGGCGACCTGGTCGTCACCTGGGACGCGGAAGGCAATGTGATCTCGGCCGAAGGCGATCCGATTCTGATCGATGCTTCGATCACCCCCAACGAAGAGTATGTGGCGCGTCTCGCAGAACTCGAAGAGCCGATCCTGGCCCTGATGGAAGAGGTCATCGGTTCGACCACCGAGCCGCTCGAAGGCAGCCGTGAAGTCTGCCGCGTCGAGGAATGCACCATGGGTAACCTGGTTGCCGATGCGATGCTGGAGGCCACGGGCGCCGATATCGCCATCCAGAACGGCGGCGGGTTGCGCGCGTCCATCGACGCCGGCGACATCACCATGGGTGAAGTCATCACCGTGCTGCCCTTCTCCAACACCCTGGCCACCGTCGAAATCTCGGGTGCCGACGTAATCGACGCGCTTGAAAACGGTGTTTCCGATGTCGAGGGTGGCGCCGGCCGCTTCCCGCAGGTCGCCGGGCTGCAATACGCCTATACCCTCGCCAACCCCGTCGGTGAACGCATCAGCGACGTGATGGTGCAGGACGAAGCCGGCGAGTGGGTGCCGATCGACGAAGAAGCCACCTACACCATTGCCACCAACAACTACATGCGTGGCGGCGGCGACGGCTACGGCACCTTTGCCGAAGGCGACAACCCCTACGACTTCGGCCCGCCGCTGGAACAGGTTCTGGCCGATTACATCGCCGAATTGGGCGGTGAATACACCCCCTATACCGATGGCCGGATCACGGTTGTCGAATAAAGGCTCTCATCGATAAATGAGAAGGGCGCGTCCGGTGACGCGCCCTTTTCCTTTGCCCTCAACGGTCGAGGCTCATAGCGAGTGCGGTTGCTGAATTCCGGGAACAAGTCCCGGAATGACAGGGTGCGTTTGAGGTGGTGCTTTCCATCGTCCCCAACCCCGTTCCGGGGTAATCGCGGTCTGGAGGGCGCTTTCGCGATAACGCTTGCTAGCCCACGGCGATTTCCTGGCGTTTTTCGTTTGAGACGAAGCCTAGGTCGAGCACCTTCTGGAGTTCGGCGGCGTAGCGGAAGCCGGGATCGCCGTTGATGCCGGTGGCGACGGCTTGGGCGAAGCGGTGGTAATTGGTAGGCACCGGCTCGACCTGGACCGGCTGCCATTGGGCCATTTCCACATCATCGCCCACGCAGATCTGCAGCGAGGAGCCGTTCATGCCGTGCTGGACCTCGAGCCCGCCCTTGTCTCCATAGGCGCGCAGCCGCAGGGTATTGAGATAGCCCGACGCCCAGCGGGTGGCGTGGACGACGCCAAGGGCGCCGGAGCCGAATTCGAGGCTCATGGTGAAGCTGTCATTGGCGTCGAGAACATAATCCTCGATCCGCCCATCGGGCGCCTTGTCGAAGGCGCGCAGGCGGCAGAAGGCGTTTTCGATCGGCGAGTTGATGCCGAACACGGCAAAATCGAGGATATGCACCCCGATATCGCCCAGCGTGCCATTCGAGCCATGGGCGGTCGACAGGCGCCAGAGCCAGGTGGGATCGGTTCGCCAGTCGCCCCAGGCGCGCGAAACCAGCCAGCTTTGCAGATAGCTGGCTTCGACGTGCTTTATCTCCCCGATCGTGCCCTCGTCGACGAGCTGGCGGAATTTCTGCAGTTCGGCCACGTTGCGATAGGTGAGGTTGACCATGTTGATCAGCCCTGCCCTTTCGGCGGCTTCGGCCATTTCGATGGCATGATCGTAGTGAGTGGCCAGCGGCTTTTCGCAAAAGACATGCTTGCCGCCGGCAATGGCCTGCATGGACGTCTGATAGTGGAAGCGATCGGGCGTGACGTTGGCCACCGCGTCGAAGGCGCCCCAATCGAGCGCGTCATCGAGTGAGGAGAAGGTGCGCGGGATCTGATAGCTGTGCGCGAAGCGCGAGGCACGCTCGGAATTGGTATCGATGGCGCCGACGATCTCGACGCCTTCGATTGCGGCGAAATGGGCCGCATGGCTGGCCGCCATGTTGCCCGTGCCAAGGATCACAAGACGCATGCTGCGCCTCCCGCGATAGCTCGATGATCGAATATGTTACCGGTAGCCTTCTTCGCCCGGCTTGTGCAGCTTGGGCCCACGCTCCTTTATGGCCTCGGGTGCCTTTTCCACCGGCACGTTCGGCGCATCGTTGATGGTGGTGAGGGCCGGCTGCGGATTATGCGCCCATTTGACGGCGTTGCGCAGCACCTTGCCCACCGTTGCGTCGTGATAGGTGGGATAGGTTTCGTGGCCGGGGCGGAAATAGAAGATATTGCCGGCGCCGCGCCGATAGGTGATGCCGGAGCGGAACACTTCGCCGCCCTGGAACCAGGAGATAAAGACCGTTTCGAGCGGCTCGGGCACCGAGAACGGCTCGCCATACATCTCCTCGTTTTCGAGGATGAAATGCTCGGGCAGCCCTTCGGCGATGGGGTGGCGCGGATTGACGACCCAGATGCGTTCGCGCTCGCCCGCCTCGCGCCATTTGAGAGCGCAGGGCGTGCCCATCAGGCGCTTGAATATCTTGGAGAAATGTGCCGAGTGGAGAAGGATCAGCCCCATCCCTTCCCAGACGCGCTGGGCCACGCGCTCGACGATCTCGTCCTGGACATCGCCATGGGCGGCATGGCCCCACCAGATCAGCACGTCGGTTTGCGCCAGAACGTCCTTGGTCAGCCCGTGCTCGGGGTCCTGCAACACCGCGGTGGATGCCGTAATGCCGGAATCCATCTCGAGCAGGGAAGCGATCTGGGCGTGCATACCATTGGGATAGAGCCCGGCAACGATTTCGCTTTTCTGCTCATGAACGTTCTCGCCCCAGACGAGCGCCTTGATCGTCATGTTGGTTTCTCCTGTCCCGGCCGCATGGCCGTCCAAATCGTTTTGGATTTAGCGCCCTGCATGCCCTCCGGGCGCGGCGCGCTCCCCCCCACCGCTCTATCGTGTTCGCGCGCCCGTTGGGAGAGGCAAAATGCATCAGGCGAACACAAAAAGAGGCGGAAGGTTCCGCCTCTTTCCCAAACTCGATTTTGTTTTCCGGCTACTCGATCTGGTCGGTGACGACCGTGGTGTAGGCCCCTTCGGGCTCGGCGGTGATGGCCGGATTGTCCGGGGAGACGGCAGAGAGCAGCGTCGCTACGGTTTGCTCATACGCTTCGATATCGAGCGCAGGCGTATCGCCAACCAGAGCGGCGGCCTCGATGACCTGATAAGTCTGGCTTTCCAGCGTCAGAGCGCCCGACATATCGTTGTTGAGGACGATCTGGGCGGCCTCTTCGGGGTTGGCTTCGGCATATTCCCAGCCGCGCATGGAGGCTTCGACAAAGGCCACCATAGCCTCGACGAACTCGGGGTCCTCAAGGCGGTCCTCCATGACGTAGAGCCCGTCTTCAAGCATGCCCACGCCCTCGTCGGCGAAGTTGAAAAGGGTGAGGCTGTCTTCGGGAATGCCGGCGTCGAGCACCTGTTTGTATTCGTTGTAGCGCATGACCGAGATGCAATCGGCCTGGCCCTGAAGGAGCGGATCGGCCGAGAACGCCTGGCGCAGAACTTCCACGCCCTCGGGGCTGCCGTCGGTGGGCAGGCCAAGCTGGGCCATCCAGGCGTAGAAGGGATATTCATTGCCGAAGAACCAGACGCCGAGCGTCTTGCCCGGGAAATCGTCGGTGGACGTAACCCCGCTTTCCTCCGAACAGACCATTTCGAGCGCCGTGCCGGCGAAAGGCTGGGCGATGTTGACCAGTGGCACGCCGCGCTCGCGCGCCGCGAGACCAGCGGCCATCCAGGTGGTGATGACATCGGCGCCGCCGCCGGCGATCACCTGCTCGGGGGCGATGTCGGGACCACCGGGATTGATTGTGACATCGAGCCCGGCTTCTTCGTAATAGCCAAGATCCTTGGCCACCAGATAACCGGCGAACTGGCCCTGATTGACCCATTTGAGCTGGAAGGTGAGCGGATAAAGATCCTGCGCGAAAACGGGCGAAGCCGTGGCGAGCAATACGCCGGCCAAGGCTGCGATCTTGAAAGACTTCATGATGTGGTTCCCCTTTGAGCGAACGCGGACGGAGCGCCATGCTCCGCCAGCACATTCAATGGCCGCAGGCCGCGCATTTGCCGCGCGCGGTCTGCGGTTCGTTCAGCGCGCCCGTCCCCCACGCATCGACGGGTGCCAGAAGGTGACGGCGCGCTCGATGAGCGCGATCACCCCGTAGAACAGCGAGCCGGCGACCGCGGCCACCGCGATCTCGGCCCAGACCATATCGACTTGCAGTCGTCCGATGGCCGCGGATATCCGGAACCCCATCCCCACTACCGGGGTGCCGAAAAATTCTGCGACGATGGCGCCGATCAGCGCCAGGGTCGAATTGATCTTGAGTGCATTGAAGATGAAGGGCCAGGCCATGGGCAAGCGCAATTTGACAAGCGTTTGCCAATATCCGGCCGCATAGGTGCGCATCAGGTCCTTTTCGATTGTTCCTGTGGCGTTGAGGCCGGCCACCGTGTTCACCAGCATCGGAAAGAAGGTCATCACCACGACCACCGCCGCTTTCGACTGCCAATCGAAGCCGAACCACATGACCATGATGGGCGCGATGCCGACCAGCGGCAGCGCGGACACGAAATTGCCCACCGGCAAAAGCCCACGCTTGAGGAATGGCGAGCGGTCGATGGCGATGGCGACCAGAAAGGCCGAGCCGCAGCCGATGGCATAGCCGATCAGCACCGATTTCAAAAACGTTTGCTGAAAGTCCGGCCAGATGGGGTTGGGGATCGAGGCGAGAAGCCGCGCCCAGATGGCCGATGGCGGCGGCAGGAGGACGGCGGGCACGTTGAACCCGCGCACCAGCCCTTCCCAAATGACCAGCAGCACGACGCCGAAAATGACCGGGACGGCGACGTTGATCGCCGTCCGTGTCGTCCGGTCGCGGGCGCGGACGTGCACGAGGAATTCGTTGACGCCCCAGCCGGCGAGCCAGACGGCGAGTGCGGTGATGATCCAGCCGGTATTCATGCCGGCGCTCCCATGGCTTTCCGGGTGAGCTTTTCCATGCCGCCGATCAAAAAGATCAGCGCCGCCGATAGCGCCGCCGCCATCAAAAGCGCCGCCCAGATCTGGGTGGTCTGGCCGTAATAGGAACCCGCCAGCAGCCGCGAGCCCAGCCCGCCCGCCGCGCCGGTGGGGAGTTCGCCCACGATGGCGCCGACCAGCGAGGCGGCGACGCCCACTTTCATGGAGGTGAAAAGATAAGGCACCGCCGCCGGCCAGCGCAGTTTCCAGAACACCTGGCTGCCGGACGCATTGTAGGTGCGCATCAGATCGAGATGGATGGCTTCGGGGCTGCGGAAGCCTTTGACCATGCCCACGACCACGGGGAAGAAGGAGAGATAGGTCGAGATCAGCGCCTTGGGGATCAGCCCGGTCAGCCCCACCGAATTGAGTACCACGACGATCATCGGGGCGATGGCAAGGATGGGAATGGTCTGGCTGGCGATGATCCAGGGCATGAGCGAGCGATCCATCGCCCGGTTGTGAACGATCAGCACCGCCAGCCCGATGCCGAGCAGCGTGCCGAACAGAAAGCCCAGCCCGGTGGCCGAGAGCGTGATCCAGGCGTGGAAGATGAGGCTGCGCGGCGTATTCGCAGGGGCGATAAAGACCGAATTGTAGAACTCGACGGCCACCTGGTGCGGAGCGGGCAGCACCGGACGCTGTTGGGAGAATACGTCAGCCAGGAACTGGGTGAAGGGCACCACCGCGCCATCGCCCCGCGCATAGACCGATTGCTGCCAGGGCGTATTGAGGATGATGGCGAAGAGATACCACAGGGCGACAATGGCGATGACCACCACCGCGATCGGAACCAAGCTGCTCTCGCCCAGCCGCCTCATCGCCTATTCCTCTTGCGGATGCCCGGCCCGCAATCCCTCGCGGACGCGGGCGGCGATTTCGAGGAATTGGGGCGTTTCGCGCACCTCCAGCGGGCGCTCGCGCGGCAGGGTGGATTCGATGATGTCGGTCACCCGGCCGGGGCGCGGGCTCATCACAACGATCTTGGTTGAGAGGTAGACCGCCTCGGGGATCGAGTGGGTGACAAAGCAGATCGTCTTGTTGGTTTTCGCCCAAAGGTCGAGGAGCTGTTCGTTCAAATGATCGCGCACGATCTCGTCGAGCGCACCGAACGGTTCGTCCATCAAGAGGAGGTCCGCATCGAAGGCCAGGGCGCGGGCGATCGAGGCGCGCTGCTGCATGCCGCCCGAGAGCTGCCAGGGATATTTCTTCTCGAACCCCGAGAGGTTCACCATGGCGAGCGTGCGGGCAATCCGTTCCTGCTGCTCGGATCTTGAATAGCCCATGATCTCGAGCGGCAGCGCAACGTTGCGCTCGATGGTGCGCCAGGGATAAAGCGCTGCGGCCTGGAAAACATAGCCATAGGCACGATCCTTGCGCGCCTGTTCGGGCGAAGTGCCGTTGACCGTGATGGTGCCGGAAGTGGGCCGTTCGAGATCGGCGATGACCCGCAGGAAGGTGGTTTTCCCGCAGCCCGAGGGGCCGATGAACGAGACGAACTCGCCCTTGGAAATGGTGAGGTCGACGTCCGAGAGCGCGTGGACGGGGCCGTCGGCGGTTTCGAAGGTAAGGCCGAGGTTTTGAGCGGAAACGACTTCAGTCAAAGAAAGGCCCCCTCACCCGCCGCCACGCGGCGACCTCTCCCCCAAGGGAGAGGTATTTCCCCGCCATCGCCTCGCCTTTTCACCTCTCCTTTGGGGGAGAGGTCGGCTGCGAAGCAGCCGGGTGAGGGGGCCTTCCGATGCGTCCCATTCATCCAGATCAGACCCCGCTGGCCGGAATGCCGCTGCGCTCGATCTTGCGCGGCGCGGTCAGTTCCTTCCATTTCGAAAAGGCGGTGTTGACCGGCATGTTCGGCTCTCGCGCGACGAACTGGCCGTGGCCGGGCTCGTGCTTCATGGTGTCTTCCTCGACCGAAACCTTGCCGCGAGTCAGGACGAAGCGCGGCAGACCGGTGACCTCGTGCCCCTCGAAGACGTTGTAATCGATGGCAGACTGCTGGGTCTTGGCCGAGATGGTCTTGCTTCGCCGGGGGTCCCAGACGATGAGATCGGCGTCTGCGCCTGGGAGGATCGCACCCTTTTTCGGGTAGCAGTTGAGGATCTTGGCGATGTTGGTGGAGGTGACGGCGACGAACTCGTTCATGGTCAGCCGGCCGGTGTTCACGCCATAGGTCCAGAGCAGCGGCAGGCGATCCTCCAGCCCGCCGGTGCCGTTGGGGATCTTGGTGAAATCGTTGATCCCGGTGCGCTTCTGGTCGGTGGTGAAGGCGCAATGGTCGGTGGCGACCACCTGGAGCGAGCCGGCGGCTAGGCCCGCCCAGAGCGAATCCTGGTGCTGCTTGTTGCGGAAGGGCGGGCTCATGACCCGGCGGGCGGCGTGGTCCCAATCCTTGTCGAAATATTCGCTTTCATCCAGGACGAGATGCTGGATCAGCGGCTCACCATAAACCCGCATGCCCTTCTGCCGCGCCCGGCGGATGGCCTCGTGGCTTTCCTCGCAGCTCGTGTGGACGACATAGAGCGGCACCCCGGCCATATCTGCGATCATGATGGCGCGGTTGGTGGCTTCGCCTTCCACTTCCGGTGGGCGCGAATAGGCGTGGGCCTCAGGGCCGTTATTGCCTTCGGCGAGAAGGCGCGCCGATTTCTCCGCGACGATATCGCCGTTTTCGGCATGAACGAGCGGCAAGGCACCGAGCGCGGCACAGCGCTGGAAGCTGGCATAGAGCTCATCGTCATTGACCATGAGCGAGCCCTTATAGGCCATGAAATGCTTGAAGCTGGTGATGCCTTTTTTGACCACCTCTTCCATTTCGTTGAACACCTGCTCGCCCCACCAGGTGATCGCCATGTGGAAGGAATAATCGCAAGAAGCCTTGCCCGATTTGTTGTCCCACATCGACAGCGCTTCGAGCAGCGACTGGTTGGGGCTGGGGAGGCAGAAATCGACGACCATGGTCGTCCCGCCCGAGAGCGCGGCGCGCGTGCCGGATTCGAAGTCGTCGCTCGAATAGGTGCCCATGAAGGGCATTTCGAGATGGGTATGCGGATCGATACCGCCGGGCATCACATAGCAGCCCGTGGCGTCGAGGGTTTCGTCGCCGGAGAGGTTCGGGCCGATCTCGACGATGGTGTCGCCTTCGATCTTGACGTCGGCCTTGTAGGTGAGGTCGGCGGTGACGATCGTGCCACCTTTGATGACGGTGCTCATGATGATGTCCCTTTGTCTTTTGGTAAAGGCCCCCTCACCCGCCGCTTCGCGTCGACCTCTCCCCCTAAGGGAGAGGTAATCAGTGGCGACGGCCGTCGTTTCACCTCTCCCTTGGGGGAGAGGTCGGGCTTCGCATAGCGAAGACCGGGTGAGGGGGCCTTTTCAAGATGATGCGCCAATGTGATCAGTACGCCCTCGATATTTGCGAGAACATCATTGTTCCAAAAGCGCAAAACCGCATAGCCATGCTCTGCGAGAACCGTGTCGCGGTGTGCATCGTGTGCCGATTTAGCGTGTTGTCCGCCATCGACTTCGATGATTAGATCCGCTTCCCGGCAGGCGAAATCCGCAATGTAAGGGCCTACCGGCGCTTGGCGCACGAATTTGAAGCCATAGAAATTGCGGTTCCTTAGGTGATACCAGAGTTTGTGCTCGGCATCGGTCATTCGCCCTCGGAGCGCTTTGGCGGCCTTTGCCGCGAACTTCGTCTTGAGCGTGGTCATAAGGCTCCCTCACCCGCCGCTTCGCGTCTTTCCCTAAGGGACAGGTGGGTAGTGGCAGACGAAAAAGCCCCAGCGCCACCTCTCCTCTGGGGGAGAGGTCGGCTGCGCGGCAGCCGGGTAAAGGGGCCTTTCTTCATCACCCCACCACCTCCGCGGTTTCCAGCACCGCGTGCAGCAGCACGTCGGCGCCGGCGGTGGCCCATTCCTTGGAGATTTCTTCCGCCTCGTTGTGGCTCAGCCCATCGACGCAGGGGCACATGACCATGGCGGTGGGATAGAGCTTGTTGATCCAGCAGGCGTCATGGCCGGCGCCCGAAACGATGTTGCGGTGCGAGTAGCCCAAATGCTCGGCGGCATTGCGGATGGCGGTGACGCAGCTCTCGTCGAAGGTGACGGGATCGAAATGGCCGGCGATCTCGATCTCCATCGTTAACCCCAGCTCTTCGGCAATCGCCGGCGCTTCGGCCTCGAAGCGGGCTTTCATCGCGTCGAGGATCTCCTGATGCGGGGAGCGGAAATCGATGGTGAAGACCACCCTGCCGGGAATGACGTTGCGCGAATTGGGGTGGACGTCCACATGGCCGATGGCGCCGACCGCATCGGGCTGATGGCTCATGGCGATCTGGTGGACGAGCTCGGTCATCCGCGCCATGCCCAGCCCGGCATTCCTGCGCATCGGCATGGGGGTGGAGCCGGTGTGAGCCTCCTTGCCGGTCAGCGTCACCTGCAACCACCATAGGCCCTGCCCGTGGGTGACGACGCCGATATCCTTGCCTTCCGCTTCCAGGATCGGGCCCTGTTCGATATGGAGCTCGAAGAACGCCTTCATCTTGCGCCCGCCAACCTCTTCGTCACCTACCCAGCCGATGCGTTTGAGTTCATCGCCAAATTTGAGACCCTTGGCGTCGGTGCGCTCATAGGCCCAATCGAGCTCGTGCACGCCCGCGAATACGCCCGAGGCCAGCATGGCCGGGGCGAAGCGGGTGCCCTCCTCATTGGTCCAGTTGGTGACGACGATGGGGTGTTTGGTTTTCACCCCGAGATCGTCGAGGGTTCTGACCAGTTCGAGCGCGCCAAGGACGCCCAGCACGCCGTCATATTTGCCGCCGGTGGGCTGGGTGTCGAGATGGCTGCCGACATAGACCGGCAGGGCGTCGGGGTCGGTTCCCTCGCGGCGGGCGAACATGGTGCCCATCCTGTCGACGCCCATCTGGAGGCCGGCTTCGTCGCACCATTTCTTGAAAAGTTCGCGGCCTTCCCTGTCGGCATCGGTCAGGGTCTGCCGGTTGTTGCCGCCGGCGACGCCTGGGCCGATTTTGGCCATTTCCATGATCGAGTCCCAGAGCCTGTCGCCATTGATCCTCAGGTTGTCACCGAGATGGGGCATGCTCCGGAGCTCCTTTCTTACAGAGTGGGGAATGTGAACTGGGCGCCGGATTTTATCCCCGCCGGCCAGCGCGTGGTGACGGTCTTGAGGCGCGTATAGAAATGCACGCCCTCCGGCCCGTAGATCGAATGGTCACCGAACAGCGAGCGCTTCCAGCCGCCGAAGGAATGATAGGCGACCGGCACGGGGATGGGGACGTTGACCCCCACCATGCCCACTTCGATACGGTCCGCGAAATCGCGCGCCGCATCGCCGTCGCGGGTGAAGATGGCGACGCCGTTGCCGTATTCGTGCTCGTTGATCATCTTGACCGCGTCGGCATAGGCCGGGGCACGGACCACCGAGAGCACGGGGCCGAAGATTTCCTCGCGGTAGATGGTCATCTCGGGCGTCACGCGGTCGAACAGCGTGCCGCCGACATAGTAGCCGTTCTCATACCCCTGGAGCGAGAAGCCACGGCCGTCGACAACGAGTTCGGCGCCCTCTTCGATGCCCTTGTCGATATAGCCCAGAACCTTGTCGCGATGCTGGCTGGTAACGAGCGGCCCCATCTCGGCATCCTTGTCGGTCGCCGGGCCGATCTTGAGGCTTTCGACGCGCGGTTTCAGGCGCTCGATCAGTGCATCCGCAGTGCGCTCTCCCACCGGCACGGCGACGGAAATCGCCATGCAGCGCTCCCCAGCGGACCCGTACCCGGCCCCCATCAGCGCATCGGCTGCCTGGTCCAGGTCCGCATCGGGGAGGATCACCATGTGGTTTTTAGCCCCGCCCAGCGCTTGCACGCGCTTTCCCGCTTTCGTGCCGCGCTGATAGACATATTCCGCGATCGGGGTGGAGCCGACAAAGCTCACGGCCTTGATATCTGGATGGTCGAGGATGTGATCGACAGCTTCCTTGTCCCCATGGACGACGTTGAGCACCCCTTCGGGGCAGCCTGCTTCCATGAGCAGGTTCCAGGCCAGCATGGGCGCGGAAGGGTCGCGCTCCGAGGGTTTGAGGATGAAAGTGTTGCCGCAGGCGATCGCCGCCGGATACATCCACATGGGCACCATGGCCGGGAAGTTGAACGGGGTGATCCCGGCAACGACCCCGAGCGGCTGGCGATCTGCATAGGCATCAATGGCCGGGCCGACATTGCGGGTGAAGGTGCCCTTCAAAAGCTCGGGAATACCGCAGGCATATTCGACGCATTCGATGCCGCGCTGCACCTCGCCCAGCGCATCGTCATGGGTCTTGCCGTGCTCGCGCGAGATTTCGCGGGCGAGATCGGCGGCATGACGGTCGAGCAGTTCCTTGAACTTGAACATCACCCGGGCACGCTTGAGCGGCGGCGTGTTGCCCCAGGAAACCTGAGCCGCCTTGGCGCTGGCGACGGCCTCATCGATTTCCGCCGTGGTCGAAAGCGGCAATTCGGCGATCTGTTCGCCGGTTGCCGGATTGAAGACCGGCGATCGGCGGGTGCTCGCGCTCACGCGCCTGCTGCCGGCGATCGCGTTTTCGATGATCTGCATCAGCAGGCCTCCCGTAGAACAATTGTTTTATCTATTAAGATATAGAATAAACGTTCCATTCTACTCAAGGCCCCGCAAGATCTCGGCCAGCGTTTCCACGATCCGGTCGATATGGGCTTTTTCAACGATCAGCGGCGGGGAGAGCGCGATGATATCGCCGGTGGTGCGGATCAGAACGCCCATTTCGAACGCCTTGACGAAGGCCGAAAAGGCCCGCTTCGTCGGCTCGCCGGCGATGGACTCAAGCTCGATGGCGCCGACGAGGCCAATGTTGCGGATGTCGATCACATGGGGCGCATCCTTTAGTGAATGCAGCGCCTCCTCCCAATAAGGTCCAAGCTCCTGGCCACGCGTCAAAAGCCCTTCCTGCTTGTAGGTTTCGAGCGTTGCAAGCCCGGCAGCCGAGGCGATCGGGTTGCCCGAATAGGTATAGCCGTGGAAAAATTCGATAAGGTGCTCGGGCCCGGTCATGAAGGCATCGTGGATTTTGGCCGAGGTGAACACCGCCCCCATGGGGATCACGCCATTGGTCAATCCCTTGGCGGTGATCATGATATCGGGGGTGACGCCGAAATAATCGGCGGCGAACGGCGTACCCAGCCGTCCGTATCCGGTGATGACCTCATCGAAGATCAAAAGGATGCCATGCTTGTCGCAGATTTCGCGCAAGCGCTTGAGATAGCCCGGCGGCGGGATCAGAACCCCCGTCGATCCCGCCACCGGTTCGACGATCACCGCGGCGATCGTCGATGCGTCGTGAAGCGCGACAATGCGCTCGAGTTCGTCGGCCAGTTCCACCCCATGCTGCGGCTCGCCGCGCGAAAAGGCATTTTTGGCCAGATTGTGCGTGTGAGAAAGGTGATCGACGCCCGTTAAAAGCGTGCCGAACATCTTGCGGTTGGCGACGATGCCGCCCACCGAGATGCCACCGAAATTGACTCCGTGATAGCCGCGCTCGCGCCCGATCAGCCGTGTGCGGCTCCCCTGCCCGATCGCCTTCTGATAGGCCAGCGCCACCTTAAGGGCCGTTTCCACCGATTCCGAACCCGAATTGGTGTAGAGCACATGGTCGAGCCCGTCGGGCGCCAGATCGACAAGCCGGTTGGCCAATTCGAACGCCTTGGGGTGTCCCATCTGGAAGGCTGGCGCGTAATCGAGCTCGGCGGCCTGGCGCTGGATGGCTTCGGTGATCAGCGGACGGCAATGGCCGGCATTGACGCACCAGAGCCCCGCCGTGCCATCGAGCACTTCGCGCCCGTCGGCGGTGGTGTAATGCATATCCTTGGCGCCCACGAACATGCGCGGACTCTTCTTGAACTGCCGGTTCGCGGTGAACGGCATCCAAAAGGCGCCAAGGTCGTTCGGAATGGACGAACCCTGAGACATCGATGTTCCCTTTCCGGCATCATGAGGCGTGCCGGTTGTTGAATTCGGCCAGAATTTTTTTGACCGAATGGAAAAATTCTAGCACTCTCGGTCGCAGGTTCAAGGGGTATAATTCATCGCCCGCTCTGCTAAAGAGAAGGGCACCGGGTTTCGTCGCAGGAAACCCGTGGGAGGCAATCGCCGAAAATGAGCACAGATGCTGAAAGTCCCCGCCCGGTAACCCGCATCCAGCGCGAAAAGCAGGAACTGATCCTCGAAGCGGCGCTGGACGTCTTCTCCCAATTCGGCTTCCGCGGCTCGACCATCGACCAGATCGCCGAAGCGGCGGGAATGAGCAAGCCCAACCTGCTCTATTATTTCAAGTCCAAGGAAGACATTCACGCCCCGCTCCTGGCCCGCATTCTCGACATCTGGCTCGAGCCGCTGCGCGAGATGAACGCGGAGGGCGATCCCCTCCCCGAGATCCAGTCCTATATCCGCCGCAAGCTGGAAATGAGCCGCGACTATCCGCGCGAAAGCCGGCTGTTCGCCAACGAGATGCTGCGCGGGGCGCCGGGATTCTACGATATCCTGCACACCGAACTCAAAGAGCTGGTCGACGAGAAATCCAAGGTGATCAGGGGGTGGATGGCCGAGGGCAAGATCGCCAAATGCGACCCCTATCACCTGATCTTTTCCATCTGGGCCACCACACAGCATTACGCCGATTTCGACATTCAGGTCCGTGCCGTTCTCGGGCGCGAACGCGGCGGCGAGGGCCGGTTCGAGGACGCCGCGCGTTTCCTCGACCAGCTCTACCTGCACGGGCTGAACCCGAAGAAAAGCTAGGTGTCGAGTTCGGGATAATACCGGAAAATGCCGTTTTCGTTGAACGGCAGTCGCCGCTCGCTTTTCAGATACGCGGCCAGTTTCGGATCGCCTTCAAGGCTGTCGGCCAAGGCAAACACCGCCGCATGCCGGTCGGCCATCCGCGCCATGGCCCTGGGGAATGCATATTGCAGGCCGCGCATCAGGTGGAACAGCGACAGGTCCACATAGCTCACCGCTCCGCCGACCAGATGCTGGGGACCATCTGGATTGCGATCGAGCACGCGTGCGAACCAGGCGAGGAATTTCGGAATGCGATCGGCGCGGAATTCCTCGGCGCGGCGCTTGGATTCGGGCTTCTGATCCTCGTAGTAGCGCCCCATCCCCAAAGGATGGTGCACGTCATGGGCTTCGGCCACCATGTCGGCGATGGTGAGCTGAATCTGCAGCATCCAGTTGCGTGATGCCTCATCGTCCGGCGCAAGGCCGAGGCGCGGACCGAGATAGTGAAGGATCGCCGCCGTCTGGCCGATGACGACATCGCCATCGCGCAGATAGGGTGGCGCAAAGCTGGGGGTGATGATTTCGGGATCGGTGAGGAGGTCGGCAACCGAGCCCTCCCGGTTCATCTCGCGATAGTCCGCGCCCGCATATTCGAGCGCCAACCGGACGAATTCGCCGCGGCCGGGAATGCCGCCCCAATAGAAAAGTTCGTAAGCCATGCCCCGCTAACCGGCAGAGCCCCGCCTCGGTTCCCGCGGACATAAAAAGGCCCTGTATGCGGCTTTGGCGCTCCGCATACAGGGCCAAGGGGCAGGCCTCACTCCTGCAGGAGTGTGTTTAGCCGATCAAAACATGACTGTAAAGATCATAATTTGAAGCGCGGGAAAAAATGCGCGAAACGTTCCGCACTTAGAGGTGGAGGGATCAGTTGAGCTCCATGCCGAGCATTTCGATGCCCAGGCGCGAGCGCATGGCGCGTCGCTTGTCGGTAAGGTCGGCGATGGTGTAGGAGCGCAGCACGGCAAAGAAGGCTTCGAGCGCTTCATAGAGCGCGCCGTTGAGTTCGCACCCGCCGACCAGCGGGCAATTGGTTTCCCCGCCTTCGAAACATTCCGCCAGGGCGAAGTTTTCTTCTGTGAGCTTGATCACGTCCAAAAGCGTGATCTCGGCGGCCGGGCGACCGAGCCGGATGCCGCCATGGCGGCCGCGCACGGTTTCCAGCAGACCGTTTTCCACCAAGGGCTTGATCAGCTTGAACAGGAACAGCTCGGAAATGCCATACGCCTTGGCGATGTCGCTGACCCGGGAAAGGTCCGGCGCATTGATGGCGCAGTACATCAGAGTGCGTACGGCATAGCTTGACTGGCGTGTCAGTCTCATCGTGATGGTCCCGGATTGGCAGCCTGGCTGCGCAGGAATTTCTGGCTGCGATTCGCCTTGCATCAGCTCATCGCAAGCGGTGCAAAGATTATAACAATTCTAAACTATGTCAAGAAAAGCTGACCGCACATTTCAGGATTTGCCGCTCCGCCAAACCCCTTTTCTTTTGCTGGACACGCTCTAGGATCGCGCCGCGACATCAACCCTGGTTTGGAGGCAATCCGTGGCACGCAAGATCATCATCGACACCGACCCCGGCCAGGACGATGCGGTGGCCATCCTCTTGGCCCTGGCCAGCCCCGAGGAAATCGATGTCGCGGGAATCGTCGCGGTCGCCGGCAATGTCGGGCTCGCCCAGAATGCCAAGAACGCGCTGAAGGTGGTGGAGCTTTCCGGGCGGCGCGACGTTGCGGTTTATGCCGGCTGTGCCCCTCCGATGATGCGGGAACTGATCACGGCGGAACATGTCCATGGCCAGACCGGCCTCGACGGACCGGACCTGCCAGAGCCCAAGCTTCGCCTCGAGGCCCAGCACGGCGTCGATTTCATCATCGACACCATCCGTCGCGAGCCGGAAAAAACCGTCACCCTTTGCGCGCTCGGGCCGTTGACCAATCTGGCCATGGCGCTGATCAAGGCTCCCGATATCGCCGAAAGGATCGAGGAAATCGTCCTGATGGGCGGCGCCTATTTCGAGGTCGGCAACATCACGCCGGCCGCCGAATTCAACGTCTATGTCGATCCCGAAGCCGCCAAGACGGTGTTTGCCTGCGGCGCGCCGATCACCATGATGCCGCTCGACGTCACCCACCAGATGCTGGGCACGCCCGAGCGCGTGGCCGCGTTCTCGGCCGTCGGCAACCGCTCGGGAGCGGCGGTTGCGGCGATGCTGGGTTTCTCCGAGCGCTTCGATCTCAAGAAATACGGCTGGTCCGGCGCGCCGCTGCATGACCCTTGCGTGATCGCCTACCTCCTCGCGCCCGAGATCTTCAAAGGAAGGGTGTGCAATGTGGAAATCGAGACGGCCAGCCCGTTGACCCGTGGCATGACGGTCGCCGACTATTGGCATGTCACCGATCGCCCCCGCAATGCCAGCTTCATCCGCTCGGGCGATGCCGACGCGTTCTATGCCCTGCTCACCGAGCGCATAGCGCGCCTGCCGTAAAGGATTGCTCCCCATGAACTATTTCGTCTCCACCGATTGGCTCGCTGCCCATCTCGATGATCCCTCCGTGCAGATCGTCGATGCTTCCTGGCACATGCCGAACACCGGCCGCGACGGGCGCTCCGAATTTGAACAAGGGCACATCCCCGGCGCCGTGTTTTTCGATATCGATGCCGTGGCCGATACGAGCAGCGGGCTGCCCCACATGCTGCCCGATGAGAAAACCTTCGGCGAGATGGCAGGGGCGTTTGGGCTTTCGGCGGACAAGACCATCGTCGTCTATGACGAGCATGGCCTTTTTTCCGCCCCTCGCGCCTGGTGGACCTTTACCGTCATGGGCGCAAGTGAGGTGAAGATCCTCGAAGGCGGCGGGCCCAAATGGCGCGCCGAAGGGCGCCCGCTCGAAACGGGCAGCGCGAACCTGGCCCCGGCCCGGTTCGAAGCGCGGCTGGATGCAGAGGCGGTCGCCGGCTTCGATCAGGTGCTGGCCGCAAGTACTGCCGGCGATCAGATTCTCGATGCCCGGAGCCAGGCGCGCTTTACCGGCGAAGCGCCCGAGCCTCGGGCCGGGCTGAAATCGGGCCACATACCGGCAAGCCGCAACCTGCCTTTCGACAAGCTCATCGAAAACGGCGCCCTCAAATCCGACGCGCAATTGGCAACCATCATCCGGGAAGCCGGCATCGATCCCATGAGGCCGGTGATCACCTCCTGCGGATCGGGCGTTACCGCCGCAGTGCTAGCGCTGGCCCTCAAGACGGTGGGCGCGGACAAGGTCAGGCTCTATGACGGCTCATGGACCGAATGGGGCGGACGTGACGATGCGCCCGTGGAAACGGGACCTGCCCGATCAGGCGGCGCTTGAGACGTTCTGCGAGACTCGGTTGCGGCCGGACCGCTTGGAGAGATAGAGCGCGTTGTCGGCCTTGCGCAGCAGCGTATCGAGGCTCGTCTGGGGCTTTTCGGCCAATGCTACGCCCGCGCTGACAGTGCACGTCACGGCCTGATCGCCGGCCTGATGGACCATGCGGCTCATCAGGCCGCGGACCCGCTCGGCAAGCGCCAGGGCATGGGAGGACGAGCTTTCGGGAAGGACGATGAGGAATTCTTCCCCGCCCAGTCTCACGACTATATCCCCGTCACGAACGTTCTCGGCGAGCATTCTCGCGAAATTGCAAAGGACCAGATCCCCGAAGGCGTGGCCGTTGCGATCGTTGAGACCCTTGAAATCGTCGAGATCGAAGACCACCAGCGCCGTGCCCTGAACCACCAGTCCCGTGGGAAATCGCTCGAACAGGGCGCGGCGGTTGTTGAGCCCGGTCAGTGGATCGATCAGCGATTCCGCCTGATGCCGGCGGCTGATGCGCTCCTGATGGATAGTCACGAACAGTCCGCCGATGCCGGTGATGGCGATCACCGAGACGAAGAGATTAAGGCTCTCGGCCCAATTGTCGGGCACCCTGCCACCCAGATAGAGCGGCGTCTCAAGTGCCATCACGACCACACACAGGGCAAAGGAGACGGCAAGCATGGCGTGCAACACCACGATCGCGGTGATCGGGCCCGGCGATTCCGCTCTGGCGGTCCAATAGTGATAGCCGCAAAAGCTGAGCAGAATCGCGCACATCACATTGATGAAGATGAAGCTCAAACCATCAAAGCCCATGAACGCCGAAGTGACGATGGGGGCAGCGCCAGCGAGCGCCAGGACGATGACCGTGCGCGCGTCGAACCAATCGTCGCGGAATTGCGTCAATGCTCCATAGCTCAGGGCAAAGGCCGTGGTCAGCAGTACGCCGGCAACCACCGCATGCAGACTTTGGGCAGTGGCGTGGAAGGTGGAAAATCCGATGATCGCCACAATAATGATGGCGATGCACATTGCCCATGTGAACAGGAAACTGGAACCACGCTGCCGCAGCCACGAACTGGCAAGCGTAAAGCAGAGCGCTATGCCGGCCGCGCCCGATGCCATCAGCAGGGAATTGTAATCGAGACCCATATCGCCAGCGAATTGAGTAACGTCCATGCCCACCTTTATCACCATACGACTTTATGCGGTATTGAACCTCGACAACTGGTGTTCAAACCCTTATCGGGTGACCGCACAATTTTTACCGTTTGGTCGGGAAAAGTCGCCGCTTCGTTGCTTTTCGCTTTTTAACGAAGCCGGTTTCTGTTTTCCTACACCCCCAAGGAGCCGCGACACCTTCGGTCTGGACGGCTCCCCGAGGGCAAAAACAAAGAGATGGGGTAAACCCGCTGGCAATGAAGCAGATTCTGGAGCTAAGGGACGTTCATAAGTCCTTCGCCGATATCGAGGTGCTCAAGGGCGTGTCGCTGGGCGCCAGCGCCGGCGACGTCATCTCGCTGATCGGTTCTTCGGGATCGGGCAAATCCACGCTGCTGCGCTGCATCAACATGCTCGAAGTGCCCAACCAGGGCGCTGTCGGCGTCGATGGCGAATTTGTCTCGCTCTCGGCCGAGGGGCCGCACCGCCATCCCACCGACGCCGCACAGCTCCAGCGCATCCGCTCCAAGCTGGGCATGGTGTTCCAGTCCTTCAATCTCTGGTCGCACATGACGATCCTCGAAAACGTTATGGAAGCGCCCGTTCTCGTGCAAAAGCGGGGGCGCGAAGAGGTAAAGGAGCAGGCGATGAGCCTGCTCGACAAGGTGGGTATCGCCGACAAGGCGCAATCGTTTCCCGCGCAACTGTCGGGCGGCCAGCAGCAGCGCGCGGCCATAGCGCGCGCGCTCTGCATCAACCCCAGGATCATGCTGTTCGACGAGCCCACATCGGCGCTCGATCCAGAACTGGAAGCCGAGGTGCTCCGTGTCATCAAGATGCTGGCCGACGAGGGCCGCACCATGCTGCTGGTCACCCATGACATGAAATTCGCGCGCGAAGTCTCCGACCGGGTCATTTTCCTCCACCTCGGCAAGATCGAGGAAGAAGGAACGGTCGATGAAGTCTTCGGCGCCACCAAATCCGACCGGTTGCGCCAGTTCCTGAGCGCTGCCGGTCACGCCTGACCGGGGCGGCCATCATGCATAAAGGGACCCGGTTTTACTTCACCAACCAAAGCACTGAGGGAACTCAAAAATGAAAAAGGTGATCCTTACGGCGGCCGCGCTGGCCGTTCTTTCCACCGCCGCAACCGCGCAGGAAGTCCTGCGCGTGGGCACCGAAGGGGCTTATGCGCCCTGGAACTTCGTCAATGACGCGGGCGAGTTGGCTGGCTTCGAGATCGACCTGGCCAACGCCATCTGCGAACACACCGGCATGACCTGCGAGTTCGTGCAGAGCGAATGGGATCCGATCATCCCCAACCTGATCGCGGGCAATTACGATGTGATCATGGCCGGCATGTCGATCACCGACGAGCGGCTCGAAACCATCAACTTCACCCAGAACTACTTCCCGCCCGATCCCTCGAAATTCCTCGCCGCGGCCGGTTCGGGCATCGATCCGGCAACCGCCACCGGCCTGCGCATCGGCGTCCAGAGCAATACGATCCAGGCCGGATATGCCGAGGAAAATCTTGGCGACGACAACACCATCGTCGCCTTTGCGACCTTTGACCAGTCGATCGCCGACCTTGCTGCCGGCAATGTCGACGTGGTTCTGGCCGACGGCTCGTCCCTCGATCCGGTGGTCGCCAACTCGGGCGGAGCGCTCGAATTCGTGGGCGAGGAAGTCCGCGTCGGCGGCGGCGTGGGCGGCGGTGTTCGCAAGGAAGACACCGAACTGCTCGCCACGCTCGACGAAGCGCTGACCGCGCTCAAGGCAGACGGGACCGTGGACGCACTGATCGCCGAGTGGTTCGACGGCCAGGGCCCCTATTTCGCGGAATAAATCGCAAATTTTCAACCCGGCGCCCCGGCGCCGGGTTTTCCATAGGATGACGACGTGGAATCGGAAGCCTTCTGGCTCTTTGATTGGCTAGGCGAAGACTTCGCCTTCTGGTTCGCCTATCTGACCAATGGCAAGCATCTGAGCTGGTACGCCAGTTTCCGCTTTACGATCACAGCCGCGATTTTTGGGGCCGTGCTCGCGCTGGTGTTCGGCGTTCTGGGCGCGACGGCCAAATCGTCGCGCTTTGCGCCGCTGCGCGTCATCGGCACGCTCTACACCAATATGGTGCGGGGCATTCCCGACGTATTGTTCTTCCTGTTTTTCCCGCTCGCTTTCGAGCAGGGCGTCGAGTGGGTTCTGGCAACCCAGGTCTGCACGCCCGAAACCATCGCCGCGACGCAAGCCAACTGGCCGCCCTGCAACGAGGCCAACTGGATCCTTTCGACAGACCAATATCTCGCCCTCGCCTGCCTTTCCCTGGGCATCATCTATGGCGCCTTCGCCGCCAACGTCATCTATGGCGCCATGCGCGCGGTGCCGTCCGGCCAGCTCGAAGCGGCGCGCGCCTATGGCATGAGCGAGATGCAGGTGCTGTTCCGCATCCATATCCGCCAGATGTGGGTCTATGCCCTGCCCGGACTGTCCAATGTCTGGATGCTGCTCATCAAGGCCACATCGCTCCTCTCGCTCCTGCAGATCGCCGACATCGTCTGGTGGGCCGGACAGTTGGGATCGCCCAACTTCCTGCCCCAGGCCGGATTGGTCCATGGCGATTGGCGCTGGGCCTATTTCATCGCCCTCTTCGTCTTCTATATCCTCGTGACCCTCATTTCCGAAAAAGCCTTTGGCCGGCTCACCTTATGGGCGCGGCGCGGCATGCCGGTGGAGGGCTAGAATGGAAACGCTTTCCCTCCTCTGGCGCGAGATCGCATTTTTCGCCCAGCCGGCGCTCTACAACATCTATTTCGCGCTCGCCTCACTGCCTATCGGTTTCGGGCTGGCCCTGCTGGTCGCCCTTGGCAAGAACTCGGGCAATCCCATCGTTCGGCGCCTCTGCTCGGCCTATGTCTATGCCTTCCGCGGTTCGCCGATCTTCATCCAGCTCTTCATGTTCTATTCGATCATGCTGGCGCTGAACCCGGTGCTCTGGCGGCCATGGGGCATCAACTGGCTGATGATGAACCCGCTCTTCATCGGCCCCCTGGCGCTGGTGATGAACACCACCGCCTATACGGCGGAAATCCTCTATGGCGCCTTGCGCACCGTGCCGCGCGGCGAACTCGAGGCGGCCCGCGCCTTCGGTATGAGCCCCTGGCAGGTGTTCCGCACCGTCACCTGGCCAAACATGATCCGCATCGCCTGGCCGGCCTACACCAATGAAGTGGTGTTCCTCTTCCACGCCACCGCCCTCATCTACCTCACCCTGCCGGTGATCGACGGCCAGCGCGACATCATGAACGCGGCGCAATACCTCTTCGAGCGCGACTTCAACGCCTTCCTTCACTTCCCCGTCGCCGCGCTGTGGTTCCTTGGGATTTCGCTGGTGATCTTCTTCATCTTCGGGCGCATCTACGAACGGCTGATGCGCCATATGCCCAAACAGCGCAACGCCGCCCCGCCGCGTCTGCGTTTCCGCCCCAAATACATTCGATAGACCCATGCCCCTAAACCGCACTCTCCACCGCATCGACACCGACGCTCCCGGAACGACGACGGAACTCACGATCTTTGAGATCGGCCCCGGCGATGCCGGGCAGAAGGTGTACCTCCAGGCCGCGCTCCATGCCGACGAGCAGCCGGGGATCATGGCCATCCACCATCTGCTGCCCCTCATCGAGGCTGCCGATGCCAGGGGCGAGTTGCGGGCAAAGTTCACCATCATGCCCATGGTCAATCCGCTGGGCATGAACCAGCGCCTGTTCGGCGATCATGTGGGGCGCTACGATTTCCGCTCCGGCACCAATTTCAACCGCCGCTGGCCCGAACTGTTCGCCGCGGTCGGCCAGGCCGTCGCGCCGCGCCTCACCGATGACGCCGAGGCCAATGTGCGCACCATCCGGGCGGCGGTGCGCGAATGGCTCGCGGCCCAGCAGCCGCAGACGGCGATGCAGAAGCTGCGCCATCTGGTGATGACCCAGGCCTATGACGCGGACTACGTGCTCGACCTCCATTGCGACAACGAAGCGCTGGTGCACCTGTTCGTCACCCCCGAATCCATGGCCGAATTGACCGAGCTGGCCGATCACATGGGATCGGTGGCCCAGTTGACGGCCGAAGATTCCGGCGGCGGGTCGTTCGACGAGGTCTGGCCCTCGCTCTGGACCCGGCTGCGCGCTGTCCACCCCGATAAGCCCATTCCCTTTTCGGCTCGCGCCGCGACGCTGGAATATCGCGGGCAGCCCGATGTGTTCGACGCGATCGGCAAAAAGGACGCGGCTGGCCTCTTCGCCTTCTTCCAGGCCAAAGGCCTGATTGCCGGCGCTCCGCCAGCCGTCGAGCCCGCCCCTGCCCCGTTGCCGCTAAGCGCGACCGAGATGCTGCGCGTGGATAAAGCCGGGCTGCTCGCCTATCGGGTCGAGCTGGGCGAGCATGTGGAAAAGGGGCAGCCGGTTGCCGATCTCATCGCCCTCGATGGTCCCGGCGCCTTCACCGAGCGTACGTCCGTCCTGGCCGGAACCGCGGGCCGGGTGATCTCACGCAACCAGTCCAAATTCGTCGTGCCGGGTGATTCGATCGCCAAGATCGTGGGCACCGAGCCCCTCCCCGGCCGCGAGGGTTATCTCCTCGAGGATTGATCGCGAAACTAGAGCCAAGGATTTGATTGAATCAAAATCTTTGGCTCTAACCCTTTGTTTTGTCGCGTGTCCGAACCGCAAAACCGTTTCCATCCCCGGTCACGCCGGGGACATGCTTTTCTGGACACGCTCTAGCTGCGCCCCATGCGCCGGGCGATCCGCTTTTCGAGCACCACGAAGCCGTCATAGATCAGCACGGCGAGCGCGCCGACGATCAGGCCGCCCTGCAGCACATAAGCCGTGTTGCCCGAAAGCAGACCGGCGATGATCACCTCGCCCAGCGTGCGCGCGGCGACGGTCGATCCGATCGTTGCCGTCGAGAGCGAGATCACCACCGAGAGGCGGATGCCGGCGAGGATCACGGGAAAGGCGAGCGGCAGTTCGACACCGATCAGCCGCTGCCAGCCTGTCATGCCCGAGCCGCGTGCCGCCTCGCGGACCGAAGGCGGCAGGCTGAGAAGCCCGGTCATGGCGTTTTCGAAGATCGGCAGAAGGCCATAAAGAAACAGCGCCACGAGGGTTGGCCCGGTGCCGAAGCCGAGCATGGGCACGGCGAGCGCCAGCACGGCGACTGGCGGAAAGGTCTGGCCGATATTGGCGATGGCGCGCGAAAGCGGCAAGAATTCCTCTCCGAACGGCCGGGTGACGAGGATGGCGAACCCGACCGCGACCACCGTCGCAAGCAGCGTCGCGACGGCAACGATCCCCAGATGGCTCAAGGTGAGCGAAAGAATGGAGGTCTGGGTATAGATCGCCGGCGCATCATAGCGGGTGAGCGGCGCAAAGATCGGCGCAAAACTGGTCGGCGTCACGATGAACGCGACGAGCAGGACCAGCGCGGCGAGGCGAATGAGGTTCGACAGCTTCATTGCGGGCGGGCGGCGCGTTTGTCGAGGGCATCGCGGCTGATGATGCCCACGGGCTTGCCATCCGACACCACCGGGAGGCGATCGCGCTGCGACCAGAGCATTTCCGAATAGGCGTCGCGCAAGGAGAGGTCCGAATCGATCGGCTGCCCCTCTGCCGTGCCCGGCTCGACCACGGTCTTTACCTTGGTGAGGGTCATCAGCCGGAACGCCTTGTCGCCCGAGCCCAGCATGGCTTCCACGAAATCGTCGGCGGGGTGGGTGATGATCTCGGCGGGCGAAGCATATTGCAGCACCTTGCCTTCGCTCATCACCGCGATGCGCGTCCCCAGCCGGATCGCCTCGTCCATGTCATGGGTGACCAGCACGATGGTGGTTCCCAGCCGGCGCTGGATATCGACAAGATCGGCCTGCGCCTTGGCGCGGATGATGGGATCGAGCGCGCCGAAGGGTTCGTCCATGAGCAGAACCGACGGGCCAGCGGCAAGAGCACGCGCCACCCCGACGCGCTGTTTCTGGCCGCCCGACAGCTCATGGGGCATACGGTTGCGGTATTGATCCGGTTCGAGCTGGAAAAGATCGAGCAATTCATCGACCCGAGACGCAGCCTTGGCCTTGTCCCATCCCAGCAGCCGGGGCACCGTCGCGATGTTGCGGGCCACATCCCAATGCGGAAAAAGGCCGTGCCCCTGGATGGCATAGCCGATATGCCGGCGCAGCTCGTACGGGGGCACGTCGCGCGTGTCGCGTCCGTCGATGCGGATGCTGCCGGCCGTGGGCTCGACCAGCCGGTTGATCATGCGCAGCAGCGTGGTCTTGCCCGAACCGGACGTGCCCACGATGGTCGCGATCTCACCGGAGGGAATGGTGAGCGTCACATCGTCCACCGCGGGGCGGCCGTCATAGGTTTTCGAGAGATTTTCGATTTCGATCATGGCGTGCCCCAGTTGCGGCCGCGGCTGAGTTCGACGCCGGCATCGAGCACGATCGCCGCGGCAAACGCCATGGCGACGGCGGGAATGGCGCCTAATAGCACCAGCGGCATCGCTGTCTGCGTGATGCCCTGGAAGACGAAAGTGCCCAGCCCCCCGCCCCCGATCAGGCCGGCAATGACGGCAAGGCCAATATTTTGGACAAGGATGATGCGGATGCCGGTGAGGATGACGGGAAAGGCAAGTGGCAGCAGCACTTTTCGCATGCGCTGGCCATTGGTCATGCCCATGCCGCGCGCCGCGTCATTGGCGTCACGCGGAACGGTGTCGAGCCCCACGACCGTATTGGAGACGATCGGCAGCAGCGAATAGGCGAAAAGCGCGAGGAAGGCAGGCGCAAAGCCGATGCCGGCAATGCCGATCGCGGCAGCGCCGGGAACGTTGGCGCCGATCCACGCCATCGGCGCGATCAGGAGCCCGAAAAGCGCCATCGAGGGGATGGTCTGAACGATGTTGAGGCTGCCCAGGATCGCGGCGCGCAACCTGGGAACGCGATAGCACAACACGCCCACTGGCACGCCAACCAAAACGGCGGCGGCAACCGAGCCGAAGGCCAGGAACAGATGGGTTTCAATCTCTCGCAGGAACGCATTCTGGCGGCTCTGATATTCACGCATCACGGCCAGATCGTCCCAAAGCCCGGAGACGAGAATGGCGCCCAGCGCAGCGGCGACCCCAATCAGCACCGCCACGCGTGCGAGCGGCTTGAGGTTGAAACGCGCCAGAGCGTCGGTGACTGCAAGCGCGAAGGCGAAGACCAGTATCCAGACGCCCGCCCCCGGCGAAACCCGCGCATATGTGTCCCCTTCGGGGATCAACGCGGTTGCCCCCAGGCCGACGGCTATGGCGAGGGCACCGAGCGCAAGGCCGGACACCGCGAGACGCCAGGCGAGTGGCGTGCGCAGGAGCAGGACGAGCAGCGCCAGCCCAAGGCCGCCGATCAGCGCGACGCCACCCGCGCCCAGCACGTCCCAGGCCGCAAGAGTTTCGCCCTGCACGATGCGATTGGCGCGGAAAACGAGAAAGGGCTGGAACGCCAGGGCGAACAGGCCCAGGGCGGCAACCACCACCCCGAGCTTGTCGATGCCCCGCGATATCGGCCCGGAGTGTGTGAGTGTCGTCACGACGAGATGAAGCCCCCTCGCGGCGGCTTCACTCCATCCCTAGAGGAAGCCGGCTTCGGTGAGATAGGCTTCGGCCACCGCATCGGCCGGCTCACCGCCCACCTGCACGCGGCCATTGAGATCCTGAAGCACTTCGAGCGTCAGGCTTTCGAAAACCGGCGCAAGGATTTCCTCGATCTGCGGGTATTCCTCGAGCACCTCCTGGCGGATGATCGGGGCTGGCGCATAGACCGGCTGAGCGCCCTTGTCGTCTTCCATGACGACGAGGCCCGAGGGTGCGATGCCCCCATCGGTGCCATAGACCATCGCGGCATTGGCGCCGGACGTCTGGTTGGCGGCCGCTGCGATGGTCGCAGCCGTGTCGCCGCCTGAAAGCTGGATGAGCTGATCGGAGGTGAGTTCGAACCCATAGGCTTCCTGGAAGGCCGGAAGAGCCGCCGGCGAGGTCACGAACTCGCTCGATGCGGCCAGGACGATCTCACCGCCGCCATTCACGTATTCGGCGAAATCGGAGAAGGTTGCGAGCCCGTTTTCCTCGGCGATTTCCGAACGCAGGGCGATAGCCCAGGTGTTGTTGGCCGGCGCGGGCGCGAGCCAGACGATGTCGTTTTCCTGCAGGTCCATTTCCGCGACGCGCTCATAGGCCGATTGCGCGTCGTTCCAGACCGGCTCCTCTCCGAGATTGAAGAAGAAGGCGCCGTTGCCCGTATATTCGGGATAGATATCGATCTGTCCCGCCGTGATCGCCTCGCGCACGATGGGCGTGCCGCCGAGCTGGAGCCGGCTTTCGACCGCTATATCGTTTGCTTCCAGCATCTTGACGATGATGTTGCCCAGAACACCGCCCTCGGTGTCGATCTTGGACGAAACCACGACCTGCGCGGAAGCGGCCGTGGTCAGCGCAGCAGCAATGGCCGCGCCTGCGAAGATTTTAAGGATGTGCACTGGATGTCTCCCGATCTGGCTTTCGGTCATTTGCGTCTCCAAGCCTACAGATCGAGACCACGATGACCACCCTCAAAAACGATAAATAATCGTACCCCTTTTGTTCTATGCTCGTCAACCCATCGGATACGGCAGATAGCCGATGAAGCCGGTAAGCTTCCAGCCGCCCGGCAGCCGGGCGAGAGTATAGATGGACTGCCAGTTGAGGGTATCGTACGTGCCGTCCGTCATGGCGACCTTGCCGTCGAATTTCTTATGAGCGAGCGCACGGTCGCCTGAAATCTCGATCTCGTCGAGGCGGGTTGCCCCGAACACTCCGGCCTTTGCCGTTTCGGTCATGGCGCGCGATGCGAAATCGTGCGCGCCGGCCAGCCAGGAGTCCCGATAGGCCCCCAGGGTGGGAAAGCTGATGCGCCAATCATCGGGATTTTCCGAGGATTTCCCGTCGATGCCGAGGAACCGATCGGCGGCGAAATCGGGTTCGACCATCGACCAGTCGCAAGCCAGGAACGCCTCGATATCGCGGACGACGAGCATTTCCCAGATGGCATTGCGGTCAGAGTCGGCGGAAAAGGGATTGAGGGCGTAAAGGTCCATCTTACTTGAGCATTCCGCGATAGATGCCGGGCTTGGAAGCGGGGATTTCGGTGGCGTCGAGCTTGTTTTTGTAGAAGTCGACAGGGCCGGGATTGCCGATCACGGCATAGGCAAAGCCTTTGGATTCAAGGTCTTGCAGGGTCTTGAACAGCAGCGCCTCGCCGATGCCGCGACCACGGGCATCTTCCGCGACCCCCGTGGGGCCGAAAAACCCGCGCGCGGTGACATCGCCGCAGGCGAAACCGAGTAAGCCATCGGCATCGTAAGCGATCCAGACATCGATGGGCTGGCGCGAGAAGCCGGTTTCCACCTCGGAGCGCCAGTGGCGGGAGAAGTGGGTTTCCACCCACTCGCAAACGCTCGCGCGTTCGGGCGCCAGCGCTCGGCGCAACGTAACGCCTTGATCGATAACGCGTTTAAAGTTGTATTCCGGCAGGTCGTAGAGGCGAACGAGGAGGTCGGCCATCAGGCGGCGTCCAGATTTTCGAAGCGATGGCGGACGAAATGGCCCGGTTCGACCTCGACCGGCAAACCCTCCGGTTTGCGGGCCAGGGCGCGGACTTTTTCGACACCCTCGGTAAAGGCGCGGCCCCCGTCGGCATCGTGCACAAACCGCATGGACGGGTCGGGTACGGCGTTCAGAAGAACTTTCGTATAGGGATGTGCCGGGTTTGCCACCACGCTTTTGGACGGGCCCCACTCGACCACCTGCCCGGCAAACATCACGGCGGTCTCTTCGGCCAGATAATGAGCCGTGGCGATGTCATGGGTGATGTAGAGGAAGGTGATGCCGCGCTCTTTCTTCATGCGATCCATCAGCCCCAGGACCGACTTGCGGATCGAAACGTCGAGCATGGAGGTGGGCTCGTCCGCGACGATCAGTTCGGCTCCCACCGCCAAGGCGCGGGCGAGATTGACACGCTGACGCTGGCCGCCGGACAGCTCATGGGGATATTTTTCGAGCGTCACGCCCGGATCGAGTTCCACATCGGCGAGAACATTCCGGATGGCTGCGGCTAGGTCCGAGCCCGAAAGCTTCTTGTGGAGCCTGAGCGGACGTTCGAGATGGTGCCGAATGGTGTGAGCCGGATTGAGGGCGGCGAAGGGGTCCTGGAACACCATCTGCACGGCCTGGCTGTAAGCGAGCCTGTCGGCGCGCGAGTGGATCGAAGCGATGTCGCGCCCCTTGAAGCGGATGGCGCCTTCGGAAAGCTGGAACAGGCGGGTGACCGAGCGACCGATGGTGGATTTGCCCGAGCCGGATTCCCCCACGATGGCAAGCGCCCTGCCCTTCTGTATGGAGAGCGAGACATTGCGCATGGCGACCACCTCCTTGGCGGCGCCGAACATGGGCTTGAGGTGGAAAATCTTGCTGGCGTTATCGATTTCGAGCAGCGGGGTATCGGACATCTCTTGCTCCCTCATGCGGCGCCCAGGCGAGGCATGGCGTCCCACAGCCGTCGGGTATAGTCATGGGCCGGGTTGGTGACGACATCGGCGGTGGGCGCGATCTCGACGATGCGTCCCTCGAGCATCACGGCGATCCGATCGGCGAACTGGCTCATCAGGGCAAGGTCGTGGGTGATGAAAAGGATCGAAAAACCAAACCTTTCCTTCAACACCATGATCTCCTGCAAAATCTCGCGCTGAACAACCACGTCGAGAGCCGTTGTTGGCTCGTCCATGATGATCAATTTCGGATTGAGCGCCAACGCCATGGCCAGAACCACACGCTGGCGCATGCCGCCCGAAAGCTGGTGGGGATAATCGTCCAGCCGGGCGGCGGGAATGCCGACAAGTCGTACGAGTTCCTCGGCGCGAGCCCGGATTTCAGGCTTGGTCATCGCGGTATGACGCGCCAGCATGTCGCGGAACTGCTCGAACAGGGTGAGCACCGGGTTCAATGAGTTCATGGCGCTCTGGAACACCATGGACACCGCGGACCAACGCCATTTCTCCAGCCGCGCCGGGGGCATGGCGAGAACATCCTCGCCATCGACGATGATCGAGCCCTTGGAAATGATGGCGGGCGGGCGGTGCAGGCGCATGAGCGAAAAGGCGATTGTCGATTTTCCGCAGCCGGACTCGCCGGCAAGGCCCATGACCTCGCCCTGCCCGATCTCGAAATCGACGCCCTTGACGGCGGTGAACAGCCCCTTGCCGGTGAGGTAGTCGACCTGCAGGCCCTTGACGGAAACGAGCGGGGTCATTGGGCGGCCTCCTGAAGCTTGCCGGCGGCGCGCTGGCGATCGAGCTTTTCCTGCGCCTTGGCGGCGGCGGCGATGGTGCCCAGGGTGCGCAGGCGCGGATTGGAGATTTCATCGACGCCGAAATTCAAAAGCGAGAGCCCGATGCCGATACCGGCCACCGCGACCGCCGGCGCCAGCACCTCCCACCACGCGCCCACGGTGATCGCCGAGGAATTCTGCGCATGGTAGAGCATGGTGCCCCAGGAGACCGACATGGGATTGCCCAAGCCAAGGAATTCGAGAGTGGCCTGCGTGATGATGGTATAGGTCACCGAGCCGATGAAATTGAAGCCGATGATCGAGAGCAAATTGGGCAACAACTCGACAAAGATCATCCGGTGCGCCGGTTCGCCGATCAGCTCGGACGCCTGGATATATTCGCGCTGCCGCAGCGTCATGGTTTGCGCGCGGGTGACGCGCGCGCCCCAGGCCCATGAGGTGATGCCGATGATGATGGCGATCACCACCGGCGAGGTCTGGCCGACGAAGGCAGCGATGACCAGCAGCAGGGGGAGTTGAGGGATGACGAGGACGATATTTGTGCAGAAATTGATGACTTCATCGACGATGCCGCCGAAATAGCCTGCCGTGATGCCGAGCACGGTGCCGATCAGGACGACCAGCAGGCCGGCGAAAAACCCGACGGCGAGCGAGGTACGCGTGCCGTAGATCAACTGCGCGAAGACGTCGCGGCCCATGCGCGTGGTGCCGAGGATGGTTTCGCCATCGGGCGCCACATGCGGGCGGCCAACCCGGTCCATGGGATCGACGCCGAGCAACATCGGGCCGAAAATGGCGACGGCGACATAAAGGAGCACGATGGCGAGGCCAATGGCCGCCTTGCGGTTGCGCAGGAAAACCTTGAGCGTTTCGAGCATGGATCAAGCCCTCCGAAGCCGCGGGTCGAGCAGCACGTAGAGCAGATCGACAATGAGATTGGCGGTGAGGATGGCCAGCGTCATGATGAGCAACTGGCCCTGGATCAGCGGATAGTCGCGGGTGACGATGCCGATATAGAGCGTCTGGCCGAGCCCCGGATAGTTGAAGACCACCTCGGTCACCAGCGACCCGCCCAGGATGGCGCCGAGCGTGAGGCCGAGGGAGGTGACCGAGGGGAGGAGTGCATTGCGCGCGGCGTAGTTGAACTTGACGCGGCGCTCGGACAGGCCCTTGGCCAATCCCATGATGACGTGGTCCTCGCCGAGCTGGCCGATCATGTTGTTGCGCATGGTGACGAGATAGCCGCCGACGAAAACGATCATCAGCGAAAAGACCGGCATTATCGCGTGCAAGAGGACGCTGGAGATGTAGGTCCAGGAAAATGCGGCGTCGAGGCTGGGGTTGAAGGCATAGCCGGTGGGCAGCCATTGCAGGGCGACGCCGAAGGTAAAGAGTGCCACGAGCGCGATGACGACCGGGGGGATGGCCTGTAGCGCGAGGGAGGTGGGGGTGATCACCGCATCGAACGCCCCGCCGCGTTTCCAAGCGGCGAAAACGCCCAGGAGCGAACCAATGGCAAAGGCAAGGACCGTGGCGCAACCGGCGAGAAGCAGGGTCCAGGGCAGAGCATAGCCCAGCCTTTCGTTGACGGTCTGTGGGTAAAAGCGGATCGAATAGCCGAGATCGCCGGTAAAGACCGATTTGAGGTAAGCGAAATACTGCTCGTGCAGCGGACCGGTGGCAAAGCCGAAGGTTTCCACCAGCGCGGCGCGCGCCTCGGGCGGGATCGTGGTTTGCGACTGGGCGAACATGATGTCGATGGGATTGCCCGGCATCAGCCGCGGCAGAATGAAATTGATCGTCGCGGCGACGAAAAAAGCGACGATATAAAAGCCCAGACGGCGCAGGACGAAGGCCATGGCTCACTCTCTCCATATGCTTGGGCGGCTGCCGCAGCCGCCCTTCTCCCCCTGAGGGAGAACGTGGCCGCGAAGCGGTCGGATGAGGGGTGCGCGGCGCTTGCGGCACACTCGGGAGCCAGCGTGTCACAGCTAGCTCAGTGCACCCCTCACCCCCGCCCCCTCTCCCTCAAGGGGAGAGGGGGGCTCATTCCGCAGGCGTAGTGGAACTTACTCCACCGGCCGCAGGGCGAGGAGGTGGAGGAGGCGTTCGGGAACGCCGGCGTAGTCGACGGGGCGCGCGACGGGATTGTCGGCATTGAAGAAGCCGGTGAAGCGCGTCGTGTTGTATTCGTACCAGAGCGGGTTATCGAAGACCCAGATGACCGGCATGTCCTCGGCGATCAGCATCTGAATCTCGTTCATATGCTGTTGCTGTTCTTCCGGATCGATGGTGGTGTTGAACGCATCCAGCGCCTCGTCCAAGGCGGGGTTGGAATAGCGCGCCGACTGGAAGCGGGACTGACCGATGTGCCGGGAATGGAGCGCCTGATCCATGAAGTAGTGCGGGGTGACGCCCGTGGTGACCGAATTGATGGCCGCATCATAGTCGCCGGCTATCAACTGGTCCGTCCAGGCCGGGCTTTCCGGGGTCTGCATGGTGGCGTTGATGCCCAATTCGTTCAGCCCTTCGACCGCGAGTTGGACGGTATTGACCCAATCGGTCCAGCCATTGGGGACGATGATATCGAAGGCGATCGGTTCGCCACCAGGCGTGTCGATGAAGCCATCGCCATCGGCATCGGCATAACCGGCTTCTTCGAGCAACGCGCGCGCGGCATCGATGTTGAAATCGGTGTACTCCCCGTACTGGGCCTCAACCTCGGGATTGTTCCAGGTGTGATAGGCCCGGCCCAGGCCGGACGGATAGTCGTTGACCGTGGGATAGCCGTAGCCGGCGATATCGACCATCGCTTCGCGATCCATGGCCATGGAGAAGGCGCGGCGGAAGGCGACGTCGTTGAAGGCTTCCGCAAGGCCCGCATCCTCGGTCTGCATGTTGAGCGAGAAAAAGACCGGCGATCCCGAGGGGAACCAGTAGCCGTGGTGATCGGGGTCGATGCCCACATAAGTGCGCTCGATGTCGGGAAGGAACGAGCCGAACCAGTCGAGTTCACCATTGGCCGCGGCGGTCAGAACCTGATCGTTGGTGGCGAGTTGAGGCAGGCGCAGGCAATCCACGTGCAGATTTTCGGCATCCCAGTATTCGGGATTGCGGCACTGGACGTATTCCTGCGGGGTGAAGCGCTCGATCTCGGTCATGGCGCCCGAGGCGACCGGATCGGGGTTGGTGAAGGTCACGGGATCTTCTACATCGGACCAGATGTGCTCGGGTACCGGATAGACCTGGACGAGCTGGTAGATGAGCCCGGCATCGACTTCGGTCATCTTGAATTCGACGGTGCGATCGTCAACCGCTGTGACGCTTTCGAGCTTGGGCCAGACGGCGCGCTGGTCGAGCGCAGGGTATTCCTTGATGAGGTTGAAGGAAAACGCGACATCCTCTGCGGTCAGCGGCTCGCCATCGGACCAGACCAGGCCCTCGCGCAGGGTGAAGGTGAGGGTCAGCAGGTCGTCGGAATATTCGTAGGATTCGGCCAGGCGGTAATGGGCTTCGCCGCCATGCATCGCGTTGAAGATCACCAGCGGCTCGTACATGAAATCCTGCACGGTGGGCAGCACGGTGGTCGAGTTGAACGGATTGTAGTTTTCGACCCAGGCCGTCAGTTGCTGGGGCACCATTGTGAGAATGGCGCGACCGTCGTCCTGCGCCAGCGCGGCGCCGGCCGGCACGCCGAGCGTGGTGGCGAGCAATGCGCCCTTCAAGAATCTGGTGTTCATTGCGATTGAGCTCCCTCCGGTTGAGCCGCAGCCCCTTCGCTGCGGCGTGATGTTCCCCTTCCGCCCGAAGATGGGACGGCTACGCATGAGGCGTAAGGGTCATTTTGCGCTCAAGGGAGAGGGGTGTGTCACGGGTGCTTTTCCGTCAATTGCGCACCCAAAACCGGCAAAACCGTCAAAATCGGCGATACGAGGGAATCCGGCTTTATGTCTTTTGCCATAGCCATATGAATAGACGATGTCATAGGCTGCGCGAGGGGCGCGGCCTTCCAGGAGGAGTGACCATGGTGCCGTCCGGGCTTGCGCCGAAGGGATTTCGCAGCCGGCTGTTCCTGATCCTGATCGCGATCACCACACTGCCGCTGGTTCTGACGGCTTATGCCTTCTTTTCCATCCTCAACGCCAATGTCGAGGAGGAGACCTTCGCACGGCTCGCCTTCGTGCGGGACGCCAAACGCTCCGAGGTCGAACAATACCTCTCCTTTGCCTTCCGGCAGGCCGATTCATTGGCCAAGTCGAACGCCGTTCGATACTCGATCGGCGATTTCTACGGTTTTTCCTATGCCTTCCGGCGGATAGATGCGGACCCCGAGGAGGCGCGGGATGTCCTCCACCGCATCTTCGGGATCAATGGACAGGCGCCGGCCAGCGATGGCGAGTTTTCGCCCGATACCGACGCGATGTTTGCCAATGCGCTCGAATATTCCAACGCGCATCAGCGGTTTCAGGAGGAATATGCGAGCTTCATCCGTTCGGCCGAGTTCGACAATCTCTATCTCGTCAACACGGACGGGCGGGTGGTTTATTCGGTTGAAAAGGACGCCTATCTCGGCGGTGACCTGGATGGGGCGATGGCCGATACCGCGCTGGGACGACTTGCGGCGCAAACCATGGCGGGAAACGAAACCCTTCAGGTTTCCGATTTCAGCGCCGATCCGGTTACCGGCGCGTTCGGCGCCTATGTCGCGGTGCGGGTGGAGTTCTACCAGCGCCCACGCGGGGTGGCGATCTTCCGCCTTCCGGCGGCGGGGATCGACGCTATCGTCCAGGCGCAGGAAGAGCAAACCGGCAACTTCTACATGATTGCCGGCAATGGGAGGCTGGTTTCGGCGCCGGCCGGGTTCGTCCAGCCGGTCGGCAGCCTGATCCAGGCCCCCGACGACGAGCGGGCGCCAGCCGACACCGCGCTGATCGATGGTGGGCTTTCCGGCGGCGCGGCGCTGGCGGCCTGGGGACCGGTGGCGTTCGGCGATACGCAGTGGACGCTGGCCGCCGAAGTACCCACCCGCATCGCCTTTGCCAATTCCGAGGCGCTGACCCGGTTCGTGCTGCTCATCGCGGCGGTCGCGCTGCCCATCCTGTTCTGGGTCGCCTACCTTCTCTCGCGCACAATGACCGCGCCGCTGCAGAAGCTGACCGAAGTGGCGGAATCGATTGCGGCGGGCGATCTCGAGCGGACGATGCCGAACGTCGAAAAGCCCACCGAGCTGGGGCGGCTCGCCGAGAGCTTCAAGCGCATGCGCGACGCCGTGCGGGCGCAGTTGACCCTGATCGGGCAGAAGAATGTCGAGCTCGAACGGCATGTGAAGCTGATCGAGGAAAAGAACGCGGCGCTGGAAGAGGCCGACCGGCTCAAGGATACGTTCGTCGCCAATACGAGCCACGAACTGCGCACGCCGCTCAACGGGATTATCGGGATCTCCGAGACGCTTTCGGCCGGCGCGGTGGGGGAACTGGCGCCGCCCCAGCGCAGCCAGCTCGATTTGATCACCTTTTCGGCGCGGCGGCTCTCGCGGCTGGTGGACGATTTGATCGACATCTACCGCATTCGGCAGGGACGCATGCGGCTCGACATTCATCCGGTGCATGTGGCGACGTCGATCCGCAATGTGATGCAGCTTTCCGAGCCGCTGCTGCGCGGCGAACCGGTGACGCTGGACGTCGATATTCCCGAGACGATCCCCTATGTGATGGCCGATCCGGTGCGGTTCGAGCAGGTGCTCTATAACCTCCTCGGCAACGCCATCAAATATACCGACCAGGGCTCGATTTCGATCACCGCCTGGCGGGCCGGCGACGTGGTGGCGGTGGCCGTGACTGATACCGGCGTGGGGATCGCGCCCGACAGTCTCGAGCGCATCTTCCAGCCGCTCGAGCGCGGGGAAAGCCGCGAGGTGATGGCTAAGCCGGGCGGCGCCGGACTGGGTCTGACCATCGCCCGACAATTGGCAAGCGCCATGCATGGCAAGCTCTCGGCGCAATCGGAACTGGGCAAGGGCTCGCGCTTCATCTTCGAGGTGCCGGTGGCGGAAACCGAGGCAACCGAGGCGGAAATCCTCACCTATGGCGAGCGCGCGGAGGGATTGCGCGAGACGGTGGGCATGATGCTGGCCGATGCCGCGGAAATGGCGCCGCTTGCCGGGGGCGAGGCGCCGGTGATCCTTGTAGTCGATGACGAGCCGATCAACATTCAGGTGCTACGCAATGTGCTGGCGCCGCAGGGCTATATCGTCAAGGCGGCCGAGAACGGGATCGACGCGCTGGCGGCGATCGAAAAGCACAAGCCGGACCTCGTGGTGCTCGACGTGATGATGCCGCAGATGGGCGGGCTGGAGGTGGCGCGCAGGCTGCGCGACCGCTATGGGCTGCTGGAGCTGCCGATCATCATGGTGACGGCGCGCTCGCGGACCCGCGACGTGATCGCCGGGTTCGAGCACGGGGCGAACGATTATGTGGTCAAGCCCTTCGTCAAGGACGAGCTGTTGGCGCGGATCGCAACGCTGCTCGAAGCCGGGCGGGCGCGGGGAACGGCGCGGGAGAATATCGAACTCAAATCCGAGATCGAGCGGCGGGTACAGGTGGAAGATGCGCTGCGCCTTTCCCAGCAGCGCATGACGCGGCTGCTCGATACGCTGGAGGCGGGGCTGGTGTGCGTGAGCGATACCGGCAGGATCACCTATGCCAATCAGGCCGCATCCGTATTCGCCGGGCGGGTGCTCGATCCGGGGGCAACCCTGCTGTCCGATCTGCTGACGCCGACCATTGTGGACGCCATGATGCGGGCGATTGCCGATGAGGGGCGGGTTTCGCTCGATGAGGTGCCGCTGGGGCGGGCGGGAAGTCCGGTGCTGCTCAACGGGTTCGAACTCGAGGCCGATGCGGGGGGCGGGTTCGCGCTGGTGATCACGCCCGACACGGCCCAGACGCGGCAATCGAGCGATCATCTGGTGCGTTCGGTGCGTGGGGTTCTCGATACGGTCGGGACGGCATTGGTCGAACAGCGCCCTTCCCTCGCGAGTGGGATTCAAGCCGAAGCGGTACCAGCGCCCGGCAAGGAAGCCTATCGCGAGACGATCGTTGCGGTGATGACGCAATCGATGGCGCTCTGGCGACGGGTCAAGGGCGGATCCAAGATCGACTTTGCCGAACAGAGCGGGGTCTGGCGCGTCAATCTCGACAGGTCATCGCTGCAGGCGCGCACCCTCGACAAATATCTGCTGATCGAAACCCTCCCTGCTAATCCGCGCTGGCGCGACGTGGTGCAGACGGCCGAATTCGTGTTGGCCGACGTGGAAGACGCCGTCGCGGCCAATGCGGAGCTGGCGGAGCAGTACGCCGAATTGCGGACCGCCGCGCAAAGACTGCGCGATCTGGTGCGCGAGCACATCCTGCCCAAACCCCGTGGCGAAACCGAAGCTCCGGACGTCCAGAACGCCTGAGCTTTTCCCCCAAATCTGAACACTGAACCAAGGCTGCTCAATCATGCCCACGCCATCATTCCGCCTGGAAGCGGACTGGAACCCTGAAATCGCGACACCCGGCCGGCTGGCGATCACGCTGGTCAATACCGGGGAGGTGCCGGTGTCCGGCTTTACCCTTGCGGTGACCTCGCTGTTCCGGATCAAGCCCGACAGCCCGATCGAAGGCGCAAGGCTTGTCGATCAGCTTTCCAACAATCACGTCCTGGCGCCCGAGGAGGGTTTCGTGCTCGAGCCGGGTGGGCGCTGGGAAATCGTTGCCAAACAGATCAGCCATACGCTGCGCCACTATACCTATGGGCCCAAATCGGCGGCGGTGACCTTGGACGACGAAACGATGGTGACCCCCGAAATCACGCCCATGACGCTCAAGGGCGAGCCTGGATCACCGACCATCCAACACCCCGAGCGCCAGCCCTTGCCCGAAGGGGAAACCACGGTCAGCGTTATTCCCTTTCCGGCTGAGGTCAACGTCTCGGGCAGCGGGGATGTGCCGGAGGCGATCAGGCTGGCAAGCGGGCCCGATGCGGCGCGGACCGCTTTCGAAACGGTGTCGGCTTTGGCCGGGCGGCTGTTTCCCCAAGAAATGCTGTTCGGGAACGGACTGGAAATCACCTGCACCGAAAAGCCCGGACTGGCGGGTGGCGGATACGAGATCGCCTTCGGGGAAACGGTGACGCTTTCGGCCGGCGATGAGCACGGCTTCCGGCATGGGTTCATCACCCTGGCGCAAATGCTGCGCGGGGCCCGGCAGCACCCCGAGGATTTCGTTTTCCCGTCTGGAGGCACGATCACCGATGCGCCCCGGTTTGGCTGGCGCGGCAGCCATCTCGACGTGGCGCGGCAGGTCTATACTGTAGCCGAGATCAAGGGGTTCCTGGACACGATGGCCTGGAACAAGCTCAACCGCTTCCATATTCACCTCAATGACGACGAAGGCTGGCGGCTCGACGTGCCCGAATACCCCGAACTGGCCGAGAAAGCCGGCTGGCGCGGGCCGGGCGAATTGCTGCCGCCCCTGCTGGGCAGCCCGTTCGAGCGGCACGGGCTGGTCTATCGGGCGGACGATGTGCGCGAATTCGTCGACTACGGGCTGTCGCTGGGGATTGAAACCATTCCCGAGATCGATATTCCCGGTCACTGCTATTGCGTGATCAAGGCGCTGCCGCAGCTCGCCGATCCCGAGGAAACCGGGATCTACCGCTCTGTGCAGTATTTTCCCAACAATGCGCTCAACCCCGCGCTCGATGAAACCTATGCGTTTCTCGAAGCGGTAATCAAAACGCTGGTCGAACTGTTCCCGGCCAAATGGATCCATATCGGAGGCGATGAAGTGCCGGACAAAGCCTGGTCGGGGTCGCCGCAGGCCAAATCCATGCAGGGGCCGAATGGCTGGCAGGGGACGTTCGAGCTGCAATCGTATTTTCTGAAGCGCATTCAGTCGCTGCTTGAACAATACGGCAAGGAAACCGGAGCGTGGGAAGAGGCGGCGCTGGGGGGCGGGGTCAATCCCGACCGTTCCTACCTCGTGGCGTGGAAGAAATCGGAAAGTGGGCGGGATCTGGCCTTGGCTGGCTACGACGTGGTTCTGGCGCCGGCCGAGCATGCCTATTTCGACATGGCGCAGTCGGACGCGTGGTGGGAGCCCGGTGCAAGCTGGGCGGGCACGGTGAGCGTGGAAACCTGCTACACATTCGACCCAGCCCATGACTGGCCCGCGGAAGTGCAAGACAAGCTGATCGGCGTGCAATCATGCCTATGGAGCGAGAACCTCGCGGACCGGAAGCTGTTCGACCATCTGGTTTACCCCAGGCTCTCCGCGATCGCGGAAACCGGATGGTCGCCACGCGAGAAGAAGGATTTTGCCCGGTTCATGGCGATCCAGACGCTGATGCCGAAGGCGGGTTTGGGGTAAACGCCTCGCAACCGCGGAAGACTTTGGCAGACTCAGAGCCCCCTCATCCGTCTCGCCTTTCGGGCAATTCACCTTCTCCCACCAGGGGAGAAGGGGAGCCCGTGGCGGCGTTGGGCAAGCACCCCGTGCTGCCCAAAGAGCCCCTCTTCTCTTGAGGGAGGAGAGGGGGGTTGAGGGGTGCGCTGAGACTGCCCGAATGCTAACGGCGTACGCTCTGCTCGGCCGCTTCCAAGGTATTCGCCATCAGCATGGCAATGGTCATCGGCCCCACCCCGCCCGGAACCGGGGTAATGGCCCCTGCCCACTCGGCGGCCGCAGCGAATGCGACGTCGCCGACCAGACGGGTCTTGCCCTCGCCCCTTTCGGGCGCCGGAATGCGATTGATGCCCACATCGATGACCGTAGCGCCTCTCTTGATCCAGTCACCCTTTACGAATTCAGGGCGGCCGATGGCGGCAACCACGATGTCGGCTCGGCTCACCAGTTCCGGCAGGTCTTTCGTGCGCGAGTGGGCGATGGTGACCGTCGCGTTGGCGTGCTGGAGCAGCGCGGCGACGGGCCGGCCGACGAGATTGGACCGCCCGATGACAACGGCATCGAGACCGGAGAGGCCTTCGGGGTGGACGGTGCTCAGAAGCTCCATGCAGCCCTTTGGCGTGCAGGGCAATAGCGTCTTGTCGATCTGGCCCGAAGCGAGCCGGCCGATGGAGATATCGTGAAGGCCATCCACATCCTTGGCCGGATCGAGCGCGCCGATGGTGGTGCGCTCGTCAAGGTGGTCCGGAAGCGGGAGCTGAACAAGAATGCCGTGAATGGCCGGATCGGCGTTGAGATTTGCGATGACGTCGAGCAATTCTGTTTGCGTGGTTTCGGCGGGCAGCGTGTGCTGGACCGAGTGGAACCCGCATTCGGTGGCCATCTTGCCCTTGGAGGCGACATAGACCTGGCTGGCCGGGTTCTCGCCCACCAGCACCACCGCCAATCCCGGAGGATTGCCATGGGTGGCGGCAAAGGCGGCCGCACCCGCCTTGACGCGATCGATGGCCGCTGCGGCGACTGCTTTTCCGTCAATGATCGTGGCGGTCATGGGCGACTCCCTTATGCGAAGACCACGGTCTTGTGGCCGTTGAGCATCACGCGGTTTTCGAGATGGCTCTTGACGGCGCGGGCCAGCACGCGGCTTTCGATGTCACGGCCGACGGCGATGAGATCATCCGGGCTCATGGCATGGGTGACGCGGGCGGTTTCCTGCTCGATGATCGGGCCCTCGTCGAGATCGGGCGTCACGTAATGGGCAGTGGCCCCGATGATCTTGACGCCCCGCTCGTGGGCCTGGTGATAGGGTTTGGCACCTTTAAAGCTCGGCAGGAAGGAATGATGAATGTTGATCACCTTGCCGAACAAGCGCGTGGAGAGCTGGTCGGAAAGGATCTGCATGTAGCGCGCCAGGACGACGAGATCTGCGTCAGCCGCCTTGATGAGCCGGAGCACCTCGGCTTCCTGCTCGGCCTTTTCCCCCTTGGCCATCGGCAGATGGTGAAACGGGATACCATCGGCCTCGGCGATCGAGCGGGCGTCCTCGTGATTGGAGATGATCGCCGCCACTTCGGCACGCAGCCAGCCGACCTTGATCTGGTAAAGCAGGTGGCGCAGGGCATGGTCGAATTTGGAAACCATGATGACCATGCGCGGCACGCGGGCTTCGTCGGCGATTGCCGTTTTCATGTCGAAGCGCGCGGTGACCGGCTTCAGCGCGCGCTCGACAGCCTCCTTGTCGACGCCCTCGGGCGCGGCAAAGGCGATGCGCATGAAGAACTTGCCCGTGTCGCGATCCCAGAACTGGTTGGATTCGGCGATGTTGGCGCCCAGCCCGAACAATTCGCTGGTGACGCCGGCGACGATCCCCGGCTTGTCGGCGCAGGACAGGGTGAGGACGAAATTGGGCATGAGAACCATGAGGTCATGTAAAATTACACGACTTCATAATGAGTTGCGCCGGGGATGTCGAGACAGGGAGGAAGGCTCCCTCACCCGGCGGCCTTCTCCATGCCTGGAATGTAGTTCAGCACCGGGCCGAGCCAGCGTTCGACGTCTTCGATCGCCATGCCCTTGCGTTGGGCATAATCCTCGACCTGGTCGCGTTCGACCTTTGCGACGCCGAAATAATAGCTTTCCGGGTGGGCGAAATAGAGCCCGGAGACCGAGGATCCCGGCCACATGGCGTAGCTTTCGGTCAGCTTCACCCCGATTTGCTTTTCCACGTCAAGCAGTTCGAAGAGCGTGGTTTTTTCGGTGTGGTCGGGCTGGGCCGGGTACCCCGGAGCGGGGCGGATGCCCTGATAGGGCTCGGCGATCAGCTCTTCGGGGGCGAAATTTTCGTCCGAGTACGCCCAGAGCTCCTTGCGCACCACCTCGTGCAGCCGTTCGGCGAACGCCTCGGCGAAACGGTCGGCGAGGGCCTTGACGAGGATCGAGGAGTAGTTGTCGTTCTGCTCGTCGAACTTGTCGGCGATCGCGATCTCCTCGAAGCCGGCGGTAACGCAGAAGCCGCCCACATAATCGGGCGTACCGGCCTCGGCCATGAAATCGGCAAGCGCGACGTTGGGCTTGTCGCCGGATTTGGAAAGCTGCTGGCGCAGGGTGAAGAATTTGGCCAGCTCGGTGCCGCGCGTCTCGTCGGTGAAAAGCTGTACATCGTCACCCAACCGGTTGGCGGGCCAGAAGCCGACGACGGCTTTGGGGGTGAACCACTTCTCATCGATGATGCGTTTGAGCATAGCCTGTGCGTCATCGAACAGTTGACGCACGGCCTCGCCCTGGCGGGGGTCATCGAGAATCTTGGGGTAAGTGCCCTTGAACTCCCAGGCCTGGAAGAATGGGGTCCAGTCTATATAGCGGGCGAGCTCGGCCAGATCCCAATCCTGATAGGACCTTGTGCCCAGGAAGCTGGGCTTTTTCGGCACATAGGCGGACCAGTCCGGCTTGAACGCATTATCACGGGCGGCTTGCAGGCTGGTGCGCTGCTTGTCGGCCTCACCCTTGCGGTGCTTTTCGGCGACGGTATCGTATTCCTGCTTGATGGTCTTGACGTAGTCGTTGGCCGCTTCCTTGGAGAGGAGCTTTGAAACGACGTTGACCGCAAGGCTGGCGTCCTTGACGTAGACGGTTGTGCCGCGATTGTAGCGCGGGTTGATCTTGACCGCCGTGTGGACGCGGCTGGTCGTCGCCCCGCCGATCAGGAGCGGGATGTCGAAGCCTTCGCGCTCCATTTCGGAGGCGACGTGCACCATCTCGTCGAGCGAAGGGGTGATGAGGCCGGAAAGACCGATCACGTCCACCTTTTCCTTTTTCGCCGTTTCGAGGATGGTCTGGGCGGGAACCATGACGCCCAGATCGATGATCTCGTAATTGTTGCAGGCCAAGACCACGCCGACGATGTTCTTGCCGATATCGTGGACGTCGCCCTTGACGGTGGCCATCAGGATCTTGCCGGCGCTCTGGCGCGTGCCGTCGGCCTCCGCCTCCATGAAGGGGAGAAGATAGGCGACGGCTTGCTTCATGACGCGGGCCGATTTGACGACCTGAGGCAGGAACATCTTGCCGGCGCCGAACAGTTCGCCGACGATGTTCATGCCGTCCATCAACGGGCCTTCGATGACGTGCAGCGGGCGGGCGAATTGCTGACGGGCTTCTTCGGTGTCGGCCTCGATATATTCGGTGATCCCGTTGACCAGCGCGTGGGAAATGCGCTCACCCACCGGCTTTTCGCGCCAGGAGAGGTCCTTGGTCTTGGCTTCCTTGCCGCCCTGTCCCCTATAGCGCTCGGCAAGATCGAGCATGCGTTCGGTGGCATCGGACCGGCGGTTGAGCACCACGTCCTCGCAGGCCTCGCGCAGTTCGGGATCGATCGATTCATAGACCGCGAGCTGGCCGGCATTGACGATGCCCATATCCATGCCCGCCGCGATGGCATGGTAGAGGAACACGGCGTGCATGGCCTCGCGCACCGGCTCGTTGCCGCGGAACGAGAAGGACAGGTTGGAAACGCCGCCCGAGATGTGGACATGGGGGAGCGTGCGCGTGATTTCACGCGTCGCCTCGATGAAATCGACGCCGTAATTGTCGTGCTCTTCGATGCCGGTGGCGACGGCGAAGATGTTGGGATCGAAGATGATGTCTTCGGGCGGGAAGCCCACTTCATCGACAAGGATACGGTAGGCGCGGGTGCAGATTTCCACCTTGCGGGCCTGAGTGTCGGCCTGCCCGACCTCATCGAACGCCATGACGACGACAGCGGCGCCGTAGAGCTTGCACAGGCGCGCCTGCTCGCGGAACTTGTCCTCGCCCTCTTTCATGGAAATCGAGTTGACGATGGCCTTGCCCTGGATGCATTTGAGGCCCGCCTCGATCACCTCCCACTTCGAAGAGTCGACCATGATCGGCACGCGGGCGATGTCGGGCTCCGACGCGACGAGGTTGAGGTAATCGACCATCACCTGCTGGCTGTCGATCAGGCCTTCGTCCATGTTGATGTCGATCACCTGGGCGCCGTTTTCCACTTGATCGCGGGCGACATCGAGGGCGGCGGTGTAATCGCCCGAGGTGATGAGCTTCTTGAACCGCGCAGAGCCGGTGACATTGGTACGCTCGCCCACGTTCACGAACGGGATATCGTCGGTGAGCGTGAAAGGCTCGAGACCGGAAAGGCGCAGGCGCGGCTCAATCTTAGGGATTTCGCGCGGGGCATATTTGGACACCGCTTGGGCAATGGCCGCGATGTGATCGGGGGTCGAGCCGCAGCAGCCGCCCACCACGTTCAGGAACCCGTCGCGGGCAAAGCCCTCGATCTGGCTGGCCATAAATTCAGGGCTCTCGTCATATTCGCCGAATTCGTTGGGCAGACCCGCATTGGGATAGGCGCAGACGAACGTATCGGCAATATCGGAGATTTCCGCCAGATGGGCGCGCATGGCGTTGGCGCCCAATGCGCAGTTGAGCCCGATGGTAAAGGGCTTGGCGTGGCGCAGCGAGTACCAGAAGGCGGTGGGCGTCTGGCCCGAAAGCGTGCGGCCGGAAAGATCGGTGATGGTGCCCGAAATCATCACCGGCAGGCGGATGCCCTTGTTCTCGAACACCTCTTCGGCGGCAAAGACGGCGGCCTTGGCGTTCAATGTATCGAAGATGGTTTCGATCAGTATGATGTCCGAGCCGCCATCGATCAGCCCCTCGATCTGCTCGCCATAGGCGATGCGCAGCTCGTCAAAGGACGTGGCGCGGAAGCCGGGATTGTTGACGTCGGGCGAAATCGAAGCCGTACGGTTGGTGGGGCCCACGGCACCGGCAACGAAGCGGCGCTTGCCGTCCTCGGCCTCGGCACGGATGGCGGCACGCTTGGCGGCCTGGGCGCCGGCAACGTTGAGCTCATAGGCCAACGCCTCCATGCCGTAATCGGCCTGGGCGATGGTGGTCCCCGAAAAGGTGTTGGTTTCCAGGATATCGGCCCCCGCCATGGCATAGGCGAAGTGGATATCCTCGATGATTTTTGGCTCGGTGATGACCAAGAGGTCGTTATTGCCCTGCAAAGGCTTGGGCCAATCGGCAAAGCGCTCGCCGCGGAAATTTTCCTCGGTGAGCTTTTCGCGCTGGATCATGGTGCCCATGGCGCCGTCGAGAATGAGGATGCGTTCACGCGCGGCCTGGGTCAGGGCGGCGAGAATGTCATCGCCTTCCCTGGCGGAGCGGACGGGACCGTTGCCGGGGCGCAGCGCCTCGACCGGGATCGTCTCACCCGACATGCCACCCATGCGCCCATCGCCGGGAGCATGAAGGCGGCCGTGGGTACATCCGGGAGCGTTGCACATGAGCGTTTCCAATCCTATCGCGCATGATGCGCGAGTGCATAACACAAAGACATAAAGATATCTTTATGTCAAACCAAAGCCTGTTCCAACCGGTCGGCGAAACGGGCAACACGCTTGGGCGTTGCATCGGCGAAGCCGATGATCAGACCTGAACGCTTCTCCCCAGCGCAATAGCTCGAAAGCGATGGGGTTTCAAAACCTTCCGCGGCGAGCGCGGCGGCGACGGGGCTATCGTCACGAGGCCGGGAGAAGCGGGCGACCACTTGCAGACCACCCATGGGCATATCCACCTCGAGGTCCGCGCCGAACCTCTCACGCAAAGTTTCCACCAGAAGGCCGCCACGTTCCTCATAGGTCTTGGCGATCCGCTTGAGATGGGTCACGAGCGCACCTGATTCAATCAGATCGGCGAAAGCGGCCTGAGTGTGGATATTGACCCGCAGGCCCAGATTGCGCTGCGCCTGCGCGAGTGGACCGGCCAAGTCTTTCGGCACGACCATATAGGCAAGACGCAAGCCGGGCAAAAGGCTCTTGGCCGTGGTGCCGAGATAGATCACCTCCGCGCCATCGCTGATGCCCTGCAGCGCTGCGATGGCGCGGCCGTTCCAGAGGAACTCGCTGTCGTAATCGTCCTCGAGCACGATTGCGCCCATGCGGCGCGCCGCTTGCAGCAAATCCATACGCCGTTGCAGCGGCATGCGCGCGCCGGTGGGGTATTGGTGCGAGGGCGTGACATAGACCAGACGCGCGCCAGACCTTTCGATACCCGAAGGATCGACCCCCTGCCCGTCTACTTCCAACGCCCGCGTCACAAGACCGGCTCCGGCAAAGGCGGTTCGCACGCCGAAATAGCCCGGCGACTCCACCAAACCCGTATCTCCCGCATCGGACAGGCATTGCGCCGCGAGCGCCAGGCCCGATTGTGTGGACGGCACGATGAGGATCTGATCGGGCCCGGCATTGACGCCACGTTGGCGCGCCAGATAATCGGCAAGCACCGATTTGAGCCGAGGCAGGCCTTCGAGCGCCTCATAGATCGCCGCATCCCCGAATTTCTGCCGGGCAACGCGGCGCAGGGTACGCGCCCAGAGATCGGCGGGAAACAGTGCCTCGTCGGGCGCACCCGGTTCGAGATAGCCGGAATGGCGCTGCCCTCGCTTGCCGCGCAGATTGACGGCGATCGCCTCGCCGCGCCGCGAAAGCCCTCGCGCATCGCCCGCGCCGGAAAGACTGGCCCGCTCGAGATCGGTGCCTGTGACGATGCGCGGCGCGGCGCCCGGCCTTACGGCGACCACCCCATCGGCCCGCAAAAGCTCATAGCCGGCATTGACGCTGTTGCGCGAAATGCCGAGCCCCGCCGCCAACTGCCGCGAGCTGGGCAGCACCGACCCGGCCTTGAGCTTGCCCGAGCGCGCAGCCGCGCCAATGGCGCGATAGATCTGTTCGGGCAATGGACCGCCCGCAGGATCGATAACAATGAGGCCTTCGAGCATCTGGATCCTTCAATGAAAAACAAAGTGGATCTTACAAGGGTCCAGTTTAGATGCATATTGGCACCACCGCAACCAGGAGTACGCCATGACCATCCATACGCCGCCGCCCTACGCCAAGGCCCGCAATCCCAAGCGGGCGCGCTATGACGAGGAGACGATCAACGCGATCCTCGATACCGGCCTGGTGGGGCATGTGGGTTTCATCGCCGACGGGCGGCCGATGGTGATCCCGATGGCTTATGCGCGCTCGGGTGCCACCATCTACTTGCACGGCTCATCGAAGGCGCGCATCGTCGCCATGCACCAGCAAGGCGATCCGCTGACCATGACGGTGACGCTGCTCGACGGCATCGTCGCGGCGCGCTCGGGATTTCACCATTCGATGAACTATCGCGCCGCCGTCGTCCACGGCCATGCGCGGATCGTCTCGGACCTCGGTGAAGTCGAGGAAGCGCTCAAGCTAATCACCGAGCACCTGCTGCCCTTCCGCTGGAATGAGGTGCGCCACATGCACGACAAGGAGCGCAAGGGCACCGGCGTCCTGGCGCTCGAGATCGAAGCGGCCTCGGCCAAAGTGCGGCAAGGTCCGCCGGTCGATGAAGAAGAAGACCACAACCTGCCGATCTGGGCGGGGGTGGTGCCTATCGTCACGGGACTAGGGGCACCGATCGGAGATGGCAGGACGCCGGGCGACGTTCCGCCGCCACCTTCGACCCATCTGGCGCGCAAAAAATTTGCCTAACGATTATGCAGAAATAAAAACTGCCTCTTCACTTGGCAGGTGTTTGGCTTCATAGTCAGAGGGTGAGAGCAACAGCCTGGAACCCAGCCGTGACCAAGACCCTCTCGCGCAAGGGCACGACCGTAAGCGAAATCGTCGAACAGCTCGCCGATGCGATCGTCGCCGGGCGTTTCCAGCCCGGCGAGCGGCTCGACGAGATCGGACTCGCTGGACGATTTTCGGTATCGCGCACTCCTATCCGAGAAGCGCTCGGGCAATTGGCGGCGATGGGGCTAGTGTCGCGGCGGCCCAATCGCGGTGCGGTGGTGGCCGAACTCAGCTCCGAGCATCTCGCCAACCTCATCGAGGTGATGGCCGAACTGGAAGGCGTATGCGCCCGGCTCGCCGCCGAGCGCATGTCGGGTAAGGCGCGACGCAAGCTGGAGGCCGATCACCTGCGGGCTGGCCAGATGGTTCGGCTCGGGCAGTCGGACCTCTATTGGGCACACGATACGCTGTTCCACGCCGCCATCCAGGCTGGAGCCGGCAATCCGCAGCTTGGCGAAATGGCAGCGCTGGCGCGCTCGCGTCTCAGCCCGTTCCGCACCGATCTTTTCGCCCAGCCGGCACGGCTGGCGCAATCCTATAAGGATCACGAGATGATCGTCACCGCCCTGCTTCAGGCCGACGAGCCGCGTGCCGAACGGCTAATGCGCGACCACATCCTCAAGAAAACGGCGACGCGCGAGCTGGTCGGTTAGCCCTTGTCCACCTCGCGCCGGTCCTCACGCATCTCGAACCACATCGCGTTGAGAATGGCGAAGGCGCAAGCCAGCCCGACGCCGAGAATCCAAGCAAAATACCACATCTGTTGGAGCTCCTAATACGCGTTCGGGTTCTTGGACAGCGACTTGTTGGTCACCGGGCCGCTCATCACTTTGTAGACCCAGCTCGTGTAAGCAAGGATCAGCGGCAGGAAGAATGCCGTCGCGACCAGCATGATGAAAAGGGTCAAATGGCTCGACGACGCGTCCCAGACCGTCAGGCTCGCATTGGGATTGTGCGAGGACGGCAACAGGAACGGAAACATCGAAAGCCCAGCCGTCGAAACGATGCCGAACACCCCTGCCCCGGCCGCAAGGATCGGGACGATTTTCATCCCCCCGCGCAATCCGAGCAGGGCGCCGGCCATGCCGATAAAACCAAGGACCGGGGCAATCAGCATCCAGGGATAAGTGCCGTAATTGGCCATCCAGGCACCGACTTCACGTTCCACGGTCTTGGCCAGCGGGTTGGACGGCAGGGCGGTTTCGATGGCGCTGGTGACGGCGTAGCCCTCGATGCCGAAGGCGATCCATAGCCCGCCCAGGGCAAAGAGCACGATGGCCGCGAGCGCTGCCCACTGGCCATAGCGCGAGGCGCGGGCGGCGATTTCGCCCTCGGTGCGCGCGGCGATGACGGCAGCCCCCATGGTCATGACCATCGAAAGGCTGACCAGCCCGCACAGCAAGGCAAAGGGCGTGAGAAGACCGAAGAAGTTGCCCAGATAGGAGGGACGCAGGGTGCGGTCGAGGTCGAACGGGGCGCCGAGCAGAGCGTTGCCGACGGCCACACCAAAGATCAGGGCGGGCACGAAGCCGCCGATGAACAACACCCAATCCCAGGTGGAGCGCCAGCGCGGATCGGTGATCTTGCCGCGATATTTGAACCCCACCGGGCGCAGGATCAAGGCGAAGAGGATCACGATCATCGCCAGATAAAAGCCCGAAAAGCTCACTGCATAGAGCGGCGGCCAGGCGGCAAAGATCGCGCCGCCCCCCAGCACCAGCCAGACCTGATTGCCTTCCCAGGTCGGGCCGGCGAGATTGAGCAGCACGCGGCGTTCCTCATCGGTGCGGGCAACGGCAGGCAGGAGGGCGCCCAGCCCCAGATCCATGCCGCCCAGCACCGCAAAGCCGATGAGCAGGACGCCGAGCAGCGCCCACCAGATGAGCCGCAGGGTTTCATAATCGATGGGAATGAAATCCATTGTCCACTCTCCTTATTCGGCAGGCTGCGGCCGGGCATCGGACTCGGCCGATTGCGGTTTGTCCGATTTGGGCCGAGGCGTTTCCATGGGATCGGGCTCGCCATTGAGCAGGGCGACGTAGTCCTTGGGGCCGGCCTTGATGGCCTTGACCATGAGGAAGACCATGATCACCGCGAGCACCGTATAAAGGCTCACATAGAAGGAAAGACTGAGCACAAGATCGGTGACCGTCAGACCGGACGCGGCATAGAAGGTGGGCAGAACCCCTTCGATCGCCCAGGGCTGGCGGCCATATTCGGCGATGATCCAGCCTGCTTCGGCAGCCAGCCAGGGCAGCGGCATGGCGGCCACGGCGCCCCAAAGAAACCAGCGGTGCGTATCGAGCGTGCCGCGCGAGGCTTTCCAGAAAGCGAAGGCAAAGAAGGCGATGAAGAAAAAGCCCACGCCCACCATCAGCCGGAAGGTCCAGAACAACGGCCAGACATCGGGCACCGTGTCCTGGGCCGCCATGGCGATCTCTTCCGGCGTCGCGTTCTCGATATCGGTGCGGTAGCGCTTCAAAAGCAGCGCGTAGCCAAGATCGGGCCAAGCCTCGCCGATCACGGCGCGGGCCTCCTGGTCCTGCCGATCTTCTTCGAGAACAGCCATGGCCTCATAGGCGCGCAGGCCATTGGCGATGCGGACTTCGGCATGCTCGACAAGATCGTGGATGCCGGGAACTTCCGTATCGAAGGAACGCGTGGTGATGAGACCGAGAACCCAGGGAATCTTGATGTCGAAACGCTCGCCATTGGGCAGCGGGAAGGCAACGAGGCTGAGCCCGGCCGGGGCCGGTTCGGTTTCGTACATCGCTTCGATGGCGGCGATCTTCATCACCTGGTGCTCGGTGGCCGCATAGCCGCTTTCATCGCCCAGGACGACGACCGAGAGCGCGGAAGCAAGGCCGAAGCTGGCCGCGACCACCATGGAGCGCTTGGCGAGTTCTTGATGTTTGCCCGTAAGGAGGAAAAGCGCGCTGACGCCGAAAACGAACACGGCGCCGGTGACATAGCCTGCCGAAACCGTATGCACGAACTTGGCCTGCGCGACAGGATTGAAGATCACCTCCATGAAATTGGTGATCTCCATACGCATGGTGTCGGGATTGAACACCGCGCCGGTGGGATATTGCATCCAGCCATTGGCGATCAAAATCCACAGCGCGGAAAAGTTCGCGCCCAGCGCGACAAGCCAGGTGACAGCGAGGTGGCCGACCTTGGACAGCCGGTCCCAGCCGAAAAAGAACAGGCCAATGAAGGTCGCTTCGAGGAAGAACGCCATCAGTCCCTCGATGGCCAGCGGGGCGCCGAACACGTCGCCGACATAGTGGCTGTAATAGGACCAGTTCATGCCGAACTGGAACTCCATCACGATGCCGGTGGCGACACCCATGGCGAAATTGATGCCGAACAGCGTGCCCCAGAACAGGGTCATCTTTCGCCAGATCTCGCGCCCGGTCATCACATAGGTGCTCTCCATGATGGCCATCATGAAGGAGAGCCCGAGCGTCAACGGCACGAACAGGAAGTGATAAAGCGCGGTTGCAGCAAATTGCATCCGCGACAAGGCTACGACTGTTTCGTCGATCATGAAGACTGCCCCTGGGTCATAAAAAGCCGTCCGGGTCGAACACCACAACCGGGACGACGCTGTTCACGGTATATATAGTATCATAGCCAAGCCCTATTGACCTGGATCAAGGCGCCGCGCGTCCGGATATCGCAGGCTGCCCCGCTCCACTTTCCGCTATTGTTGCGATCATGGCCTCCTCTACCGACCCCATCGCCGACCGTGCCAACGCCCGCAAGCTCATGGGATTGCGCAGAATGGGCGGCCGCGCGCTGATCGTTGCGGTCACCGCGCCGCTGGTGTCGGGGGCGATGCTCATCATCTATGCGGCACTCCTGGCGCAGGTGTTGGGGCGGACGATCGAAGGAGGAGAACCGCTGGGAGCGGTGACGCCACTGATCGGCGCATTGGCCGGCATCGTTCTCATTCGCGCGCTGCTGGGACTGCTTGGAGAGCAGGCCGGAACGGTCGGGGCCGAGCAGATCAAGACGCGGCTGCGCACCGGGCTGTTCGGCCACATTCTGGCACAGCGGCACGCGCTGGGGCTTAAGCCGGCATCTGGCGCGGTGGGCGCGGCGCTGATCGACCAGGTCGAGGGGCTGGAGAATTTCTTTGCCCGTTACCTGCCGGCGATGATTTCGGCTGCCATCCTGCCCATCGCCTTTGCGGTGGTGCTGTTTCCCATCGATTGGGTGGTGGGGCTGCTGTTCATCGTCACCGCGCCGCTTATCCCGTTATTCATGGCTTTGGCCGGCTGGGGCGCGCAGGCGGCAACCGACCGGCAGGCGACCGCGCTCTCGCGGCTGTCGGCGCATTTCGCCGACCGGCTGCGGGGGCTCTTGACGCTCAAGCTTTTTGGGCGCGAAACCGACGCGATAGAGAACGTCCATGCCGCGAGCGAAGCGCTGCGGCGCCGGACCAATGCCGTGCTGCGCATAGCCTTCCTGTCCTCGGCGATCCTCGAATTTTTCGCAGCGCTTGGGGTGGCCGGCGTCGCGCTCTATGTGGGACTGACCTATCTGGGCCTTCTGGGGGTCAATCCGGGTCTGACGCTGACGTGGGGGCTGTTCGCGCTGCTCATGGCGCCCGAAGTCTATGCGCCGCTGCGCCAGCTCGCCGCGCACTATCATGATCGTGCCGCCGCGAAATCGGCGCTTGCCGAAATCGAGGCCATTGTCGCTGATCCCGGCGAACTGGCGACGCCCGACATTTCGGCGCCCTCTGCCAAACCCGTCAAAGCGCTCCCGCTCTCCGTCCGCGGACTGACGGTCAGAGCACAGGATGAAGCGGTGCTCGATAGGCTCCATCTCGAGCTCGGCGCGGGCGAAAGCCTTGCCATCATGGGCCCGAGCGGGATCGGTAAATCGACGCTGGCCCGCGCGCTGGTCCGGCTGGTGCCGTTCGAGGGCAATGTTTCCCTGGGCGGCGTCCCGTTATCCGAATGGAGCGAAGCGGATTTGCGCGCCAGCGTGACCTTCATCGGCCAGAAACCGCACATCTTCGCCGGCACGATCGCCGAGAACATCGCTCTGGCCGCTCCCGCGGCAACTGCCGAGACGATTGAGGCGGCTGCCGAGGAGGCGCTTGTCAAAGAGTTTGCCGACCGTCTGCCCGAAGGGCTCGATACGCTGGTGGGCGAAGGCGGATACGGACTTTCGGGTGGCCAGATCCAGCGTATCGGTCTGGCACGGCTGTTTCTCACCGATCCGGCACTGGTCGTCCTCGATGAACCGACTGCCCATCTCGACCCGGCGACCGAGGCAAAGCTGCTCGACAGGGTGCAGGCGTTCTGTGACGGCCGGACGCTGATCATCATGACCCATTCGAGCGCGGTAGCCGCGCGGGCCGGAAAGGTGATGCGCATGGCCGGCGGAAGGCTGCTGCCCACTCCGCACCGGGCGACTCAGTCTCACAGGGACAAGGAGGGCTGGGCATGAAGGCGCTGGCGTTCTTTGCCCTACTGTTCAAGCCGCACTGGCGCGGCCTGCTGCTCGCGCTGATCCTCTCGCTGGTCACGCTGGCTGCGGGCACCGCGCTGCTGGGGGTTTCGGGCTGGTTCCTGACGGCGACGGCGCTGACCGCTCTTGGCGTATCGTTCAACCTTTTCGCCCCTTCCGCCGCTGTTCGTGGCTTCTCCTTCATCCGCATTCTTGCGCGCTATTTCGAAAAGCTGGTCGGACACAACGCGACCCTGCGCCTGCTGTCCGATTTGCGGCGCTGGCTGTTTTCGGCCCTGTTTCCCCGCTTGCCGCTGCCCGACCGGTCCTTGCGTCACGGCGATCTGGTGACGCGGCTGACCGCCGATATCGATGCGCTCGATACGCTGTTCCTCATCGCCATAGGACCGCTGATTGCGGCATTGGTGCTGGGCGGAGCCGTAACCGCCGTGCTGCTGGCCCTGCTGCCAGCGGCTGGGTGGATCTATTTGGTGGCCATAATTCTCTCCGTGATCGTGGTGCCCGCGATCCTTGCCGCTACGACCCGCAGCAACGGAAGCCAGAGCGTCGAGGCAGCGGCAGGGCTGCGGGCGCAGATTCTCGATACGATTGCCGGCCACGACGATATCGTGGCCTTCGGCCAAAGCGGCTTTGCCGCCGAAAAATTCGCGGCGGCGAGCCAAACGCTTTCCGACCTGCGCCGCCGGCAAGGGCTTGCCACATCGATTGCCGCTGCTTCGGTGCAGGCCCTGACCGGGGTGGCGCTTATCGCCATCGTATTGGTTGGGCTTGAGGCGTTTGAAGCGGGAGCGATCGAGGGGCCGATCCTGGCGGGCATCGTCTTTGCCGCTCTGGGGAGCTTTGAAGCGACGGCAGTGATCATCCGATCGATCGGCAAACTGGGGTCGGCGCTCGCTTCGGCCGAGCGGCTGCGGCAAATCGCAACTGCGCCCATCACGGTGCGCGATCCAATGCGTCCGGTGGCCTGCCCCCAAGGTGGCGGCATCGCGTTCGAAAACGTCACCTTTGCCTACGGCAATAGCGAACCGGTTCTCAAGCGTCTCGACCTCGCCCTCTCGGCAGGAGAGCATGTGGCGATTTCCGGGGTGAGTGGGGTCGGCAAATCCAGCCTGCTGCATTTGGCACTGCGCCTCGCAGACCCGCAAGAAGGCGCCATTTGCATTGAGGGAATCGATATCCGTGATGTCGCCCAGCGCGACCTTCACGCGCATATAGCGCTTCTCGGCCAGCACAGCCCGGTGTTTCTCGATACGGTCCGCAACAACCTGCTGATCGCCCGCCCCGAGGCGACCGATGCCGAACTCTACGCCGCGCTGGGGAAAGCCAGGCTCGAAACCACGATCCGCAGCTTGCCCGCAGGGCTCGATACGGTGGTGGGAGAAACCGGCGCGACGCTTTCGGCCGGCCAGGCCAGGCGGCTCAGCCTCGCCCGCACCCTGCTCTCTCCAGCGCCGATCGTGCTGCTCGACGAGCCGACGGCAGGGCTGGATCGGGAGACCGAAGCCGCGTTCTTCTCCGATATGCCCCAAGCGCTGGCCGGGCGTGCTGTGGTGCTGGCAACCCATGCGCTGCTGCCCGCAGGCGCGGTGATGCGCGAATTCGAGCTTATCGGCGGCAGGCTGGAAGAGATCAGCCGCAGCGGGCTTGGAGACGCGTCAGGTCGGGAATAGTAAAGCGGCGGCTGTTTTCGACCGAGATCACCCCATCCTTACGCAAAAGCGTGAGCTGGCGCGAAACCGTTTCGATGGTAAGGCCGAGAAAATCGGCGATATCGGCGCGGCTGAGCGGCAGCTCGAAGATGATGGTCTTGCGCTCCCGATTGAGCGGATCGATGTGCAGCGCGACCATGTAGAGAAAGCTTGCGACCTTCTCCCCCGCCGTTTTACGGCCCAAGGTCACCATCCAGTCCCGCGCCTCATCGAGTTCGCGCAGCGTCTGTTCCAGTAAGCGATGCTCGAGAGCGGGATGTTCGGCCACGAGCTTTTCGAGTGCCTCGCGCGGGATCATGCACAGCTCGACTTCCGACGCCGCTTCCGCCGTAACACGGTTTTGCGTGGCATAGAGCCGGCCGAGGAAATCGGGGGCAAACTGCAGCCCTACCATCTGCTGGCGTCCGTCTTCCAGCATCTTGGAGAGTTTGACCACGCCACGCATCAGATTGGCGTAGCGGGTGATTTCGGTGTCGTCGGCGATCAGCTCATCGCCAGCGGGGCGACGAACCATACGCGTGTGCCGCGAGAGCGTCAGTAACTGATCCGCATCGAGGGCGCCACAGAGGCCGCCATGCCGCACCTCGCAACTGCGGCAGAGAACCGGCATATCGAAATTGTGAATGTCCTGCCTGCCCATGCCAGTCCTTTCGCTTCCTGCTCGTAGATAGGCTCACGTGCAAGGCACGACGATAAGCGAAATCGCCGCAGGACCAAGAGTTTGCGCTGCTGGTTCGTACTTATTGCAAATCATTTGCAACTAGCTTGACGTAGTTGCGAATGATTGTCATATTCACCCACAGCTCGAACATCCCTGCGAGGTTTCATGCCGTACCGACTCGCCCTTACTTTGGGGCTCTCCCTTCTCGCCGTTGCACCCGTCCAGGCCCAAACCCCGCTTTCAGTGGTTGCAACCATCGGCATGATTGGCGACATCGCCCAGACGGTAGGCGGCGATTGTGTGACGGTGCAGACCATGATGGGGCCGGGCATCGACCCGCACCTCTACCAGGCGACGGCGCGCGACGTGCAGACGCTCAACCGCGCCGGCCTGATCCTTTATTCCGGCTATGGGCTCGAAGGGCAGCTCGGCGATGTCTTCGCCCGTTATTCCGAGCGCGTGCCGACCCTTGCCGTTGCAGAAGCGGGGATCGCGCAAGAGGACCTGATTGCGACGGACGACGCCTATGGCGTTGATCCGCACCTTTGGATGGACGTTTCGCTCTGGGCACAGACCGTGCCCGCCATTGCCGACCAGCTCACCGCACTCATCCCCGATTGCGGTCCGGCCATCGCCGCCAATGCAGAAGCGTATCAGAGCCAGCTTGCGGCGTTGCACGGCTGGGCGACAGAGGCCATTACCTCGATCCCCGAGGGCCAGCGCATCCTGGTCACCGCCCATGATGCCTTTGCCTATTACGGCCGCGCCTACGGCATCGATGTTGCCGGCATTCAGGGCATTTCCACCCAGTCGGAAGCCGCGATAGCCGATATCCGGCAGACCGCCGACCTGATCGTGGAACGCAACGTGCCGGCGATCTTTGTCGAATCCACCATCAATCCGCGCACGATCCAGGCGGTGATCGAGGCGGCGCGGCAAGCGGGCCAGGAGGTGGAGATCGGCGGCGAGCTCTATTCCGACGCCATGGGGGACGCCGGCACCGCAGGGGGAACCTATATCGGCATGATCCATTCCAACACCACCGCCATCAGCGGGGCGCTCGGCGGCACGCCGCCTACCCTGCCCGATGAGCTTTCAGATTGGGCGCAGCAATGGTCCCTCAACTAGAAAACGGCCTGCACGAGCCCGGCCTTGCGGTCCATGTGGAAGACCTCACTGTCTCCTACCAATCCAAGCCGGTGCTCTGGGACATCGATTTCGATATCCCGCCAGGGGTCATGGCGGCGATCGTCGGGCCGAACGGGGCGGGTAAATCGACGCTGATCAAATCCATCCTCGACCTGGTCAAGCCCACCGCCGGCCACGTGACCATTCATGGCCGCCCCTATGCCCGCCAGCGGCGCAAGGTGGGCTATGTGCCGCAGCGTTCAAGCGTGGACTGGGACTTCCCTACCACCGCGCTCGACGTGGTGACCATGGGGCTTTACGGCCAGCTCGGCTGGCTGCGACGCCCTGGCCGCGCCGAGCATGAGCGTGCCTTGGCAGCGCTGGCGCGAGTGGGCATGGACGATTTCGCCGACCGGCAGATCAGCCAGCTTTCCGGAGGCCAGCAGCAGCGGGTTTTCATCGCCCGGGCACTGGTGCAGGACGCCGACGTCTATTTCCTCGATGAGCCCATGGCTGGGGTGGACGCCACTACCGAGCGGGCAATCGTCAAGATCCTCCACGCCCTTCGCGATGCCGGCAAGACGGTGATCGTCGTGCACCATGACCTTCAGACGGTGCGCGACTATTTCGACTGGATGGTGATCCTCAACGTGCGCGTGATCGCACAGGGGCCGGTTTCGGAGGTTTATACGCCCGAAAATCTGCGCCGCGCCTATGGCGGCCAGATTGCGCTGATCGATCGGGACGCGACGCTGCAGGCGGCCGACTGATCATGTTTTCGCTGCTGGCCGACTACACAATCCAGAACGTGATGATCGGCGCCGCCCTGCTCGGCATTGTCTCGGGCGTTCTGGGCAGCTTTGCGGTGTTGCGCAAGCAATCGCTTCTGGGCGACACGCTCTCCCACGCCGCTCTGCCCGGCATCTGCATCGGCTTTCTGGTTGCTGGCACGCGCAGCCTTCCCGCCATTCTCATCGGCGCTTTGCTGACCGGGGCGCTTGCCGCGCTGATCGTGTTGGCGCTGACCCGCAGCACGCGGCTCAAGACCGATGCCAGCCTGGGGATCGCGCTGTCGATCTTTTTCGCACTCGGGATCGTGCTGCTCACGTTTATCCAGAACGCCGGCAGCGCCGCCCAGGGGGGGCTCGAATCCTTTCTCTTCGGACAAGCCGCAGCCATTCTGCGCTCGGATCTTTACGTCATGGGCGCCATTGCCCTGCTCGCGCTGGCGCTGGTCCTTTTGTTCTGGAAGGAGTTCAAGCTCGTCACCTTCGATCCCGCCTATGCGCGCACGCTCGGCCTGCCGGTGCTGGCGCTCGAGGCGGCGTTGACGACGATGATTGCGCTTGCCGTCGTCGTGGGACTGCAAATGGTTGGCGTGGTGCTGATGGCGGCGATGATCATCGCCCCGGCAGTTGCCGCGCGCCAGTGGACCGACCGGCTGGGCGTGATGGTGGGACTCGCCGCCCTCTTCGGCATGGCCTCGGGATTGTTTGGGGCTCTGGTCAGCGCCACCGGACGCGGTCTGGCCACCGGTCCGCTGATCGTTCTCGCCATATCTGCGATCGTCGCCCTGTCCCTGTTGTTCGCACCCGGGCGCGGACTGATCTTTGCCGCGATACGCCAGCGCGAGAACTCGCGGCAATTGCGCAGCCGGCGCGTGCTCTCGACGCTCTATCGCCTCGCCGCGGAGCATAGCGACCCGGCCTATCCTGCCGAGCAGCGCATGCTCGACGCCTATCACGGGGCGGGAACCGCATCGGCGCTCAAGCGCCTGGAGGATCGCGGTCTGGTGACAGGCACACGCCACCACCCGGAGCCGACGCCCCATTGGGTGCTGACGCCCAAGGGCATTGCCGAGGCTGAGGCTGAACTCGCGCCCGGAGGAAACGTTCAATGAACGCAATGCTTTCGGCCTTTTTCGACAGCCCCGATGCGATGGTCATGCTCACCGGAGCGCTGGTCGGCATCGCCGCGTCACTCCTTGGCACGTTCCTGGTCCTGCGCGGCGCCTCGATGCTCTCGGACGCCATCTCCCACTCCATCGTTTTCGGCATCATCGTGGTCTGGATGCTGACCGGGCAGGCATCCGGCCCGGTGCAGATCATCGGCGCCGCGCTGACCGGGCTTTTGACGGTGTTCCTTACTGAACTGCTCACCGCCACGCGGCGCGTCAAGGCCGACGCGGCGATCGGGCTGGTGTTCCCGGCGCTGTTTTCGATCGGCGTGCTGCTTATCAACCTTTTTGCCCGCGACGTCCATATCGACGAGCACACGGTGCTTCTGGGCGAGATCGGCTTCGTCTGGCTCGATACCTATGAGATCGGCGGCTATCTCGTGCCGCAGGCCGTGGTGTGGATGGGCGTTATGGCGCTGGTCAACCTCGCCTTCGTCGCGGTGCTTTTCAAGGAACTCAAGCTTGCGACCTTCGACGCGGCGCTGGCCCGCGCCCTGGGCTTCGCGCCGGCGCTGCTGTCGTACGGGCTGCTGGCACTGCTCAGCGGCACGGCCGTCGCTGCGTTCGATTCCGTCGGCGCGATCCTGTTCATCGCCTTCGTCATCGTCCCGCCTTCGGCGGCTTATCTGCTCACCGACCGGCTTTCAATGATGCTGGTCATCGGGGTGGCGGTCTCGATCGTCTCGGCAATCGCCGGATATTGGCTGGCCGTATGGTTTAACGTTTCCATCGGCGGCATGATGGCGGTGATGACCGGGGTGTGCTTCACGCTCGCCCTGGCATTTGGCCCGCGCTACGGCATGCTGGCGCAATGGGCGCGCCAGCGGGCGCGGCTGGGCGAGAATGCGGCCCGGACGCTTGCCGTGCATCTCTTCAATCACGAAGACGATCCACAGGCGAGCGAGGAAAACGTCACGGCGGCTCTGCGCGAACATCTGCACTGGTCGCCGGCCAAATCGCGCGACGTTCTCGCCAGAAGCCTTGCCGAAGGGCTGGTAACGCGCGCGGGCGAGCGGCTCATCCTGACCGACAAAGGCCGGCAAGCCGCCCGCGACGTGCTCGAGCCATGGGCGCGCGGTGACCGGGCAATCAAGGCCTGAGCTGGGGCAGATCCTTGTAGAGCTCCAGCGCCTCGGGGTTGGCGAGTGCCGTGGTGTTCCTGACAGGGCGCCCGTGGATGGTGTCGCGCACCGCCACTTCGGAAATCTTCCCCGACCGGGTGCGGGGAATGGCGGCAACTGCGATGATTTTGGCCGGCACGTGCCGCGGGCTGGCACCCGAACGGATGCGGGAGCGGATATTGGCTTCAAGGTCTGGGGTCAGTTCGCCCTCACGCAATTTGACGAACAGGATGACACGCTGATCGCCATCGATATCCTGGCCCACCGCTATGGCTTCTTCGACTTCGGGCACCGTTTCCACCTGCCGATAAATCTCGGCCGTTCCGATCCGCACCCCGCCCGGATTGAGCGTCGTGTCAGACCGACCATGGATGATAAAACCACCGGACGGGCGCTTTTCGACGAAATCTCCGTGCGCCCACACACCCGGAAAGCGTGAGAAATAGGCGTCCGCATAGCGCGAGCCGTTGGGATCGCCCCAGAACATGACCGGCATGGAAAGATGGGCGTTGCGGCACACCATTTCGCCCGGCACGCCGGAAACAGGGTTGCCCGCGTCATCGAGCGTATCGACGTCCAGGCCCAAAAGCGCACACTGCAATTCGCCTCGCCGCACTGGCAGCAAGGGATTGCCGCCCAAAAAACACGCGCAGATATCGGTGCCCCCCGAGATCGAGGCCAGGTGTACGTCAGTTTTCCAGTCGCGATAGATGTAGTCGAAGCTTGTGGGGATGAGCGGCGAGCCCGTGGACAGGATGAGCTTCAAATTCTCGAGCCTGTGGCTCTCTTTGGGCCTCAGCCCGGCCTTGAGGCAAGCATCGATATACTTGGCGCTGGTTCCGAAAATGGCGATATCTTCGGCATCGACAAGATCGATGAGCCGGTCGGGGTCGGGATGGAAGGGATTGCCGTCATAAGTGACCAGCGTTGCGCCCAAAGCCAGACCGGTGACCTGCCAATTCCACATCATCCACCCGCAGGTGGTGAAATAGAAGAACTTCTCGCCCGCCCGGATATCGCAATGGAGCACAAGTTCCTTTTTGTGCTGGAGCAGCAGACCGGCGGCTGAATGGGTGATGCATTTGGGCTTGCCGGTGGTGCCGGAAGAAAAAAGGATGGCAAGAGGGGCTTTGAACCCCATGCGGAGAAAGGCGATTTCGGTTGGAGTGAACGGAGATAGCCAGGCCTCAAGGGGGACGCAGTCGAGACCGGCAAGCGACTCGGGGACCTCATCTGCGACGATGACGATCCGTGAAAGTTCCGTGCCCTCGGCAACGGCCCGGATCGAGGGCGCCACGTCTATGGTCTTGCCTGCATAGGAGTAACCCGGCACTGCGATAAGGATTTTCGGCGCGATCTGACACAGCCGGTCACTGGCGCCGGCCGGGCCGAAATCGGGCGAACAGGACGACCAGATGGCACCGATCGAAGATGTCGCGAGATAAGCGATGATCGCTTCGAGATCATTGGTGACGATGGCTGCCACCCGGTCGCCCTCGCCGACCCCTTCCGCCGATAGCGCCTGTGCGAAGCGCGATACCTGATCGTAGAGTTGCCGCCAGCTCAACGTCCGGCGCGTGCCGTCGTCGCGATGGGCGATGATGGCGAGGCCATCGTCACGGCGGCGCAGCAGGTTCTCCGCATAATTGAGACTTGCATCGGGAAAGAACTGCGCATCGCGGATATCGTCTCCCGGAACGAAAGCGCGCTCGCCTTTTTCGCCCACGATGTCGAGATGGTCCCAGAGCGCGGAGTAGAACGCTTCCGGCTCGCTGACCGACCAGGCGTGCAGCGCCGCATAGTCATCGGGCTCGGCACCATGGAGATGCGCCGTCGCCTCGGCGAAGTGCCAGAGGGCCGAAGCGTGCTTGCGCGCATCATCGGCTTTCCAGAGAACGCCTCCGGTTTCCATCATTGACGCTCCACGCACATGGCGACGCCCATGCCTCCGCCGATGCACAGCGTCGCCACACCGCGCCGCACGTCGCGCCGCGCCATTTCGTGCAGCAGCGTCACCAGCACCCGCGCGCCCGAAGCTCCGATTGGATGGCCCAGAGCGATCGCACCGCCATTGACGTTGACCTTCTCCGGATCGATCCCCAACTGACCAACAACCGCAAGACTTTGCGCGGCAAAGGCTTCGTTGGCCTCCCAAAGCTCCACCTCCCCGGCGCTCCATCCGGCCTTTTCCAGCGCCCGGCGCGAGGCCGGTACCGGCCCAAGGCCCATTACGTTGGGGTCGAGCCCTGCCGTCGCCCAACTCGCGATCCGCGCCATGGGCGACTTTCCGTTTTCGGCGAGAGCTGCTTCCGACATCAACACCAACGCTGCCGCGCCATCATTGATGCCCGAGGAATTGCCGGCGGTGACCGTTCCCTCCTTTTCAAAGGCGGGACGCAGCCTGCCCATGCTTTCAAGATTGGCATCGTGGCGGATGAACTCGTCTTCGGTCACGACAGTTTCGCCCCTGCGCCCGCTGATGGTGATCGGCACGATCTCATCGGCGAACCGCCCGGCCCGCTGCGCAGCCGAAGCGCGTTGTTGGGACCGGTGCGCGAATTGATCCTGCTCTTCGCGGGTAAGCCCGCATTGGCGCGCGACGTTTTCGGCGGTGACACCCATCGCCATCTTGCCAAAGGCGTCGGTCAACCCGTCATTCATGGCCGTATCGACAAAAGTTACCTCCCCGAGCCTGGCGCCCGAGCGCAGATGCGCCGCATGGGGCGCCCGGCTCATGGATTCCTGCCCGCCGGCCACCACAATTTCGGCGTCCCCGAGCGCAATCTGCTGGGCAGCAAGAGCAACGGCACGCAGGCCAGAGCCGCAAACCTGATTGACGATGAATGCCGTCGCAGCATCGGGCAACCCCGCCAGCCGGGCTGCTTGCCGCGCCGGATTCATACCTGCGGCGGCCGTAAGCACCTGCCCCATGATCATCTCATTGACCCGCTCTGGCGCCACCCCAGCATCAGCCATGGCGGCGCTGACAGCAATGGCTCCCAATTGATGAGCGGCAAGGCTCGCAAGCGCGCCGTTGAGCGTTCCGATCGGCGTGCGGCGGCCGGCGACGATAAAAACGCCTTCTGCCATGGACATCCTCCTCCAAGATGACGAAGCAGATTGTACAGCTTGCGCTGGCGCGGCAACGAGACGTATTTCTACGTCATGGAACCCAACCGCCTCGCCTTCGCACTCGAAGAATTGCCCATCCCTCTGGTTTATGCGACGCATCGCATCATCAGGCAGACCAACGCCGCCTTTGCCGGCCTGTTCGGATACAGGCCCGAAGAACTTGCTGGGCGCAGCTTCACCATTCTCTACCCCGAGCTTGCCGATTTCGTGATGGTGGGCGACCTCTGGCGGGCCAACTTCGCCGGAGGCCACATCTATACCGACGAACGCATCATGCGCTGCCGGGACGGCACGCGGTTCTGGTGCCGGGTGCGAGGGCGATCGATGAGCAAGGCCGACCCGTTCTCGCGGGCGATCTACTGCTTCGATCCCCTGCCCCGCCCGGTCGAGACCGGCGAAGATGTGCTGACCCCGCGCCAGCGCCAGATCGTGACGCTCGCCTCCCAGGGCAAAACCAATGCCCAGATCGGCGGTGAGTTGGGACTTTCACCGCGCAGCGTGGAAACCCATCGATACCGCATGATGCGGCGGCTCGGCCTGCGCAACAGCGCCGAACTCATTGCTTGGTTCGCAGGGCTCAGCGGATCAGGATTGCCCGAAAATCATTGACGTTTGTGCCGGTTTGGCCGGTGATGAACAGATCGCCGATGGCCGAGAACGCCGTCCACGCATCGTGCCGGCAGAGCGCCTTTTTCGGATCGACGCCTGCGCCGCGCATGCGCGACAGGCTGTGCCCATCCGCAAAGGCGCCAGCATTGTCCTCGGACCCGTCGATCCCATCGGTATCGGCGGCCAGGGCATGCACGCCCTCACACCCCTCGATGCCGCGCGCCAGCGAAAGCAGGAATTCCGTGTTGCGACCACCCCGTCCATACGGCCCTTCGGCGAGCGTCACCGTGGTTTCCCCGCCCGAGAGCATCACGACGGGCTTTTCGAACGGTTGATCGAAACCGGCCACCTCGCGCGCCATTGCAGCATGCATGCGGCCGATATCCTTGGCCTCGCCCTCGATGGCATCCGAGAGCACCACGGGCGTTATGCCCATGGATCGGGCAAGATCGGCGGCCGCATGCAGCGAGGTCCGGGCCGAGGCGATGATCACGGCGCTGTTGCGCGCAAGATCGGGATCATCGGGCTTTGGCGCAATGGCCGCGGGCGAGCCGAGATGGGCCATGACCTTCTCTGGAAGGCTCATCCTGTATTCGGCGATGATATCGAGGGCATCCTGCGGCGTCGTTCCGTCCGGGACCGTGGGTCCAGAAGCCACCATCGCCGGATCGTCGCCCGCCACGTCGGAAACCAGCAACGAAACCACTCGTGCCGGCGCAGCCGCCTTGGCCAGCCGGCCGCCCTTGATGCCCGAGATGTGCTTGCGCACGACATTCATCGATCCGATCGGCGCTCCCGAACGCAAAAGCGCGCGATTGACGGCGATCTCGTCTTCAAAGCTCAACTCACCTCCCGGCAGCGGCAGCAGGGACGAGCCGCCGCCCGAGATCAGCGCGATCACCAGATCGTCCGGGGAGAGGCCCGACACCGCATCTAGCAAGGCGCGAGAGCCCGAAAGCCCTGCCTGATCGGGCACCGGATGGGCGGCCTGCACGACCCTGATGTTCCTGGTGGGCGTCACCTTGCCGTGACGGTCGATGACCACCCCCTCGAGTGGTCCATCCCAAAGGCTCTCGAGCGCTGCGGCCATGCGGCTCGCCGCCTTGCCGGCACCGACAACCACAGTGCGGCCTTTGGGCGGTTCGGGAAGATGGGAGGCGATCGCATCACGCGGATCGGCCGCCTTGACGGCGCAACGAAACAGAGCGGTCAGAAACGTCCGCGGATCGATATCCGTCATCAAACCCCCGAAATGCCGGTTTTATAGAGACTATCAGACTTGACCGCTTTTGCCACGTCACAAGAGCAAAAAGCCCCGATCACCGATAGGTCAGCGAACAAGGATCGCCCGGAAATCGTTGACGTTGGTGTAGGTGGGACCGGTCATCACCAGCCGGCCAGCCTGCTGGAAATAGTTGTACGCGTCATTGCGGTCAAGAAAGGCCGCGGCATCGGAATTGCCCGCCGGCTCGCGCGAAAGATCGAACCAAGCCCCGGCATTGTCCTCGGTCCCGTCGATCCCGTCCGTATCACAGGCGATGGCGGCGACTTCGCGATGCGGCCGCAGCGCAAGATAGAGCGCCAGCAGGAATTCGGTGTTGCGTCCGCCCCGCCCGATGGCCTCCGGCCTGAGCGTCACCGTGGTTTCCCCGCCCGAGAGCAGCACGCATGGGGCGACGAATGGCGTCTGATACTGGATGATCGAGCGCACCATGCCCGCCATGGCAACGGCAACTTCGCGCGCTTCCCCCTCGATCGCATCGCCCAGGATGATGGGCGCAATCCCCATGCGCTCGGCCTCCCGGCTGGCCGCATCGAGCGACATACGAGGCGTTGCGATCATGTGCACAATGTTTTGCGGCGTCTCCTCGGACCTGCCGGCATTGTCGAAAAGCACCTTTTCGGCGTGCGGAGGAATCTCGATGCGGAAGCGGCGCAGGATGGCTCGGACCTCCTCGAGATCATTGTGGGCGATGATCGAGGGACCCGAGCCGATGGTCGCCGGATCGTCGCCGGGAACATCGGAAATGATGTAGGTGACGACTTTCGCGGGCGCCGCCACCAGTGCGAGCTTGCCGCCCTTGACCGCCGAAAACGCCTTGCGCACCGCGTTCATTGCGCTGATAGGGGCGCCCGAGCGCAACAATTGACGGGTGATCTCCTGTTTGTCGGCGAGCGAGATACCATCGGCGGGCATTGTGAGCAGCGAGGACGCTCCGCCCGAGACCAGGACGACAACCAGATCGTCCGGCCCTGCGCCTCGCGCCAACTCGACGATCTCACGGGTGGCGGTCAGCCCGGCATCGTCCGGCACCGGGTGGGCGGCTTCGACGATCCTGATATGCCGTGTGGGCACGGAATGGCCGTAGCGCGTGATGACAAGGCCTTCGCAGTGAGCCTGCCAGGCATCTTCGAACGCCTTGGCCATGCGGGCCGAAGCCTTGCCCGCGCCAAGCACGATGGTACGCCCTTTGGGACGCTCGGGCAGCAGGTTGTCGAATTTGCCGTCGGGCAGAGCCGCTTCCAGCGCCGCATCGAACAGCCTTTTGAGCACCCGCTCGGCATCAAGATTGTCAATCTCGTCCGCAGCAAGCATCGCCCGGCCCTCCCTTACTCCTCGAAGCGCCCCACTGCCCCGGCTTACCACCGAAAGTTCTTCCTTGTGGGGCGCGCCGTTACTCGATTCAGGCGATCTCGTGATCGGCCTGCATTTCCAGTGCCCGGATCAGGGCCGAGTGATCCCAGGCACGCCCGCCATGGGCAGCGCAGGCGCTGAACAATTGCTGGCAGAGCGCAGTGGCCGGCAGCGAAATATCGAGCTTGCGGGCGGAATCGAGCGCGTTGTTAAGGTCTTTCTGGTGCAGTTCGATGCGGAAACCAGGATCGAATGTGCGCTTGACCATACGTTCGCCGTGGACTTCGAGAATACGCGAAGACGCAAATCCGCCCATCAGGGCCTCGCGTACCCTTGCCGGATCGGCACCGGCCTTTGAGGCAAAGACCAGTGCTTCGGCCACCGCCTCGATGGTGAGGCCCACAACGATCTGGTTGGCGATCTTTGCGGTTTGCCCATCTCCCACTTCGCCGACGCGGGTAATGTTTTTGCCCATCAGCTTAAAGAGCGGCAGCACGGCATCGAAATCGGACTGCGTGCCGCCGACCATGATCGAGAGCGAGGCCTGCTGGGCGCCTACCTCGCCGCCGGAAACCGGCGCATCGAGATAGCCGCATCCCTTTTTGGCGACCCTGGCGGCAAACTCCTTGGTGGCGATCGGGGAAATCGAGCTCATATCCACCACGATCTTGCCAGCAGACAAGCCCTCGAAAAGACCGCCGTCGCCGAACAGAACGGCCTGGACATGGGGGGTATCCGGGACCATGACGATGATGACATCGCTCTTTTCGGCGACGGCGCGGGAGGACTCGCAAGCCTGAGCCCCCTTTTCGGACAGCACCTGAGGAACCTTGACCCGGTCGTAAACGAACAGCGTATGGCCGGCATCGAGCAGATGGCCGGCCATCGGCGTTCCCATAATTCCGGTTCCGATGAATCCGATGTTCATGATTCACTCCTTCTTGCCGTCCGAGCGCGTGATGAGGGTGTAAGTTGCCGGCCGCGACGCGGCGACCGAAAAAAGGTGAGGCGCCCCGGCGTTCAGCCGGGACACCTGGGGAGGAACGGTTATTCCGCGCGGGCGGTAGCTTCGGCTTCCGCTTCAGCACCGCGACGGATCAGCGACATCTCGTTGCCCGCCTGGAAACAGGTGAAGCCTTCACGCTCGGCGCGCCAGCGCAGAGGACCGCAGACCTGCAGGCCATTGGACGTGGCCGCATCAAAGACACGGTCGACGATCGACTCATACTCGGGAGTGCCCTCGGCATAGCCCGAGAAGTTGCCAAGATCGCCACTGGCGATCATCAACGCATCGAGCCCTTCGACTTCGGCGATGTCGTAGACCTCTTCGACGCCTTCCATTGTCTCGATCATGGCGATCACGACGATGTTGTCGTTGAGCGTGGCGCGGTAGCCGCCCTCGACGTCCTCATACATACCCCAGCGCTGCCCGCCGCCCTGGCTGTGACGACCAACTGGCGGGAATTTGACCCAGGACACTGCCTCGCGGGCTTCGTCGGCGGAATCGATAGTCGGATAAACGATTACCATTGCGCCCGAATCCAGCGCATGTTGGGCTTCACGCTCGTCGGTATAGGCCAGGCGGATGCCGTGAGCGGCCTCTGCGTCCGGGCAGGAGGCGAACATGCGCGCCACCGATTCCCAGCTCGTCGCTTGGTGCTGCATCTCGACCCAGGTGAAGTCGTAGCCAGCATTGGCGGCGGCACAATATGTCCGCGGATCGGTAGCATCGATGGTGACCCCGACGAGATCTTCGCCCGCTGTGATCTTCTGCTTGGCGGTGTTCCAGACGGGAACCTCACCCTCAATGACATCTCGAGGGCCGTACTCCCATTCGGACGCGAGAAACTCACTCTCCTGAGCCAAGGCACCGCCTGCCACCGTGCAGGCCATGAGCGCCGATACCGCCGCCTTTGTAAAAATACCCATTTCTCTCTCCCTTCTTCCTTTTCAGGAATTCTGATAACGACCTAAAACTTTTCGATATCAGCAATATAGTCAAATACAAACTGACGTTATTTCGTAGTATAAATTGATGATTTATATTATACTATCATATCGAGTTCTGATTAATCGATGAGATTGCTGAAGAACTCACGCTCGCGTTTTTCGAGTTGCGGCACGATGCGGCCGGAAATAATCCGCTCGAAATGCGGAGTACGCCTGTGGGCATCGGCGGCCGGCTCGTCGACATAGACCTCACAAAGCAGGAACTGGTTGGGATGCTCGTTCGATTCCCAGACCTGATAGCTGATGCAGCCTGGCTCGGATTTCTTGATCTCTTGCGCCATCTCCTTGAGATCGGCCAGCACCTGGTCGCGGTGCCCATCCTTTATGAAGTAGCGAGCGGTCATCAAAATCATCTGGTCACTCCCTTGGTGCGATTATTCGATTGCCACTCCCAAAAATAATTGTCAAAGTATATTTGTTTTATACTATCGTGGTATCATAATACTAATTGTTTTCCTGTTGACCTTTACTGTCATTTCTTCAAGACTTGTTTACAGCCCGCTCCCGGCACGGCCGTCGGTGAGGTGGAGGCATCGTTTTTTTGGAGGAGTGCAGAGATGAATTATTTCCGGTTGTTCCGCGGGGCTGCTCTGGTTGGCGTCGCAGGCTTTGCCTTTGCGGCAGGCTCGGCCCAGGCCCAGACTGTCTGGCGCATCAACGTGTCCATGCCCCAGGACGGTCACCACGGCATCGCCATCGATACGTTCGCTGAGGAAGTCGAGCGCCTGACCGAAGGTCGCTACCAGATCGAGACCTTTTATGCGGGCTCGCTGGGTGGCGAACGCGAATCCATCGAAGGCGTCCAGCTCGGCACGCTCGAACTGACCTTCACCTCGACGGGCCCTGTACCCAACTTCGTGCCCGAGCTCTCGATCCTCGACATTCCGTTCCTGTTCCGCGACTACGACCATGCCCGCGGCGTGCTCGACAGCGAGATCGGCGACGAACTGCTTACGCGTTTCGAAGCGCATGGCATCAAGGGGTTGGCCTGGGCCGACAATGGCTTCCGCCATATGACCAACGACGTCCGGCCGATCGAGGCGCCCGAGGACCTCAACGGTCTCAAGCTCAGGACCATGGAAAGCCCGGTCCATATCGCCGCCTATCGCGAGTTCGGCATCCTGCCCACCCCGATGCCTTTCCCGGAAGTCTTTGCGGCCCTGCAGCAGGGCGTTGTCGACGGGCAGGAAAACCCGCTTTCGGTGATTGAATCGAATAATTTCGATGAGGTTCAGCAGTACCTTTCCATGACGGGGCACGTGTTCTCGCCTTGTGTTTTCCTCATGAACCTCGATCTCTGGAACGGTCTGTCGGAAGAGGATCAGGCCCACTTCGTCGCAGCGGCCCAGGCCGGCGCGGCGGCCAACCGCGAGCGCGTGGATGCCGACGAAGCCACGGCCATCGAATCGATGCGCGCCGATGGCATGGAGATCATCGAGGATCTCGACCGCGAGGCGTTCATGGAAGCTCTGGCCACCGTCAACGCCCAGTTCGAAGAAGAATTCGGCGCCGAGGAAGTTCAGGCCATCCGCGATTGGCAGCCCTGATCGGCACCAGCCTCCGCATTGAAATAGGCGGGCGTCCACGGACGCCCGCATGTGTCCGGCTCACATCTTAAGGACGGTGCTTATGCAACCGGTCGTTTCTGCGTTCCTGGCAATCGACAGGGCGCTCAACAGGATCATCGCGGTGATCGCTGTGCTTGCGCTCGCGACAGCCGCCTGTTTGGGACTGCTTCAGGTGGTTTCACGCTTTGCCCTGAAAATCCCGCTCGAATGGACAGAGGTCACCATTCGCATCGCGCTCGCCTGGATGGTGTTCGTCGGTGCCGCGCTGGTGTTCCGCGCCGGCGCGATGATCGCCGTCGATATGGTGCGGCATATGGTGCCTCAGCGCTTCAAGCGCCTCCATGATGGCTTCATCACTCTGGTTACGCTGGGGTTTCTCGGGTTGCTCGGTTACTGGGGCTACATCTACGCCAATCGAAGCGCCACCCAGACCCTTTTGGGGCTCGATTTCATCTCGGTTTACTGGGCCTACATCTCGATCCCCATCGGATGCCTGTGCTCAGCCATCGCCGTAATCGCCCGATTCATCGAACACGAGCCGGTTTCTGACGAAGAGCAGGAACTCGAGCTGGTCCAGTAAGGTAATTTCGCTATGGCTGTCGTTATGCTCGGAGTGATGCTCCTGGGCTTCATCCTCTCGATTCCAGTGGCGGTTTCGATCGGCGTGGCCAGTGCGGTCGGACTGGTGATCACCAATACCAACCTGCTGATCCTGCCCAAGGAAATCTATACAGCGATCGATAAATTCCCGCTCGCGGCGATCCCGTTCTTCATTCTCGCCGGCACCATCATGGAACGCGGCGGCATTTCCCTGCGGCTGGTCAATTTCGCAAAGTCGCTGGTGGGCGGCATGCAGGGCGGTCTTGCCGCCACTTGTGTTTTGACCTGCATGATGTTCGCCGCGGTCTCGGGCTCATCCATCGCCACAACTTTCGCTATCGGCGCCATCCTGATTCCCGCTCTGGTCCGCGAAGGCTATCCACGGCCCTATGCTGCGGCGCTGCAGGCAAGTTCGGCCGAGTTGGGAATCATCATCCCGCCCTCTATTCCACTCATCCTCTATGGCGTTTCGACCGAAACCTCGATTGGCGAGTTGTTCGTAGGCGGCATCGGGCCGGGCATCTTCGTGGGCGTCATGATGATTATCGCGGTGCTGATCCACGCGCGCATGAACCGCTTCGGCAAGGTGGCCAAGGAAAACCGGCTTCCGGTTCTGCGCGCCGCGCTCGAGGCATTGCCGGCCCTCGCCCTGCCCGTGGTGATCCTGGGCGGAATCTATTCGGGCATCACCACCCCCACGGAAGCTTCCGTGATCGCGGTCTTTGCAGCCCTGATCATCGGCATGTTCATCTACCGCGAGATCGGCATAAAGGACCTCTATCCGATCTTTTACAAATCGGTGGTCTCGACGGTGATGATCATGATCATCATCGCCTGCGCCGGGCTCTTCTCCTATCTCATTACACGAGCCGGCGTTCCCAACGCCATCGGCAACTATCTGAGCACCACGCTCAGCGATCCGATCCTGTTCCTGCTCGCCGTCAATGTCGTGCTGCTCTTGATCGGCATGTTCGTGGAAACCAACTCCTCGATTCTGGTGCTCTCGCCCATTCTGGTTCCAGTCGCTGTGTCCATGGGCATCGATCCGGTTCATTTCGGGCTGATCATGACGGTCAACCTCGCCATCGGCATGGTGACCCCGCCGCTCGGCGTCAACGTTTATGCGGCCTGTACCGTGGGCAATGTGGCGTTCGAGAAGGTCGTGCCTAAGCTGCTGCCGTTCCTGGGGATAATGGTTCTCAACCTACTGGTGGTCACCTATGTGCCGGAGATCACCCTCTTCCTGCGCGATCTGTTCTACAGCCGGTAACAACCGATCGCAGCAGAAGGGGCCTCCCCATCCGGAGGCCCCTTTTTGCTGTCTTGCCCGTAAAAAAGGGAAGCCAGAACAGTGGCTTCCCCTTTGCGTGTTCAGGCTCGCGCCTCAGTTGTCGAGAGGCTGGCCCGTTCCTTCGAGGTCGAGCGGCAGGGAAATAACCACCGGCGCATCGGCCAGGCCGAACCTGGCATTCTCGATGCTCTCGCGGATCACCTCCGACATCGCCTGGCCAGCCCCATTGGGATTGCCGTCGCGGATTTCGGCAAGCACCAGTGCGTGCCGGTTGATCGAGCGCTTGAAGCGCTCGTCATTGTCGATAGGCGCGCTGATGGCAAAGGCGTTGAGAATGCAGGCCTCGATGATCGAGGAAAATGTTTGCATGAACGGATTGCCCGAGGCGATCAGCACCTCCTGGTGAAACACCAGATCGGGCTCGGCATAGGTCTTGCGCGTATGATGCGGCTTATCCATCAGATTGAGCGCATATTGCATGCGCTCGATGTTGAGCGGGGTCCGCCGCAGCGCAGCCTGCGCCGCCGCAGCCGGCTCGAGTGCCTGACGCACTTCGAAGATCTTGCGCAAAAAGCCGTTGTCGACGCCAAGCTCGATGCGCCAGCTCAGAACCTGGGGATCATAGAGGTTCCAGTAGCTCTCATTGAGCACCCGCGTTCCGATCTTGGTTTTGGAGACGAGCAGCCCCTTGGCCGCCAAGGTCTTGATCGCTTCGCGCAGGGCCGTCCGCGACACCGTATACTGGTCGATCAGGTCACCCTCGGGGGGCAGGAGCGAGCCGGGCGGATATTCGCCGCGCAGGATTCGCATCGCAATATCCCGGGTGATCAGCGCGTGCGCCGATTTGATCGGCCCGTGCAGCAATCTGGGCAACACGGCCACGTCCTCGGAATGAATATCCTTATGCATTACCATCATCATTCTCCTCCAATCATGATGCGGCAAGTCGGTGGAACCGGCGGCTCCCCGATTGTCTACTCCCTCGCGGCTAGGACATCTGCCCAGCCCCGTTCCCGGCCTCCTCTCGTTTAAAGCTGATGGTGCAAGCGGCTTATGAGTGCCGCGATCAAGCCGATTGGCCCGCCGATTGCCAGAAACCTGGATCGGTTTTGCATCGTTTGTATGCCGGACGAACACTGTGCCCATCGATACACAGAACGGTCAACTGCTGCCGGATTAATAGTATTAAACCCAACAACGATTTGTCCGACTTTGCGGCGCGACCGGAAATCCTTGCAAAACCGCAATGATCGCTAAATAACTGGCATCTGTTACGGCTGACGCACAGGCTGTGACGAAGCGTCACATGCGCTCGATGGTTCCGGCCACCTCGTCGATAAGCCGTGCTGCTTGGAGAATCTTCTTTTCGTCGAACCCCGGCTTGCCGGCTGCCGCGACCAGAACCTGGCGGAGATTGCCCATCGCGCGCCGCAGTGGCGCCGGATCGGCGCGATCCTTGGCTTCGGCCAAGACGGCGATCCGGGCGAGCGCGGCCTTAAGAGGCTCCTGATTGTCTGCCAGGTGAGCCCGACCCGCCTCGGTAATCGCAAAGCTCTTGCGCGCGCCTTCCGCTTCGACCTCTTCGATCAGACCGATTTCGAGCAGCAGGGAAAGCGTAGGATAGATCATGCCGGGGCTCGGTGCATAAACGCCGCCCGAGCGGGATTCAATTTCGCGGATCAGTTCATATCCATGCCGGTTCTGCTCGGCGATAAGATCGAGAACGACCAGTTGCAACTCGCTGGCGTCGAAAACCCGGCCACGCCGGCCGCCGCGAAACGATCCACCATGTTCTCTCCCGAAATGGCGGCCACGCGGCCCGAAATCACGTCCATGCATGCGGAACTCCTTTCAAGACACGTATAAGATATATCTTGATTGTGTCTTAAATTCAAGCCGAGGTCAATCGCGGAGCTGACGCTGGGCCCAAAGCCGCTGCCGACGCGAGCGGATCTGCCGCGTGAATTCGCCCATGGTCCGCACAATCCAAGTGCCGTCCCGGTTCTCGAAATGGAACGGGCGCTCCGCGCCTACCACGAGATCCTCGGAGGCATAGTCGGCAAAAATCCGCACGAGCAACACCGGCTCCTCATGGTCGGCGAGATCGAGGCCATGCAAATCCCGGTTGGCCTGTGCCACGCGATCGAGCAATTCAGAGAAATTGCCGATGGGCATATAGTCACCCGAACGCATAGGCCCCTGCCGCGTCCGCTGGCGCGGGTCAGGCGGCACCTCGTCGCCGTCGCGCAGCACCATATCGGTAACGAAGGTATCCCATTTGCCTGAACGCGACTCGAACCCCACTTGGATCGCTTCGATGTAGATGGGCTCACTGCTCATGTTCGAAATAAAGCACGCGGCGCTGAGATCGCGTCCCACCGCCTTGTTGATGACGATCTTGGGCTGAGTCTGGCGCCTGTACTGGCGCAGGAAAGTCCCCAGATAGACCAGCCATACCAGCAGCATTCCGATATTGGCCGCTGCCGAGATGATGCTGCCATGAGTTGCCAGCCATTCAAGCACATCTTTCTCCATTTCGAGGGATGAAGCGGGCCGGAACAGGCCGGCCATCCCCAACGCGACCATGAAGGCAGAGGTTCGGAGGCCAACCTGCGTTAAAGCGCTTGACTCTCCCAGCGGTTAGCCCAGCCAGGCAGTAACACACGTTATGGCAACCTCATCCCTCGTGCGCCAGGGATGATGATGATGATGAAGTCAAAGAAGCCTTTGTTCCCGCTGATTCTCTTTGACTGAGGCGCCGATTGAAGGCTCACACGCCGATACACGCCGCCCCGACCGCCGGGAACTCCCCCTCCTGCCGCTGACTTGGGAGAGCATCACCACGGTCACGAAAAGGGGAACGCACGTGGACAAGGTACTGATCACCGGCGGATGTGGATTTATTGGCAGAGCGCTTACCGCGGAACTGCTCGATGCCGGCTACGACGTTCGCGTTTTCGATAGCCTCGTCGAGCAGGTGCATGAGGCCGGCGCCCCCGAACTGCCCGCCCAGGTCGAGGTTCAAACCGGCGACATGCGAGACGCCGCGGCCGTTAAAAAAGCGCTCGATGGCGTCAACGGCGTCTTTCATCTGGCGGCGGAAGTGGGTGTCGGCCAGTCGATGTACGAGATCACCCGTTATGTCGGCGCTAACGAGCTCGGAACGGCGGTGCTTCTCGAAGCCATGATCGACCGCCCGATCCGGCGCATCGTCGTTGCCTCTTCGATGAGCATCTACGGCGAGGGTCGCTATGTCGATGCCAGTGGCGCGCCCCATGACCACATCCGCCGCAAGGCCCGCGACATCGCTGCAGGGCAATGGGAGTTGCACGACGCCCAGGGCCAGCCTCTAAGGCCGGTGGCCACCGACGAGGAAAAACAGCCTGACCTCGCCTCGATCTATGCCCTCAACAAATACGCCCAGGAACGCGCCAGCCTCATTTTTGGGGACACCTACGAGACGGACGCTGTGGCCCTGCGCCTCTTCAACGTCTTCGGGCCGGGCCAGGCGCTCTCCAATCCCTATACGGGCGTTCTTGCCAATTTCGCTTCCCGCATTGCCAGCGGCGAGCGCCCGACGATTTTCGAGGATGGTCAGCAGCAACGCGATTTCGTCCACGTTCGCGACGTGGCGCGTGCCTTCCGCCTTGCATTCGAAAAACCCGAGGCGGCCGGTCATGCGATCAATATCGGCAGCGGGCAGGCCTATTCCATCGAGAGGGTGGCGCGGATACTCGCCGAAGCCATGGGCAAGCCCGATCTCAGCCCGGAGATCATGCGCAAGGCCCGCGCCGGCGACATTCGCAACTGTTTTGCCGACATCTCCAAGGCTCGCGAACTCCTCGGCTACCAGCCGCGCTACCGGTTGGAAGACACTGTGGGCGAACTTGCAGATTGGGTGGCCAAACAGACCGTCATCGACCGCGGTGCCGAGATGCGCCGGCACCTGGAGCAAAGAGGGCTCGTCAAATGAGCGAACCTCGATCCGCTTCCCGCGCGAGCTCCGTCCCGACACCGCCGACCATTGGACGCAAAAGGCCAATCCTCGTGATCGGCGGATCGGGATTCATCGGTTCGAACCTGGCCCACAGCTTTCTTAGCGATGGTGTTGACGTCATCGTGCTCGACAATCTCAGCCGCCCCAATGTCGAGGCCAATCTCGCCTGGCTGGGCGAAGAACACGGCACACGTCTGCAGCCCTATATCGCCGATATCCGGGATAATGCTGCAATCTCCGATGCGTTTGCCGATGCCAAGGCGGTCTTTCATTTCGCCGCACAGACGGCGGTGACGACGAGCCTGGCCGATCCGGTTGAGGATTTCGACATCAACCTGCGCGGCACGTTCAATGTGCTGGAAGCGGTGCGCAGGACCGGCAGGAAAATGCCGGTGATCTTTGCCAGCACCAACAAGGTCTATGGCGCTCTGGAAGACCTCGAAATGGTCGAACTCGACGATCGGTACATACCCGCCGACGAAAAATTGCGCGCATACGGGATTGCCGAAGATCGCCCGCTCGATTTCTGCACTCCCTATGGGTGCTCCAAGGGGGCTGCGGACCAGTACGTACTCGACTACGCCAAGAGCTTTTCCATACCCACTGCCGTCCTGCGCATGAGCTGTATCTATGGTCCACGCCAGTTCGGCACCGAGGACCAGGGCTGGGTCGCCCATTTCCTGATCCGCGCTCTCCAGGGCCAGCCGCTCACGGTCTATGGCGACGGCAAGCAGGTGCGCGACGTCCTTCATGTCGATGATGCGATTTCGGCCTATCGCACCGTTCTCGCCAATATCGATCGCGCTTGCGGCCGCGTCTACAACCTGGGTGGAGGGCCGCACAATGCGGTGAGCCTGAAGCTCGTTCTGCGTGAGACGGCGCGGATCGTCGGCCGCGACCTTGCAGTCGACCATCAGGATTGGCGTCCCGGGGATCAGCTCTATTTCGTCGCTGACACCCGCAAGCTCGAAACCGAACTCGGTTGGAAGGCCCGCATCGTCTGGCGCGACGGTCTCAGATCCCTCGCGCTCTGGCTCGTTTCCGAGCGCATGTCGAAATCAGAAAGTCCCGAACAATTGAGGAGCGTTAAATGAAAGTCGCTCTGGCCAATCCTTATTGGACCTATGAAGGCAGCATCTATTTCGGGTGCCGCGCCCCCCACCTGCCGCTCGAATTCGGCTATGCCAAGGCCATGCTCGAAGCGGCCGGGCACGAGGTCCTGCTGCTCGACGGCCGGCTGCAGGATCGCGGCAACCAAAGACTGGCCGAGGATGTCGCGCAGTTCGGCGCGCAGATGACCGTGGTCAGCACCGCTCCCACCTATCTCTTCTGGCGCTGCGCGCCCCCCGAATTGCGGGTGCCGCGCGATTTCCTCGATTCCCTTGGCGAACGCGGCGGATTGACCGTAGCTGTCGGTCCCCATGGCAGCGCCACCCCGGAAGCCACGCTTTCCAAACTGGGCTGCGATCTGGTCATCCGCGGCGAATGCGAGGAAACCATTACCCGTCTGGCAGGCGCCGAGGATTGGAAAAATGTCGACGGGATTGCCTATTTCGAGGGCGGCATTGTCGTTGCGAACGGCGCCGCCCAGGCGAGCCCTTTCGTCGATCATCCGCCCCTGAGCTGGCCAGCCGAATGGCTCGCAGTCCACGATCATCACCATCACCGGTTCGATGATGACCGCAAGGGCTACGGCGCCGAGGTCGAGGCTTCACGCGGCTGCCCATACAATTGCAGCTTCTGCGCCAAGATCGACTATCGTGATGCCTATCGCCGCCGCAAGGTCGAGCATGTCATCGCCGAGATCGATGCGCTGATCGCCCAGGGCGTGGGGTACATTTACTTCATCGACGAAATTTTCCTGCCGCAGAAGCCGCTACTAGAAGCGCTTGTCGAACGGGACATTCAGTTCGGTGTCCAGACCCGGATCGACCTCTGGAAGCCCGAAATGCTCGAACTGCTCGGCAAGGCGGGGTGCGTTTCGATCGAGGCGGGACTTGAAAGCCTTACCGTCGAAGGCCGCGAAATGCTCGCCAAGCGCTGCAAGCTCGGCACAGAGGAATTGGCGGAACTTCTGATCAAGGCCCGCAAGCACGTGCCTTTCGTTCAGGCCAATCTGATCGGCGTCGTCGAGGACGATCCCGCGCTGGTCACCTATTGGCGCACATATCTGCAGGACCACGGCGTCTGGGCCAATGAGCCGGTCCCGCTTTATCCCTATCCCAGCTCGCCCGACTATCGGCGCCTCTGGGGTGAACCCGACAACCAGGCGTGGGAACGCGCCCACGAGCACTACCTCAAATCCTTTGCCGCATTCAGCGACATTCAGGACCAGCAGCCACTGCCTTTGCGCAAGCTGGAGGCAGCATGTTGCAGCGCTTAAGGAGCGGCCCCAAACGGGTGCTCATGACCGTCGATGCCGTCGGAGGGGTCTGGCGCTACGCCATGGACCTCGCACGCCAACTCAAGGCCACGGGAACGGAGTTCCTTTTCCTCAGCCTGGGACCAGTGCCCGGCCCTGCGCAAAGGGACGAGGCCGAGGCGCTGGGCGAGTTGGTATGGCTCGATGCACTCCCCGATTGGCTCGCGGACGATCCTTCGGCCTTCGAAAGCCTGCCCCGCACCATCGAGGCCCTGGCTTGCGATGTGGATCTCATCCACCTCAACGCTCCAACTCATGCGGCCGGGCTTAGAACCGCTTTGCCTGTGGTGGTTGTCGCTCATTCCTGCGTGCCCACCTGGTTCGCCGCAGTGCGAAACGACGATTGTCCGCAAAACTGGTCGTGGCAGAAGGATCTCAATCGCGCCGGGCTGGACGTGGCCGATGCCGTGATCGCCCCTTCCCATAGCCACGCCCGCGCAATGGAGGATATCTATGGCCTCCTGCCTCAGCTTTCGGTGATCTATAACGGCTCATCGGGTGCAAGGCTGACGCCGAGCGAAAAACGCGACGGCGTCCTGGCTGCCGGCCGCTGGTGGGACGAGGGCAAGAATGCCGCCGCTCTCGACGCAGCCGCATCGCGTGTTGATCGACACATTGCTGCCGCGGGGGCCTGCAAAGGCCCAAATGGTGCGCAGTGGACCTTTGCCAATGTCCGGCATTTGGGATCTTTGTCGACATCTGAGATGGCCGAGTGGCTAGCCGGAGCGGCTATCGTCGTTTCCCCCTCCATCTACGAGCCTTTCGGATTGGTGCCTCTCGAAGGTGCCCGGGCAGGAGCTGCCTTGGTGCTCGCTGACATACCTACCTATCGCGAGCTTTGGGACGGCGCTGCACTCTTTGTCGATCCGCACAATCCCGACGCTCTTGCGGCTGCAATCAACCGCCTGAGCGCCGACGCCTCGCTGCGCACCGATCTCGCCGCCAAGGCGCAAGCGCGCTCGGAGGTCTATTCGCTCGAGGCGCAGGCCAATGCCGTCGGGGCGCTCTATCGCAGCCTCGTTCAACAGACAGTTCATTGAGGGGAAGGCCAGATGCGCTTTGTCTTTTATACCCACTCACTGGTTTCCGACTGGAACCACGGCAATGCGCACTTCCTGCGTGGACTGATGCGCGTGCTGACCTCGAAGGGATGTTCCTGTCTCGCGCTCGAGCCTGAGGACTCCTGGAGCCGCACCAATCTCGAAAAGGCTCACGGGCGAGGTTATGCCGCCCGGTTCGGCCAAGCCTTTCCCACCCTTTCCAGCCAGCAATATGGCGCCGGCTTCGACCATCGCGCGGCGCTCGATGGCGCCGATGTGGTTATGGTTCACGAGTGGACCGACCCCGAGCTCATTGCCGAGATCGGGCGCATTCGCAAAGAGGGAGGCACCTTCACTCTCCTCTTTCACGATACCCACCACCGGGCGGTTTCGGCCGAACGCCAGATCGCCGATCTGATGCTGGAAAACTATGACGGCATCCTCGCCTTCGGGGAAACGCTGCGCCAGCGCTATCTCGACGCCGGTCGGGGGCGGCAGGTCTTCACCTTCCACGAAGCTGCCGATGTCGACCTTTTTCACCCCCTGCCACTGATCGAACGCCAGCGCGATCTTGTGTGGATCGGCAATTGGGGCGACGGCGAACGTACCGCCGAGCTTGAGGAGTTCCTGATTGCCCCGGCGCGCGAACTGGGGCTTACCGGGACCGTCCATGGCGTCCGCTACCCCGACCGGGCGATTGACCTGCTGGCCCAGGCCGGTCTGGATTATCAAGGCTGGCTGCCCAATGCCGAAGTGCCGCGCGTCTTTGCCAACCACCGCTTCACGGTTCACGTCCCGCGCCGGCCCTACGTCCAGGCGCTGCCGGGCATTCCCACGATCCGCGTCTTTGAAGCGCTCGCCTGTGGCATTCCGCTGATCTCGGCCCCCTGGCGGGACGAGGAGAACCTGTTCCGCCCGGGCGAGGATTTCCTTTTCGCGCGCAACGGCGAGGAGGTGCGGGCCCATATGCGAGACCTTCTTGCCGACCCTGAGCGCGGCCGCGCGCTGGCCCAATGCGGGCTCGAAACCATTCGAAACAGGCACACCTGCGCCCACCGCGTCGACCAGCTTTTCGACATCGTCCGCCAGCTCGATGGCAATGGCGCAGCCACCAGGGGGGCAGCATGACAAGGATCGCATTTTATGGGTCGAGCCTTGTGTCGTCCTACTGGAACGGCGCGGCCACCTACTACCGCGGATTGATCAAGGCACTGTCCGAGCTCGGCTACCGCACGACCTTTTACGAACCGGACGCCTATGACCGACAGAGCCATCGCGACATCGAGCCACCAGAGTGGTGCGAAGTCGTCGTCTACCCCGCCACATCCGAAGGCGTGCAGCAGGTAACCGACGAGGCCGGCAAGGCCGATATCGTCGTCAAGGCGTCCGGCGTCGGCTTTGCAGACGACATCATTTTCGAGCGCGTCCTAGGGAAAGTGCGCGACGACGCGCTCATCATCTTCTGGGACGTCGATGCACCGGCGACGCTCGCACAATTGCGCTCCGAACCGGGCCATCCGCTGCACCGCCACCTACAATCATGCGATCTGGTTCTAACCTATGGCGGCGGCGATCCCGTGGTGCACGCCTACCGCGAACTCGGCGTCGACCGATGCATTCCGATCTACAATGCCCTTGACCCCGACACCCATTTTCCCGTCGATCCCGACCCGCGTTTCGAGGCGCATCTAGGTTTCCTGGGCAACCGCCTGCCCGACCGCGAGGAGCGCGTCGAGGAGTTTTTCCTTAGAGCGGCCGTCGATTGCCCGGACCTCTCCTTCCTTCTTGGCGGCTCGGGCTGGACGGATAAGCCGATGCCGGAAAATGTCCGCGCCCTGGGCCATGTGGGCACCGCCGACCACAACGCTTTCAACCGCACACCCCGTGCCGTGCTCAACATCAGTCGCGAATCCATGGCGCGCAATGGCTTTTCACCCGCTACGCGCGTGTTCGAAGCGGCCGGCGCCGGAGCATGCCTCATCACCGATTATTGGGAGGGGATCGATATGTTTCTCACGCCCGGCAGCGAGGTCTTTGTTGCCCGCGACGGCAAGGACGTCGCCGAGATCGTCTCCAGCCTCGATGCGCAAACCGCCACAAGCATTGGTGAAGCCGCCCTCGCCCGCGTGCTGCGCGAGCACACCTATGACAGGCGCGCCAAACAGGTGAATGCGATCTTTTCCGCCATGCTGGCGGATCGACCTCGGGAGGCCGCCCAATGAAGCGCACTCTCTACGACATCGTCTTTATCGGACTTTCGCTGTCTTCCTCTTGGGGCAACGGACACGCCACGACCTATCGCAGCCTGCTACGCGGCCTTGCCACCCTTGGCCACTCGGTCCTGTTCCTTGAGCGCGACGTGCCCTGGTATCGCGACAACCGCGATCTGCCCCATCCCGATTTCTGCGATCTCGTCCATTACGGCGCGGCAAGTGACCTTGCGACTACCTTCGCGGGCCCCATCAAGGCCGCAAATCATGTGATCATCGGCTCTTATGTGCCCGAGGGCGTCGAGGTCATCGATATCGTCAATCAGCTGCGTGGCGGCGAGACCTGGTTCTACGACATCGATACGCCGGTGACGCTCGCCAAGCTGGCGAGGAACGACCAAGAATATCTCGCTCCGCGCCAGATTCCCGAACTGGAAGGCTATTTCTCCTTCGCCGGCGGCCCGGCACTGACGACGCTTGAAAACCGCTACGGCGCCAAGGCTGCCTTTCCGCTCTATTGTACGGTCGACGCCGACCGCTACCGTCCCACCGGCGAACGTCTCGCCTGGGATCTGGGGTATCTCGGCACCTATAGTGCAGACCGTCAGCCAGCTCTGGAAAGGCTGCTGATCGAGCCCGCCCGCCGTCTGCCCCATATGCGTTTCGTGGTGGCCGGCCCGCAATATCCTACCGACATCGACTGGCCCGACAATGTCGAGCGGATAGATCATTTGCCGCCCGCCAACCATCCGTCTTTTTACTCGCGCCAGCGCTTCACCCTCAACGTCACGCGCCAGGACATGATCGCCAACGGCCATTCGCCCAGCGTGCGCCTGTTTGAGGCTGCTGCCTGCGGGACACCGGTGATCAGCGATCGCTGGGACGGCCTGGACGATCTGTTCCCCAACGGCCGCGCGATCCTTCTGGCCGATGACAGCGACGACGTGGTGAGCCTGCTGCTCGACCGCGACGAAGATTGGCGCCTCTCGATCGCCGACGCCGCGCGTTCGCGCGTTTTGGCCGGCCATACGGGCAAGAAGCGGGCGCAAGAACTCCTTTTCGTCCTCGGCCACGAGCGTGCGGCGTCGCAGGCGCGCTCGGGCCTTGGATCAATTCAGCAGTTTCTAGCGTGAGGATTTTGCCATGAATGCCATAACTCACCTCAACCCCCTCGGCACCGCGCTGGTTGCAGGTGGAGCCGGCTTTGTCGGCTCGCATTTGTGCGACCGCCTGCTCGACCGGGGTTACTCCGTCATATGCGTCGACAGTTTCCTCACCGGCTCGCGCGAGAACATTGCGCCCCTCACCAACCACCCGCGTTTCAGGCTGATCGAGCACGACATCTGCGCGCCGCTCGACATCGATGAGCGTCTCGATCTGGTCTTCAACCTCGCCTGCGCGGCATCGCCGCCGCACTACCAGGCGGACCCCATCCACACCATGATGACGTCGGTCGTCGGGACTGGGCATCTTTTGACCTTGGCGGCGCGTGATGGCGCCCGGTTTCTCCAGGCCTCGACCAGCGAAGTCTATGGCGATCCCGAGCAGCACCCCCAGCGCGAGGATTATGTGGGCCACGTCAACTGCACCGGCCCGCGCGCCTGCTATGACGAAGGCAAGCGTGCCGCCGAGAGCCTGTGCTTCGACACCATGCGCGCCGGCGAGGTGGATGCCCGGGTCGCCCGCATCTTCAACACCTACGGCCCCCGGATGCGCCCCGATGATGGTCGGATCATCTCCAACCTCGTGGTGCAGGCACTTTCGGGCAAGCCGCTGACCATCTATGGCACCGGCGAGCAAACCCGGTCGTTCTGCTATGTCTCGGACCTCATCGAAGGCCTCCTGGCACTCATGCTCGCCGACGAAAATCCCGGCGGACCGGTCAATCTGGGCAATCCCGGCGAATTCACCATCAATCAGCTTGCCGATCTGGTCATCAGGCAAACCGGCTCGAAATCGCGCAAGGTCCATATGCCGCTTCCCAAGGACGACCCTCAGCGGCGGCGACCCGATATAACCCGCGCCAAAACTCTCCTGGGCTGGGAACCTCGCGTGCCCTTGGCCAAGGGGCTGGCCCAGACCATCGCGCACTTTTCCCTCGGCGTTGCGGGCAGGCCAGAGAGGAAAGCTCCCCGACGCCGCAGGTCGGCGACCCGTGCCGAGGCAACTGCACGATGAACAAGGCCTTCGATGAAATCCCCTCGGCGCGTCACGATCTGGCCCGGCGGATTGACGAGCTGGCGCCCTGGTTCCACAACATCGAGATCGCCGGCATCCAGACGGCGCCCGGTCACATGCTGGGCAACCATCCTCGCGACAAATGGAACCAGTTTCAGCACATTCTGCCAGACGATCTCGAAGGCCGCAGCGTCCTCGACATCGGCTGCAATGCAGGCTTCTTTTCCTTAGAGATGAAGCGGCGCGGTGCGGGAAGGATCGTCGCCATCGATTCCGATCCTCGTTACGTCGCGCAGGCCGAACTGGTGTTCGATGCCTTCAACCTCGACGCCGACCTGCGCCAGCTTTCCGTCTATGATCTGGCATCGCTCGGCGAGCGCTTCGATCTCGTGCTGTTCATGGGCGTCTTCTATCACCTCCGCCACCCGCTATTGGCGCTCGACCTGATCCACGAACATGTGGCCGACGATCTGATGCTGTTCCAGACGCTGCAGCGGGGGGACCCAACCCAACTCGCCATTCCCATGGACATGGCATTTTCGTTGACCGATCCCTTCGACAACCCTGCCTTCCCCAGGTTCAGCTTCATCGAAAATCGCTACGCCGAAGATCCCACAAACTGGTTCATCCCCAACCGGTCGGGGAGCGAAGCCGCACTGCGAAGCTCGGGCTTTGCCATCGAGGCTCATGCGGACCCCGACGTTTATCTATGCCGCAAGGTCGATCGCCCTCAGTGGGTCGAGCCGCCACCCGCGATTGCGGTCTAAAGTCTAAGGAACGGCCTCGGGGTCGGTTCAGGGCCCACCGGCCGCCGCGCCTACGACCACCATCACGAGGGAATCGATATCGATTTCCCCTTCGACCCTGACGCGGTCGCCATCGCGGCGGACACTCAACGTCTCAGGCTTCTCAGCCGCCTGCCGTTCAAGCTCGTCGATGACCGCCTTTCGGGCTTTGGTCTCGAGAGTCTCGCTCATATCGCCGGCACCCATTTCCAGAACACTCCTTCCTTCCGATCAGGATAGTGCTTGAACTCGCATTCGAACCGCCAGCCATAGGCCTTGGCTGCCTCGAGCGCCGCAGGCGCGGGCGGGTTCATCCCGGTTCCCGGCGCAAACCAATCCTCGATAAGATCGTCCGGGACATAGGCGCCGATACGCAGCGGCAGATTTTCAAGGACCCTGTCCATCTCGGCAGGTGGCGACATCGAGCTCTCCTCCTTGGCTCACATCGAAATCTCAAAGCCCGAACGGGAACGTGTCCGGCACGTGTCCCGGCCGAGTGGCCGTAGCGAGCGGCGCTATGGCATGAGTCTGGTCGAACCACACCAGCGCGTCGAACTGCTTTGAGACCGACGCTTCGGCATAGTGGCTGTAGCGCTCGGTCTCGGGCCGGTAGATAACGCCGATGAACCGCTCCAACCGCGGTTCCTCGAGCACTCGGGCAACATTTTCATGCTGTCCAAAATCGAAAAGCGACCGTCTCTTGCCCGAGAGATGAAAGCAGCGTTCGACGCTCTCGTCCAGCGATGGGCGAACGGTTTTGATGTCCATCTCCCCGTCCCATTCGCTTGCCGCAGCGACTGTCCCCGCATGGGTCGAAAACCCGATAAGCACCGCTTCAGCCCCGAACCGCTCGCGGCAGAGCTGCCCGATATTGAGCTCTCCGCGCGCCTTGCCCATCTCCGTTTCCCGCGCATCCCCGATATGGGAGTTGTGTGCCCAGACCACAGCCTTGGCGGCCGGTCCTTTGGCCTCGAGCAAATGCTCGAGCGTCTCGAACATATGCCTGTCGCGCAGGTTCCAGCTTGCGGAACCGCCATAGTACATGGCGCGATAGTATTTTTCCGAGGACGCGACGAGCCGCGCGCTTTGAGCGGCGTCGAGATAGTCCTCGCCATCCTCTGGTGCGTAGCGGAGTTCGCTGTCGAGCATATCGCGTAGCTGCCGAACCACTGCCTCCTCGCAGCCGCGATACCCTTCCGAGAGCGCCATGCGACCATAAGCTGATGGCTCGTTCTGCCAAGGCGTGAGGCAGCCATAGCGCTCCCGCGCCACGGCCGCCGCGTCCAGATCAACACTGTCGAGATAGGCCAGAACCGCAGCGATGGAAGCGCTCAGATTGTAAAGATCGAGCCCATAAAAGCCTGCCTGCCTACCGGATTCGACACCCTCATTGTAAGCGCGCAGCCAACGCAGAAGGCCATCCACCTCCCGGTTGCGCCACATCCAGACGGGAAATCGCTGAAAAGGCGGTGGAGCATCTTCGCGGGCGTGTCGATGACGCACATAACGGTTGACTGCTGCGGCGTCAGGCCAATCGGCCTCCACGGCAATGATCGTAAAGCCGTGTCTTTCCACCAGGCGCCGGGTGATGGCCGCCCGCGCGCGGTAAAATTCCGACGTGCCATGTGTGGCCTCCCCCAGAAGCACCACGCGCCGATCCGCGAACCGATCGAACGCGGTGCCGAAGGCAGGGTCACCGGGGTCAGGCAGGTCTTCGGCAATTATTGCGATGCGGTCGGCGAGACTCGTGCGGATTGCCGGGGCCCACGCATCGTCTTTCCACCCCTGCTCACCCACCAGCGGCACGAAGAGTACCCCGCCCAGATCCTCCTCCTCGAACCTGCCGTCGGCAACCCGCGTCAGCCGAACCAACCGCTGATGCCCGAACGCACTCTCCACCGGAATGACCAAGCGGCCACCGATCGCCAATTGCTCCTTGAGGGCTTCTGGCACGACGGGCCCACCAGCGGCCACGATGATGGCGTCGAAGGGAGCGTTGTCGGGCCAGCCCAGGCTGCCATCGCCGATCCGAACATGCACATTGATGTATCCGAGCGAAGTAAGGCGCTGACTGGCATTCTGGGCGAGCGCGTCATGGCGTTCGATGGTAAAAACGGTTTCGGCCAGTTCCGCCATGACAGCCGCCGCGTAACCCGATCCGGTTCCGACCTCCAGAATCTTGTCTCCGGCTCCGATGCGGGCAGCTTCGACCATATGCGCAACGATATAGGGCTGGGAGATCGTCTGCCCCTCCCCGATCGAAAGAGCGGCGTCGGAATAGGCAAATTCCTCCATCCCGGGTTCGACGAATCGCTCTCGCGGCACCTTTCCCATTGCCGCCAGAACCCGTCTGTCCTCGATCCCGCGTCCGGCCAGATGGGCCTCGACCATCCTCTTTCGGGCGGCGTGGAAATCGGCCATTGCGCTAGGCCGTCGGACGTCGACGCCAGATGAGAATAAGCGCCACCGCCGCGATCGATAGAACGAGCAGTTCCGCTGCAAGGCCGAATCCGCGCCCTCCGCGTTTTTCGGCCATGACCGGCAACGGCTGGGCCTGCCGCGCAAGCTCGTGCTCGACGACATCCAGGCCACCTTCTGCCGGATCTCTCTCAAACTGAGGCTGTGCCATGATGGACCTCCATATCCTGTTAGAGCAATGGGTCGGATCGTTCGGCGTTCCCTTTCCTGGCGCCGATCATGCCCCTACGCTATCGTAGGTGAACACCACGGCACCGGTTCGTAATACCAACGTCACAACAGGGCATTAGGCGATCGTTTCTCTTTCTCGACCGATTCTGAAAGGATGCCCGAATGCGCCTTCCCCATCTCTCCACGTCAGTGAGCGCGTTGGCTTTTACCCTCGGCATTTCGGGGGTCTTGGCAGGAACCGCTGCGGCGCAGGAAAGCGCCTTCGAGCTCCAGATTCTGCACACCAATGACCATCATTCCCATCTCGAGGGCAGTGACTACGATCTCACGATCAATGGTCAGCCGGTCCGCGCCCAACTCGGCGGCTTCGCGCGTATCGCCACGCTGATCGAAGAGATGCGCACGCCCCAGACGCTCGTTCTCAACAGCGGCGAATTGAACGGCACGCTTTATTTCAGCCTCTTCAAGGGCCGTGCTGATTTCGAGGTCTTCAATGCCCTGGGCCTGGATGCCTACCAGATCGGCAATCACGAGTTCGACGAGGGCGAGGAGCTGCTGCGCGAACTTGTCGACATGGCAACGTTCCCAATCCTGGGCGGCAATGTGCACCCGACCGAAGCGAGCCCGCTGCACGGCGCCGACCTCCTCCCCTACATCGTCAAGGAGGTCGAAGGCGAAAAGATCGGTATCGTCGGCGTTCTCAAGGTGGAAAAGACCGTGGAATCCTCGATGGTGACCGAGGCGGTTGAGTTCTCTCCCGAATACGAGACGGTGCGCGAGCACATCGCCGCCCTGGAAGCCGAAGGCGTCAACAAGATCATCGTCCTCAGCCATCTCGGCTACGATCTCGACCAGGAACTGGCTGCCGAAGTTGCCGGCATCGATGTGATCATCGGCGGCGACACCCACGAATTGCTCGACAGCACCGGCGAAATCGCCCAACTGGGTCTCGAAGTCGACGGAGACTATCCCACCATCGTGGATTCCTCCGATGGCGCCCCCGTTTACATCGCCCAGGCTTGGGAAATGGCCCACGGCATGGGCGTTCTCGACGTCGCCTTTGACGGCGATGGCAATGTGCTGAGCGCCGAAGGCAACATCATCCTGCCGGTCGAGGGCCCTTTCCGCACTGAAGGGGAGGACGAGCAGTTTCATGAATTGGACGAGGCCGCCCAGGCACAGGTCCTCGACTTCATCGAGAAGAGCCGGACGCTTGCTGTCGTCGAACCTTCGGCTCAGGTGACCGAACTCCTTGCCCCCTACAGCACCGAACTGGAAGAATTCCGCACACAGCAGATCGGCACGGTCACCGAAACGCTGGGCTTCGAGCGCATTCCCGAGGCATTCGAAACCGGAGAAACCCCGACCGGAAGCTATGCGGCCTATTACGTCGCCGACAGCTTCCTGCACTATCTGCCCCAGGCAGATATCGCCATCCAGAACTCGGGCGGCGTCCGCAGCCAATTCCTCGCCGGACCATTCACGGTGGCCGACGCCTACACCATGCTCCCCTTCTCCAACACCCTCGCCACCGTTGATCTCACCGGCGAACAGGTGGTCTCCGTGCTCGAAGATGCCGCCGACTATTCGCTGACTTCGGGTTCGACCGGCGCCTTTCCCTATGCTTCTCATCTGCGGTTCGACGTGGACAAAGGGGCGCCCAAGGGTGAGCGGATTCTCAACGTAGAGGTCAAGGACCGCACCTCTGGAGAATGGAGTGAAATCGACCTCGCGGCCACCTACAGGGTCGCGACGAACTCCTTCACTGCTCTGGGCCGCGACGGTTACGACACCTTCGCCGAGGCGATCGCCGCCGATCCCTCGGTCCATGAGGACAGCCATGTGGCTTATGCCGTGCCGCTGATCGAATATTTCCAGAACGCGCTGGCCGATGGCGAGCTTCCGGTGATCGATCCTGCCCAATACAGCCTCAAATCGGTTCGCGATTAATCGCAGAAGGGGCGGCTGCGGCCGCCCCTTCTTTCCTGAAATGCCTTAGCGCTCGACTGTGTCGCAAAATGCTGCAAGCATTCGCGACCGGTCGCTTTTGTCGGCCGGGTTTCGTTTCAGGAGTAGATTTTTGCCGTCCTTACCCACCCCCACGCTCACCTTTTTCTGCACGCTCGAAGTCGATCTCTCCAAGCCCCTGGACGTCGGGCCAGCCATCAGCGGCACCCGCCGCGTCATTCCCATCAAGGGCGGACGCGTCCATGGTCCGGATATCTCCGGGCGCATTCTCGATATCGGGGCCGACTGGCAAACCGTTCTCGACGGCGGGGTCGCCGAACTCGACGCGCGCTATGCCTTCGAAACCGACGACGGCGCGGTGATCGAAATCCGCAATTTCGGTGTGCGTCATGGCCCTTCTGACGTGATTGCCAAACTCGCCGCCGGCGAGCCGTGTCCGCCGCAATCCTACTACATGCGCTCGGGCGCTCGGCTCGAAACCGGCCATCCCGGCTACGCCTGGATCAACAAGACCATGTTTGTGGGCACGGGCGCGCGGCTGGCCAGCGCCGTCCACATCGATCTCTACATCGTGCAATAGCACTCGACCTTAGGCCGATTGGACAGGAGCGGCCCGATTCTATACTACCGGGCCAAAACAACAGTGCTTACAAGGAAAACAGGGTGAGCGAACCACGCGTAATCATCGCCGGCGGCGGCATTGGCGGTTTGGCCATGGCGCTGACGCTGCACCAGATCGGCGTGCCTTTCACCGTCTTTGAGTCGGTTCGCGAATTGGCGCCGCTCGGCGTGGGCATCAACCTGCAGCCCAATGCCGTCCGCGAGCTTTACGACCTGGGTATCGGCCCCGACGATCTCGACACCATCGGCGTTCCCTCCAAGGAATGGGCGCTGGTCGGGCTCAACGGCAACGATATCTATTCCGAACCACGCGGGCTGCTCGCCGGTTACAAATGGCCGCAATATTCGGCCCACCGCGGCAGGCTCCATATGCTGCTTTACCGCAAGCTGATCGAACGGGCCGGCCCCGATTGCGTCAAGCTCGGGCACAAGGTCACTGGTTACGACATCGCTCCTGATGGCACGGTATCGGCCCACATCCGGCTTACAGATGGAACAGCGACCAACGAATCTGGCACGTTGCTGATTGCGGCGGATGGTATCCATTCGGAAATTCGCGCCCAGATGCATCCCGATCAGCCTCCCATCAACTGGGGAGGCGCCATCATGTGGCGCGGCACCACCAAGGCGCGCCCGATCCGCACGGGATCGTCCTTTGTGGGCTTTGGCACGCACCGGCACCGGCTGGTCTTTTATCCAATTTCTCCCGTCGATCCCGATACCGGGCTGGCGACCGTCAACTGGATTGCCGAACGCACACTCGACAGTGCCGATGGATGGAAGAACAGCGGCTGGTTCCGGCCTGTCGAAATCGATGAGTTCATCGGCCATTTCGCCGATTGGCGCTATCAATGGCTGGACGTACCCGACCTTCTAAGCCGGGCCGAAATTGCCTATGAAAACCCCATGATCGACCGCGATCCCGTCGATACCTGGCAGGACGGACCGGTTGTGCTGATGGGCGATGCCGCACACGCGATGTATCCGACCGGCTCGAACGGAGCCAGCCAGGCCATTGTCGATGCGCGCGTGCTGGGGGCAGCTATCCTCGACAAGGGCGTAAACCCTTCCGCGCTCGCAGTATATAACGAGAAGCTCTGTGGGCCGATTTCCGAAGTCATCTTGCGCAACCGCAGCGCTGGTCCCTTTGGCCTTCTCAATATCGTCGATGAGCGCTGCGGCGGCGTTTTCGACAATATCGATGATGTGATCCCAGCCGAGGAGCGCAGCGCGTTCATGGCCAAGTACAAGTCGGCCGCCGGCTTTGCCGTCGAACAGCTCAACACCGCCGGTCCGACCATTCCTGCCGGCCGCTCCCTCGCCGAGCCCGTTCCCGCCTGATTGCCCGGCAGGGGCCTGGCGCTTGTGAAGATTTACCACTTGGAAACCATAAGGCGATTGTGGGCCTACGCGCGGCCTGCAAATCGACCTAGGCAGGATGGGTCTCCCAAGCACCATCGATGCCGCGCACCATGGATTCCAACACCCGCCACGCCTTCGCCCTCATGAACGAAGAAACCGAGCGCCCGGAGAGCCAGGAGAAAAAGCCGGCCCAGCCCGACCGCGTTCAATTTAGCCTTGCGAAAAACGGCATCAGTGTGAGCGCCGCCGTCTCGGTCCAGTATTTCGACACGAAGGTGCTGCCGATCATGACCAAGTTATTGGCCGAGATCGCGGGCGAAGCCGACGCCACGCCCGCCGAACAGCCCGAGGCACCGCAGGAGACGCGGCCCGAGCGCTTCCGAAACAAGGAAAGGCCCTCTATCCGGCAGATCATCGAAATGCTGGAGGCAAAATCGGGGCCCGAGGTGGTAAAAGCCGCAGCCATAAGCCTGACCCTTTTTCAACAGACTCCGATCTTCACCCGCGAGCGATTGCTGAGTGAGGCCGAAACGGCGATCGGCCATTGGCGCAAGGTCCACGCCAAGACCGCCGACGTCATACTCGACTACCTGCTGGCCAGCGGTTTTCTTGTCGAGCGCGGCAATGGCGAACTGTGCATGAACCCCGAAGAAGAAAAAGCCGCCATTCTTGGCCTGCGGAAGCGGGACTAAGCACTGATCGCTTCCTACTGACCGGCCGATGGCGGCTCCAGGAGATGGCGCTCGACCGCGCGGAGGTGCTGATACATCGCCTGCCCCGCCCCTTCTAGGTCGCGCTGCTCGATGGCCGTAATGATGCGGTCATGCTCGGCGAAGGAATGGTGATCGGCTGGCGGACGGTCCGCGTTGGAGCGGAGCATTCCCCACACCACCGCACGTCGGACGGCGTTGAGCGCGTCGAACAAGGCCAGCAACAGCCGGTTGTCCGTCGCTTCGGCGATGCATCGGTGCAGCTCGTTGTCCGCCGCCTCATATTGGCGCCATGTGCCCGCCCGGCGCGTGCGCTGGACGCAGCGATGCATGGCTTCCACATGGCGTGATGTGGCATTGAGCGCCGCTTCCCGGGCAATGATCGGCTCGATCAGGAGCCGGGTACGCATAACCTCGGCGGGATTGGTTTCCCGGTCGATCTCGGCCAGGCTGAGCACTTCTATCGCCCGACTGCCGGTAAAGGTGCCCTTGCCCACATGCCGCCAGAGTTGGCCTTCCGCCTCCAGCGTCGCCAGCGCCTTTCTTAGATCCGCCCGCGAAACTCCGAGCTGTTCGGAAAGCTCGCGTTCGGCCGGAAGACGCGTGTTGGGCGGAAAGTTGTGGCGGGTCAGCCAGGCACGCAACTGCACCAGGGTCGCACCGTTGCCCTCGCCACTCGTATCGTGATCGTCTGCAATATCCATCGCCTAAACCAATTTCGATTGGTTATCCGCAACCTAGCCGGATTTTCGCTTGTGTCAATCCAATCGACGCGACCATTTCGGATTACACGAAACACGGCAAAAGCAAAAATGGGCCAAATAAGTTCATCATTATCGCTATATTTCAATTATTTACACAGAACCCTTCTCCAAGCACCGCTCTCACCAAAGGGCAGTTGACCTTCAACCAATTTGATGAAATCATCAAACCATTCCGGATTTGGTTGCGCGCAAGGAGGGCCACCCTCTCCGGAAAGTCATTTCGTAAGGGAGGAGGAACTTATGAAAACAACCCGCAACATCTTGGCGAGCGCCATGGTCTCGGTGACCATGATGGCCGGCATCTCGCTCAGCGCCCTGCCTGCCTGGGCCCAGGAAGCGCCGATGCGTGTCGCCATGGGCGATATCGCAAGCGTCGAAAGCCTGGGGCTCCTTGTCGCCATGGAGCGCACCAAGGAACGCGGCGTGCCCATGGAGCTCACATTCTTCAATTCCGAGGATGTCGCAAGCCAGGCCGTGGTCGGCGGACAGGCCGATATCGGAGTTGGCGCGCCCTATGCCTTTATTCAGAATTCCAACGCCCCGATCCGCATGTTCTACAGGATGACCACGCTTCTGTTCTTCCCGGTGGTCAATTCCGAAGTCTATTCGGGCTGGGAAGACCTCGATGGCCAGGAGGTCACCGTTCACTCACGCGGCTCGGGCACCGAAGCGCTGATGCGGCTCATGGAAAGCCAGCATGGCATCCAGTTCTCAAACCTCAGCTACGTTCCGGGCGCCGAAGTACGGGCAGGTGCGCTATTGCAGGGTACGATCAACGCCACGATCGTCGATGCCGCCTCCATGCGGTTGCTTGAGGAAGAAGCGCCGGGCAAGTTCGTGCAATTGCCCGTCGAAGGCGTCAATGCCACCGACGAAGCGCTCTATGCCAACACCAATTTCCTGGAAAGCCGCAGCGAGGACGTCGCCGTCTTCGTCGAGGAACTGCTCGGCACCTGGGAAGACATCAACGAAAATCCCCAACGCGTCGCCGAATGGCGCGAGCAATACGATCTTCTGCCCGATCTTCCGGCGGAAGCAGCCGGCGATGTCGCGGCCTTCTACACCGAGGCCGTCGAGGGCGGTGTACTCCCGCTGGGCGGGGGCACGCCCGAGGATGTGACCGACGACCTCGAATTCCTCGTTGCCGCCGGTCAGGTTACCGCACCCGAGGGCGAAACCGATGTTTCGATGTTCTGGGACTTCGGCCCTCTGGACGCCGCACGACAGTAAGCATGAGGGGCCGGTCTGAATCGCCTGGCCTGCCCCTCTCTTTTTCTCGAGCTTCTGGTGACTTCATGTCTAGCCTGCACACGGCCGATGCCGCCCTGCTGCGTGACCGATCTGACGCCCCCGGCTTTCTGGCCCGCCTCGTGGAAGTGCCTCTGATCTGGAAACTGCTTTCGATCGCCCTGTTCGCCCTCGCCTGGGAACTGGCGGGCCGCTCGGGGTTCAATTTCTCGTTCCCGACCTTCTCGGCCACCGTGGCAGCCTTCTGGTCCATGCTGGCCGATGGCTCCATGGGCATGGCCTATCTGCGCACGGTCGAGCCGCTGCTGATCGGTCTCGCCTTTTCTCTTCTCGTCGGTGTCACCATGGGCGTGGCCATGGGTTTGCGCGAAGATGTCGAATGGCTGGCCTTGCCGATCTTCATCGTCATGCAGGCCGCCCCTATGGCGGCGCTCATCCCCCTGGTGACCTTCATCTACGGCATCAGTCTTGCCGCCAAGGTCGTGGCCGTCGTGATGCTCGCCATGCCGGTCATCACCATCAACTCCTACAAGGCCGTCCGCAACGTGCCCGGCTCGCTTGTTTCCATGTGCCATTCCTTCATGGGCAACCGGCGCCAGCAGATCTGGTATGTGGTCATTCCCGCCGCCAGCCCCATGATGTTCGCCGGCATCCGGCTCGGCGTCGCAGAGGGGTTTTCGGGCGTCGTGCTTGCCGAACTGCTGATCACCCCGACCGGCATCGGCGACCTCATCACCTTCCACCGCTCGGTGGCCAATTTCGCCCACATGTACGCAACCATCGCCTCGATCGTCCTGTTCGCGGTGCTCGCCGTTGGCGTGCTGCAATGGATCGAAACCCTGCTGTTCCGCCCGGAAAAACGGAGTGTGAAATGAAACTCGCAAGTGCCGAAACAATCGAGAACGGAGCCCAGCCCGTGGGATCGAACAAGATCATCGAGGTGCGTAACGTCTCCAAGGTCTATGGCACCGAGGTGGTGGCGCTCAAGGACATCAATCTCGACTTCCAGACCGGGCAGTTGACCAGCCTTCTGGGGCCATCGGGCTGCGGCAAAACCACCTTGCTCAAGATCATCGCCGGGCTGCTGCCGGCCACCCATGGCGAAATCCTCGTCAATGGCAAGCCCGTAACGGCACCGGGCCCCGAGCGCGCATTCGTGTTTCAGGACTTTGCGCTCCTGCCTTGGGCGAGCGTGCTCGAAAACGCCGCCTTCGGCCTTAAGATGCAGGGCAAGGCCAAACGCGAGCGCGAAGAGATCGCCAACCACTATGTCAAGCAAGTGGGCCTCGACGGCTTCCAGAAAAGCTATCCGCACCAGCTCTCGGGCGGCATGCGCCAGCGCGTCGGCCTCGCCCGCGCCCTGTCGGTGAATGCCGACGTCCTTTTGATGGACGAGCCTTTTTCGGCCGTGGACGAACAAACCCGCCGCAAGTTCCAGGAGGATCTGATCCGCCTGCGCGAAGTGGAAAAGAAGACCTTTATCTTCGTCACCCACTCGATCGAAGAAGCCGTCTACGTCTCGGACCGCATTGTCCTGCTCTCCCCGCGCCCCGGCCGGGTGTCCGAGATCATCGATCCCGACATTCCCGGCGATATCGGTCCCGATGCCCTGCGCCGCAACGAGGTTTACCTCGAGACGGTGGAGGACATCTGGCACGGCATCAAGAAATACGTGGACTGAGCCATGACCCTGTTCGGACATAGAGTACCCAGAATGGCCTCTCTGGTCGTCTGGCTGATCATCTGGGAGATCGTGGGCCAGCTCGAACTGCTGATGCTGTTCCCGCCCTTTTCCTCGGTGCTCGTCGCCATGGCCGAGGTCGTCACCGCCAGAAGCTTTGCCGAGGCCGTCTGGATCACTCTTTCATCCTACGCCCTGGGCATGGCGCTGTCCCTCGTCGTGGGGATTTCCATCGGCATTCTGATGGGGCTCTTCAAGCCCATCGACAACATGCTCAACATGTGGGTCAACATCTTCCTCTCGGCTCCTCTGTCGGCGCTGGTCCCCATCTTCATGATCCTGTTCGGCCTGGGCACGCCCACAGTGGTCGTCACGGTCTTTATGTTCGCCGTCTGGATCATTGTCCTCGATACCCGCGCTGGGGTTCAGAACATCTCGCCATCATTGATCGAGATGTCCCGCTCGTTCGGCGCCAATCGCCGGGAGCGCGCCAGGATCGTGCTGCTCGCCGCCCTGCCCGAAATCCTCGCCGGCATCCGGCTCGGCATGGTCCGCGGCGTCAAGGGCGTTGTCATCGGCCAGTTGCTGGTGTCGATCATCGGCGTTGGCGCGCTGTTCTCGCTCTATCAGCAGAACTTCCTGATGAGCCATTTCTGGGCGCTCGTCGTCCTTCTGTTCACCTTTGCCTTGACCATGGCGGACCTTGTCGGCCGGCTGGAAAAACGCATCGAATACTACGCACACGTTAGGAGCTAAAAATGAGCGAAAGTGCACTCAGGGCCAATCCGACCGCCGGTTTCGTGATCGCCCCCAACCCGATCCCGACCCTGCCGGTCGAAGGTTCGAGCGAACTTTTCCCGGTCAACCGCATCTTCTGCATCGGTCGCAACTACGCCGCCCATGCCGTCGAGATGGGCCACGATCCCGACAAGGAGCCGCCCTTCTTCTTTTTCAAGCACGGAGCGGCGGTGATTACTGACGGCACCTTCCCTTATCCCACGGAAACCTCGGACGTGCATCACGAGGTCGAAATGGTCGTCGCGCTCTCCAAGGGCGGCACCGATATTGCCGTCGATGACGCGCTTGACCACGTCTATGGCTATGGCGTCGGGCTCGACATGACCCGCCGCGATCTCCAAGGCGAAGCCAAAAAGCTCGGCCGCCCCTGGGAGGTCGCCAAGAGCTTCGAGGCATCTGCTCCCTGCGGCTCTCTGGTTCCCGCCAGTCGTATCGGCCATCCCGACCAGGGGAGAGTCGCCCTGGCGGTCAATGGCCAGACGCGCCAGGAAGGCGATCTCAACCAGATGCTCTGGAAAGTACCGGAAATGATCTCGATCCTTTCGCGCTACTTCACGCTCCAGCCCGGCGACGTGATCATGAGCGGCACCCCCTCGGGCGTCGGCGCCGTCGAGCGCGGCGACACTATCGTCGCCAGCATCGATAGCGTTGGCGAGATCACCGTAAAGGTCGTCTGATCTCCCTTCCCGGCGGAGCGCCCCACGTGCTCCGCCTCTTTCCCTCAAGGTTCAACATCCATGTTCGACGTCGACCCCGGCCAAGCACTGTTCCTGCTCGGCATCCTGATCGCGACCGGCGCTGTTGCCGGCATCGTCTCCGGCCTGCTCGGCGTGGGCGGCGGCATTGTCATCGTGCCGGTGCTGTTTTTCGTATTCCTGGCGCTCGACATATCCGAAGCGGTGCGCATGCACGTAGCTGTGGGCACCTCCCTTGCCACCATCATCTTCACCGGCTTTATCTCGGCCCGTTCCCATTGGAAGCGCGGCAGCGTCGATACCGCATTGCTCAAAAGCTGGGGGCCCTGGATCGCATTGGGCGTGGTTTTGGGAACCGTGGTCGGTGGCAACGTCTCGGGCGCCGTGCTCACACTGGTCTTTGCGGTGATCGCGGCGCTGGTCGCCATCAACATGGCGTTCAAACCCGCCGACAATGTCGCCCCCAGGCCGATGCCAAAGACGCCGCTCAAGCAGTTCCTTTCGATGGTCATCGGGCTGATCTCGGTAATGATGGGGATCGGCGGCGGCACGCTCGCGGTGCCCATCCTCTCGTTTTTCACCTATCCCATCCGCCTCGCCGTCGGCACGGCCGCCGCGATCGGGCTGATCATCGCCATTCCCGGCACCATCGGCTATGCCCTGTTCGGCCTGGGCGCCGAGAACTTGCCGCCCTTTTCGCTGGGCTATGTCAATCTCGCCGGCCTCATCGCCATCATTCCCACCTCGATGCTCACCGCCCCGCTCGGCGTGAGGATCGCTCATTCCATTCCTCAACTCGCCCTGCGCTGGTGCTTCGCCGCCTTCCTCGCCATCACCTCGATACGGATGATCACCAGCATCTGGTAGGGCAATGACTGGCTGCTAGTGCCGCATCTGCCGCGCTGCCTGCACAATAGGCGCGACCGCATCATGCAGGCCGTCGGGCGTATCACCAGTGACCACGACGCCCAGCAACGCGCCCGCGATACCAGCCTCTCTGAGCCGAGCCGTATCCCCGGGCACGAAGCGCTTTTGGCTCGGGGCGATAACTGGGGCGGCGCTCTTTTGCGCAATGGCACGGTAGGCATCGAGATCGGCTTCATCGAGCGGGGTGCCATAGGCGGAAAAGGGCACGATTGACGCTTCGATGATCGCGCCGGGCAGCGCATTCATCTCTGCCAGATCCGCCTCCGTGCTCGTGTCGGCCATGGCCGGCATCGGCCGCAGCCGGCAAGCGAGAAGATGCGGTTGCATATGCGCGAAATAGACGTTGAAGCCCTCAAACCCCAAATCGGCGAGCGCCTCCATTTCCCCCGCGCTCGGCACAGTTTCCTGTCCGGCCATCACCAGCAGCGGCAGACCGAGACTTGCCACCGCTTCAATGAACGGCCGCTCCTCCTCGAACGAGCCAAAGGTCGTTCCCGAGGCGCGATGATAGGCGTTAAGGTGCAGCTTGAGCGCATCTGCCCCCGCATCCCGCGCCGCCTCGGCCAGCGCCATGTCGTGACGCGGCAAAGAGACGGCTATGGGAAACGCTCCGCTCTTGAGAGCGGCATGGAAATGGTCGGTCATCGCAAAGCTTTCAGTTGATGCGAGCGCCGGTTTCGGCATCGAACAGATGGACCAGCGGAACCTCAGGGACCACGAAGATCGTCTCGCCGGGCAGAGCAGCCACGCGTTCGCGGAACACGCCGATCACCTGAGCCGTGCCGAGCTTCATGGTCACCTGGGTTTCCGACCCCATCGGCTCGACCACCAGCACTTCGGCAGCCAGCCCATCGGACGAAAGCACGAAATGTTCGGGCCGGATGCCATAAATTGCGTCGCCTCGAGCCGCCACCGGGGCGGGCAGCGGCAGGACGATGCCGTCGGCGGCAAAACCGTCCGGACCGATCGAGCCCGGGATGAAATTCATGGCCGGCGAACCGATAAACCCCGCAACGAACTGGTTGGCCGGCCGATCGTAAAGCTCGAGCGGCGCACCGACCTGTTCGATCCGGCCGCCATTGAGCACCACGATCTTGTCGGCCATGGTCATGGCCTCGACCTGGTCGTGCGTCACGTAAACCGTCGTGGTTTTCAGCCGCTGATGCAGCGCCTTGATCTCGCCGCGCATCACCACGCGCAGCTTGGCATCGAGATTGGAAAGCGGTTCGTCGAACAAAAACACCAGCGGATTGCGCACGATGGCCCGTCCCATGGCGACGCGTTGGCGCTGACCGCCCGAAAGCTGACGCGGATAACGCTCAAGATAATCGCCAAGCCCCAGGATACCTGCTGCCCATTGCACCCGCTCGGCAATCTCGGCTTTGGACGTGCCCCGGTGTTCGAGCGAGAAGCCCATATTGGCCGCAACGGTCATATGCGGATAAAGCGCGTAATTCTGGAAGACCATGGCGATATCGCGCTGCTTGGGCTCGAGATCGTTGACCACGGTGTGGCCGATCTCGATCGTGCCGCCACTGATCGTTTCCAGCCCTGCGAGCATGCGCAGCAGTGTCGATTTCCCACAGCCCGAGGGGCCGACAAGAACGACGAACTCGCCATCGGCGATGGAAACGTCCACCCCGTGGATCACTTCGGCCTTGCCGTAGGATTTTCTGACGTCGGAAAGTGTAACGGAAGCCATGGGTCAACCCTTGAGACCGGTATGAGCCAGCCCCTCAACGAACTGGCGCTGGGCGATGATGAAAACGATGAGCACGGGGATGGCGGTCATTGTGGCCGCCGCAAGCTGGATGTTCCACATTGCCCCGCCATAGGCGTCGGTGAACTGGGTCAGCGCCTGGGGAAGCGTGAATAATTCGGGTGAAGACAGGAACACGATCGGCTCGAGATAGAGATTCCATGAATGGAGGAAGGTGAAGATCGCCACCGCCCCCAGCGCCGGCCGCGCCAGCGGCAACGCGATGGTCCAGAAGATCTTGAACCGTCCCAGCCCATCGACCCGCGCCGCTTCCTCGAGTTCCTTTGGCAGCGCGATAAAGAACTGACGCATGACGAAAGTCGCGAACACCGAGGGCGCCCCGAAGATCGGCACCAGGATCAGCGGCCAATGAGTGTTGATCATGTCCCAGCCCAGAAACATCTGGAACAGCGGCACGATGGTGACCTCGGCAGGGATCAAGAGACCGAGCAGCACCACCATGAACAGGGTATTGGCGAAGGGAAAGCGGATGCGCGCGAAAGCGTAGCCCGCCATCGAGGAGAACAGCATCGTCCCTGCCGTCACCAGCGCCGCGATATAGGCCGAGTTCCAGTACTGCTGCGCAAATGGCTGCAGCTCGAACACCTGCGCATAGGTCGAAAGATCGACCCGCCGGGGTACGATTTCAGGCGGAAAGGCAAAAATGTCCGAGATCGGCTTGACCGAAGAGGTGACCATCCACCAGGTCGGAAAGACGAAGGGGATGAGCAGTACCGTCATCAGTCCGTAGACCACGACCTTCATCGCCGGCGAGAGATCAGTTTTCATAGAAGACGAGCCTCCGGCGCATCTGCCATTGGGCGAAGGTCAGAGCCGCGACGATCAGGAACAACAGAATCGAGAGCGTCGCGCCATAGCCGAATTTGTGGAACTGGAAGGCCTGCTGGTAGAGGTAATAGACGAGCACCGTCGTCGACATTCCCGGCCCGCCCTGGGTAAGAACCGCGATCTGGGCGAAGACCTGGAGCGATCCCACGATGGTGATGATCGAAGTCAGCAGAATGGTCGGGCTGATCATCGGCATGGTGATGCGTGTGAACTGCGCCCATGCCGGCGTTCCATCGACCCGCGCCGCCTCGTAAAGTTCCCGCGGCACGCCCTGCAGCGCGGCGAGAAAAAGGATCATGTTGAGCCCCACATTCTTGAACACCTGTACGACGATCACCGAAATCATCGCCGTGGTCGGTTCCCGCAGCCAATTCGGCCCCTCGACTCCGAACAGCGCCAGAATGGCGTTGATGCCGCCATTGTTCTGAAGCAGAAAGCTCCACACGATGGTCCAGGCGACGAGCGAGACGACGACCGGCGAGAAAAACAGTGTCCGGTAAACCGTGATGCCCTTGAGCTTCTGGTCCAAAAGCACTGCCAGCAGCAGCGCCAGCGACATGTTGAAGACGACGAGGCCCACCGAAAACAGTACGGTGGCACCGAGCACCTGCGGCAGGCCGGGATCGCTCAACAGCGCCTGGTAATTGCCCAGGCCCTGGAACCGGAACGTTTGCGCCAAAACGTTCCATTCGTGCAGCGAGTACCAGAACACCAGCCCCAGCGGGATCAAAACGAAGGTGATGATCCCGATCAGTTGCGGAGCGATGAACAGATAGCCGGCCAGAGCGTCGCGGCGCTCCATCGTCCAGAAGTGCCGCTTGCGCGTCTTGCCGGTTGATGATGATTGTGCCGCGACGGTCATTGGCGTGTTCCCGACAACCAGATCAGAGCATCGGTGCGATGCGGTTGCAGACCGAGGTCAGCACCGCCTGAACATCGGCGTCCGCGGTCCAGAGCGCATCGAGTTCGGCTCGCACCACCTGCTGGATTTCGGCAAAGCCTTCATGCCCCGGCAGAACCTGGCCGTTCGCAATGCCTGCAATCACGACGCTTTCGATCTGCTCTGGCGAGAGCAGCGGGTTGGTTTCCCCCAGCGTCTCGGCATTGAGCAGGCTCTGGCGCGCCGGCGGGAAGAACTGGGCGAGCTTGGCGCTGTTTTCAGGGTTCGACATATAGGCGAGGAATTCCACCGCCATGTCCACATTGTCGCCCATCTGGAAGACGCCGATACCCGCCTGCCCGATCACGGCGTATTCGCCCGCCGGCCCGGCCGGAAGCGGCACAAGGTCCCAATCGAACGCATCCTCACCCTGCGGCAGAAGAGAGGCGCGGGAGATCTGGGTGATGGTCATCGCAGCATCGCCGGCGAAGAAATCGACGCTTTCGCCCGGCCCAGGCATGGCGCCCTTGTTGAAGATGGCGTCGTGGATGAAGCTCATCGCCTCGACCATTTCCGGTTCGGCGAAGGTGCAGGTGTTTCCGTCCGCGCTCCAGGGCGATGCACCCCAGCCGCGCCAGATCGAAGCAAGGTTTTGCCAGATCTGATAGTTGAAATCGCGTACGATCAGCCCATCGGCACCGTTGGCGCCGACCGCCGCTGCGGTCTCGATCGCGTTCTCCCAGGTCCAATCGCCTGCTTCGATAAATTCGGCCGGCGTTTGCGCCCCGGCCTCGGCAATGAGATCGTTGTTGACGAACATGGCAAAGGGCGAGGTCGAGAACGGATAGGCATAGAGCTCGCCATTGGCGCGCCAGAGCGCCGTCGCCTGCTCGGTGACGTCATCGAGATCGTAACCTTCGGCATTGGCGAAGGCTTCGCTCAGGGGTGCCAGCGCACCGGAATTGACGAAGTCGGCGGCGCTGGTTTCCAAAATCCAGGCCAAGTCGGGCGCGTTGCCGCCGGCGATTTGGGTGGTCAGCGTCGTCGTGTAGTTGTCGAACGGCAGGGAATCGAAAGTCACCGAGACATTGGGGTGAGTTTCGGTAAAGCCGGCGGCGATCTCGTTGAACATCGCCAGATGCGCCTCGTTGGCGCTCCAGATGGTCATGCGCAGATCGATCTGATCCTGCGCCAGAACCGGGCCGGCGGCCAGCGGCAGAATCAGGCCAGCCAGCGCCGTCGTCGATTTGAGCGTATTCATCGATGTCATTGTTTCCTCCTCTGGATATCGATGTTCGCGTGGGGTCAGTATCCCCGGATTTCGGGCCAGCGGATCTCCACCCCCTCGCGGTGAAGCAGGCCCTGGAAGTCCTCGAGCTGGCGATCGTCCGCCTGCACGGCATGCGGTGTCGTCTCGGTATCGAGGCAGTAGACGGCAAGCAGGCCGGCGACTTCGCCGATGTTCCACTCGACCGGATGGAGCCGGTAGCAGCCATTGGTGATGTGGGTGGTCCCGATGGTCTTGCCCGCCGGCAACAGATTCGAGCGCTCGCGCGGCAGCAGCGCTCCGAGCGGAATTTCGAACGGGCACGAGGGCACGTCGATGTAATTGTCCCCACCGGTCGACGGGTGCAGATCGATCCGGTACATGCCGGTGCCGACGCTGTCGCGATAATGGACGGCTCCCGCCTCTCCGCGCACGGCGTAGGAAAGATCCTGCTCGACGATGGTGGTCACCGCCTTGATGCGGCGGCTTTCGCGGATATAGGGCGCCATGGCGAGCCCATGTTCGGTGCCGGTCACGTCGCCCCGCAGACGCAGCCCCGGAAAGCCCTGCCCGCCATCGACGCGCGGCGCCTCGGTCTGCAGCCAGTAGAAGACCGCATAGGAAAGTTCAGCGGCCCGCTTGAGCCGATATTCGTATTCGTCCTCGGTGCAATCGATGATCGGCGCCTCGAAATAGTCGATCATCGGCCAATTGACGAGGCAGATGTCGGACTCGTAGGCTCCCGGCACGAAGTTGCGCCGCGCAGCGATGCGGCGGAAAGTCCACAGGTTAGCGTCCCCCGCATTGCGGCGCTGGTCGGCATCGACCAGCAGCGGATCGTCATCGGGATTGGGCGTAAAGCTGCGCTCGGTGATCTCCAGCGTCCGCGGATGCGGCGCCTTGAACCCGATAAGCGGTCCGCCCCAGAAATCGGGCTGCACCGACCGCCAGTAATCGTAGTTCTCGGGCTTATCGATCGTCTGGTCGCCGTCCACGTGATCGATGGCAAAGCAGATGGACACCGCCTGCTGGTTCTGGGGCTGGGCTTCCGAGGGCGCCGATGGTTCTCCCGTCTGCGCCTGGCTTTCAAAGCCGGTGACGTATTCGGTTCCCGTGAGCGGCAGGAGGTCGCCCAGTTCGGTGGCGTCGATCACATAGCGGGCGGAAACGACGATCTTGTCGCCGCTGTGCTTGTGCCTGAGCGTCACCGCCCGCACCCGATCGCCATCCATCTCTGCGGCGACGGGTTTATAGGGTTTGAGGAGCTTGAGGCGCCCTGCCCCGATATAGGGCGTGAGCCAGGCTTCCATCACCGCCAGCGGCACGCGGGGTTCGACGCACATGCGGCTCACCCAGCCGGCACCGGGATTGAGATCGCCCCAATTGCGGGCAGCTTCGTTGAGCGGATAGTGATCGCGATAGAACTGGCGGATAGCAGTGCGCAGATTTCGGAACGTTCGGCTGCCGCCCATCTGCTCGATCCAGGAATGCTCGTCCGAGGGCACCGCCTGACTGGTCATCTGCCCGCCGATCCAGTCATATTCCTCGGTGAGCACAACCTTGCGGCCCGAACGCAGCGCGGCGAGCGCCGCAGCGACACCACCCAATCCACCACCGATGATCGCGATATCTGCTGAATAGTCTTTCACAACTCACTCATTGGTCTTTATGGGCCCGAGCGTTTCGCCCTCGACCCGTTCACAGGAGAGAAGGGTTTGCTCGATGCCGCCATGGCCTTCGAGCTGATCGACCAGCGCGAGCGTCGCGCGCCGGCCCATTTCCTCGCGGGGGATGGCATAGGCCGTAAAGTTCGTTCCCGTCACACCGGGGCGCAGATGGCTGCCCAGGACGACGACCGACATGTCGCCCGGCACAGATAGACCCTCGGCAATCGCCGCGCGCCGGAATGGAATGGCGTCGGCCAGTTCGGTGAAAAACGTCACCGTGGCCCCCGCCTCGCGCACCGCCTTGAGCACAGCCTGCGGATCGCTGCCGACCTCGGGCCAATGCCGGACCAGTTCCGCCGGGCGTTCCAATGCCCCGGAAAACCCGCGCCAGCGATCGACTGTCGATTCCGCACCCTCGTCCGGGCCGACATAGGCAAAGGCGCGATGCCCATGGCCATATGCCAGCGTCACCAGATCCCCCGTCGCAGCGGCATAGTCCGCGCCGACATAGGGTACCGGCCCACCCGCATCGTTGCGGCGCCCCACCGCGACGAAGGGAAAATCCCCCGCCACCAGCCGCGTCAACTCCTCTTGATCGAAGCTCCGCCCCAAAACGATGCAGCCATCGGCCAGACGCAGACGGTTGGTTTCGTCGAAAATCTTCTTGCGACCGTCACGTCCTCGCGCAGCCGCAGTCATCAGCAGCAGGTCGTAGCCGCGCTCCTGCGCCGCCTCTTCGATGCCGAACAGGAACGGTCCGAAAAAGTCCGCCTGCGCCGAAGGGAAAGCCGGCTCGTAGGTAAAGACGCCAAGGATATTGTTGCGCCCCTTGACCATGCGGCGCGCCACGGGATCGGCGACATAGCCCGTGCGGGCGATCACCTCCTGAATACGCGCCCGCGTCTGCTCCGGTATGCGCCGGCTGTCCTCGTCCGTCCCGTTGAGCACCAGCGACACGGTGGCCTGGCTGACCCCGGCCAGCCGCGCGATATCTTTCTGGGTAAGGCGCTTCACCGCCATCAGCGCCCTCCTCCAACATGCGCTAATACGTATTAGTTATGCGTATTAGCAACGCATTTGCGCACTGTCAAGGCTCAGTGTGATGGAGATTGTGGGAGCTATGCGCGCTTGCGACCTAGGCGAGCGACGAGGTGACCGCCAACACCTCGTTCCAGGCCTGATGCCGCCCTGCCCTAAGCTGCGCCGCCGCCAGCGCGGCATCCGCATTGGCGCTGCGCACGTCATGGCGGTCGAGGCAGCGGTTGATTTCGCCGAGGATAACAGGATGCAATTGCAGCACGCCGCCGACAAACCGGATGGGACGCTCCCCGACCCGGCTCCGCATGGCCTTGGCCAATTCCGCAAGCTCGCCACCGGCCTGTCGCAAGATGGCCAGGGCCGTCTCATCGCCCGCCTCCGCCGCCCGCGCCACGGCAACCGCCAGGCTCCCGATGCGGCCCCGGTCTCCGGCATAGATGAACTGGCGCACATCGTGCCACCTATTGCCGCCGATCTCTGCGAACATCTGCTCGGCCAGCGCTTCGGCTCCCGCGAAAGAACCTGTGTGATCCAGGATACGATATATCTGGTCGAGGGCCTTGAGCGCGATCCAGCTCCCAGATCCGGCATCGTCAATAAGAATGCCCCTTCCGCCAACCCGAACGAAGCTGCCATCCTGCGCGATGTGCAAACCCACCGACCCGGTGCCGGCTGCCACCAGATGACCCTCTCCCGGAGCGAAATTGGCGACATAGGCGAGAACGATGTCATCCATGATGGTGATGGCATCGGGTTCGATACCGAGCACCTGGCCCGCAAGAACCTTCACGTCGACGGCCACCGCGCTGCCATAACCAGTAATGCCGGCGGTCAGACTCTTCGCCGCCAGCCCCGCCTCCGCGAGAGATTTGCCGATCGCGCCAAGCGCCAAAGACAGGCGCTCCTTCTCGGCGGGATTGAAGATATGCCCTGTCGCGCCGCCCGCCTGGCCGCGCGCCAGCACCTCCCCGCCATCATCGGACGCAACCCAGCGGCTGGCCGTGCCGCCGACATCAAGCCCGAGATGAACCCGTCGGCTCATGACGGCACGCCGTCACGCACGAACATGCGCGTGATTTCACGCGGATTGGTGATCATGGTTCCCACGACTACCGCATGGGCGCCTGCCCCGAATGCCTGGCGCACCAGTTGCGGCGTGTTGTACCGCCCTTCGGCAACGACTGGAACATCCAACCTCGCCGCCAGGGCTTCGAGCAGCGCCAGGTCAGGTAATTCCGGCTTGGGCTCGGTGGCCTCGGTATAGCCGGAAAGCGTAGTCGCCACATAGGTCGCGCCCCAATCGGCAGTCGCAAGCCCCTCTGCCAGCGTGGAGACGTCCGCAAAGACCTCAGCGCCCAGTTCCTCTCGAATGCGCCGGATGAGCATTTGCGGTGCCTCGCCGTCGCGCGGCCGTTCGGTGCAGTCCAGCCCCACGATTTCCGCCCCTGCCGCAACAATCGCCTCGGCCGCGGCGAAATCGGGCGTGATGTAGACCGGGTATTGGTCCGAAAAGACCTTGTGTATCCCGATCACCGGCAGCCCGGCAGCTTTGACGGCACGGATGTCGTCCGGGCCGTTGGCCCGGATCGCCACGGCGCCCCCGTCCCGCGCGGCGAGCGCCATGGCGCCCATGAAGTTCGGGCCGTGCAGGGGATTGTCGGCCCGCGCCTGACACGAAACGATGAGACCCTTTTCAAGCTTCACTTCACGGCACCCGAGGTCATGCCGGCGATGAATTGCCTGGAGAGCACTATATAGATCAGGATGATCGGTGCCGCCGACAGCGTGAGCCCGGAAAACAGCACCCCCCAATCGGTGGTATATTCGCCCATGAAGGTGGTCAGCCCCTGCGGCAGGGTCTTGAGGTCGTCGTTCTGGATGAAGACCAGCGGAAAAAAGAAGTCGTTCCAGATCGGCACCACGTTCTGGATGCCCGCGATCACCATCGCCGGGCGCACCAGCGGCAGCATGATCGACCACATGATGCGCGCCTCGCTCGCCCCATCCATCCGCGCCGCGTCCTCGAGTTCGCTGGGCAGCGTGCGTATGAAACCGGTCATGATGAAGACCGTCGTGGGCAGGCCCATCGCCGTATAGACGAAGATCAGCGAAAGCTGGTTGTTGAGGATCGAAAGATCCCGCATCAGCATGAACAGCGGAATGATGGCGAGCTTCAATGGCAGCGTCAGCCCGGCCAGAAAGAACATCAAAATAAAGGTCGAGCCGGTGAACTGGTAGCGCCCGATGGCATAGGCAGCCATGGTGCCCAGCGTCAGGATCAGCACCATCGAGGCGCCGGTCACGAGGAACGAGTTGAGCAGGTAGCGCAGAAAATTTGTCTGCGTCCAGATTTTCACGAAGTTCTCGATGTTGGTGAAATCGGGGATCGAGAACGGGGATTGGAAAATCTGCGGTGTGGTCTTGAAGGCCGAAAACACCATGATGACGATCGGCGCCAGCATGATGATGGTGTTGGCGACAAGGATGATCTGCAACAGCCCGTCGCGTCCGAGCGTCCCCAGCAGCCCGCGGCGCTCGTAATAGCTCGTCGAAGCGGAAGCGACGGTCATACCTGGATCTCCCGAGCCCGCAGCCGCACGGTGATAACCGTGGCAACGGCGGCAATGAAGATGAAGATCAGCACCGCCAGCGCGCTGCCCAGCCCGAAATCCTGCTGCCCGGAGGAAACGTTGCCGAATGCCGTGCGATAGAAATAAAGCCCCAGAACGTCGGTTGACCCATAGGGCGATCCGTCAAGTCCGGCCATGATATAGGGCAGTTCGAACCAGTTGAACGCCCCCACGAACAGCAGCGTGAAGACGATGGTGGCGCTGGGCGCGACAAGCGGCCAGACGATCCTGGAGATCTTCACCCATTCGCTCTCTGTCTCCATGCGTACGGCATCGAGAATTTCGCCGGGAATGCGCTGCATGCCGGCCAGGAACACCAGCGTGGGAAACCCCACCATGTGCCAGGCCTGCGCGATGATCAGCGACCAAAGCGCGGTCGAACTCTGCCCCAGCCAGGGCTGGGCGAGCCAATCGAGCCCGATGCCGCGCAGGCTGATGTTCACCACGCCAAACAGCGGGTGCAGGAACAGCTTGAAGAGATAGGCCACGATGATGGTCGAGAGCACCACGGGCAGGAACACCGCAATCCGGTGAAAGCGGGCACCGGGCAGCTCGCGCCAGAGCGCGTAGGCCATGATGAACCCCACCCCGTTCTGGAGCACCATCAGCGCGAAGAACACGATGACGTTGTGGCTGAAGGCGTTGATCGTCCAGCTACGGTAGGGTTCGACGAACAACACCGTATGGAAATTTTCGAACCCCACGAACGCGCCGCGCCGCAGGCCCTGCCAGTCGAAAAACGCGTAAGCGAAGGCCGAGATGATCGGGTAGACGATGAATAGCGCCACGAACACCAGGGGCGGCACGATGAGCACGGTGATCCAGAGGCCGCGTCCGGTCATCCTGAGTTGGGGCATTGAGCGTTTCGCTTCGCGCTTGTGGTTTAGAAGATGGTCCCTCCCCGCACGCGGGAAGGGACCAGGCAGACAACCTTAGTCCTGGAACGGCTCGTACCAGGCGGCAAGGCCGGTGGTCAGCGCCTCGCCGATGGCCTCCGGCGTGGTTTCGCCGGCGAACAGCTTCTGCATTTCGCTCTGGATCAGCACCGAGCCCGAGGGCTCGCCATAGCGGAAGTGCACCAGCATCAAATAGGGGATCGAGCTCTGGTTGAGTTCATTGACCTCGGCCAGCAGCGGATTGTCAAAGCTCACGCCCGGAACAGCGGAGATGTTGTTGAGCGTATTGGCAAAGGCTTGCCCGAACTCCTGGCTGGCGAGATAGTTGACGAAAGTGATCGCGGCTTCCTTGTTGGGGCTGGCGGCGTTGACCGCATAGCCGCCATCAAAATAGAGGCCCACGAGCTTTTCGTCCTCGGCCGTCTCGCCCGGCGCTGCAAATACGCCCATCTCGATTTCGGGGTTGAGGCCCTCGAAGGTCGCAAGCTCATACGAGCCGCCGATGAACATGCCGGCCATGCCCGAAGCGAACAATTGCTGCGCGGATGGGTAGTCGAGCCCGATAAAGCCGTCGGGGAAATACTCCTGGGCGAGATCGTTGACCGCCGCCAGAGCGCTGGTGAAGCGCTCATCGGTGAAGTCGGCTTCACCCGCCATCAGGTCGTCGTAAAAGTCCGAGCCCATCAGCGAAGAGCCCAGCCCAAAGGTCACCGTTTCGTTCTGCCATGCCGTCGCCGTGCCGTTGGCAAAGGGGATGATCCCGGCGTCCTTGAGCGTCTGGCTCAACGCCACCAGCTCTTCCCAGGTCTGGGGTTCCTCGAGCCCGTTGGCATCGAAAATCGCCTTGTTGTAGATCACGAGCTGGGTCTGGCTGGCAAAGGGAACGGCATAGATCTGTCCGTCCTCGCGCACGCTTTCGGCCGCCAGCGCCGGCTCGGCGAAATCGGCCAGCGCCGGGACGTTTTCTTCCGACAGCGGCTCGAGATAGCCGGCCGTCGCAACGTTTTCGAGCCCGCCATAGGCGCGCACCATCATCACGTCCGGCCCCGTGCCGCCCGCCAGGGCGGTGGAAAGGATCGTGTTGTAGTTGGTTGCCTCGAACGTCTCGAAAGTGACCGAGATATCGGGATTGGCCGCCTCGAACGCTTCGATGAACTGCTCATAGGCGGCGCGGTCCTCCTGCCGCCAGCTCCAGAACGTCAAATCCTGGGCCAGTGCCGGGGCAGCCGTGACCATTGCGGCCAGGGCAGCGCCAATACGGATCGTGTTGGTTGTCATGGTGTTCCCTCTCTTTGTTGGCATGGACATGTCTTGAGCCCTAAGGGGCCAACCGCCGGCCATCCTCGGCGGAAAAGAAATGCGCGGCGCCCGGCGCGACATCCATCGTCACTTTCTCGTCGGGCGCGTAGCTTTCATTGGGTGCGGTCCGGGCCGCAAGCAGCGTGCCATCGGCCAGCCGCACATAGACATAGGCGTTTTCGCCAAGGTATTCGGTGTAGACCACCTGCCCAGCAAAGCCCTCGCCGCCCTGCCCGCGCGCCAGCCGGACCGCGTCCGAGCGCACGCCCAGCTTGATTGCGCCGGCGCCGGGGCGGCTATCGACGATCAAGGCCCCGCCACCCTGCATTCCAAGGCGATTTCCCTCGCCCTCCACATCGATGAGCGTCATACGCGGCGAACCGATGAAAGTCGCAACGAACGTGTTGGCCGGCGTCTCGTAAAGCTCGCGCGGTGAGCCCACCTGCTCGATGCGCCCCGCATTCATTACAACGATCTTGTCGGCCAAAGTCATCGCCTCGACCTGGTCGTGGGTGACATAGATCATGGTGCCGCCGATCTGGCGATGAAGGCGGGCGATCTCCAGCCGCACTTCGGAGCGCAACGCCGCATCGAGATTGGAGAGCGGCTCGTCGAGCAGAAATACCTGCGGCTTGCGCACCAGGGCGCGCCCGATGGCAACACGCTGGCGCTGCCCGCCCGAAAGTTCTCGCGGCTTGCGCTGCAGAAGCGGCTCGAGTTGCAGCATGCGCGCTGCCTCGGCGATGCGCGCTTCGACCTCCTCCTTGGGAAGGCCCATAAGCCGGGCGCCGAACGCCATGTTCTCATAGACGTCCATATGCGGATAAAGCGCATAGGACTGGAATACCATGGCAATCCCGCGCCGCGAGGGCGGCACTTCGTTCATGCGCTGGCCATTGAGGAAAAACTCACCCTCGGTGATCGGATCGAGTCCCGCGATCAGCCGCAGCAGCGTGGACTTGCCGCAACCCGATGGGCCGACGAACACCACGAACTCCCGATCCCCGATTTCGAGATCGATGCCATGCAGCACCTCGGTATCCCGGAAGCGCTTCTTGATGCCGCGGAGCGAGAGCTGAGCCAAAATTCCTCCTTTGGTGGTCTTGTCCCGCCCCTCCGAGGCGCGGACGACGGAATACTGAATTCCAAAAACTGCCAGTGTCAAGAATAGAATATTACAAAACCGTCAGGATCGACAGATGCGAAACCTCCGCCCAGGCCAAGCCCCCGCGCCCTTAAGTCTTGAGCACGGTCACGGCGGTTTCGCTGTTGTGGATATAGTCATGGGAATCGGCCTGGCGCCGCAACAGCATGATGAACAGCATGTCCATCAGCATCAGTTGCGCATCGCGCGAGGTGATGGCCGAAGAGCGCACCCGCTCCTCGTCGGCGACGGTGAACAGGTGGATGTCGGCCATCTCGAGCAATGGGTTGGGCTGCAGCCCGGTCACCGAGATCAGCCGCGCCCCGCGCCGCTTGGCCAGTTCGGCAATGCGCAGCGTTTCAAGACTCCGTCCCGAATGGGAGAGCGCCAGCAGCACATCGGCACCGTTGAGCCCGGACGCGTTGGCAATCTGAATATGGCTATCGCTGTCCATCAGCACCGAACGGCCGAGCTTTAAAAGCTTGTAGGAGAAATCCCGCGCCACCAGCGATGACGCCCCAACGCCCGCAAGCTGGATCTTTCTCGCGCTACCCAGGGCCTCCAGCGCTGCGTCGATGGTGTGCTCGTTGTTGGCGGCCGACGTTTCGCGCATGGACAAAAGCTTCGATCCGATCAGCTTTTGCAGGATCGTCATGTAGCTGTCGCTGGCGTCGATCGTGCCATGGATGACCCCGCCCGGCGTCTGCCATTCCAGCGCCTTGGCCTTGTTCACCGCCAGCTTGAGCTGCTGATATCCGCCATAGCCAAGCTTTTGGCTGAACTTGACAACGCTCGATTGGCTGCGCCCCGTGGCCTGGGCCAGCGCCGCCGAGGACATGGCCAGCATCTCATTGGGATGATCGATGATGAACTGGGCGATCTGTCGATCGGCCGTCGTCAGGGTATCGAGCTGAGCGCTGAGAGCTTTGAGTATCGACATGCCTTTTCCCTCGCGATGCCGGTAACCGGATTCGCCGCCAACGGCCATCGCGTTGGCACCTCCCCACCGGCACGGTCTTCCACCCATTGTGCACCGGCGCGCACCAATTAGGAATACAATATTCCGCATTTCGTTGACACTTGGAATAATCGCTCCTAGCATCCAAGCGCGAAACTGCATGAGGGAAGCATGGCAAAAAGCGTTCTGATGGCCGAGCTGGGGCAACTGGTTTCGGAGGCCAGGAACCCGGCCACGATGCAGATCGATCTCATGTCGACCAACGAGATCCTGGCTGCGATGAATGCCGAGGACGCCAAGGTTTCCCGGGCGGTCGAAACCGAACTCCCCCATATCGGCGCGGCCGTCGACAAGATCGTCGAGGCCTTCAAGGCCGGCGGCCGCCTCATCTATATGGGCGCCGGCACCAGCGGACGGCTGGGCGTACTCGATGCGTCCGAATGCCCCCCGACCTTCGGCGTTCCCGAAGGCATGGTCGTTGGTCTGATCGCCGGCGGCGACCGCGCCTTGCGCTACCCGATCGAAGGCGCGGAAGATGATCGTGGCGAAGGCCGCCGCGATCTCGAACGCGTCGAAGTTTCGGCAAAGGACGTGGTGGTCGGCATCGCCGTCAGCGGACGCACCCCCTACGTCATCGGCGGGCTCGATTACGCCGCCGGCATCGGTGCCACCACCGTGGCGCTCTCGTGCAATCCTGATTCGGTCATCGCCCGCATGGCCGATATCGCCATATCCCCCGTGGTCGGCCCCGAGGCCCTTACCGGTTCGACCCGCCTCAAGTCGGGAACGGCCCAGAAGCTGGTGCTCAATATGCTGACCACAGCCAGCATGATCCGCATCGGCAAATCGTACGAAAACCTGATGGTCGATCTCTCGGTCAGCAACGAAAAACTTGCTGCCCGCGCCACGCGCATCCTGGTCGAGGCAACCAACTGCACCCCCGAGGAAGCCGAAAACTATCTCGCCCAGAGCAACAACAACGTGAAACTCGCCATCCTCATGGCCCTCACCGGCCTCGACGCCAAGGCGGGCGAAGCGGCGCTGATCGAGGCCGATGGTTTCCTCCGCCGGGCCGCCGCTCAACATCAGCCGCGCGCGGCGAGCTAAGGGGGAAGGCCATGGATTTGCTCGTCAATCTCTATGGCCGCAAGCTCAACGAACTGCGCCAGCGCGCCGAAGCCGTTGAGGCCACCATCCGCACCGCCCTGCCTCCCGAGCAGCACATCATAAAGGACTGGGTGCGCACCCATTTCAGCGAATATTGGGTCAGCGAAGTCAGTGCCGCCATGGCGCACCAGCCCCCAGGCTGTCTCGTCGCGGTGATCGATGGCGAACTTGTGGGCTTTGCCTGTCACGACGCCACTGCGCGCGGTTTTTTCGGCCCCACCGGCGTCTCCGAATCCCAGCGCGGCAAGGGCATAGGGCTGGCGCTTTTCTATCACACGCTGGTGGCCATGAAGGCCCAGGGCTATGCCTATGCGATAATCGGCTCGGCCGGTCCTGTGGATTTCTACGTCAACGCGGCGGGCGCCATGCCCATCCCGTCAGACAATGAAGATATCTATCAGGGCCTTTTGCGCATCAAGCCAAAGCCGGAGGCGGAAAACTGACCATGGCCTCGCCCCCTCTCGCGCTTTTCGTCGGAATGCCCGGCCTTGAACTCTCGCCCGATGAAATCGCCTTCTTCCGCGAAACCAACCCCTTCGGGCTGTTCCTTTTCAAGCGCAATCTCGACAATCCCGAGCAGATCAAGCGCCTCTGTGCCCAATTCCGCGAAGCTGTGGGTCGCGAGGACGCCCCGGTCTATATCGACCAGGAAGGCGGCAGGGTTCAGCGACTCGACAATGGCAACTGGCCGTTGTTCCGCAGCCTGGGCAGCTTCGGCGCGCTGGCGCGAAAAGATCTGGACCTCGCCCGGCACGCCCTAAGCCTCTCGAGTCTCGCCATGGGCACGATGATGGCCGAGCTGGGCATTGGCAGCGGCACCACCCCAGTGGTCGATCTGGCGCGCAAAGGCACCCATGACGTGATCGGCCAGCGCGCCTTGGGCGACGATCCCGAACTGGTCACGACACTGGGCCGTGTGGTCATCGAAGCCATGCTCGAGGTCGACTCCATGCCCATCATGAAGCACATCCCCGGCTATGGCCGCGTGACCGTCGACCCCCATTTCGATTGCCCGGTGGTCGACGCGCCGATCGAGGATATGCGCGAGACCGATTTCCGCCCCTTCGTGGCGCTCAAACACGCCTCGCCCTGGGCCATGGTCGCCCATCTCATTTTCACAAGGCTCGATCCGGAGCGCCCAGCTTCGGTTTCCCCCATCGTCTGCGACTTCATCCGCAGCGATCTGGGCTATGATGGCGTTATCGTCACCGATTGCCTCACCATGGAGGCGCTCAAGGGCACTTGGCCCGAGCGGGTCCGCGCCGCCCTCGACGCCGGCTATGACATCGCCCTCCATAGCCAGGGCGATCTGGTCGCCAGCGAGGCTGCCGCGAGGGCCGCGCGCCCGCTTGGCGCCAAAAGCCTCGATCGGATTGCCAGAGCCCAGTCGCGGCTGGGCAACAAACGGGTGGAGGTTAAGGAACTCCACGCGGAGGTGGAAAAGATCTTTACGGACGCCGGCCTGGCTTGAACCGCCGGCAAGCAAAGGAGGAAATGGGAAATGCTTAGGACCTTGTTGACCACAGCGGCCTCTGCCGCGGTTCTCGCACTGGCCGCCCCGGCCCTGGCACAGGACGAAGGGAACGTTCTGACGGTAAGCGCCGAACAAACCACCACCTGGGTGCAGAACTTCAATCCGTTCAGCCAGACATCGGCCCGCTACACCACCCACGATTTCATCTACGAGCCACTCGTGGTGTTCAACCGCCTCAAAGGCAACGAGCCGCACTTCCGCCTCGCGGAAAGTTTCGAATTGGCCGATGACCTCAATTCCATCACCTTCACCCTGCGCGAAGGCCTCAAATGGTCCGATGGCGAAGATCTTACCGCCGACGACGTGGTCTTTACCTACGACTACATCAGGCAGCATCCGGCGCTCGATTTCATCTCGGTGTCCGCCGAAGTGGAGTCGGTGGAAAAGGTCGATGAGCGCACGGTGCGTTTCAACCTTGTCGAGCCCAATTCGCTGATCGCCAACACCATCGTCGGCATGCCCATCGTGCCCGAGCATGTGTGGTCGGAAATCGAAGACCCGGTGACCTTCGCCAATGAAAACCCCGTCGGCTCGGGCCCGCTAACCGAGATCACCCGCTTTACCCCGCAAGTCTACGAGCAGTGCCGCAACCCGCACTATTGGGATGCCGACAATCTCGACGTCGATTGCATGCGCCTGCCCCAGCTCGCAGACAATCCCCAGGTGCTTGCTGCCCTTGCCAATGGCACGCTCGATTGGGCGACGAGCTTTATCCCCGATATCGACAACACCTTCGTTGCCGAGGACCCGGAGCATCACAAATACTGGTTCACTCCGTCCAGCCTTGTGTCCTTCCAGCTCTCGATGGTGACGCCGGACGAAAACAACCGCAAAGCCTTCAACGACGTCAATTTCCGTCGCGCCCTGTCCATGCTGATCGATCGCCAGACCATCGTCGACATCGCCGGTTATGGCTATCCGCTGGTCAATGAAGATCCTTCCATGCTGGGCGAACTCTATGCCTCGTTCTCCAATCCGGAGGTCGAGACCCAGTTCGGCCAATATGGCCGCTTCGATATGGATGCCGGCTTGGCCCTGTTCGATGAATCCGGCTATGTCGACGCCGATGGCGACGGCTTCCGCGACAATCCCGATGGCACCCCCATCGCCATCGACATCATGGTCCCCAATGGCTGGACCGACTGGATCGACGCGGTCCAGATCGCCATGGAAACGCTCACCGAAGCGGGCCTCAACGTGCAGATGAGCACGCCCGAGGCCGCGGTCTGGACATCCGAATTGATCTCGGGCGAATACTCGATGACCCTCAACGCCCTGGCGTCGGCGGCAAACCCCTACTTCCCCTATATCCGCACCTTTAACCCCGAAGATTTCGGCAGAAGCCGCTTCTCTGCACCCCATTGGGAAAATGCCGAGCTGATGGAGCTTTTGGGGCAGTACACCCAGGTCAGCGACGCGGATGAACAGAAGGCGATCATGGACGAAATCCAGATGGTCGTGGCCGAGGCCATGCCGGTCATCCCGGTCTACAACAGCCCGTCCTTCTACCAGTACAACACCAGCCGCTTCACGGGCTGGGCCAGTGCTGAAGACCCCAAATATTCCCCGGTGGTCTCCAACGCCAACCCGTCCCGCCTCCTGCAATTGCTCGATCTCGAGCCGGTGGCCCAGTAACCGGAAATGACATCGGAGGATGCGCCAAGGGCGCACCCTCCTTTCAAAAAGAGGAAAGAACGTTATGGCCTTTTTGCTGCGGCGACTGGCGTTCTACCTGGCGGCATTCATCGCCGCCGCCACCATCAATTTCTTCCTGCCCCGCATGATGCCAGGCGACCCCATCGACATCATGTTCGCCAGCGCTGGCTCGGAACTGTCGCTGGAAAATCTCAACGCTCTTAAGCTCACCTTCGGCTTCATCGACGCGCCCCTCGGCGAGCAATACATCTCTTATCTCAAAAGCGTCTTCACGGGCGATCTTGGCCGCTCGATCAAATATTTCCCCCTGCCGGTCACCGAGCTTTTGGGCCGGGCCCTGATCTGGACCGTCGGCCTTATGGGCATCGCAACGCTTTTGAGCTTTGCTCTAGGCACCTTTCTCGGCGTCATGGCGGCCTGGCGGCGCGGCACCCTTTTCGATTCCGTCGTCTCGCTCTCGGCCATCTTTTCGAGCTCTGTCCCGGCTGTCGTCGTATCGCTGATCGTGCTGTTCGTTTTCGGCTACACGCTGGAGTGGTTTCCCAACGGCTATGCCGCCGACCCCATGCTCGATCCGGGCTTGAACTGGGGCTACATCTCCAGCGTCATCTATCATGGCACCTTGCCCATGCTCACGCTGGTCATCGTCTTGACCGGCGGCTTTGCCGTCACCATGCGCAACAACATGATCAACCTCCTGGGCGAGGATTACATCGTCATGGGCCGCGCCAAAGGCCTGCCCGATGGCAATGTCATGATCTGGTATGCAGCCCGCAACGCACTCCTGCCCACCGTGTCCAGCCTCGCCATCGCCATCGGCACCGTTCTGGGCGGCTCGCTCGTTACCGAAGTCGTGTTTAACTATCCCGGTCTCGGCAACACGCTCTATCAAGCCATCCTCGCCCGCGACTATCCGGTCATCCAGGGCCAGCTCCTCATCATGACCGGCGCCATGCTCGTCGCCAATTTCATCGTCGATCTGAGCTATGTCCTGCTCGATCCGCGCCTCAAGAGAGCCTGAGCCATGGCCTTGCTCAACCAGCTCCTGCACAACCGCAAGGCCCTGATCGGCCTTTCGATCCTCCTGATCATCGTCCTTGTCGCCATTTTTGCGCCGCTGCTGACCGAATACAGCCCCGTACGGCGCGTCGGCCGACCGCATCAGCCACCCTCATGGGAACATTGGCTGGGCACCACACGGCTCGGGCATGACGTCTTCTCCCGCCTCGTCCACGGCGCCCGCGTCTCGTTGGCCGTCGGATTCGGTGCGGGCCTGATGATCACGCTGATCGGCACCGTGCTCGGCATTATCGCCGGCTATAAGGGTGGCGTGGTCGACGAGGTCATCAACTTCTTCACCAACATGGTGTTGGTCGTCCCCAACCTGCCGCTGCTTTTGGTGCTGGCCGCCTTTATCGGTCAGGCAAGCCCCCTGGTGATCGCCATCATCCTCGGCCTTACCTCCTGGGCCTGGGGCGTGCGCGTCACCCGCGCCGAAACGCTCTCGGTCCGCCAGCGCGATTTCGTCAAATCCGCCGAAATGCTGGGCGAACCCTCATGGCGCATCATGGCGCTGGAGATCTTTCCCAACCTCATTTCCATCGTCGGCATCAATTTCATCGGCAGCGTGATCTTCGCGGTCATCACCGAAGCGACGCTGGAATTTCTCGGCCTGGGCGATCCCAACACCGTTTCCTGGGGCATCATGCTTTACAACGCGCAGAACTCCTCGGCCCTTTCGGTCGGCGCCTGGTGGGACCTGCTTTCGCCCTGTATCGCCCTGGCGTTCCTGGGCCTGGGTCTGGCGCTCATCAACTTCGCCATAGACGAGATCGCCAATCCGCGCCTGCGGACCGGCGGCATGCTCAACCGCTGGACGCGCATGGTCCGGCTCGGGGAGGGCAAGCTGTGAACGAGCCGGTCCTTTCCATCCGCAATCTCACCATCGATTATGTCGGTGCCGACAAAACCTTCCATGCCGTCAAGGATGTGAGCTTCGATATCGCCCCGGGCGAATTCTTCGGCCTTGCCGGTGAATCGGGCTGCGGAAAATCGACAATCGCCTTCGCCGTCAGCCGCCTGCATCGTCCGCCCGCGCTGATCCGCAAGAGCAGCCGGATTCTTGTCGGCGGCCGCGACGTGCTCGAACTGGACGACAAACAATTGCGCAGTTTCCGCTGGCGCGAGGTGGCGATGGTGTTCCAGAGCGCCATGAACTCGCTCAACCCGGTCCTTACCATCGAAACGCAGTTCTACGACGTCTTGAGGGCTCATACTGCGATCAGCCGCAAACAGGCCCGCGAACGCGCCGCCGAGCTTTTAAGGCTTGTCGATATCTCCCCTGATCGCCTTTCGGCCTATCCGCATCAGTGCTCGGGCGGCATGCGCCAGCGCATCGTCATCGCCATCTGCCTCGCGCTCAATCCCAAGCTGTTGATCATGGATGAACCCACCACCGCGCTCGACGTGGTCGTCCAGCGCGAAATCCTCCAGCGCATCGACGTGCTGCGCAAGCAATTGGGTTTTTCCGTGCTGTTCATCACTCACGATCTGGGTCTGATGGTGCAGGTCAGCGACCGCATCGGCATCATGCTCGAGGGCGAGTTGGTCGAAATCAACGACGCGCGCACGATCTATACCGCTCCCCAGCACCCCTACACCAAACGCCTCTGGGCCTCGATGCCGCGGCTCCATGGCGAACAGATCCGCCCCGAGGCGAGCGCATGACCGACCCTGATCCCATTCTCGCTCTCGACGCCGTATCGAAATCCTTTGGCCCCGTTCACGCCGCGCGTTCGGTCTCGCTCGAGCTGCGCCCGGGCCGGACCCTGGCCCTGGTCGGCGAATCAGGCTCGGGCAAAACCACCGTCGCCCGCCTCATCATGCGCGAATATCAGCCCGACGACGGCAGATTGCTCTATCGCGGTCAGCCGCTGGGCTCGGGCGACGCCAAGGCGCTCCAATCCTATCGCTCTGCGGTGCAGATGGTGTTCCAGGATCCTTTCGCTGCGCTCAACCCTGCCCACACCATCCACTATCATCTCAGCCGCCCCCTGCGGCTGCACCAGCGTGGCCTTGGCCGGATCGAGCGCAAGGGCAGGATCGAGGAATTGCTGACCCGCGTGAAGCTCGATCCGGCCCTGATCATGGGCAAATACCCGCATGAATTGTCCGGCGGCCAGCGACAGCGCATTTCCATCGCCCGAGCCCTGGCGGTCAATCCGCAAGTGATCGTCGCGGACGAACCGACCTCGATGCTCGACGTCTCGGTGCGGCTGGGCATCCTCAACCTGCTCAACGACATGAAGAGCCAGCTCGGGCTCGCGCTGCTTTACATCACCCACGACATCGCCACCGCCCGGTTCGTCGCCGAAGACATCATGGTGATGTATGCTGGTCAGGTGGTCGAATGGGGCGCCATGGAAAGCGTGCTGGGAAATCCCCAGCATCCCTATACGCGGCTGCTCCTTGCCGCGGTTCCCGACCCGGACCGACGCTTTGCGGACTCCCTTGTCGAAAACGAGCTGGAAAGCATCGAAACCATCCGCCGCCAATCCGCCTTGCCCCAACCCGAAATCCGGCAAATGGGCGAAAACCATTTCATCAGGCCCCTGCCCGCCACGTAAAGTCGTCGCTTTTGCTGGAAACGCGTCAGCTACCGCGCCACTCGCCCGCCCGTCATCGGGCGCGGAGCGCCGGTCGTCGTCGGAAAGCTGATCGGCAGCCCGGCCAGCGTGCGCGCCGCCAAAAACCCGAAGCATTCGGCCTCGATCGCATCCCCGCGCCAGCCGACGTCATCGGCATTGAGCACCTCGACGTCCGCGCGCTCTGCGATCATCTCCATCAGCGTTGGATTGTGCCGTCCCCCGCCGCAAACGATTATACGCCCGGGCCGTTCCGGCAGCAGGTCGAGCCCCTTGCCCACGGCGCTCGCGGTAAACGCCGTCAGCGTCGCCGTACCGTCTGCAAGGCTCAACCCTTCCGCCATGCTGGCGGGAAAATCGAAGCGGTCGAGCGATTTAGGCCACGGTGCCCCGAGATAGGGATGGCCCAGCAGCCGGGTCAGCCGCGCCTCATCCACAGTCCCGTTGCACGCCAAAACCCCATCGCGGTCCATCTCGCCATGCCCATGCGCCTTGACCCAATCATTGATCGGCGCGTTTGCCGGCCCCGTATCGAAGGCGATCAGTCTCTCTGCGCCATCCCACCAGGTGATGTTGGCTACCCCACCCAGATTGAGCACGGCGGTCTCGCCCCCGGCACCGACCCCGCGCAGCAGCGCTTGATGATAAACCGGAACCAGCGGCGCCCCCTGCCCGCCCGCACGCACATCGGCGGAGCGAAAATCATAGACCACCGGCACGCCCAGCATCTCGTGCATAAGTGCTCCGTCCCCGAGTTGCCGCGTATCTCCGATGCGCCCCGGCGCCGGTGCCCGGTGCAACACCGATTGCCCATGAAACCCGATCGCACCGATCTCGGCCATCGCCATGCCCGAGCTTTCGACGAAGCGACGCACGGCCTCTGCCTGAGCACGCGTCAGCGCCTCCTCGGCCCGCGCAAAAATCGCCGGCTCTGGCCCCTCGAAATTCCACCGCCGCGCTTGCGCCAGCGTTTCCTCCAGCAGCACCCGGACCTCGGTGGAATACGGCGCAAGCGTATAGGGCCCGAACTCTTCGACGCGCTCTCCGTCGGTCCTGAGCAGCGCAATATCGATATTGCCGTCGAGCACCGTTCCGGTCATCAGCCCGACCGTCCAGATCGCCGCCATGATCAACCCTCCGCCCGGTTGATCGCATCGCCCACCGCGCGGCGCAAAACGAAGATCCCGCTGTCGAAATGGCGGCTCGGGTGCACCCTGTTGGTCAAAAGCGTCCAGGCCCGGCCGCGCGAAAAATCGATCCACAGCCCGGTACCGGTAAAGCCCGTATGCCCGATGGTTTCTGGCGAGCAATGCTCCCCGCCCGACCAGCCCTCATAAGGCCGCTCCCACCCATGCGTGCGCCGCCCCGACAGCGGCGTCCGCATCAGCCGCACCGCTTCGGTTTCCTCCGAGAGCACGCGCTGTGCGAAATCGAGCACCGCTGAGACCGTACCGAACAGCCCAGCATGCCCAGCGCCCGCGAGCGCCGCGCAGTTCTCGTCATGGACTTCCCCCACCAGCACCCGGCCCCGCCACGGATCGGTCTCGGTCGCGGCGGCCAGGCTCGGGTCCGCCGACCAGGCAAAACCGGGACCGGGATCCATCTCGCGTATACCTTTGCCCCCGAGCCGCTCAAGCGCGATGCCCAAAAGGATGAAGTTGATGTCCGAATAAACAGCCGGCCCCGCGCTCCAGGCATGTTGCAGCACGAAATGCCGCAACAGGTTCGGATCGGTGCCATAGGTATAGAGCGGAAACACCCCTGGAAACGGCGTCTGGTGCCCCAGGCATTGCCGGAACGTCACTTTGCGCTGCCAGTTGTCGGGGTTGTATTGGGCAAAGTCCGGAATAGCCGTGGTCAGCGGCGCATCGAGGTCGATCTTCCCTTCTTCCGCCAGCGCCAGGATACGCGGGGTCGTGAACAGCACCTTGGTGAGAGACGCCAGATCGAACCAGGTTTGGGCGGTCATTGCGCGTTCGATGGGCACCGTCTGCGCCTTCCCCACCGCCCTTACGGCCCGCGCCCCCGCCGCATCCACGACTCCCAGCACCCCGCCCGGAATCCGCCCCGCGGCAACGACCTCCGCCAACGGCGCAAAGCCGCGATCCAAAACAGTCTCCAAGCTCACGACATCTCCGGCATTAGGTTTGCCGGCACTGTAGCGCTCGACGATTTTCCATTCCAGTCGCCCGACCGGATCGCCATCGGTACGCTTGAGCGGGAGCCGCAGCCTCAATTGTTCTGACCGAACGCCGGGAGATTGTCCGCGCCCGGCCTAGAGCTGCTTTCTGGTCAGCTTTCCCAGCACCCCGATGATGCCCTCGCGGAACAGCATTACGGCAATGACGAAGATCGTCCCCTGGAGCACGGTGACCCAGGCTCCCAGGCCCGCAAAATAATTCTGCATGGTGACGATGATGGCCGCGCCCAGGATGGGGCCGAAAACCGTGTGCATGCCGCCCAGGAGCGACATCAGCACCACCTCGCCCGACATGGCCCAGTGCACGTCGGTGAGCGAGGCGAGCTGGAAGACCAGCGCCTTGGTCGCCCCTGCCGTGCCCGCCAAGGTCGCTGACATCACGAAGATGGCAAGCTTGTAGCGATTGACCTCATAGCCCAGAGAAACCGAGCGCGGCTCGTTCTCCCGGATGGCCTTGAGAACCTGCCCGAACGGGGAATGGATGATGCGGTAGATCAGGAACAACCCCGCAAAGACGATCACGAACACGAAGACGTAGAAGGCGCTGTCGCTGGAAATGTCGAAAAGTCCGAACAGCATGTTGCGCGGCACAGCCTGAATGCCGTCCTCCCCGCCAGTAAACGGCGCCTGTAGGGAGATGAAATAGACCATCTGCGCAAAAGCCAGGGTCACCATGGCGAAATAGATGCCTTGGCGCCTGATGGCGAGGCTCCCGATCGCCAGCCCGAGCACAGCCGATGCCGCCGTTCCCAGAAGTACGCACAATTCCGGCGACAGCCCCCATTGCTTGGCCGCATGGGCCGAAACATAGCTGGCGGCCCCGAAAAACGCCGCATGCCCGAAGCTGAGCAGCCCGCCATACCCCAGGAGCAGGTTGAAGGCGCAGGCAAATAGCGCAAAGCACATCACCTTCATGAGGAAGACCGGGTACAAAAAGAACGGCGCGATGGCAAAGAACGCCAAAAGCCCCGCAAAGATCGCAAGATGAAGCCTGGGAATACCCAGATCCGCCGTATGCCGGGGGCGCGAAAAGGACATCGTCTGCTCGGCCATCACACAGCCCTCCCGAACAGGCCCTGGGGCTTGATCATCAATACGATCGCCATGATGACGAAAATCACCACCGCCGAGGCCTCGGGATAGAACACGCGCGTAAAGCCTTCGATGATCCCCAGGCCAAAGCCGGTGACGATGGCGCCCAAGATCGATCCCATGCCCCCGATCACCACGACAGCGAACACCACGATGATCAGGTCGGCGCCCATATTGGGGTTGACCGAATAGATCGGGGCGGCGAGCACCCCCGCCAGCGCCGCCAGTCCCACGCCGAACCCATAGGTGAGCGTCACCAGCCGCGGCACGTTGATGCCGAAGGCGCCAACCATGGTGGGGTTTTCGGTTGCCGCGCGCAGATAGGCGCCCAGCCGCGTCTTTTCGATGGCAAACCAGGTGCCAAAGCACACGACCACCGACGCGACCACCACCCATGCGCGATAGTTGGGCAGGAACATGAATCCAAGATTGGTTCCACCCTGGAGCTGGGACGGTATGGAGTAAGGCAGTCCCGACACCCCATACTGATTGCGGAACAGGCCCTGGATGATCAGCGCCAGCCCGAAAGTCAAAAGCAGCCCGTAAAGGTGATCGAGGTGATAGAGTCGCGAGATCATCAGCCGCTCGATCACCACCCCGAACGCCCCGACCACCACCGGCACGATGATGAGCGCCCACCAGTAGTCGATCCCCAGATAGGTCAGCAGCATCCAGGCCACGAACGCCCCCATCATGTACTGGGCGCCGTGGGTGAAATTGATGATGTTGAGCAAACCGAAGATCACCGCCAGCCCCAGGCTGAGCAGGGCGTAGAATGATCCGTTGATCAGCCCGAGCAGCAATTGCCCGAACAGGGCGGCAGCCGGAATGCCGAAGATCTCGAACATGGGCGTATGGCTTTCAAAGGCTCTTTGAACGGTTGGGACGCGCCGGGGAGGAGGAACCGGCGCGTCCCGTTTTCGCTGCCGGCCGGCTTACCCGACCAGTTCGCACCCGCCCTGATCGAGCGGACGGAAGGCGCTTTCGGCCGGAATGGTGTAGCCGAGCTCGTAATAATCCCAGGGGCCTTCCGACTGGTCTGGCGACTTGACGCGGAACAGGTACATGTTGTGGATCTTGCGCCCGTCGGCCCGGATTTCACCCTCCCCGAACAGCGGGTCCGAGGTTGGCATGGCCTTCATCGCTTCCATCACCGGCCCGGCTTCCACGCTCTGGGTTTCCTCGATGGCCTTGAGATAGTGGAGCACGCCCGCATAGACGCCGGCATGGACCATGGTGGGCATATCCCCGCCATTGCGCTCGGCGAAACGCTCTGACCATTCCCGCGTCCCCTCGTTGAGGTCCCAATAAAAGCTCTCGGTGAGCACCAGGCCTTGAGCGGTTTCCAGTCCCAGCGCGTGAACGTCGGAGATAAACATCAGCAGCGCCGCCAGGGACTGGCCCGACTGGGTGATGCCGAATTCGGAAGCCTGCTTGATGGCGTTGATGGTATCGCCACCCGCATTGGCAAGCCCGATCACCTCTGCGCCCGACGATTGCGCCTGCAGCAGGTAGGACGAGAAATCCTGGCCGGGGAAAGGATGCCGCACGGTGCCCAGCACCTCGCCGCCCGCCGCCTCGACCACGGCCGCCGTGTCGGTTTCCAGCGCATGGCCGAAAGCATAGTCGGCGGTGAGGAAGAACCAGGTGTCCGATCCCGATTCCACCATCGCGGTGCCCGTGCCATTGGCGAGCGCCCAGGTGTCATAAGTCCAGTGAACCGTGTTGGGCGAGCATTGCGCGCCGGTCAGGTCCGCCGATCCGGCCCCCGAATTGATGAAGATGCGGTCCTTCTCGCGGGTGATCTCGTTGACCGCCAAGGCCGCCGACGAGGTGGGCACGTCGACGATGGCGTGCACGCCCTCCTCGTCATACCATTGGCGCGCGATGGTCGAGGCCACGTCCGGCTTGTTCTGGTGGTCCGCCGAGATGATCTCGACATTGATGCCCTTGTCGGCGGCCATGAAATCCTCGACCGCCATCTGCGCGGCAATCACCGAGCCTTCTCCCGAAAGGTCGGCATAGATGCCGGAGCGGTCGTTAAGCACACCGATCTTGACGTCGATTGCGTAAGCCGAGCCGGCCATGGCGCCTGCCATGGCCAAAGCCAGGATTGGGGTTGAGATTCTCACGTTGCTATCCTCCCTTGGTGAACGTGCCGGGCGTCTCCGACGCCCGGATCGGCGCTACACGCCCAGATAGGCGTGCAATTTCTCGGTATTGGCATCGAGCTCGGCGTTGGGGATCATGTCGATCACCCGGCCCTGCTCGACGACGTAGTGGCGATCGGCCACCGACGCTGCAAAGTGGAAGTTCTGTTCGACCAGCACGATGGTGTAGCCCTCCGCCTTGAGCCGCGAGATGGTGCGGCCAATCTGCTGGACGATCACTGGTGCAAGCCCCTCTGTCGGTTCGTCCAGCAGCAGCATCATGGCACCAGTGCGCAGAATGCGGGCAATGGCCAACATTTGCTGTTCGCCGCCCGAAAGCTTGGTGCCCTGGCTCGATAGGCGCTCCTTGAGGTTGGGGAACATTTCGAAGATCGTCTCGACCGCCATGCCACCCGGCTTGACCACCGGAGGCAGCATCAGGTTCTCTTCGACCGAGAGCGAGGAGAAAATCGCCCGTTCCTCGGGGCAAAGCGCGATCCCCGCCTTGGCGATGGCGCGCGATGGCGCCCCGATCAGCTCCTGGCCCTCGAAGCGGACCGATCCGCTGCGCTTGGCCAATATCCCCATGATGGCCTTGAGCGTCGTCGTCTTGCCCGCTCCGTTCCGCCCCAGAAGCGTCACCACCTCCCCCGGCGCGACGTCGAAATCGATGCCGTGGAGCACGTGGCTCTCGCCATACCAGCCCTCCAGTCCGGAAACGGCGAGCAGCGGCGCGTTCACAATATGGGTTTGCGCATCAAGCATGGCCGACACCGATATAGGCCTCCACCACCTGCGGGTCCTTGGACACCACCTCATATGGCCCCTCGGCCAGAACCTGGCCCCGCGCCAGAACCGTGATCGTGTCGGACAGATCGGCGACCACCGAGAGATTATGCTCCACCATGAGGATCGTGCGGTCGGCCGAAATGCGCCTGATGAGCGCCGATATCCTGTCGACATCCTCATGAGCCATGCCGGCCATGGGCTCGTCGAGCAGCAGCATTTCGGGATCGAGAGCGAGCGTCGTCGCAATCTCGAGCGCGCGCTTGCGGCCATAGGAGAGTTCCGCGGCGGTGTGATGGGCGAAATCGGCCAACCCCACCTCTTCAACGCGCCGCAGGGCTTCGGTGTTGAACTGGCCGAGCACCGTCTGGGCGCGCCAGAAATCGAAATTGGCCCCGCGCCTGCGCTGCAGGGCAACCCGGACATTCTCCAGCACCGTTAGCTTGGGAAAAACAGCCGAAATCTGGAACGAGCGCACCATACCCAATTGCGCGATCTCCGAAGCGGCGAGCGTCGTAATGTCCCTGCCATTGAAGGTGATGGTGCCGGCCGTAGGCTGCAAGAATTTGGTGAGAAGATTGAAACAGGTGGTCTTGCCCGCCCCGTTCGGCCCGATCAGTGCATGGATCGAGCCGCGCCTGACGTCGAGATCGACATTGTTGACGGCCATGAACCCCGCGAACTGCTTGGTCATGCCCTTGGCCGACAGGATGAGATCGGTGCCCGTCATTTCGCCGTCCACCCCCCGTCGATGGAGATCGTGGCGCCGGTGATCGAGCGCGCCATTTCACCTGTGAGATAGAAGGCCATTTCGGCGATCTCCTCGGGCTGCACGAAGCGTTTGGTCGGCTGGGGCGCAAGCATCACTGTCCTGATCACCTCCTCTTCGCTCATCTTGTGCACCCGCGCCTGGTCTGCCACCTGTGCCGCGACGAGCGGGGTCCACACATAGCCGGGGCAGATCGCATTTACGGTAATCCCCGTTTCGGCCACTTCCAGCGCCACGGTACGGGTAAGCCCCACCACCCCATGCTTGGTCGCCACATAGGCGGACTTGTATGGGGATGCGCGCAGCCCATGCGCCGACGCCACATTGATGATGCGGCCCCAACCTTTCCGTTTCATTGCCGGAAGGGCGGCCCTGATGGTGTGATAGGCGCTGTCGAGGCTGACGGCGACGATGCGGCGCCAGTCCTGGGGTGCGAGGTCCTCGACCGCCGCGACCTTCTGGATGCCCGCATTGTTGACCAGGACATCGAGCGCACCGAACCGGTCGATGACCGCTCTTGCCAGCCCGTAACTCTGCGCATCGTCGGCAAGATCGCCGGGGAAATATTCGGCCCGGCCGACCGCGCCGCCGATCTCGTGCACGATCGCTTGGGCCTCTTCGGCAGTCTCAAGCCCGTTGGCCGCAACCGTAAGGCCGGCCGCCGCAAGGCGCTTGGCGATCGCCAACCCGATTCCACTCGTCGCGCCGGTCACCAGCGCGACACGATGTTCGACGTCCTCGGACACCGCGCCTCCATCCCTTTGTTCGGACCCTTTGGGCCTTGTTCTTGCCGAACTACGTATCAAGGACCATGCCAAACGCTCCCACGCCCTCCCGGCGCCCGATTTTCAGGGGCCTTCCGCATATGACAGTATCGCCGATTGGCGCCTCCAGGCTTGAGGTGTCCGGCTTTAGCTACGCTATTGTCCGCTAAACCGGACATTTGACGCCTTCGACTTGCATCTCTTGCCGGATGAACCGGACAGTTCTACGCTTTAGGGCGGAGGAGACCGCACGATGCCCGATACCCAGCTTGCCAATGCCAACACGCCCCCGGCCCTCGTCTCGGCAGCCATGGGGGCCTTCGACATGCTGCGCGAATATTTCGAGGGCGCCATCATGGTGGATGCCGATGCGCGCATCGTCTGGCTCGACGGCCGCTATCGCCGTCTGCTCAAGCTGGATGACGATTACGATCCGGTCGGGCGGCCGGTGGAAGACGTTCTGCCGCATTCGCAATTGCGCCGGGTGGTCAAGACGGGGCGGCCGAGCCTGCTCGACATCATGCAGTTCGACGACCGGCAGTTCGTCGTCTGCCGCATTCCGCTCAAGGATGAAGCGGGCGCGGTCAAGGCCGCCATCGGTTTTGTGTTCTACGACAATGTCGATTACCTCGCCCCGATCCTCAAGAAGGTCGAGCAGCTTCAAAAACAGCTTTCCCGCGCCCAGGCCGCTCTGACCCGCGAGCGGCAGACCAAATATTCACTCGCCAGCTTCGTTGGCGCCAGCGAGGTGGTTCAGGAGCTCAAATCCCAAATCCGCCGCTTCGCCCTGCGTGATGGGCCTACCCTGCTGCTGGGGGAAACCGGCACCGGCAAGGAGCTCCTGGCCCACGCGATCCATCAGGCGTCCGACCGGGCCGAAGGCCCATTCGTTGCCGTCAACATGGCTGCGATCCCCGAAGCTCTGCTGGAATCGGAATTCTTCGGCGTCATGCCGGGCGCCTATACGGGCGCGGAGAAAAAACCGCGCCCCGGCAAGTTCGAGCTGGCCCATGGCGGCACGCTGTTTCTCGACGAAATCGGCGACATGCCGCTCTCGATCCAGGCCAAGTTCCTGCGCGTTCTCCAGGAGGGCGAGATTGAGGCTTTGGGCTCGAACGCGGTCAAGAAGGTCGACGTGCGCATCATCGCCGCCACCTCCCAGGATCTCGAACAGCTCATGGCTGAGCGCCGTTTCCGCTCCGATCTTTACTACCGCATCGCCGTGCTCACGGTGAACGTGCCCCCCTTGCGCGAGCGGCGCGAGGACATCGGGGTGATCTGCGAGCGCCTGCTCGAAACCATCCCCCGCGCCGAGGACATGGCCGATTGGGTTATCAGAGACGACGCCGTCGCCTTGCTCCGCCGCCATGATTGGCCCGGCAATGTACGCGAATTGCGCAACACGCTCGAGCGCGCCGCCGCGATCGCTCCCACCGAAGTGCTCAGTTCCGAAATCATCGCCCGCGCCATGCCACGCTCGCCTTCACATCCCCCCGCGTCCGGCATCGATCCATCGGACCTCGCCGACACCCGCGCCCGCGCCGAGCGCGAGGCGATCATCGAAGCGATCGGCCGGGCCGGCGGCAACAAATCCGACGCCGCCCGCCTCCTCGGCATCTCTCGCAGCCAGTTCTACGAAAAGCTCAAGCGCTACGATTTGAACTGACTATCCCCGCCGCCACCTGCCAACGACCCTGCTGCAAGGGCTGAGCCGAGGGGAATTGCGCAGCGCCAGACCTGCACCAACTTAGCTTCAGGCGCTCACGAGGATAACGGGCATCCAGCCCGTTGATGCAATGGATGAGTTTGGTAGCGGAGGAGGGACTTGAACCCCCGACACGCGGATTATGATTTGGCATATACCGCGCTGTACATACCGTAATCCTTGGACTTTAACAATAACTGTGCTGCGGGTGTGCTAGGGTCCAAACCCAATCAGATCATTGAGTAGGCGCTACAAATCAGATTGTCTGGCCTTGAGTTGAGCTGGAGGCGTTGATGAGCAGACTGTTTTGGTTGAGTGACGAAGCCTGGGCGGCCATCGAACCGCATCTCCCCAAGAACCAGCCTGGAGCACGTCGGGTTGATGACCGGCGGGTGATTTCGGGGATCATCCACATGCTCAAATGCGGCGGGCGCTGGGCTGACTGCCCTGCCGAGTATGGCCCTTCGACCACCATCTACAATCGCTGGAACCGCTGGAGCCGTCGCGGTATCTGGGCACGCATTCTTGCAGCCCTGACCGAACAAGGCTGGATTGCGGAAACCGCTCAGATCGACAGCAGCTATATCAAGGCCCATCGCTGTGCAGGTGGGGGAAAAGGGGGGCGCGAGCCAATGCCATTGGCATCTCGCGTGGTGGCCGGACCACCAAGATCCACGCGCTCGTCGACGTTCTCGGCAGGCCGCTCCGCCTCATCCTGACGCCCGGCAACGCCTCGGACATGAAAGGTGCCGATCTGCTCATCGCCCACACCATGGGCATGAAGCGGGTCATCGCCGACCGGGGTTACGATGCAAACCGCCTGCGCTCCACTCTGCGCAACCAGAACACCATCCCGGTGATCCCCGGACGCAAGAACCGCAAACGCGCCGTCCGCTACGATGAGAAACGTTACAAGGACCGCTGGCGCGTCGAGGCCATGTTCTGCCGCCTCAAGGATTTCCGGCGCATCGCCACACGATACGACAAACTCGCCCGCAATTACCTCTCCGCCGTCATGCTCGCGGCCGCAGTCGCCTACTGGCTATGAACGAGTCTCGACCCTAGGATTCGTTTCTCCTAAATGCAGATCATCAGTTCGACTGATCGAGCTACATCCAGTCTAAAAATTTAGCACCCCTGCTCGCTAGGCACGCATTGCAATAAAAAATGTCATCACGGAGGTGTGAATTATAAACATCGCCGAGCTTCACAGGAATTCAATAAACTACTGGTTTATATTGAATTCCGAAGCAACTTCCTTTGTGGGGGACGAGATGGCTATATACTACATGATACAGCACAGCGATATCATCGCTACCGAGGCAGCGGGATCACCAGGAACCGGCTGGGCACTCGCCACAGACCTGCAAGCTCTGTTGGACACCGCACGCACCGCAAACCTTCCATTAATTCTTCAGCCGGGGCTTTATACCACCTCGACAGCGGTTACCATTTCACCTGGAACGGGAGGGGGCAATTCTCTCGAACTGCGCGCTATACCCGGTACGGCTATTATTCGCCTCACCACATCGGCTGAGCATTTGCTGGAAGTGAGGGATGTACCCGATGTTTCGGTTGCGGGAATTACATTTGACGGCGGTGGCCATCCGCTTAGCGGAGGAGCTTCGCCGATCGGTTTGGTTCGGTTTACCGGCCCCGATTCCTACAACTTCACGCTACGAAATTGCCGTATCCTCAATTCTACGCAGACGGGCATCGTCGTCAATGATCGCTCTCAGGGACGGATCATTGAAAGCATTTTGCTAAACTGCCGAACTGGGATTTTCGCCAACGACAGTCTCGCGATTATTGAACAAAACTACCTGCAAGGCATGCTCGATAATGGCGTAGCGGTCTGGACCTCTGCTCACGCGTTCAATGGGTCGCAAGTTTTTGGAAATCAGATCGAGGGCGTAAACAACGACTCGGGTGGCACGGGGCAGTATGGCAACGCCGTCCTCATATTTCGAGCCGGAGGTGTGAAAGTAATGAACAACACTCTGAGGGACACGAAATATTCTGCAGTGCGGGCGAACGGCGCGCTTGATCTACAGGTCATCGGCAACAATTGCAGCGATTTGCGCGAAGTCGCAATATTTATCGAGGCTCCCGGCGCCGGGTTGGACCTTATCGGTTGCGTGATTAGCGATAACGTAATTAATCGCGCTGGCATGGGGATTTCGGTTGCCAATGCGGGGCTTTACAACGATGGTGCCGCGAAGCGTACAATCGTCAGCAACAATATCGTCTCCAATATAACCCGGAACGCGATACCAGACCCTGGCTATTCTCATCCCGTCACCTCCGGCATTGGCATGGGATCAGAGATCGATAGCAATATAACTGGAAATACGATTGAGAATGTTGCCACTATAGGAATAGGGCTCGGAACAAACGATGCTGCCATTAATTTGGCATGCACCGGAAATCTTATTATCAATGCCCCCATGGGGATCGGATATTCGGCGAATCCCGATGCCGAGTCTATTTTAATCAGCTCGAATTTGATCCGCGGATATAGAGAAATTTCCGATATCGACGAACCAGATTATGCCAACTCGGGCGCGATTGTTTCATACCATTTTAACGGAACCAATGATGTTCGCGACAGTTCGGGAGGAGCCGCGAACACCGATTACGGCAATAGCGCACATGCCGTTGCCGGAAGCGTCACCATTGGCATGAACCGTGCCGACACCTAATCTCGTGTTGTATCTGGCAATTTTAACTCGCCGTTCCGTCTGAAATTTCGTGGTCGCTGCAGTGGTCCAATCTGCCGATCGTCTTTTACGCCACGAAATGAGCGCATAGAGCGGCTTCGGTTTCGCTGATGATCCATCCTTCGACGACGACAAATTTGTCGTCGTCGAAGTCCTGGCAGCATTGTGCCTGAAACCGCGCCAGTCTTTCCACAGGACATGTGGACTGCATAGCTGCCGCCGTATGGGTCTTGCCGGCCAGCTTAGCGTGAGCGTATTCGGGCAAGCTATATCGCGGATAGGCCGCGACGACGGCAATGCCGACCGTCCGCAATATTTCGGGATCGACGCCTTCCAGCGGATCAACGGCCGCAAAGAAGTCCGGCACGTTGCGATCGACAAAACGGCAGCCGACTAGTCCGGTACCGTAAATGGCGGCACCGGCCAAAAGCACGCCCCCGGCACCGATCAAGGCTCTACGGGTCATTTTCGCCATGAGGAAATCTCCTAGGCCAATTGCATGAGGGCATCGTCGGCCAAATGGTCGGCGAGCCGAATGGCGAGTGCGGTTATGGTCAGTGTCGGATTGGCCATGCCTCCCGTAGTGAATACGGAGCTTCCGGCCACAAAGAGATTATCCACCGAGTGGACCCTGCAGTCGGCATCTACCACGCCTTGACGCGGATCGTCGTGCATGCGGGTCGTGCCCATGTGATGGTAACCTGTGAAAACGTTATCTAGGCTCGGCGGGGCATCAATCCCCAATTGAAGGCGGCCCAAACCCGCGCTTCCGAAGGCTTTGCCGATCAATTCATGAGTACGGCGAAGGCTCATCATGTCTTGATCGGACACCCGCCAATCGAGATTGATCCGACGAAGCCCAAGCGCATCCACGTCGTCATTAAGCGTGACGCGACTGTCAGGATCGGGCGCCTGCTCGGCATCCTGCTTGAAGGCGATCGACGATATCCTGCCTGACCCGGAGAATTGCCGTTGAATATGTCTGATGATGCCCGTCATCACTGAACCTGGAGCTTCGGCAACGGTGCATAAGCGCTCCGTGAGACGCTCGGGCGCCTGGCCGCGCGAGAACGACTTTGCCAGCGTGGAAAATGCGAGCCACGCATGGTCGCGAAAATCGTCGTTGTGGGCCTGGCTTTCCCAGGAAATTGCCATGAAAGCAGTGTTGTTGAGCAAGTGTTCAGCGCGTTTGACTTCGGCTGGCAAGGTCATGCCGATCAGCAGTTGCGCCGTCTCGGTCGCTTGGTCGTAAAAGCTCAGGTCGGTTTCATCATCCGACAATACCAATGAGCTGGTAGTGGTGTTGAGATGGTCCATGAAGAACCGCCCTACCAAATCAAGGTCATTGCCCAAGCCAGCCTGGCGCTGCTTGTTGGCATTGAGCAATATTCTCGGATTTTCGATGCCGCCACAGGCCAGAACATAGGCCTTAGCCATAACTTCGGCTGTCTTGCCCTCTAGGGTGGCGACGGTAACACGCGCGACGCGCGAGGTTCCCTCCTCAAGGACAATGTCAGTCACGCTCGCATGAAGAATGCAGGTGATATTTTCGTCCGACCCCACGTCCTCAAGATATTTTTCCCCGAAACGGGTTGGGGCACTCATCTGGAAGACCGCCGGAATCACCTGCGATGGGTCGAGCGGCAGCGGACTGCCGTTCAATTCAAAACCCCATTCAGCTTGTGAATATTTGTAAGGGCCAAGGTCAAGATAGGGCTGCGCGCGCTCGTAGAACGGATCCAGCGTGGCCCGAGTAATGGGCCAACCACTATGGGGAACACCCTCCCGCGCTTCGAAATCAATCGGATCGAGCGGCGCACATAATCCTGTCCAATGTCCGGATGTTCCTCCGAACTGCCTCAATCGCGAATAGCTCACATCGGTGTTGGCGTGTCCGACAACGTTACCATCGTAGAGCGATTGCACCGCATTCTCGTATTGCATTCCTCCGCTCTCAAGCAGCACGGTCCGGATACCGCGACGCGATAGCTCGAGGGCCAGAGTGATGCCGGCCGGTCCGGCGCCTGCTATGCAGACATCGGCCGAAAAGCGATCTCCGTCCGATCGCGACAAAAGATCAATAAACATGTGCTCAAATTCCGCTATCAGTCGCGCTTCAACAGGCGCTTGATCATCTGCTTGCCGCGCGCCATGGCCTGGATGCTGGCGAGCAGCCCCCGCGTGGACGCGCCCTTTGGCCCCATCACCAACGTTCCCATGGTGCGCGTCTCGCCCCATAGTCCGCACACCACATGCCCATCAACCGTGGTCGCAGCATCCATGCGCTCGAATGTCTCGTCGGCGAAGAATCGTTCGATAACCTTATATTCGAGCAGCATCCCCGGCCCGAAGCGGCGGTAGGTTTCATCGAAGGCGCATTTGGGCGTAAACAGCGTCTTTCCGGCAGCAATATTAATGGACAGGGCGATTGGCTTTCCATCGAATAGGAGGCTGTCCACGCTGGCCAGACCCACCCCGTTCCGCGAGCCGCCATAGGCCGCTCGGGCAAACGCCGCATCTCGTGGGACGGAAAGGAACGCCGTCCGCCGTTTTCCCTTCCAGCCGGATGCTTCGATACGCAGAAAGCCCTCAACCCGCGCGGCCACAGTGTCCGGGTCATCCACTCGCTCGAAGCGCAACTCACCCTCGCGCTCGAGACGGCGCCAGTTACGCTCGATGTCCTTGGACCGCTTCTTGCCGATTACCGTTTCGACATGCACGGCGAAATCCTGCGCTCTGCGCGTAAGTATTGGCCGCTCATAGAGCGAAGCCATGCCCGTCTCGAAGCCCAGCCGCTCGGCCTCTGCGCGCGCCAGCTCCTGAAATGGACCCTGCGCCCCAACATGAGGGAAAATCCAGTGTTGCGGCAACCCACGCATTGTCGCGATCGCACCAAACAACCCCGCGATGGCGAGTTCGGCATGTTGGGCTGAAATAAGCGGAGTACCCGACACCTGATAGAGATTGAGCGCCGGCGCGCCCAGCCCAAACGAGCCCAGCCCTTTGACCAAAACGGGCAGGAATCCGATAAGCTCCGCGGTATCGCGCTTGTAGAGCGCCAGGGCCTGAAATTGGCCTGCATAGGCATCGATCCCGCTCAGCACCATCTGCGGCGTCAGCCACGGATTGTCTTCGAGGGCGCCGCTTGCCAGCGCATTCCAGGCCGCCGCGTCAATGCTCCTGATGCCTTCGATGTCGAGCACGTCAACCCTGCACGGCAACCGAACCTCGGCAATGCCCTGCGTGGCCAGGATGCCCGTCAAAGCCATCGCCGCTTCGGCAAACTCAATCATATGACTACCTTTTCCACCGCTCGCGCCACGCCGCCATTCTGTTGGTGGCCCACGCCCTTAGGCGCCCATGTGGTATGATGGCGCTGCCGCCGAGATCGTTCGAACCGGAATATCAATTGCCGATCGCCAACGGGACCAAAAGCCCGGGAGCGGAACTGTCGAGGGTGAAACGCATCTGACGCTTATAGGCCTGGCGTTTTTGCTGCCCTGAAAGCCGCCAGGCTGCGGTCAGGGCGATCTTGGCCCAGGCGCTGGGTCCATAAAGGTCACGCGATTTTGGTGTCCAGCCGAATTGACGCAAGATGCCGTTCCCATACTGCACTGCAAAATGCCGCCGGATTTCGGGGGTCCAATGCTCGGTGGTGACGGAAATATTGAGACAGTCGCGGTTCTCCACCCGGTGTGGTCCATTGAGCGGCCAATGCGCCATATCGCCGGGCTTAAGGTCGATCACTTCGGCATATTTGTCGAACCAGGGCTGGTAGGTGATTTCTTCCTCGGTCGTGCCGCGAATAATCCCTTCAAGTGCCTTGGGCTTGAGGAATGGCTCGGTATTGGGGTAGATCCAGATGCGCTTTTCACCCCGGATCTGCCAAAGCGCCTGTCCCGGCACGTCGGCATGATAGAAGACTTGCGCGTTCGGTGAAGAGATCAAGAGCCCCATAGACCTCCTGAACACGCCAAAGTTAGGAACATTGTCATCGATCTCGGCAAACATTTCGTCGAGCAGGTCGGAAAATTCGGGCACAAACTCGGCGATCTTGGTGACGTTGATCCATATCCGGCCCGACTGGACCGCGTTGATCAACTCGACCCCGGATAGATCGCCCCGCTTGCAGTAACTCCAGGTTCCCGCATCGTGTGTCCCGATCCCCATGGTATTGATCGCCATCCGGTGCTCAGGGACCTGGTCGAGGATCGCCCCCAACTTCTCGTCGGAAAACAGCACCCGCTCGTGTAGCCCATGCTTGAGCTTGACGATGTGGTTACCCCACAGCGCTTTGGCCTCGGCGTCGAAATTCTTGAAAATCCTGTACGTCATCACTGCCCCCGTAAACTTGTACGAAGCACCATGCCAAACGGATACGGATAATCAAATAAGGACTTAGCAACATGTTTAACAACAAAGGGATGGCGGCCCTAAGATGCTCCCAAATATGAGTATCTGCGCCGATTTCACCACAAGGCGGATGATCGCTCATTGGGAGTGTATGAGGTCACACTATTTACCAAGATGTGCAGCAAACATGGCAATCCGCCTTCAATCCGCTTAGGGACCAATGCGATCGAACCGACGTCGAGGGTCTCCAATGACGATTTCGCGACGCCTTTTTTTTGCAGCGGCCGGTATGGCAGGACTGTCCATCCCTCTTGCGGCGCGTCCCGGCCTTGCGCAATCGAATCTTGTATCAGCCTCTGGCATCGACCAAACTGCACAAGTTCAGGCAGCCCTTGACAGGGCCGCGCAGAGTTCAGGACGGGTTGATCTGCCAGCGGGTCGCATCATGGTCAGCGGGCTGCGCATTCCTTCCGGCACCATGCTTGTCGGCATCCCCGGTGCGAGCGAACTGGTGCAGGCGGGAGACGGGCCGCTTCTCGAAGTTGCCGAAAGGGCCGATGTCACCATCCGAAATATCGTGCTCGATGGCATGGGACGCGACGGAGATATCTGGCATGGCGGTCTGGTGCATATTACCGGCTCTCAAGGTGTTACTATCGAAGGCGTCGCCGTTCGCAATACGCAATTGAACGGCATTTCCGCCCTCGACAGCGCCGTGCGCATCGTCAATTGCGATGTAGCGGGCAGCGAGCTGACCGGCATATTCATTTACAATGGCGGTAGTACCTACATCGCGGGCAACCGCATCTTGGAATGCGGCAATGGAGGCATTCGCATCTGGCGCGGGGAGAATGCCTTCGATGGCGCCATCGTTACCGGCAACCGCATCGCTGCTATCGACTGGACCAATGGCGGCAACGGCCAGAACGGGAATGGCGTCAATATTTTCCGGGCCGATGGCGTGATTGTATCGGACAATGTGATTACCGATTGCGCCTTTTCGGCGATCCGGCTCAACACTACCAACAACACTCAGGTTCGCGGCAACACATGCATGGGCTCGGGTGAGGTCGCCATCTTCTCGGAGTTCACTTTTTCCGGATCGGTAATCTCTGGCAACATCATCGATGGTGCGGCCGCTGGAATTTCGATGACCAACTACAATGACGGCGGACGAGTTGCCACTTGCACCGGCAATATCGTGCGCAACATCACCTCGTCCTCTCCGGTCAATCCTGACACATCGCCATATGGTATCGCTGCGGAAGCCGATGCAGTGGTCACGGGTAATCTCGTCGAAAACAATCCTGGCATCGGCTACCTTGCCGGCTGGGGTCCCTATCTGCGCGATGTGCTGATCAATGGCAATCTAGCGCGCGATTGTGGGATTGGAATCTCGGTGTCCGTTGCTGATGGTGCGGGCTCGGCGATCATCACCGACAATGTGATTTCGGATTTTCACAAACACGCCATAACGGCTGACCGCTGGTGGGAAACCGTCAGCACCGATCTTGCAGTCGATGTCGATCGCTTCCCCAATCTTACCGTACGGAACAACTCGATCATCCCAGGATAGATACGAGAGTTGATGGACACGCTCGCTGCGTGGTTTTTTGCTACTCATGCATTTTCCCGTCGCGTCCATGGCACCTCGTCGAGTCCTTTCGGTCCCAACAAGTCAAGCCGCTTCCTCTGAGCAAACCTCACATAATGTGCATTTCCTTAGGTTCTCGAAATCGCCAAAGCGCCCGTGAACCTTGGTGTTCTGGGCAATTGAAGTCTTTGGTCGCTTGGGCGGATCAACGGCAACATCATGAAAGGCATCCGATCCACGCCTTTCATGAGGTTTCATGCGCCAAGCCCGAGTGCTCACCGATCCCGAGCTTAAACGCCTGCTGGCCGTGGTGGCGCAGCGCAAACATGCGGCTCGGGATCGTATGGCCCTGATGCTGTCCCACCTCGCGGGTTTGCGGGTTGGTGAAATCGCCGGGCTGGTCATGCGGGACGTATTCGAGCCCAATGGCGATGTTCGGGAACAGCTTCGGGTTCGTGCTGGCATCGCCAAGGGTGGGCATGAGCGGGTCGTGTTCATGAGTGAGCGCCTGCGTAAAGAGATCGTCCGCTACCGGGATGCCCTGCCCGATATTGCCCAGCGGGCTGGTGATGCGCCCTTGCTGCTAACGCAGAAGCGCACGGCGTTTTCTCCGAACACCCTCTGTCAGTTGATGGGGCAGCTTTACCGGGCCGCAGGCCTCGATGGTGCATCATCCCACTCGGGCCGTCGCTGGTTCATCACTCAGCTTGCCCACTCCGGGGTGTCGCCCAAGGTCATCATGACCCTAGCTGGGCACCGAAATCTGACCACCACCCAGCGCTATATCGATGTGCGCGACGACATGATGCGCGCGGCTGTCGAGCTGCTTTAGCGACGACACATTTCAAATTGCAATGTGTGGGCTGCGTTCACCCAATGTTGTCTTCTGCTTGGGAAGTAGCGGGTATTTTGATTTGGGGGCACTATGGCCAAGGCATTCACAAAGAACCTACCAGCCAAACTCGTTGATGCGATCATCTACGCTCGCCGTCACCGGGCAAAGATCATCCAGCCTGTCGGCAATGACGTTATCCCCCAGTATCACGCGCTGTTTGATCGCGTTTACGCCGCGCATGCGACCGAGAAATTTGCAGGAAAGGGTGTCGATCAAATCACGACAGCCGATTGGCGGGTGCTGTTCTATTACAAGATGACCACCCGACATCACTTCGACATGGAAGCGACCCTAGCGAAAATCGCCGACGCTCGCGAATACGCCAGCAAAAACCCTGAGGCCAAATTGGAGGACGGCTGGCGCGTTTCAGACGAGCAGCGGCAAGCTGACCGTCAGCGTGCACTCGATGACATGCGTGCCGATATGCGGACATGGTCAGATGAAGAGCTTCAGGACTTTGCTGGCCTAAGTGAAGAAACCGCCCAGTTCGTTCGCAGCATCAAGCCCCATCATCGAAACGCCATCGTCGAGGACTTCCACGCCAAAGAGCCAAGCCTTCTGTCGCCGGTGGCACCTTTCGATCGCCCCTATGACTTTTCTTTTCGCCGTCGCCCCCCGCTAAAAATGGAGGGTCTGCGCAAACATTATAACGCCGGGACGGGGAAGAAGAAGGGGGCCATGGATGTCGCCCGTATGGCCGCGAAAAACCTGCAATCGGAAATCGCCAAGCTTTCACCGCAGATCAAGCTCGACCTCTTTATCCACTATGGCGCAGATGAATTTGATCAAAGGCATGGTCGGACCAGCAATCGCAACCGCAACAAGCTGCTCACTGCCTGTATCATCGCCGCCGATGGTAGCCAGTTTGGCGACTGCTATACCTGCAACTCGGCCCTGGTTCAACGTGCAATGGCAATTTTGTAGCCACGAGTTCTCTTCTTAAGTTATTGATATCGAATACCTTTCGCCCCTCCCGTTCTAATCGAGACGGGTCAGCCAAATCCCTATGCTTCTGGACATCAACACTGACCAGGAGCAAAACATTGACGACCAAACTTCAACACCACACCGCTCAGAACGACATTCTCAGCGAGCACCACGCCGAGTTCAGCAACGCCTATGAGGCACAGCTGCGCACCGATGGCCTGGCGATCGGCGAACAGGCAGAATCCGACGAGGCACTGGATGCCTATCGTCAGATGCTCAAGACCACCGACGAACAAGTCCAAACCGCACTGATCTCTCGCGATCGCCGCCACGATCTAATCTTGACGGCTAGTTTTGTTTGCTGGGTTAAGACTGCTGAACAGTCGCCCGGTTATATCGACGGCCTTCTTGGAGAGAGCGATGTGAAGGTTGCGGCAAATGCGGCCTCAGTCGAACGCGCCAGGATGAGCGCTCTCATCCGGCTCGTCACCGGACAGGTTGCAGCACGGGCCGATACCAATGTGCGTATTTCCCGCCTCTCCAAGACCGCAATTGGTCTGATCATGGAATGCGAATGCCGTGGCATTGCGGTTCACCTGGGCAATGTCGTCGATGTGATCGACACCGCTCTGGAGCACAACAGGTCCTATTTCCAAAAGCTCGTCGATGCGCATGAGGCAAGCTCGGCCACGAAAGTCGATTTCCAATCCACGTCCCCCAGCTCCCCCGCATCGGAGGCGACGCCCCCCAATGGGCAACCGCATACCCCGCAGAAGCCCGAGCTAGGTAACAATAATGGGAACGCCTCAGACGAGACCAGTGCGGCACCCTCGGCCCCATTGAGGCTGCTCCCCACGCCGAGCACCGCGTCTCAGGTGCTTCCTGCAGTGATCGGCAAGCTTCCCAACGACGCAGGGCTCGACCAGGACTACTTCATCATGCTTGGCCACGTTCGCGGCGACACCATCGTGGTGCGCGGTCCCATCGTCTCGACCCAGGCCGACGAAGTTCTTCGTGCGCTGGAAAAAGCCTACCAGTGCGCTGCTTAGGACGGGAGGAACCCATCATGAAAAACCCTCTCGCCCATACCGGCGCTGCCTATCGTCCTGCGATGCAGGACTGGATGGCTCGCGTCATCAGTGACGGCACCGCCCCGTTGCGAACCGACGGCAAGCTCAGCAGTGCGGATTTGCACCTGCTGAGCGGCAGTGGCCTTGCTCACGTTACCCATTTCCTTCAGGCCGCACCCGATGGGATTGAAGGCAGCGAGCGATCGATGGTCGCCACCCGCAATCCTGCGATCACCCACGGGATGGCCGACAGCGGCGGCTATCAGGCATCCACCGGGGTGCTCAAGCTTACGGAGCGGCGGCAGCACGACATGTTCCGATTTTCAGAAGCGATGAACAGTGCAGCCATCCTTGACGGCCCCACTTCCTCGATCACCAATCCCAAGAGCAAGCTGCGCTCTCTGGCCGACTGCATGAGGTTCACCGAGTCGAACGCCCTTTATGCCATCCAGCATCGCGTACCGGGCAAAACCAAGCTCCTCAACGTCAGTCAGGGGCGCTCCCGCAAGGAGTCCGAAGAGTGGCTGGAGGCTGTTTCCAAGTTCAGCGACCCCAAAATCTACGGTGAGCGCGCCCTTGACGGGTGGGCCATCGCTGGAGCGGCACGGCTGCATTTTTCGATCCAGCTGCGCAATCTCATCGTGCTTCGGGAAAATGGCTTGCTCAGAAACGGCGCCCCCATTCACGTGCTGGGCACTGGGCATCCGGAAGTGGCGTGTGCACTTAGTGCCGTGCAATCGGGGCTGCAAAAGACGATCGGCGAGGACATCCAGGTCTCCTTCGACAGCGCCACGCCATTCATCATGGCCGGCAAGTACAAGAAGGCCTTGGGTGTGCCGACCCTCAACCGCAAGGGTTTGCAGATGACGATCGCTCAGATGCCGCATGGCGACATTTACGTCGGCAGCGATCACCCCTGGCCCGTCTCCAGCCCCTTCGCCAACCGGCTCGACCTGGGCGACCTCAATGTGCGCAAGGGCGATCCTAAGTCGGCTTGGGACACGCTCTCGCACGTGCTCATCGCCGTGCACAATGTCTGGGTGATGTGTCGGGCGATCGCATTGGTCAATCATCGGCTTAGTCTCCCCTCCCCCAACCGCAATCTGTGGCTGCCGCCGCGGATCGTCGAGTTGGCCGAAATCATCCAAGAAATCCTCGTGCGTGAGAACTCGCACACGATGATCGACCAGCATCAGGTCCTTTTGGACATGCTCCAGCACAAGAGCCGGAACACAAAGCTGCTCGAAGACTACGGCGACGCCGACCGCTAAGCGCCGCCGCATCCTCGGCCGCTGATCAGCGGCTCTCCCAAAACCCCTGCGCCGTTTCACTCTGCTGTCTCAGCGGACAGGACCGGTGCGTCTCGAAAAAGGAAAATTCAATGACCACCATCACCACTTCTGCCGGTATTCGGTCGCCCAAGCGCCTTCCCATTTGGACCTTTGGGTATTTCGGTACCATCGTCTTCGCCAACATGATGCTGCTCTGGTTCGATCCGCGGTTCATCGCTGGCTCGGCCATTCCACCGGCGATCTTTGCCTCGGGCTTCGTGTTTGTTCTGCGCGACTTTGCCCAGCGGGAAATTGGCCATTTCGTGCTGATCGCCATCATCGCTGCGGCCGGAACCACCTTCTGGCTGGCCGGCCCAGAGGTCGCCATTCCCAGTGCCTCGGCGTTCCTCATCGCCGAGCTGGCCGATTGGGTCATTTACTCGGTGACCAGGCGCCCGATGTCGCAGCGTGTCGTGATCTCCTCGCTCATCAGCGTTCCCATGGATACGGCCGTGTTCTATGCCCTGCTCGACATCCTTGATCCGCTTTCGCTGATCCTGGGCATCGTCATCAAGCTCATCGGCACGCTGGTCTTCTGGGTCGGTCTGAAGTGGGTCGAAGCCAAGCAGGGGGACCTGTGATGACCGTCTATATCATCGGCCTCGAACAGCACGAGCAGCGCTATACGAGCGAATGGGCGACCACCTTGCCCAACCTCCTGAAGACGGCCCTTAACGATGCTGGCTCAACCGAAGATCTCCGTGTGGTGGAAGGCCACCACACGGTTCAAACCACCACCGAAGGGGCGTTCCTCAACTTTGCCGAGACCAACATCTTCAAGGCTGCGCAGATCGGCCAGATCGCTGAGCTATTCGCCCAGGGGCAGGTCGAGCCCGGCGATAGATTCCTGTTCACCGACGCGTGGCACCCTGGCGTGATCACCACGCGTTATATGAGCGATTTGCTCGGGGTGCCGGTCAAGCTCTTAGGTCTCTGGCATGCCGGTTCCTATGATCCGCACGACTTCCTCAGGCGCATTCCCGACACCACATGGGCACGGCATTTCGAACGTTCCCTGTTCCATGCACTCGACGTCAATTGCTTCGCTACCCAGTTCCACATCAACCTTTTCAAGTCGGAAATGGGCATCAAGGACGACGACCGCATCCTGCGGACTGGATGGCCGATGGAATACCTCCAGACCACGCTCGCGCCATTCCGGGATCGGCCCAAACGCAATCTTGTGCTGTTCCCCCATCGGCTCGCCCCAGAAAAGCAGGTCGAGATCTTCCGCGATCTGGCGGCGTCGTTTCCCGACTACGAGTTCCGCGTCTGTCAGGACACCCGACTGTCCAAGGGCGAATACCACCGGCTGCTGGGCGAGGCCACAATGGTCTTTTCGGCCAGCCTACAGGAAACCCTCGGTATCGGGCTCTATGAGGGTCTCCTGTGCGGGGCGGTGCCGTTTGCCCCCAACCGGCTCTCCTACAGCGAGATGTATCCGGACGAGTATCTCTACCCAAGCAAATGGACCGAAAGCTGGGACAGCTACGTCGAGCACAAACCGCTGCTGGAGAAGGCACTTCGTCAAGCTCTCGACAGCGCACCGAAAGCTTCAGCGGCATTGATCGGTGAGAAATACTTCAACGCGGATGAACTAATGGCGCATCTGATTTGACCAACCCGGACAGGCATGCATCGCTCCGGCGATGCATGTTTTGAGCGACCAGTTTGGCTATTCGGTTGTCGCTTTAGATGCCTTTTGAAGTCTGCTTCTGTGGATGGCTCCCGCATTGCAAGAGATAATTTGACTTTCTGGTGCGTTGACCGGTGCAGTATTCTGTCCGGCCTGTTGATGCAGCCACGAAAGGCTGCTGGCCCCTGATGGGGTCGGCGAACAAGGTCCCAATCTGGTTCTCAGGCTGTGATACCTCGGACAGTCCATGGTTTGTCCTTGTTCCCGGGCTCGGGCACTGACACCACTATACGATCTAAACCAGCAGATGCTCCATCATAGGATCAGCGATCACGACGAGCGGGCTGCCATCGCGGACATTGTCGGCAAGGTGAATGACGTCCTGATTGAGCATGCGGATACAGCCTGACGAAACTGCCCGACCGATGCTCCAGAACTCCGGATTGCCGTGAATGCGGTAGATTGTGTCGCGGTTGCCCTCGTGGATGTACAACGCGCGGGCGCCGAGGGGGTTATCAAGCCCTGGGGCCATGCCGCCGTTTGCGATACTGACCGGCTCAAGTTCAGGCTGGCGTGCCACCATCTCGTTGGGAGGATTCCAGCGCGGCCATTCCCGCTTGTAGGCAATATGCCTGCCCCGGCCCGCCCAGGAGAACCCATCTCTGCCAACACCCACACCATACCGGGTCGCGCGCCCACCCGAGCCCACATGATAGAGATATCGGTTCGGTGTATCGACTACCACCGTGCCGGCCCTCTCGGTTGTCGGATAGTCGACTTCGGTGCGCCACCATTTGGGGTCGACCTGCGACACGTCGACTTCCGGGATCGGAAACCGCTCATTAGCCATGGCGTAGTACATCGGAGGCGTTGGTGGCGCTGGCGGCGGCATAACCGGTTGAGCCATCTGCGGCCGCTGAACGGTCGATGCGCATCCTGCCATAGCCAGCGACGCCGCGCCCGCGAGGAATAAGCGACGACTGGGCAAACTTGCTTTGTCTTTCAACACAGCGGTACTTTCTTGCTGTTGGCGATCTCGCCGACGGTTTGGTTTTCTACCTTATGCCCAGCTTAAGGCTGCCCGCAGCTTTACAGTTTTTTTGCTCACTGCAATGCCGCCAGTTGCTCGTTCATCAGTTCGGGCGACACTTCCCCGGGATAAGTGGCCGAAATCGTGCCGTCGGCGTCGATGAAGAGCGTTGTCGGCAACCCGCGGGATTCATAGTGTCCAGAGGTCGACCAGTACGGGTCGAGAATGACGTGTTCGAGATCGAGGTTCTGGGCGGTCAGGAACTGTTCGATTTCAGATCGCCCCTCCCCCTGATTGACGAAGGCGAATGCAATGTCGGGATTATCTTGTGCTGCCTTGGCAAACATTGGCATCTCGCGCACGCAGGGCGGGCACCAGGTGGCCCATAGATTGATGACGAGTGGTTCGCCCTGAAACTGGGCAAGATTGATACGTTCGCCGTCTAAGGTTTCGAGGGCTGTTCGCGGGAGCGGCGCACCGGACGTCTGCTGGGAGAGCAGTAGGATAAATCCCCACAGGCCGAACCCGACAACGCCCGCAGCCGCAGTGCCGGCAAAGACCGGCAATCGGCGCGCCTTCCAGAGCGCGACACCCAGAAGGCCCAGGATGCTGCCCCAGATATTGAAGCCGCCCTGCCAAATGTAGAGAATGCGCAGCGGCTCTGGAGCGAAACTTTCAATGTGGAAGAGGACATGGACCAACCGTGCCCCGACACCTCCGGCCAGGATCATGGTCAGAGCGAGATCGCCGAGGGGGCGCTTGACGACCCGTCCGGCTGCGACCATGACGATGTAGAACGCCACGATGCCGACAATTGCGGCAAAACGCTCGGCCGAAAACAGTAGCGGGCCAAGGGCAATTGCATTCATTACAGCATTCCCGCTTCGAGGGCCTTTTCACGGAAATCAGTTACGCCGATTTCGCCAATCAGGCGTGTGCCTTCAACCTCAGCAGCATTGGCGTCGACATAAAGCAGTGTGGGTGGCCCATAGACCTGCAGCGCTTGCATGATCCTCTGGTCGCTAGGACTATTCTCTGTGACATCGACCTTGATGATTGCGGTATCGTTGAGCCCGGCCAGCGCCTCTGGACTGTCCCAGATCTCGCGTTCGATCACGGCGCAGGAAATACACCAATCGGCGGTGAAATAGACGATACGATTGTGACCTTGGGTGCTCGCGACCGCGTCGTCGAGCCCATCAAGGCCAGCGACCGTGAGTGTCCGTGTCTCACCCCCCGAACGCGCGGGCGCGATCCCTGCAAGCGGTTCGAGAGGGCTGGTGGCGCCCGTCGCTGCACCAAAGCCGAGCACACCGCCATAAGCCAGAGCCAACGCGCCGAGCGCCCCGCCGGCGAATCGCCACCCTGACCGTAGGGCGGGAATGAGCCAAAAGACATAGATGGCGATGCCGACGGCAAGCGCGGCCCATAAAGCCACCGCCACAGCTCCGGGAAGCGCTCGCTCGAGCATCCAGACAGCGGCTGCGATGAAGACAAACCCGAAGACATGCTTGACGCGCTCCATCCAGGCGCCAGCCCGCGGGAGCGCTTTGCCGCCCACGGTCCCGAAAATGATCAGCGGGATGCCCTTGCCCATGCCCAGGGCAAACAGCGCCGCCGCTCCCAGAACCGCATCACCGGTCTGTGCAATATAGATGAGCGCGGCGGCCAGAGGCGCAGTGACACAAGGGCCCACGATGAGAGCCGAAAGGAACCCCATAATTCCCGCGCCGGTAAAACCACCGCCGCCGCCGGAGCGTCGCGTGATTGCGGTCGTCCAGGACGAAGGCAATTGCAATTCAAATGCCCCGAACATCGAGGTTGCGAGAACAACGAACAGGACCGCAACGCCCCAAACCGCCCAGGGAGACTGCAACGCCATTTGCAGGTTTTGGCCCGACCAGGCGGCGGCGAGGCCGAGAAGGCCGAAAGCGGTGGCCATGCCCAGTACATAGGTCAGCGAAATCAGGAGGGCTTGTGTCGTTGAAAGTGTCTGGCCCGCCCGCGTCAGCGTACCCGCCAGAATGGGATACATGGGAAAGACGCATGGTGTGAAAGCCAGCGCAATACCAAAGAGCAGAAACCCGCCCAGGACGAAGAATGCCCCGCCCTGCTCCGCCAGTTGGGAAAGCAGTGCGCCGCCGGTATCCTGCGCGATAGTGATCGGCGAAGAAGCGGAGGCCTGGTTCCCGCCTGCGAGCATGCCGAAGCCAAGATCGTCCGAGAGGCTCAACGCCGCGACATCGAGGGTGCGGTTGACCGGGGGGTAGCAAATGCTGCCGTCCATACATCCCTGATACCGGATCGAAAGGGTATCAGCGTCATCGACCGGCACGACCGTGGTAAAGTCATCCCAGAGGGTTTCGGTGGTGCCGAAGGTCGGGTCCTCCGTAACCTCGCCATGCGGGAGGTCCAGCGCGATTGGCTGGTCGTCGGGACCGATCACTTCGATATGGTCCCGGTAGAGATAATAACCCTCCTCGATCTGCCAGGTCAGCGCGACACCTTCCTGCGCTGCATCTGCTGAGAGTATGAAGGCCTCGTCGACCCGTAGCGGCATGGCCTCCTGTGCCTGCCCGAGCGTAGCGAGCAAAAGAACTGGCAGGACGAAAAGAAACCGCAGTAGGGCCATGAGTTGCACTCCAGATGGGATAGGTGCCGGCTCTGTGGGCGGGCGAACTTAAGCGGAGCTTAAAGGAAGCGTGACGAGCACGCGTAGGCCATTGGGTCGAGCGTTTTCTATGTCGAGACTGCCATTGGCGCGCCTGACCGCGGCGTCAGCTATGGACAGGCCCAGCCCGCTTCCAAGTGCTGTCTTGTTGCGCCCACGGAAGAAATGGTCCTTGGCCTGAGCGATGTCGTCGCCGGCCATGCCGGCGCCCTCGTCAAGCACCGAGATGGCGACATGTTCAGCGCTGCGGGTGAGGGAAAAGGTTATCGTGCCGTCGTGCGGCGAATGGGCGATAGCGTTTTCCACTAGATTGCGAAAGATGAGATCGAAGTCGGTGGCGGCAATGAACAGGCCGACGCCATCAAGCTGATCGAGGCCAGTGATCGCGACGGTCTCGGGCAGGCTCATGGTGCTCAAAAGCGTGCGCAGGCTCTGTCCAGCGTCCTCGACGACCGGCGCCGTCGCATCGGCAGCAGCTTCGACCGCGGCGATAGCGAGAAGCTGGCTCACCATGCGCGACGTCCGGTCGACGCCCGAAACGATCTGTTCAAGTGCCTTTTGCCGAACGGCAGGGTCTTCGCTTCGAATAGCGATCTGGGCCTGGGTTTTGAGACCGGTGAGGGGCGTGCGCAATTCATGGGCCGCGAAAGCTGTGAAATTGCGCTCGCGCTCGCGGGCTTGGCGCACGCGGGCGAACAGCGCATTGAGAGCGCCAAGCATAGGCCGCACCTCACGCGGGCCCTCATCCTCGATCGCATCGAGTTCATCAGCACGTCGCCTCGCGAGATCGCCGGCAACCCTGTCGAGTGGCAGAAGGCCCCGATTGACCGCGACCAGAATGAGGCCCGCCATCAGCGGCAGCGTCAGACCGGCAGGGACGATCAAACCCGTGATGACGTCCTCGACAAGCCGTTCGCGCAGAGCGATGCTGTCGCCCACCAGAACACGGATACCGGTCTCGGCATCGGAGATGGCAAAGACGCGCCAGCGCTCTCCATCGATTTGGGTTTCGGCAAACCCGTCGTCGTGGGTGGACAGCGCCTCTTGCGGGGCTCCGTCCGAGCGCCCCACCATGGTGCCATCGAACGACCAGAGCTGGCAGGACAATTGTCGGTCATAGGGGATATGGGATGGCGCAGGCAGCATGTCGTCGACGACACCGGCCGCGTCAGCAACCATGATCTCGCGACTGGAGACGAGTGAGGATACCATGCGCCCTGCTTCGCTCAACCGCGCGTCGAGAACCCGCTCGACTTCGGCGCGGGTGCTGAAATAGATCCATCCCACGGCCGAAAGCCAGACCAGGCTCGTTGCGAGCATAAGGATGATAACGAGGCGCCCCCGGATCGAGGTCATGGGCATCGCCCCATACGATACCCCAGCCCTCTGATCGTCTCGACGGCGCATCGGCCAATCTTTTGTCGCAGATAGTGGATGTGCACCTCAATGGTGTTGCTTTCGACGTCCTCCTGCCAGCCATAGAGCTTTTCTTCGAGCTGGGATTTGGACTGAATGATCTCGGGCGATTGCATGAGCGCATGAAGAACCGAAAACTCGCGACGCGACAGCGCGACCGGTTGCTCTTTGACCTCGACCTGCATGGTGGCGGGATCGAGCGTGATGGCCTCCCAGACCAGACACGCGCTGGCGCGCCCATTGGAGCGGCGCACAAGAGCCCGCAGGCGCGCGGAAAGTTCATCAAGATCGAAGGGTTTGCCCAGATAGTCGTCCGCGCCCGCATCGAGCCCGGAAATTCGATCTGAAACCGTGTCTCGCGCGGTGAGAAGCAGGACCGCCTGGTTGTCGGCTCGGGCGCGCAACTCCCGCAAAAGGTCGATGCCTGACCCGTCGGGCAACATGATATCGAGCACGACTGCCGAAAAACTACCCGCGGTAAGGGCAGCGCGTGCCTCATCCAGTGTGGACGCGCCTTCGACCGAAAAGCCGGCAAGGTTCAGACCAGTCAAGAGACCGTCGTTGAGGATGGCATCGTCTTCAACCACCAGAATGCGCACGGGGTAACTCCTGTTCGGTGCGGTATCGATCTGCTTGCACAATGACAGCCTTAAGGCTGGCTTAAGGTGGCGCGCCGAGCGTCGTGACACTAGCACATGACAGGATTGCCTATGCCCAAGCAAATGACACGTCGCGACATCTATCGCCTTGCCCTTCTCGCCCCGGCCGCAGCTTTGGCAGCCTATGCCATTCCAGGCTTCGCGCAGGAAACCCAACTGCCGCCCAATCTCGATGTACTTTTCGGGACACCGGACACGCCCACTTTTGGCGGACCGGACACAAACGTTACAATGGTGGCGTTTCTCGACTACAATTGCCCCTTCTGCAAACGTAGCGCCCCCCATCTCAAGGCCCTGCGCGAGAGCGATCCCAAACTCAAGGTCATGTACAAGGACTGGCCAATCCTAACAGCAGCGTCTGTCTATGGCGGTCAGGCCGCACTTGCCGCGCACCGCAACGGACAGTATCTCGATGCCCATGACGCCCTGATGGGTATCGAGGGCATGCGTATTCCCGAAGAGCAGATGCGTGAGGCGCTTTTGGCCTCGCCTGTCGATATGGATGCCGTCGACGCAACGATCGAAAGCGACGGCGAGGCGCTGCTCGACCAATTGCGCCGCAACCTTGCTGAAGCCGAACAGGTCGGGATTACAGGAACGCCCGCCTATTTCATCGGCCCCTATTTCATCAACGGCGCCCTCGATCTCGACCAGTTCCGCGAAGCCGTGGCAGCGGCCCGCACAGAACTCGGCGTCTGATTGCTACCGCAGGGCCCGATGGGCGACAACATGCTTTGCGCAGGCTGAACGGAAAGAGCCGAAAATGAGTGAGTGGGACCGTCGATACGATCGCGCAGACTATGTTTTCGGCGAAGCACCGAACGCATTTCTGGCGAGCCACATCGACCGTGTCAAAGGGCACAGGCGCGCGCTCGCCGTGGCCGATGGCGAGGGACGGAATGGCGTAGGGCTGGCCGAACAGGGCCTTGCCGTCATGGCCATAGACAGCTCCTCGGTCGCCTTGAGAAAGGCGCAAGACCTCGCCAGTCGCCGCGGCGTCTCTCTGGAAACCCAGCACGTCGACATCGTCAATTATGAGTGGCCCGCCGAAGCGTTCGACCTCGTTGTGGCCATCTTCATTCAGTTTGCAGGGCCTGATCTGCGCGATGCGATGTTCAAAGGCATGATCAGGACGCTGACGCCCGGCGGCACACTGCTGATGCAGGGCTAGCCGCGTTCTTTCAGACATTGCGTGACCGATACATGGCCTTCTGAAGAGAGACCACTAAGGCTGCGATGGGCCGGCCAAGCGCGTGATGTGGTTTTCGCACTCTGGTCGGCACGTTTAGTAGTGGTCAGTGCCGTCGGGGCTTCTCATAAGCACACTCCTTGTGCCGTAGCAGCGCCCTCAAACAGCTCGACTATTATTATCAAAATCTCGCTTGCAAAAAAATGCAAGCGAGATTATATGCATGTCAACGGCGGGTTGAACTCGCTCCGAAACTGAATTTGAGGATAATTGTCTATGACTGCCAAACCCGAAGTGACCGGCTTTTTCGAGCCACGGACATGGTCGATCCAGTATGTGGTCGCCGATCCGGAAACGAAGAAATGCGCGATCGTCGATCCGGTCCTCGACTATGATGAAAAGTCCGGCGCGACCAATACGATCGAGGCCGACAAGATTTTGAAGTTTGTTTCCGAGAAGGGATACGAGGTCCAGTGGATCCTCGATACGCACCCGCATGCGGATCACTTCTCTGCCGCGCAATATCTCAAGGACAAGACCGGCGCTCCGACCGCGATCGGTGAGAAGGTGACCGAGGTCCAAAAGCTTTGGAAGGGCATCTACAATTGGCCCGACTTTCGGGCCAATGGCAGCCAGTGGGACAAGTTGTTTGCCGAGGGCGAGACGTTCAAGGTCGGCAATATCGATGCCCATGTGATGTTTTCGCCCGGCCACACGCTCGCCTCGATCACCTATGTGATTGGCGATGCGGCTTTTGTACACGACACGCTATTCATGCCCGATAGTGGCACAGCTCGCGCCGATTTCCCCGGCGGCAGCGCCAAGGCTCTTTGGACGTCGATCCAAGACATTCTCGCGCTACCGGACGAGACACGCATTTTCACGGGGCACGATTATCAACCCGGCGGGCGTGAGCCGAAATGGGAATCGACGGTTGCCGAGCAGAAGGCATCCAATACCCATATGTCGAAATGCAAGTCCGAGGCAGAGTTCGTCGCGGTGCGCAACGCGCGCGACAAGACGCTGCCAATGCCCAAGCTGATCCTGCACGCATTGCAGGTCAACACCAATGCCGGGCGGCTGCCCGAACCCGAAACCAACGGCAAGCGTTATCTGAAAATCCCGCTCAATGCGCTCGAAGGCGCATCATGGTGAGACGATGAGCGTTACAGAACTTTCCAAAGAAACCATCGCAATTAAGGAGAAGGCCGACGACGCGTCGGCCTTCCTGAAAAAGCTGGCCAATCGCGATCGACTATTGATCTGCTGTGCGTTGGTCGAGGGCGAACGCTCTGTGCGCGAGCTAGAGGATGCCCTCGATCTGCGCCAGCCCGGTCTTTCACAGCAACTTGCCGAACTGCGATCCGCCGACCTGATCGTCGGGCGCAAGGAGGGCAAGCAGGTCTTTTATTCCCTGGCCGATGCCCGCGTCGAGCGGTTCATCGCCACCATGTACGAGCTTTTCTGCGTCTAGCGCTTTCCCTCCGGAAAGCGCGATCTCAAGTCGTTTTGGGCACTTCAGTGAAGGGATCACCTCATGCTCAATGTCGGAACACCTGATCGCATCATCCGCATCGTTCTCGGCCTGGCTCTCATCGCGCTCCCCCTTGTTTTGGGCTGGGGTCAGGCAGCGATGATCATATCGATCGTCGTGGGCCTTGTCCTCATCGTCACGTCGCTTGTGCGCTTTTGCCCGCTCTATCGCCTGTTCAATCTCTCCACCTTCAGAAAGCAGTCTTGATGACGGAATTTACACCTCTGGTTTCCCTGTTCGGCGGCGCGCTGATCGGGCTCGCCGCCGTTATGCTCATGGCGTTCCATGGCCGCATCGCGGGCATGACCGGTATTGTCGCAGGCGTAATCCCACCCCTTGGTTCGGACTGGGCATGGCGCGCTGCATTTCTCGCCGGCGCCATCCTCGCCCCTGCCCTCATCGTGGCGTTTGCCGGTCGTGACGCCATCGGCTTTCATAGCCCCATGCCTGTCGAATGGCTCGTGGCGGGCGGCCTGATCGTTGGCATCGGCGTCACTTTCGGCGGCGGCTGCACCTCGGGCCACGGGGTATGCGGCATGGCACGCTTTTCCGTCCGCTCGGTCCTCGCCACGCTGACCTTCATGGCAACAACCGCCGCAACCGTATTCATCGTCCGTCACGTTCTTGGAGTGCTGTAATGCAGAAAGTTTTAGTCGCCGGCCTCATTGGACTGATTTTTGGCACGGGGATCGCTGTGTCCGGCATGGCCAACCCCGCCAAGGTTCTCAACTTCTTCGACTTCGCAGGAACCTGGGATCCATCCTTGGCCTTCGTGATGGGCGGCGCACTCGCAGTCACTGCAATCGGTTACTTTTTCATCCTCAAGCGCCCGGCACCGGTCTTTGACAAGACCTTTCACTTACCCACGCGCAAAGACATCGATGCACCGCTGCTTGCCGGCTCGGCCGTCTTCGGCATTGGTTGGGGCATCACCGGTTTCTGTCCGGGTGGTTCGATTCCCGCTCTGGGACTGGGCGAGCCAGACGCTCTGATTTTTGTCGCCGCGATGGTCGGCGGTCTCGTTCTGGCCCGCCTGGCCCGCAATACGCTTGGCAATCGCGCCAGTGCGCAGAAAGCCTGATCCGCAACAAGGAAATATCTGCCATGAACATCAAGACAATTAACGACCGCTTCGCAACGACCGGTCAGGTTCACCCCTCCGATATCGAAGGCATCAAGGCCAAAGGCTTTGTCGGTATCGTCTGTGCCCGTCCCGATAACGAAGAGGCAGGGCAGCCCGCCTATTCGGAAGTGGCTGCGGCCGCTCAAAAGGCAGGACTGAAAGCTGTCCATATTCCGGTCTCCGGTCCTCTAGGCGAAGGCCAAATCATCCAGTTTGAACAGGCGATGGCCGAGATGGATGGACCGGTCCTGGGCTACTGCCGCTCCGGTGCCCGTGCCGGCAGCCTTTATGCAACCTTGAACCGTTAGGCCGAAGCCATGATTGCCAAATACGTCCCCATTCTCAATTGGGGCAGACGCTATTCTCGTGACCGCTTCGGCCGTGACCTCACCGCAGCGGTGATCGTCACGATCATGCTGATCCCACAGTCTCTGGCCTACGCTTTGCTGGCGGGTCTGCCGCCAGAGGTCGGCCTCTACGCCTCGATCTTGCCGCTGTTGGGTTATGCCATCTTCGGCTCGTCCACGTCGCTGGCGGTAGGACCCGTTGCCGTTGTCTCGCTGATGACGGCGGCGGCGGTGGGGCGCATTGCAGCGGAGGGCACCACTGATTATGCCAGCGCTGCCATCGTTCTTGCACTGCTCTCCGGCGGGATCTTGGCCCTGATGGGGCTCTTCCGCCTCGGCTTTGTTGCCAACTTCCTCTCTCACCCCGTGATCGCCGGCTTCATCACAGCCTCCGGGCTGATCATCGCCACGAGCCAATTGGGCGGCCTGCTCGGTATCCAGACGCACGGCCACGCCATGCCCGAGCTTGTGGCGTCAATCCTTGAGCATCTGGGACAGATCAACCTCTATACGCTCGCAGTCGGCATGGCGTCGCTGGCCGTGCTCGCCTGGGTCCGGCTGGACATGAAAAAACGACTCTCGAGTTGGGGTGTGCCGTCAGCCATTGCAACCTTCCTGGTACGGGCCGCACCAGCAGTGGTTGTGCTCGCCGCCATAGCTGCATCTGCCGTGTTCGATCTGGGCGGCAAGGGTGTGGCGCTTGTAGGCCAGGTGCCGCAAGGCATTCCATTGCTCACCATTCCAAACGTTTCTATCGACCTCATCACCGTGTTGATCGGCCCGGCCTTCATCATTTCGATCGTAGGCTTTGTGGAGTCCATCTCCGTTGCTCAGACGCTGGCTGCCAAAAAGCGCGAACGTATTGATCCCGATCAGGAGCTAATGGGCTTGGGCGCCGCCAATATCTTTTCCGGACTCGGATCGGGCTATCCGGTCACCGGGGGCTTTGCCCGCTCGGTCGTCAATCATGACGCCGGTGCTGCAACGCCAGCTGCCGGTATCTTCACTGCGATCGGCATTGCCGTAGCCACCCTGTTGCTAACACCCTTCCTTGCCCTGCTGCCCAAAGCAACCCTTGCCGCAACGATCGTGGTGGCCGTCCTGGCGCTGGTGGATTTTTCGATCCTGAAAAAGACCTTCACCTATTCTAAGGCCGATTTCACCGCCGTTGCGACAACCCTCTTCGTCACCCTGATCTTCGGTGTCGAGATGGGGATCTCCCTCGGCGTCGCAGCCTCGATCCTGATCTTTCTCTATCGTACCTCGAAGCCGCACACCGCAGTCGTCGGTCGGGTGCCGGGCACCGAACACTTCCGCAATGTCCTACGTCACGATGTGGAAACCCGCCCCGACATCATCTCCTTGCGGGTTGATGAAAGCCTTTATTTCGCCAATGCGCGTTTTCTTGAAGACGTGATCCTGGAAAAGGTCACTGCCAATCCTGATACCCGTCACGTCATTCTGGTGTGCCCGGCGGTTAATGCCATCGACATGTCGGCTCTCGAGAGTCTAGAGGCCATCAACGAAAGGCTCAAAGACATGGGCATCGTGTTTCACCTCACCGAAGTGAAGGGGCCGGTCATGGATCGCTTGAAGCGTTCGGAATTTTTCGCGCATCTGACCGGGCGAGTTTTTCTGTCGCAGCATGAGGCAATCGATACCCTAAACAGTTCCGGCGAATGAAGCCCGGCCGATCAAGACGTTTGCGGATCATATCTTCAAAGGTTTAGTGGAGTGCGGACCGCGCTTACCTGCCCTTCGGACAACCTTTGATCCGGAGGCAATTGAACCATCACCTAGTCCATATTCTCCGAGTCAACGAAGCCGTGGCGCGGACAGAAACCATCACGTGGGTCCGCCACACAACTAACGGCCAATGGATCGACACGATCAATACACTCGCGCTCGCTCACGGGTGTCGCAGCGCAGGCAGAAGCGGCTCATGCCTTCTGGTCACATCATTCGCATCACTGAGTTGCTATTGGCCACCACCGCTTACATCGTCAGGTCGTACGACCACTTTTTGTGAGCTGCCAAATATACTACAAGGACCAGAGTAGGTCGCAAAGCCGACATAGTAGGGCCTGCGTGACTAATCGCAGCATCGGGATGTCGCCGTCAAACTGTGAATAGCCGGCATGGGGTTCGCCTGCTGACACCAGCTGACCTAGATCCCGCACTGAGTTCGAACGGCGGCTCCAGTCCACTGCTCGTTCAAGCAACTCCGATTCATCATGAGCAGGTTTGACCACTCAGCTACCCCATATGGGGGCCAGCTATGAGGGTTTCCTAGCGCCTTGATTTCCAAGGAAGAAAAACTCGAATTCCACGTTCTTTTGGCTATTGGTGCCTCGGCTCATGTGTTCGTCGTCGCGCGGAACCCTCTCCCTCAATTTCTCACGCCTACGGCGTCTCTCCATTGGCTGAAGGCCAATGACACGTGCCAGTGAGCTTCAGCGAACTGGTGCGTGAAGACCTCCGGCTCGTTGGCACGGCCAACAGCCGAGGGCGAAAGCCATTGCGAGAGCGCCTTTTGGCAAGCGGGTTCTGAGTGAGCTTGCGAGCGAAGAAACGCGCCGCCAAAGGCGCTGTCGTTCGCCTGATGTTCTTTGGATGGGATGCCTTAGGGAGGGAATATCTATCTATAGATAGATAGTTCTTTCTTAAGCCATTTCTTCCGAAGAAGATCAGTAGATCATATAATAAATGCTCTTTCTTACATGAATAGTGACGCCAAGACGTCGTGCCTGCTAAATTTAGACATAGCCAATAAAAACAAGGAGAAAAATATGGCTGCGTCACTACCTGTAGGTATTATCACATGGCTCTGGGGCCAATACAGCCGAGCTGAAGCTTATCAAACGGATCAGGGGATCACGTTTAACCTCACCTTCCTCGAATACCAGGCGCTCTGGAAAAAGGATCAGCTAGAAAAACTGATCTACTGGCATAAGCACAACCGCCTTGTGTCGGCGATGAAGCACAGGGACAGGGGGTTTGTTCTGTCGTGGCGATCCAAGGCGGATAGAAAGGCTGGCGTCATGGACAAAACGACGGCTCGCATTCTGACACGTGAAAAGAGCCGTCAGCGCTTCTATCTCCAGCCGGGAGAAACCCATAGCGAGGATGCGAAGAAGCGAATTGGAGATGCACAGCGTGGGCGGAAGCGCTCCGCAGAGCACAAGGCTGCTATCAGCAGAGCCCGCAAAGGTACAAAACAATCGCAGGAACACATTGATGCTCGCGTAGCGGCGACAAAAGCCACCAAACAACGCAAGCTAGGTTTGGTCCTGACGCCCTAACCCGATCAACCTTGTGGACATCGCTGGGGGACATTGCAATTTGCAATGTCCCCTTCTTTGCTATTGCGAAGCTTGATGGGACCTCGATCTTGCGCAGAGAGTGCCCACTGCCCTGCGCAGCGTTTGTTGCAGACCATTTGTGAGCTGCTGAAGCCGATCGGCTAAATACCGCTACAGCAGCCGTTCACGAGCTGCTGCCCAGAATCCAACAACAGGACGAACGCGCGTGACACAAGGCATTGAATTTCTGGAAAACACTTACCAGCAACTCCACGAGGCCGGAATAATCCGGTCCAAGGGCGAATTTTCGCAGCGGCTGCTCAAGAAATCCCCGAGCTATCTCACATCAATGCGCAGCAAGCAGCGGGTGGTTTCGTGCGAGGTCATCGTGGGAATGGGTGATGCGATTTATGCTGAGATCAAAGGCTACGAAGGCAGTGAGACAAACGCGGTATCAGCGCTTCGTCGGGCGTTGGCGCAGGCCAACCTATATCTCGTAGAACAGGCCGCAGTCAGTTCGCAGACTGCACAGCGCGAGAAATCGTCTAAGATGCCAACTAGTGCTACCGACCCTTTTGATCTTATGGCCGCCATTCGCTGGCTGGCTGGACGAGATGTTGGCAGCGCCTAGTCTACGAATTGGCGCGCCGCCCAGCCTTCAGTGGCTTGGGCGCTTTGTCATCGGGATCAGGCTCGACGAACATCTCGCCGATATGCACGCCCAGTGCTTCGGAGACTTTTTCGAGAACGCCAATCGATGGGTTTTCCATCTTGCGCTCAAGGCGGCTGACATAGGTGCGATCAACCCCAGCAGCATTGGCAAGATGCTCCTGTGATAGCCCAGCAGCCACTCGTAAGCGCCGCATATTCCAAGCTACCAGTTCCCGTGCATTCATGGGCGCACAATCACCATAAAGCGCCACATTAATCCACGGACACTACGCCTACAATTGCGCAGTAGACCGCCTAATCAAATAGATCGCGGTGCTTGATCTGCAGCACCGTAACGATGCGATCCAGCGTGTCGACATCAATATCCACCTGCCCTGTTTCCCAGAGCCTCACCTGATCGGTGGTGGTGTCCAGTTCGTGGGCCAATTGGTCCCGCGAAACGCCCTTGCGTTCCCGAACCCGTCGAATGTTTCGGCCCACGGCCAGCACAGCATTGGTCATTCTGCCTCTCATGCACATTGTGCCTGTGAGGATTATACGCACGGATTAATGGCTTCTTAATATGATGCTTTTACGCCTCATGATGTTCCGGGGACAGAACTTGCCTCGGCCATTCCAGAAGGAAGTCACATGTCTGAAATCTCGCTATCCAAGGCAGTTCGCTCGAACCTGCTTTCCCTCCAAAATACCGCTGAGCTGATGGGTAAGACGCAAGAGCGTCTGTCGTCAGGCAAGCGGGTGAATTCGGCGCTCGACAATCCGACGAATTTCTTCACCGCCGCATCGCTCAATGCACGGGCTGGCGATCTCAACAATCTCATGGACAGCATGTCGAACGGCATCAAAACCATTGAGGAGGCCGATAACGGCATCAAGGCGATCACCAAGCTCGTTGAAAGTGCGCAGTCCACGGTGCGTCAGGCGTTGGGGGACGCTGCCACTGAGACCAAGCCACAGCTCAACAAGACCTTGGCGACCGCTGGCGAAAGCGATGCCACAGGGAAATCCGTTCGCGAGACCGCACTGGACAAAACCATTGCGGGCACTGCCGCGCCGTCGGCATCGGGTTCAGATGGTATTGCCGGGCTGATGGGTGCCACCACCGATGGAACCGCGGCTGCTGTTCGCATCAGCGTGGGAGACACCAGCCACACCTTTGAGGTTGATGGCGACACCACCGTGCGGGACTTTGTTGCATCGATTAACGCTTCGGGGCTGGCTACGGCCTCGGTTGATGACGCGGGCAAACTGCTGATCTCGGCCAATGACAGCAAGACGCTCAAACTCGACGCCACCGTCGACAACAGCGACCCGGCCTCGGCAGCTTTCACCGCTATGAGCGTCAACACCGGCAATGACGGCACCACGGCCCTCACCGCCGCAGGCGTTGCTTCCGATGGTGTGTCCAGCGAGGTGCGCACCAAGCTGGTGTCCCAGTTCAACGAAATCCGCGATCAGATCGGCAAGCTTGCACAGGACGCCTCGTTCAACGGCATCAACTTGTTAAACGGCGACAAACTCAAGGTCGCGTTCAACGAAAAATCCGGCGATGCGGCTGCCTCACTCAACATCGAGGGCAGCAAGCTCGACGCCGAAAGCCTCGGCATTCTCGCGGGTGGGGCACAGGCAACAGAGATCGACTTTCAAAGCGACGGCGATCTGGAAAATGCTGCCGATAGCTTGGGTAAGGCACTCGTCTCGCTCCGGTCGATCGCCTCGAACCTGGGCTCCAATCTTTCCATTGTGCAGACCCGGCAGGACTTCACCAAGTCCACCATCAACACGCTGCAAACTGGCGCTGCCAACTTGACCCTCGCCGATACCAACGAGGAAGCCGCCAATATGTTGGCGTTGCAAACCCGCCAGCAGCTCTCGTCTTCGGCGCTGTCGATGGCCTCACAGGCCGATCAGGCCGTATTGCGGCTGTTCTAATCACTTGGGGGTGGCGCTTCGGCGTCACCTCTTCTTCTGAGAAGAAAACAACCTTGCTCAAACTGGTCATCAAGCCCGGCGAAAAAATCTATATCGGCAGGTCCACCCTGCTGATCCGGGCCGACACCACCGTCACGGTCTACATCAATGGCGACCAGCCTGTCCTCAAGGACCGCGAGGCGATCGATCCCCAAACCGCAGTCACGCCGGTCGATCAGCTGCACCTACTCTTGCAGGACATGTATCTGCATGGGCAAGCGACCCACCACATGGTGCGCTATCGCGAGTTGACCCAAATCGTTGAGAAGCAGTCGGCAGATAGCGCAAATCTGGTGAAGACCATTGAGCGCTGGCTGATCGAGGACAACCACTACATGGCCATTCGAGCCCTGGCTCGCTTTACGCAGCACCAAAAGCGAACTGGCTCAATGAACATCATTGCGGAAGAGATCGACCGGAGCGATCTGTAATGCAATCGCCAGACTGTCTATATCTTCCAGCGACAGATCGAACTTCTCGGCCCGTTCCACCTGCTCAATCTCGACCACGGACCAATCCACACGCTTGGCCAATTCGCTTGCGCTGATGCGGCGAATTTCTCGCCAACGCCAAACGTTGCGCGCCAGCATCTTCTGTCCATCCGTCATCCTTGCCCGCAATGCAGCATCTCCACCACCAATTCCGTTGCCTACATGCAGCCAAATGGTTCAAAGGCCAAGAAGTCCCGTTTTTCGGGAAAAGAAGTCAGCAGAACCAAGGCGTTAGGACGGCGATTTGCGCGTCCGGGCACTTTGGGTAACGCCAGAGAGCTATAGCCGATGGCTATAGCTCTCTGGGTGCCACACGCTGATTGCGCGCGTGGTCGGCATCAAAGGTGCCAGTGGTAGCGGAAACTGCATACGCTGACGCCCTACGGCGCTCAACGGCGGGGCTAGGGCTCTTGGACAAGCCGTGCTGCCCTGCTGCACGACGCTCCATGCGCGTGTGCTGGTGGATGATGGGAGGCCGTGGAACCGCCGATGCTAATTGAACAAGTCCAGATCGACCCTTCAACGGGGCCCTTGGAAGCCTCATGCCTCAGCCAAGAGACAATCGATATCGAGTGGTTCGTTAAGCGGCAGGAGCGATCCGTCTGGTGCTCTGGGCCACTCTTGCTGTGGCCGATCCCAATATATCTCCACTCCATTGCAATCGGGATCGCGGAAATAAACAGCTTCGCTCGTTCCATGGTCAGCCTGCCCAGTAATTGGGATACCAGCTGCGATCGCCCGCTTGAGTGTTTGAGCCAGAGGCTTGCGATCCGGGTAAAGAAACGCCGTATGATAGAGCCCAGTATGGCCGGGTGGTGGCGGGCTGCCATCGGCGCTCTCCCAAGTGTTGAGGCCGATATGATGATGGTAGCTGCCTGCAGCGAGGAAGGCAGCCCCAGCCCCATATCGGGCCGTCAACGTGAAACCCAAAATTTCTGAGTAGAAGGCAATAGCGCGATCAAGGTCAGCAACCTTGAGGTGGACATGGCCGATGCATGTTTCAGGTGGAGCGGTGATAGACATGGCACCTCCGTGTGATGCTGCAACACCACGGCCAATAATACTCGCCTATGCCAGTCAGGGAAAGAAGCTGCTGGTGGTTCCGCCGCAGGATTTGATGCCCCGTTATTGGTTCTTGGCTTCAACCAGTTCCGCCAGTTGTGCCACTACCGTGCCCCAGCCATCGTGAAACCCGAGCTCTTCATGCTTTTCGCGGTCTGCACGGCTCTTGTGTAGAGCCTGTGCGCGGTAATGTGTGCCATCTGGGTGGTCGGCAAGGGTGATGATTGCCGTCACAAAGCCATGTGCGGCAGGCCGCCAGCCACCGGTGAGCGCGTTCGTGTAGACGATGCGTTCCTTGGGAACAACGTCGAGAAAGCAGGCTGACAGGTGCGGCACGAACGATTTCCCATTCTCGCTCATCTCGGTGACGAACGATCCTCCCGGATGAACGTCCAGACTAACGACACGGCAAGTCATGGGGGACGGAATCCACCATTGGGCCAGTCGGTCGGGGTCCACCCATGCATTCCAGACGCGGTCTCGCGGCGCCTTGATAATTCGCGATACTTCGAGATCGAGTTCAGCGGTCACGGTCTGCATCGTTTGCCTCCACTTTCTGTTCCAGCATTACAAATGCCTCCAGCCGATCGGCCTGCGCTTCCCAAATTCTCCGCTGCTCGACAAGCCATCGCTCGGCATTGGTAAGACCCGGACCGTCGATCACACACGTGCGGGTCCGCCCGGCCTTTTTGGTCCGGATCATCCCGTTATTTTCAAGAAGCCGGATGTGCTTCATGAACGATGGAAGTCCCATGTCGAAGGGACTTGCGAGTTCGCTGACACTGGCCGGCCCTTGCCCGAGCCGGGCAATGACAGCACGACGGGTCGGATCGGCGAGCGCCAGAAAGATCGCGCTGAGATCGTCGGGCATTTGCTGGGCGGCTGATACCATTATCGTGTTCTCAATTCCCTACAGCGCTGGAAACGGACAGATTGGTCTGCCCACGGACATATGTTCCAGCCGCTCCATCGCCGGTGTTCTCAAGACGGCACATAATGAGACCGGAAGGCGTCCTCTCCTCGGAAAGCAGGTTGAAACCTGCTGGTGCTTGCGTGTCACCAAACAGTTTTCGTCCCTGGCCCACAATCACCGGAGCGATCGCGATACGCAGTTCATCGACGAGATTTGCAGCTAGGAGGGACCGGCCCAGTCGGCCGCTGCCGTGCACCTGCAGTTCGCCGCTTCCATCCTGTTTGAGCGCGGCGACTGCGGCTTCAACGTCATGTTCCAAGACCGTTGCTGGACCCCAGGTTGTATCGACAGGAGAGGAGGCCGCCACATACTTGGGAAGCTTGTTGAGCCGAGCCGCGTTGCGATCGGCTGGATCGGTTATGGTGGGCCAGACAGCGGCAAATTCCTCGTAGGTCCGTCGTCCGAACAGAAATCCGGTCGCAGTCGCTGCCCATGCCTCCACCGTTTCCTCCAGAGCCGCATCAACAAAGGGCACAAACCAACCGCCGCGCTCAAAGCCGCCGGACCGGTCTTCATCGGGGGAACCCGGCCCCTGATAGACACCGTCGAGAGATAAAAAGTTCAAAATGACAACGCGCACTTTAGCCTCCACGTATGATAGTTTTCCTTCAGGCCAACTATCATGCACTGATACTTCGCTCAAGAGCAAAGTGACACCCTCGCCGCGTTAGTCGCACGGTTTCCTGAAATGGAAACTTTCATTGAACTCGCATGCGTTATGGTTTAACCGTTTCCTTGTCTGGAAACTAATGGATGCAACAATGGCCCTCACGCTCTACCTCCACCCGCTCGCTTCCTTCTGCCACAAGGTCCTCATCGGCCTTTATGAGAACGGCACGACTTTTGAACCCAGTCTTGTCGATTTCTACAACCCCACAGCCGCAGCTGCGCACATTGAACGCTGGCCGGTAGGCAAGATCCCGGTGTTGCATGACAGCCTCGGCAACAGGGTGGTCGCCGAAACCAGCATCATTATCGAGTATCTGCAACAGCACTATCCCGGTCCGGTTCAACTGATACCGACCGAAGCGGAACACCAGCTCGATGTTCGGCTGTGGGATCGCTTCTTCGATCTTTATGTCAGTGTGCCGATGCAAAAGATCGTCGGCGATCGTATTCGCCCCGAAGGCGCCGCCGATCCACATGGCGTTGCGGAGGCGCATGCGACGCTTGAGACGGCCTATGACATGATCGAGAAGAAGATCGAGGGACGCAGCTGGATCACGGGCGAGACCTTCACCATGGCGGATTGTTCGGCGCTGCCGGCGTTGTTCTTTAGCTTCATCGTGCATCCGCTGGGCGCCAAGAGACCGAGAACGCGAGAATACTTCGAGCGCCTGCTGGGGCGGCCATCGGTGCGGCGTGTGCTCAAGGAGGCGCAGCCCTACTTTGAGTTCTTTCCCTATCGTGACGCGATGCCTTCCCGCTTTTGGGAGCCTGTGGCATGATCGAGACAGCAAGCATCGATCGCTATTTCCTGGCTATGGCTGACCCTTACCGGCGCGGCTTCATCGAGCAGCTCTCCAGGGGCCCCGCGTCCGTGAAGCAGTTGGCAGCCCCAACTAACGTTCAATTGCCGGCGGTGCTAAAGCACCTTCGCGTGCTCGAAGACGGGGGCATTGTCGTTAGCGAGAAAGTCGGGCGCGTGCGCACCTATCGCATGCGGCCAGATGCCTTTGATGTAACGACCAACTGGATAGAGCAGCGCCAGCGCGACATGAATGCTGCCTTCGACAGATTGGCAGTTGCCATGGCCGAAGTTCCCGAGGAGAAGGATCACTGATGGGTATCAATGTCGATCACCGCAGTTTCGTCATTGAACGGGAACTGCCGGGCAGCCCGGCTCATGCTTTTCGCTTCTGGTCCGACCATGAGCTCAAGCGACGCTGGAACAGTTGTCATCCGGATTGGTCGGTCATCGAAGATCGTTTCGACTTCCGCGTCGACGGGTGTGAAAGCATGATCTGGCGCATGCCGGACGGCACCGAACAAGTGATGCTGGCGCATTTTCTTGAAGTGCACCCCCGCCAACGCATCGTTTATGCCTACACGATGCGGACCAATGGCCGCCCTGTTTCGTCCTCGCTCGTCACTGTCGAGTTCGAAGGCCGAGATGACAAAACCATCATGACCTTCACCGAACAGGCGGTCTTTGGAAGCGCGAATGACGGAGACGTGCGAGAGGCCGGCACAGGCATCGGTTTTGCTCGTCTCCAAGAGGCGATGAGGGATTTTGAGGAGGACACAAGCCCGTTAGCAAGCGATTGTGTGCTTCGCTGATACCCTGCGGCGCTCAACGGGAGGGTTGTCGGGTTTCAGGCAAGCTTTGTGCGCTATCGGGCTACTCGCCCCTGCACGACCCTCGCTGGGCGCTTGCCTGTAGCCATGACCTCTTCGATGTAGGTGCTGACCTCCATGCCGAACTGGAAAGCCAGTTCACGGCAGGCATCGCGGGTCTTCGGCACGGCCTCATAGGCATAGTCGAAATGCATCACCGCGATCTGCACATCCTTGAAGGCAGCGTGCGCGACATTGGCATCGAGCCAGCCGTCGCGGTCCATGTCGCGGCTGGCGAACAGCATGTGTTTGGACCAATCACCAACCAGTTCCAGAACTGTCGATCGCAGAGCCGCGCAATCGCGCTGCCCCTGTTGATCATCAGCATGGGCAGGAACAGCCAGAGACAGAAATGCCGCCAGCAGCACCCATCGGGATTTGCTCGGCGGCATCATCGTTCTCTTCTGAGAAGAACTGTCAGCTGGCCTTGCGCAGCATCTGGCCACGTTCAGCAGCAGCCTTGGCCAACTGCTCATCGAGCTCCCCGGCGCGGACAGCTTCGGTCAGCGTGTCGAGGATCGCGGGAAGTGCCGATAGCTCGCCAACCGTAATGGCGTTCTTGCCCTTGGCGAACTCGATGGGCTTGCCCGCATAGCGAAGCGCAAAGAAAGTCTGACCGCTGCCATCGGTAAACCAACCTGCCCGCAAACGCTTCGGCGTCTGCACCTGCACGCGTTCACCGGCCTCATCCTTGCGCCAGACCATGCGGGTGGGTGCGTAATGCTGGCCAGCGATCTTAGCTTCGGCCATGGCCTTCTGTTCGGTCAGTGCCGAAATCACCTTGTCACGTGCCCGCTCGACGGGATCAGCATTGGCGCGGATAGGCTGTGCCGTGGTCAGGGTGAGGTTCTTGAGGATGCTCATTCGGTTCTCCGGGTTGGTCTAAACTGACTTCCCGGATAAAGCCTTGGGCCAAAAGAGCGACCAAAGAAACGGCCCTTTGCTCATTCTGTTACCAACGACAGGCATGAAGCCGTTTGCTTCCTGCCCTGCGCATTTTGTGGGCGACTAAGGTAAAAACCACCGCCCGACCGTGGATTTGGTTTCATGCTGATGTATGCAGCACTCCATCACTAATCCGATCAACGCTGTCAGGCGCGCGTGAATAATCGTTGCGTGTTGCACCGTCCTCAAAACCTCACTCCCAACTGCAAGTGGAAGGTGTGGTCTTGGCTATCCCCGTTGGTGCCGAAGGCGGTGCTGTAGTCGAACCCGAGCGTCCAACCATCGCCAATCTGCGCTTCGATCCCCAAACCTAGCGAGACGTGATCACGGGAAAAACCCTCGAAATCGAGTTCATAGGGCATCGTGCCGAGATCGACATAGCCCAGGCTGGCACGGCTCGATCCTTCGAAGTCATGGATATATTCGATCCGGCCACGCGGGGTAATTATGCCCCAATCGGTTGGAATGTCATAGGCAAAGCGCAACCCTAACGTGCCTGAGAGCGTATCGATGGTCTGCTCGCCATAGGTGAGGTTCCACATGCCAGCACCGGCTTCGGTAAAGGCATCAAGCGTAGAATGGGAACCCGACAGACGACCATAGGGGGAGATCAACAGGCCATCTCGGCGGTATCCATAACCCGCCGTGAGCGAGGCAAAGAGCTGATCACCGCTGCGACTGCCCGAAGCAATATCCCCCGATGCCGTGACGAAGCGCAGGCTGTGAAAGCTCATGGCGCTATATCCGGCCAATCCGTCGATGAAAACACCTTCGATGGGTCGATAGCTACCGTAGAGCGCCATCGAGTAGGCTTCCGCCCGGCTTTCGGTGCCATTGTTGCCGACATCGGTCACATCTCGCCCATAGCCGAGGCCAAAGCCGGCGGTCAGTTCCGGGGTAAAGCGGTAATCGACACCAGCGCTCGCCCCGACTAGGGTGTGGTCGAGATTGATCGCGCCAGCGTCATTGGTGCCGAAATTGACATAGCCGCCGCTCCAGAAAGCGATATCACCAAACAGGTCTTCAACCGGTGCGGGTTGCGGATCGGAGCCGGCATTGGGTTGGCCAGCGGGTGCCGCTTGGCCGATAGCACCGAGCGCCGGGTCCTGTGGGTTATTCTCTTCGGGTGCATAAGCGTTGGCGTTGTTGACCAGCTGCTGGACCCTGACATTGACGCCAATCGAATTGCTGCGCCGCTCACCTTCATCGTGAAGCTGTTCGAGCCTCTGATTGAAGTTCGTGATCTGGGTATCGGCAAAGCGGCGGGCCTGCTCTCCCTGTGCCCGGATCAGGCCGCTCACCTCAGGATCGAGCGAGGGGTCGGGGCGCGCCACCACGGTGATGGTCACAATAGCCGGCTCCGAAGTGCCGTCGGCGTTGGAGAGCGTGTAGCTAAGACTTACCGTCCCCGCGAAAGAGCCTGCGGCTGCAAAATGCAGCATATGGGATTCACCTTCACTCTCAATGCTGGCCTCTCCGGCTTCGATTGCCGGGTGAGACACGATGGCCGAACCGGTGAACGGTCCTTCCGTCGCGCCTTGCGTCAGATCGATCGATCCGCTGGTGCCGGCCATCACTTCCAGTGTGAGGGCCGGCGCAAACGGGACATTCAGTGGCTCTACCGTGTGTGTGATCGATGTTGCGGTGCTGTCGGCGTTGCCATTAGTATCACCCTCATATCGCGCCGCGACGGTATGGCTTCCCACGGCAAGGTCGGAAACCTCCAGGGAGGCTTCATTACCGGAAAGTGCCGCCGAATGGCCGACATCTCCAATGGTGAACATGACAGCGCCATTAGGATTGCTGGCACCCGATAGCACAGCGGTAAATGTTACGGCATCATCGGGACGGGACTTTTCAGCCGATTGCGTCAACCTCAGGGTCGTTGGAATCTCGCTGCGCGTCACCGTTATCGCGTAGGTCTGCGTGGTGCCGTCCTCTGCCGTGATGATCACGGGGATCGCCGTGTCACCCACGACTAGCGTGATCGGCTGGCTGGCGCTGTCCGAGGCAACCGGCTGCCCGGCAACCGTGATTGTCGCGCCGGCATCGGCTACCGTCGGTGTCAGCGTGATGCTGTCGGTGGCATGGTCAACCGCCACGGCATAGCGGAGCGCCGCCGGATCGAATACCGGATTTAGCGTGCCGTCACTCGGCACGAGGTCGGACAGATCGGCGTTGGTGGAGCCGCCACGCACCCAGGGTGCACCTGATGTGTATGCGCCACCCAGATCATTGCCAGCCAGGTCGGTGATCGAGCCACCGGCCTGCATATCGAGCCGTAATGAGCCGACACCGGATATATCGGTGACGTTGACATGGTAGGTCACGCCATCGGTGGTACCAATCCCAGCGATCGTCCCCGTTGCCGAGCCCGTTGTAGTCAACGTGAAGTCCGACGCATCAACTCCGTTCACCTGCTCGGAGAATTTTACCTCGAAATCGACCGCGGTGGCATCCGGCACGGGGCTCCCAACGACCGCGCTGGAATTCACCATCGGAGCGGTGCCGTCATAAGTGGTCGAGACCGGTGTGGCTGCTGTATTGCCATTGCCAGCCAAACTTTGAGCCACGCCCGCAGCGACGTTGATCGTTACCAGCCCCTCGCTGATAGGCGTGATAACTGCCGTGTAGATGTCACCGGAACCCAACAGGCCAGAGGCGAGACCATTGACGACATCGATGTCGCCAAGCTCGACACCGGTCACGTCCTGGCTGAAGGTGAAGGTCGCCACAAAGGGACTGTTCACAATAGCCGGAACGCCTTCGATGGCAATTGTTGGGGCGGCGGTAGAAAGGAAAGTGAATTCGACGTGACAGTTAGTGCTCAGTGGGTCTGGCAACTGCCAGAAGTTTCCGCTAGCACTAAACGAGCCCCCACAGGTGTCGCTGGCGCTGAGAGCGTATCCGGTATCTGGGAAGAGTTGAAAATGAACAGTGTCGTTTGTCACCGTTGCCGGGCTTGTTATTGTGTTCCCCGTATTGAGTTCGAATGCTTCCACATCTCCACCACCAGAGACTGTCCACGTCACCGTAACCGTCTGCGCTTGAGCTGGTGCGACAAAGCCCATGCTGGTCACAAGCGCGACGACTGCGGCCAGCAGCCACTTTCCTGCAATTGCCTGAAATGCTTGTCCCGACTTTCGTGCCGTCGCCAACCAGCTTTCGAAAGTTGCCCCGTGCATTCCGCCCCCTTGTAATTCCTTGCAAGCAAGTACAGGCTGTCAGCTCCCCGTGCGGCCCGCCTTGCAATTACATGATATGATTGATCCGATAACACATTTCGACTTTGCAGGGGCTTCCAATGCTTTGCAGAACGTTCCAAGATTCGTTTTTTCGCGTATGGTTGCCGCGCTTTGAGCGATCTCAGGCATCGTTCAGCCGCGACTAGAGTGACAGTTATCAACATCAGGACAGGCGATGCCCATCGACATCAACCACGTCCATCTCGACACGAAAGCCATTGTCGAGCCCGACCGCTTCGAGGTCTGGCGCAGCTATTACACCCGCACCGCTCTCGATATCCCCGATCCCTCGCGCGCATCCCTGTATCGGGCCGAGGGCGATTTCATCGCCGGCAGTCAGGGCACTCTGTTCACCGCCGGCTGGTGCGAACCGACCCACACCCACATGTCGGGCGAAATCAGCGATTTCATCCTGCTTGCCTCGATCCTCGATGGCGAAAGCTTTTATTCCCATGCCGACAATGACGACGTCAGCCTTACGCCGTCCAGCGGCCTCATCATGCTCTCACCGCAGGACAAGGTACGCATCTCCAACCGCTATCACCGCTACGCCTTGATTACCGTGCCCAAGGCCCTGGTTCGGGCACGATTGGGGTTCGATGTCGATGGTCACAGGCGTAGCGCTTTCTCCTTTCCCGCTGCACCGGTTTCCCGGATGCTTGATGGCATGTTGCGCCTCACTGCTCAACGGGCGCGCACCTTCGATGCGGCGGCTGCTCAGACTGCTCTAACCAGCCTCATCGATTTCGCACTCGCGACGATACAGGAGCAACGCCGGGTTCAGGACGAATTGTTGCCTCATACCGAGAGCGCCTGGTATGCGGCAATCTGCAAAGTCATCGGCGATCATCTCCACGACCCCATGCTCGACGCAAGGACCATTGCGCGCGTTCTGGAGATTTCGCGAACCAGCCTCTATCGCATTCTGATCCAGCGGGATGAAACAGTCGGACGCCTTATACGCAGACTGCGGCTGGAAAAGGCGCAACAACTGCTTACCGTACCAAGGAGCCATATCACCGAAGTGGCGGCCCGCTGCGGCTATGCCTCCCCCGCCGCCTTCTCACGCGCCTTCCGTAACGCTACCGGCATGACGCCGACCGATTGGCGGCACGCATATGGAGGCGGTGTTCAGATCAGACGCAGCTAAATCGTCATAGCCCTTACGGTATTCGGGGCGATTGAGTGGATCAAAGGCGGGCGAAACCTTTAGCGGCCAAACTTCTGACCACCAACGATCACGCATCCTTCCATTCGGGCCGCAAATGATCTTTCATGCGCTCGTTCGTGACCTGCCCATAGAACTTGTGGATCATATCCGGGCTGGTGCCGGTGTTCCGGGCAAGCGGGAATACATCCACGCCATGCGCAAGCTGCTGGCTGATGTAATAGTGCCGGAACGAATATGAGGTGCGGCGAACACCGCGATAATCCACCAGCAGATCACACGCCTTGAGCAGTTCGGCCAGAGCCTTCTTGGTCGAACTAAGCCGCTTCCCCTCGCGTGTCGCAAAGACCGGATCGCTGTCCTTGGGCGGCTTCTCCATGTGCTTAACCCAGAAATCCCATAACCTGTCGAACCACGGCAATGCAGCTTCCTGTGGCACAAAGGTTCGGCTCTTGGCTTTGCCATGCACCCGCAAGCGGATATCGCGCTTGCCAATGGGCAGCTTGCGTCCCTCACGATAGCCCAGAACATCTCCCCAATTGAGGTTCTTCATCTCGGTTGGCCGCATACCGGAATAGGCCGCGATCATGATCTGCGAGTGCAGGATCGTCCGGTCCCAACGCAGATGCTCATGGATATCGGGATCAGAAAGTCGTTTCAGGCTCACCTCGATCAACTTCTTGAAGTCCTGCGGCTCAAAGCTGGGCCGATGGTTGGGCTGGCCGGGTTTGGCGATGGCAATGTCGGGCACCTGCCCGTTGTTCATATAACCCCACTTAACCGCCTGTCGGAAAAGCTGGCGCAGGGTCACGGTCTCCGATTTCTGTCTGCTGAGCGTCGGCATGCGCTTTTCAGGCAATGGCCGTTTGATGGTCTTGCCGTTGCGCTCATAGATGATGTGGGTGATCTCGGCTCCCGGCCCGGTCAGCCAATACTCCTTGCGCCATTCGAGATATTTCTCAACGTCGGCCTCGGTGATCGCGCTGATGTCCTTGGTGCCGAAATACGGGATGAAATAACGCTGCACCACCGGAGGAATGTCGCGCGCATGATAAGCGGGTCGCTCACCCCGTTCGGCTTCGCGCTCGACTAGTGCAATGAACTCTTCGGCCACCTTGGCAAAGGAACTGGGCTTGGCCTTCAGTCCGTTCTTTGCCCGGTATTGCGCCTCATACCAAATCTCGTGGGCTTTATGACGCGCTTCCTGCTCGTCAGCCGTTTCCAACGAACGCCTGATCTGGCCTTCCCCCTTGATCGAGAATCGCACCCACCATTTGGTGGTGCCTTCGCGACGATAGACCGAATATGGCTGTGAGAAATTTGAGTTCATGAACCCCGCACCCCTTGCATCATGGAGGTAGCCGAGCCGTGCTAAGAATGTGCTACCTCACGGTCTAGCACATCCAGAAAACTCAATGATTTCAATGAGAGGAATTGGCCTGAGCTAGACCTGTGCTAGCTTAGTTTCAGGCTTTAGTAAGAGCAAGCTGATTGCTAAACTACTGATTTTGTTTAGTTTTTTGGTAGCGGAGGAGGGACTTGAACCCCCGACACGCGGATTATGATTCCGCTGCTCTAACCTGCTGAGCTACTCCGCCCCAATGGGTCGGCCATGTATGGCCGTCCGTCCACGGCAAGGGTGAACGGCACGGCGCTTATTAGGGACCGGCGGGGGCCCTGTCAAGCGCAACGCTCCCCCCTTTGATGCTTTCCATATGCTCGCGGATCGCCTCGAGGTCGCGGGCGAAAGCCACGCGTTCGTCGGCCGCCTTTGCCCGGTCCGGCATGCGCAGCAGGAACGAGGGGTGCACGGTGACGAACACCGTGGTGCCATCTTCGAGTTCGATGGGCACTCCCCGCAATTTGCCGATCGTCGCGCCCGAGCCCAGAAGGCTCTGCGCCGCCGTCGCACCCAGGGCCACGATCACCTTGGGCTTGACCAGCGCCCGCTCATGGTCGAGCCAGAACCGGCACGCCGATACCTCCCCGCCATTGGGCTTCTGGTGCAGTCTTCGCTTGCCGCGCGGCACAAATTTGAAGTGCTTGACCGCGTTGGTCACGAACACCTTCTTCCGGTCGATCCGCACTTCATCGAGCACCTGGTCGAGCAATTGCCCCGCCGGCCCGACAAAAGGATGACCTTCGATATCCTCGCGGTCGCCGGGCTGCTCGCCCACCATCATCAGCGGCGCTTCGGCCGGGCCTTCGCCGAACACGACCTGGGTCGCATTTTCATAAAGTGGACAGCGCGTGCACGTTTCCGCCGCCTTTTTCGCCTGGGTGAGCGAGGAGAACTCCACCGCCTCGTCTTCGGCGCTCTTGTGCCGTGCCGTCTGCCGCTGATGCCGGGTCGGCGGAGCGCTGGCCTTTGTTCTGATCATTTCCGCCTCCCTATGCTGAGCCGAACGGATCAGATCGGGAATGATTTCGGCCTCGGGCAGGTTGCGCCAATATTTGCGCGGCATTTCCGATGTCATGGCCGAAACCTTCAATCGCGCCGGGTTGAAGATCGAAGCGAAATAGGTGCGCCACGCGTCTTCGAGCCCGTCTTGGGCCGGCACATCCTCCTTTTTCGCCCCCTCCCCGAATATCAACTGCTCCCTGTTCCAGAAAACCGAGCGGTAAGGCGTGAGGATCGCCCATTCCATATTGGCGAACCGTTCGGCGAAAAACGGCGCAGTGCGCTCGAGCGTGAAATGCTCGGGCTCGAACCAGGCGGCAAAGCGCTCGTTGGTTTGATCGAGCGCGCGAAACCGCACAAAGGCCGTCATCTTGTGGCTGTCGCGCCTAACGGCCTTGTTGAACCGGGTGAGCAGCACGATATCGGGATCGGTCTCGATCGTTAGCAGCTTGCGTTCGTTCTGCAGCCGAAACGCGATCCGGTAGAGCAGGTCGCACCGCCCTCGATCGGCGTGGCAAAGCGCGATTTCCGCATACTCCATAAACTGGCGCGACACCCGCACCCCGGCCAGCACCCGCGGCGGCGTGAACGCCTCGCCCAAAAGCGCATCGGCGTCCCCCGCTTGCAGCCAGATGATGTCCTCGGGCGATATCCGCGCCGCCAGCAGCGGCCGCACGCAATCGCGCCACGGCGCCAGTTCATTGCGCGTCGGGACGATGACCCTGTACATTTAAAAGAGGCTCATCTGCTCGGGCTTGGGTGCCAGCCGCGCCTTGAGATCGCCCGCATCGAGCGTCGCCCCCGGCGTCCAGTCGATCGTTTCGATGAACGGCCGCACCGCCCTAAGGCTTGCGCACACCCGACCCACATCCTCCAGCCGCAGGCTATGATGCCGGCGCGCCGCAAGAATCTTCTCCACCGCCTTGAGACCCAATCCGGGCACCCGCAACAGCATCGCCTTGTCGGCCCTGTTGACGTCGACCGGAAACAGGTGCCGCGATTTCAGCGCCCAGGCGAGCTTGGGGTCGATCGTGAGGTCAAGCATGCCGCCCTCGGTCGCATTCGAGATTTCACCTACTTCAAAGCCATAGAACCGCATCAGCCAATCGGCCTGGTAGAGCCGGTGCTCGCGCATCAGCGGCGGCTTGACCAAGGGCAGCTTCGAGCTTGAATCCGGTATGGGCGAAAAGGCCGAATAATAGACGCGCTTGAGCCGATATCCCGCATAGAGCGCCGCGCTGCGGTTGAGGATGATCGCGTCGCTCGAAGCGTCCGCCCCAACGATCATCTGCGTCGATTGTCCCGCCGGCGCGAAACGATCGGGGGTGTGCCGCGCCTTGGCTTCTGGCTGCGCCGCCTCATGGGCCTGACTCACCCGCGCCATGGCCGTTCGGATTTCCCCCGGCCGCTTTTCGGGCGCAAACCGGCCCAGCCCCTGGTCGGTGGGCATTTCGATATTGGTCGAAAGCCTGTCCGCATATCGCCCCGCCGCGGCCAGCAGGTCAGGCGCCGCATTGGGAATGATCTTGAGATGGATATAGCCGGCGAATCCGTGCTCCTCGCGCAGGCTCTTTGCCACGCGCACCATCTCTTCCATGGTATAGTCGGGCGAGCGGATGATCCCCGAGGAGAGGAACAACCCTTCGATATAGTTGCGCTTGTAGAAATCGAGGGTGAGCTTTGCCACCTCCTCGACCGAAAACCGCGCCCGCTCCACATTGGAGGACGAGCGGTTGACGCAATAAACGCAGTCATAGACGCAAAAATTGGTGAGCAGCACCTTGAGCAGCGATATGCATCGCCCGTCCGGCGCATAGGCGTGGCAGATCCCGCTTCCCGGCGCCGTCGAGCCGATCCCGCCGGTCGCCTTGGCCGAACGTTTTTGCGATCCGCTCGACGCGCAGGAGGCGTCGTATTTGGCGGCGTCGGACAGAATCGCGAGTTTGCGGGTGAGGCTGAGCTGGACCATTTGTTCATGTTATGTTCTTATTTGATACACCACAAGCTCCTTCTCGAAAAATGTGATCGTTCACGGTCCCCGAATAATGAATTCGGTTTACCCCCGTTTTGCCGAACCCGCCGAGCATCTACCTTGATCGCAGCGAACACAGGAGACCATCATGGCCCTCGATCTTACCGGACTGCATCACCTCACCGCCGTCACCGCCAACGCACGTGAGAATCTACGCTTTTACACTAAGGTTCTCGGCCTGCGGCTGGTCAAGCGCACCGTCAATCAGGACGATACCACCGCCTATCACCTGTTCTACGGCGATGGCCGCGCCAGCCCCGGCTCGGATATCACCTTCTTTGATTGGCCCACGCCGCCCGAACAACGCGGCACCCATTCGATCGTGCGCACCGCCTTCCGCGTCGAGGGTGAATCCTCGCTCGCCTGGTGGAAGGAGCACCTGGACGCCAACAACGTCAAAACCTCCGATATCGCCGAGCGCGCCGGTCACATGTCGCTCGATTTCGAGGATTTCGAAGGCCAGCGCCTGCGTCTGGTCAACGATACCCGTGCGGGCGGCGCCCATCCCTGGGACAAGAGCCCCGTCCCGGCCGAGCGGCAGATCAAGGGCCTGGGCCCCATCACCATGAGCGTTCCCGATCTCGCCCGCACCGAGCCGGTGCTGACGACCGTGATGAACATGCGCAAGGTCCGCACCCATCCGGCCACCACCGGGCAGGGCGAGGTCCACGTCTTTGCCATGGGCGATGGCGGAGCGTCGGCCGAATTGCACGTCGCGGTCGAGCCCGACCTGCCCTTCGCCCGCCCCGGCGCCGGCGGCGTCCATCATGTTGCGTTCAGAACGCCCGACAAGGCCCAGTTCGACAAATGGGTAGCCCGCGCCGCCCAGGCCGGCCTGCGCACCTCGGGGGAAGTGGAGCGCTATTATTTCACCTCGCTCTATTTCCGCGAGCCCAATGGCATCCTGTTCGAAATCGCCACTGACGGCCCCGGCTTCGATGTGGACGAGCCCATGGAAACCCTGGGCGAACACCTCGCCCTGCCGCCCTTCCTCGAGCCCAAGAGGGCCCAGATCGAGGCGGGACTGAAGCCCATCGACTGACCAGCCCCAAAAGAAAAGGCCCGGGATCGCCCGGGCCTTTTCGCTTTCACTCCAGCAGGCTTTGGGCTGTTCTCACCAGCCCGATGAACTCGGCCCGCCGGCCGTTCGCGTCCTCGCCTCTCCCCTCTTGGGCCAGCGCGGCGATCTCGTCCCAATCCATCGCCGCCAGCCAATCCGATCCGCGCAGCTTTTGCCCGAACGCAGCCACTGCCGTCGCGAATGCGATATCCCCCTCCATCGCCACCTCGCCCACCGGGATCGGCGCCTCGATCAATTGCGAGGCCTCGGCGTCCGATTCCTTGTAGCGCAGCTTGAACCAGCCATATTCGCTCCCTTCCCCGCTCGGGGTCGCCTCGTTGCCATAACGCAGCGGATCGACCAGCCCGCGCGCGCCCACCGGCGTGATCTCATAGATGGCCGTCACCGTATGTCCGGCCCCGATGTCCCCTGCATCGACCGCGTCGTTGTTGAAATCCTCGCGCGCCAGGGCCCGCGTCTCATAGCCGATCAGCCGGTATTCCGAGACCATTTCGGGATTGAATTCCACCTGGATCTTGACGTCCTTTGCGATGGTCACAAGCGTGCCGCCCATCTGTTCGACCAGCACCCGCCGGGCCTCGGTGTAGCTGTCGATATAGGCGGCGTTGCCATTGCCCGCCTGGGCCAGGCTCTGCATGGTCTGGTCGTTGTAATTGCCGGTGCCGAACCCGAACACGGAGAGGAATATCCCCTCGTCGCGCTTGTCTTCGATCAGCCGCTCCAGCCCCTCGGGATCGGCTATCCCGACGTTGAAATCCCCGTCCGTCGCCAGCAGCACCCGGTTGGTGCCTCCCTCGACCATCGCCTGCTCGGCCAGCCGATAGGCCGCTTCGATCCCCTCGGCCCCCGCCGTCGATCCGCCCGGCATGAGGTTGTCGAGCGCGGCGAGGATTTCCGCCTTCTCGCTCCCCTTGGTGGGCTCCAGCACCACCCCGGCGTTCCCCGCATAGGTGACGATCGAAATCGTATCCTCGGGGCCCATCTCGTTGACGAGCATGGCAAAGGCCCGCCTGAGCAATGGCAGCTTGTCGGGCGCATCCATCGAGCCCGAAGTGTCGATCAGCAGCACGAGATTGGCCGGAGGAGCCGTCTCGAGGTCCACGCTCTCCCCTTCGATCCCGATATGCACCAGCCGGTTTTCCGGATTCCACGGCGAGTCGGTGACGCTGATCTCTGGCGCGAACGGCGCATCGTCCTGCGGGGAGGGATAATCGTAGTCGAAATAGTTGATCAGTTCCTCGACCCTGATCGCCTCGGCGGGCGGAACCTGGCCCGTCTCCAGCATGCGCCGCACATAGGCATAGGAAGCGGTATCCACGTCGATCGAAAAGGTCGAAACCGGCGTCTCGCGAACCGTATGCACCCCGCCCTCCTCGAAGCCTGCGAACCGGTCCCCCTGCTCGGGCTCGGCCAAAACCACGGGCAGTTCGGACATCTGCCTTTGCACCATGGCCGGAGCCGCCGGGGCGATTGCCGGCGCCGGCATGGGCGCCGGGGCAATCGCTGCATCGCTACTTTCCATCGGGCTTTCCGCTTCGGCGGCGGCCGGCGTTTCCACCACCTGGTCCGCCTCGCGCGCAGCCGGTTGCGCCTCGACGGACGCCGAGGAGTCCGCCCGCTCCCAAAGCTGGTCGATGGGGCTCAACGCCGTCTGGTTCATCATCGCCACGCCGAGCGGCAGCACGGCGATGGCGGCAAGTCCGGCGGCCAGTGAAACGCGCATATCCATTGTCCAATTCCCTTTAAATCTGGAAACAATGGATCTGAGACGCCCCCCCTCCGACGATCCTTGGCGGGAAGACGCATTTTTTTCATCCTCGACGCTGCTTTGCCCGTGCGCCGCATCGAAGGCCGCCATCGCCGCCGCCATCGCCGCCTCGCGCGCCGCGAGGCTGGGCGGCGGGGTCGCTGGTTTCATCGCTGATCTAAGCTTGTCGTCCATGGTCGTCATACCAACCCCTTGAGGGCCTTCTTGGCCTCATGCACATACCAGGAGACCGTTGCTTCCCTCACATCCATGATGGCGGCCGCTTCGGCGTGGCTCATGTCCTCGCCATAGACCAGCAGCACCGCATCGCGCTGCTTTTCGGGCAGGGCGCGCACCGCCCGCCAGATCTGGGTCTGGGTTGCCGCGCTTTCCTGGTCGGCCGGCGCCGCCTCGGCGCTGACCAGCTTGAGCGCGGCGATCTGCCGGCTGCGCCGCGCGCCCTGCCGCTGGCGGTCGCGCACCGCATTGAGCACGATGCGATAGAGCCAGCTCGTGAACGCGGAACGCCCGTCGAACCCTGCAATCGCCGTGGCGAGCTTGATGCAGACGTCCTGGGCCACATCCTCGGCATCGGCCCGCTCGCCGCACCATTTATAGGCCGTGCGGTAGAGAAAATCGTAGTGCTCGGCAACGAGCGCCGCGAACGCCGCCCGGTCGCCGCGAGCCGCGCGCGCTACCGTGTCGTCCGCTGCCCGTCTCTCGTCCACGCTCGCCCTTCGCCTTCACCCGCGCCTATTTGCACGTGTGACGATTGGCGCGGCAATATCCTTGGAATTTTTTCTTCGCCGAAACTATGACAGGGGCCAGACATCATTTCCCGCCAGGAGCTTGCAATGACCGAGCCCGTAAAGCCCAATTGGGGCAACCGCATCGTCCTTTTGATCTTCGGCGTCGTCGCCATCGTCACGATTGGCGCCACGATTTTCGGGACATTGAACGAATGGGACGCGGGCAATTTCCGCTCCGACCAGGAAGCCGCCGAGGCCGCCGCCGAAGCCGAAGCCCTGGCCGCCCAGCAATCGGCTAACCCGTAACCGTGTCACGCTGGGTAAAGGCGTAGTGATCGCGGATATGGGCATTGAAGAACCGCCCTTTCGACGTCGCCTGCCGCAGCCTGTCGTATACCTTGGGCGGCACATCCCGATAATCATAGGCCCGCCCCGAAGGCACGAACCAAATCGTCAGCACCTGCCGCTCCGGATCATATTCGGACCGTTTGATCACGCTTGACGGCATGTCGATCTCCGAACCGGGCACCCGCCCGCTCAAAAGAAACGATCGACACGCCGCGATGGTTCACGGGACGATCGGCGCGTAAAACGCAGGGCTGTAGTCGGCCCACCTCTCCGTCTCGTCATCTTCGTGGTGCCCCGTGATCCGCAAGCCACAGAAGAGGTTAAGCCCCGCCTTCGCCGCGCGCCCAATATGTCACCCCGGGCTTGCCCCGGAGCAAGGTGCGCGCCGCTGTGGCAGCTTTCCACAGGCTGACCGCCATCACTCCGGCGCGACCAGAGCAACGGTGGGGAAATATGTCCGATAACGGCTTGGATCCCGCGTCAGCAGCGGCAATCTCGAGATCGCCGCCTGCGCCCCGATGAAAAAGTCGGGCAAAACGCCGCTGCGTGTTCCGCCCGCCCGCCGGTATTGCACGAACACTTTTCCCGCCAGAAACAGCGCCGCACGCGGCATTTCGAGAAACTCCAGGCCAGCCAACGCCACGAAATCGTCGAGCGCCTCGATGCGCTGGTAACGCACGGAAAGCTCGGCATAGATCGTATCGTTGATCAACAATGGACCATTGAGGCTGGCCGCCTCGAGCTGCGCCGCCGACCAATCCGCCCAGTTGGGGTCGTCGGTCACTAGGTCCAAAAGAACGTTGGTGTCGACGAGGATCATGCCTCCCCGCGCGTCAGCGCCAAAATGGCGTCGGTCCCCAGCCCTTCGCCCGCATGACCCCGCAGTTTGTCGAACCGCCTTTTCTGCTCCTTGCCCGCGCGGCGAAGCACGATGTTTCCATCCGGCGCGCGGACGAAATCAACCTTGCTGCCCGGTTCAATCCCGAGCAAATCCCTCACCGGCTTAGGGATTGTCACCTGCCCCTTCACCGTCACCGTCGTCGCCATAGCGAGCCTCAGAGTAGTACCTATAATGCACAAAGGTATTACCATGCAGCCCGCCTTTCAAGTCTTGGTCTTGGTTGGACTCGGCGGGTGTCAGCTCGGGTCAACGCGCGGCGAAAATCGCGATTTTCGAGAACCGGAGCAGAGCACGCATATGTATGTGAGCGCCGGCGCGGAAGATTGCGATTTGCAGCCGCCCCCCCATCTCAAGCCACCAGCGCCGCCGGCACCGCTTCGGCAATGAACCCGCCGCCCAGCACCTGCGCATCGTCGCTGTCGTCCGAATAGAGCACGCACGCCTGCCCCGGCGCGATCCCCGTTTCCCCGGCGATCAGCGTCACATACACTTCGCCGTCGCGCACCTGCACCACGGCCTCCTGCGGCGCGCGGGTAGAGCGTACCTTGGCCTCCAGCGCCAGCCCGTTGCCGGTTGCCATCTCGACAAGCGGCCTGGGGCCCAGCCAGTTGACGTCCCGCAGCCGCACCGTATGGGTCGAGAGCGCCGAACGCGGCCCCACCACCACGCGCTGGGTCCTGGCATCGAGTCTCAGCACATAAAGCGGTTCGCCCGAGGCGATTCCCAGTCCGCGCCGCTGCCCCACCGTATAGTGGATGATCCCCTTGTGCTGGCCGAGCACCGTGCCGGCGGTATCGACGATCTCTCCGGGCTTTTCGGCCTCCGGCATCAACTTCTTGATCACGTCCGAATAGCTGCCGCGCGGCACGAAACAGATGTCCTGGCTGTCGGATTTGTCCGCGATCGCCAGCCCCATCTCCCGAGCCAGCGCGCGGGTTTCGTCCTTGGTCATGTTCCCCAGCGGAAAGCGCAGGAAGTCGAGCTGCCCCGCCGTCGTCGCGAACAGGAAATAGGTCTGGTCCTTGTTCCCGTCGAGCGGGCGCAGGAGCTGCCGCTTGCCGTCCACCAGCCGCGAGCGCACGTAATGTCCTGTCGCCAGGCAGTCTGCCCCCAAATCCCGCGCCACCTCCATCAAATCCACGAACTTGACCGACTGGTTGCACGAAACGCACGGGATCGGCGTCTCGCCCAGCGCATAGCTCTCGGCGAACGGCTCGATTACGGCCTTGCGGAACCGCTCCTCGTAATCGAGCACATAGTGCGGAATACCCAGCGTCGCCGACACGCGCCGCGCATCGTGGATATCCTGCCCCGCGCAGCACGATCCCTTGCGGAACGTGGCTTCGCCATGGTCGTAGAGCTGAAGGGTAACGCCGATCACCTCATAGCCCTCACGGGCCAGAAGTCCGGCAACGACGGAAGAATCGACGCCGCCCGACATTGCGACGACGACACGCGTTTCGCCCGGCGCGCGGTCGAAACCAAGAGAGTTCACCATTTTTCTCATCCGGTTGGGGTCAAGGGCCAGCGGACAAACCGCAACCGCCAATGGCGGCGCGCTAAGGACCGGCTATTTACGCCCATTGGCTTCAGACTTCAACACCGCCGCCCCACACACCTGCTTCTCCCTTGCAACGGATGCCCCCTCAGCTTGCTCTCGTTTGATAACTGCCCAACCCCTCCACCATCGTCGTCTTCGGGCCTGACCCGGAGACCCGCAAGGCTCCCGCGAATCCCGAAGAAGTTTCTTGCCCCACCTTCCCCACGCCACCGTCGCCCCGGCATTTTTTGCCCCCACTCACCTTTTTTGCCGCCCTCACCTATCAAATACCAACCACCAACCTATTGATGGCGTTTCGTTTTCTTCCCAAAGCCACTTGGCACCCTCTTTGCATGAAGCCTTCCTGACCAAGTGTGTACACCCCAAGAGTTCGACGGCAGTGACCAACCCGATCGCCATCGCCCCCAAATCCGCCCCCCTGCTTGGCGCGCCCATTGGCAAGCTCGCCGCCAGCACGCCGACCGCGCCCGATTTCGCCGGCCTCATCGCCGTGAACGAACCAGCCGCGTCCGGCCGGACCATCGGCGCATCTCCGGCAAACCCGATGCCGGCCGATCTCACCGCCACCCCCGCGGCAATCGAACTCGCCTCCGAACTTTCCGCGCTTCTCGAAAAGCTCTCCGGTCTTTCGGAAAAGCTCAAGGACGGCCCGCTGGACGAAATCGATCTCGACGAACTCGAAAACCTGCTCGCCGGCATCGAAATCCTTCTCGATCGAGGCGCACCCCTGCCTTTGCCGGAAACGCCGGCTTTTGCCGCCCTCGCCGATCTCACCTCCGCCCTCGGCCTCGACACCGCCGAGAGCGCGACGGCGCCCTTCGATGCCCTCGCGGGCCTTTCCGCCGAGGTCGCCGACAATCTGCGTGAAACCGCTCCCGAGCTGGCCACCCGGCTGACCGGGCTCGCCCGCACCCTGGACGGGCACGCGGCGGCGATCCAGTCCGCGCTCGCCGACGAACAGGCCATAGCCGCGACCTCGATCCGCCATATCGAGAGCGAAACCAGGCTCAACGCCGCCGCGACCATCGAGGAACAGGCCACCGCCACCGCCGAGCAAAAACCGGCCCAGCCCGCACCCGAAATCACCCTCAAGGACGCCGCGCCGCAATCGGACCGCTCGCTCGTCAGGGACGGCCAGCAACCGGCCCCCACCGCCGATGCCCGCCCCGCCCAGCCGCAATCCAGCGCTGCCACCGGCACCGCCGCTTCCACTGCTCCGACAGCGCCCGAGCTCGAAACACCCGATGGCCTCACCATCGCCCCGCCCCAGTCCCAGGCCCCCACGCCCGGCACTTCCTCCGCTATCCGCCCCGAAGGCGCGCTCTACCAGCGGCCCGAGGTGCAGGTGAACCTGCCCCACATCGCCGCCGAGATTTCCCGCCACGTCCAGAACGGCACCTCCCGTTTCGAGATCAAATTGAATCCCGCCGAACTGGGCCGCATCGACGTGCGCATGGAGGTCGACACCTCCGGCAACGTCGTCGCCCGTCTCGCTGTCGAGCGGAGCGAAACCCTCGATCTGCTCCAGCGCGACCAGCGCGCCCTCGAACGCGCGCTCGCCGATGCGGGGTTGGACTCGGCCAAGACCGAGCTCGAATTTTCGCTCCAGCAGGGGGGCGGAAATGCCCATGACGAGCCCGAAAAATCCCCCTGGCGCACAACAATTGCTGTGAACGCGGGTACAGACCCGTCGATCACAACCACAAACGCAGATCCCAATCCGTATATGCGGGGCTATGCACGGCTCGATGCCGTCAACCTTTGGGTATGAGGAATTAGACAATGGTCGACGCAGTTTCCAACACCACCTCGAGCGGATCGAGCCTGGGCTCCTCGCGCCAGACCATTGCCGACAATTTCGATACCTTCCTGCAACTGCTGATCACCCAGCTCAAGAACCAGAACCCGCTCGAACCGCTCGACACCAATCAGTTCACCCAGCAGCTCGTGCAATTTACTTCGGTGGAACAACAGCTTAAGACCAACGAGTTCCTTGAGGCGATGATGCAGTCATCCCAGAACTCGACCAATTCCCAGGCGGTGGGCTATGTCGGCAAGACCGTCACCGCCTCGGGCGCTTCCACCGATCTGGTCGACGGCTCGGCGAGCTGGATCTACCGCATTGAAAACCCCGCCGAAAACACCACCGTCACCATCAAGGACGCCAACGGCAACACCGTCTATACCGAGTCCCTGTCGCTCAAGGCCGGCACGGACCGCATCGTCTGGGACGGCACCACCAACACCGGTGAAAAGCTCACCTCCGGCCGCTTCACCATCACCATCGATGCCCGCAACACAAACGGCCAATATGTCCCGGTCACGACCGAGATGATGGGTATCGTCGAGGGGGTCGATGTCAGCGGCACCGAGCCCTATCTCATCATCGGCGACCTGCGCATTCCGCTTTCCTCGGTCACCGCCGTGCACGCCGATATGCCGCCGCCCGCCCAGGACCCCGATCCCGAAGACCCCGGCAACCAAGAGCCCAATCCCGAAGCGGAAGCGGCCTAGCCTTTTATCCTATCTCCTTGATTTTGCTCGCACTGCGCCCGCATGCCTCGCGTTTTGCGATGGCATTCTGCATGTCTTATTAACTGGTTGTAAGTTTCCGCTTAGCCAATTTTTAAGCCACACGCGTTAGTGTGAACTCTGGTTATGGTCAGGTTGAGTAGAGAGTAAAATGACCGTACAGATGCGTCCGCGCGTAAAGTACGTGATCGGGCCCGATGGCAGTCCGCTGACCATCGCCGATCTTCCGCCGCCCAATACGAAGCGCTGGGTTATCCGTCGCAAGGCCGAGGTCGTGGCCGCCGTTCGCGGCGGGCTCCTGAGCCTCGAAGAGGCTTGCGAGCGCTATACCCTCAGTGTCGATGAATTCCTCAATTGGCAGGCTGCCATCGACAAACACGGCCTTGCCGGCCTGCGCACCACTTGGATTCAGCACTACCGGGAAGGTTGAGCCACGCTCCTCCACCCCCGCTTTATGCGCATCAATCTCCAAAACCCGTCGCGCCCCGCGTGACGGGTTTTGTGTTTCTGCGCTTCGTTAAGATTTTCCCCAGCCTATCCACGCCCCGTTCACCCCAAACCGGCAGGATTTGCCGGTTTTTTGCATTATGATAGAGCCGGTTAACACCTTGTTTACCATACGCTAGGCATATTTTGCCCAGTGGGCTCGGCGATTTGGTTTGCCCGCATATCTAGACGTATCGGGCAGAGGGCGCCGCGTGAATCAGTTGGGGGAATTGCTGGGCAAGCTCGGCGTGGCACGTATTGCCGCCATGGCGGTGGTCGCCGTCATGCTCATCGGCTTTTTCGCCTTCATCATCGTCCGCTCGACCGCTCCCCAGCTCGCCCCGCTCTACACCAATCTCGAATTCGACGATTCGGCGGCCATCATCGAGGCGCTGGGCGTCATGGGCACGCCCTATGAGATCCGCTCCGAGGGCGCGACGATCCTGGCCCCGCGCGACCAGATCACCACCATCCGCATGTCGCTGGCCCAGGATGGCCTGCCGGCCCGCGGTCAGGTCGGCTACGAAATCTTCGACAACCAATCGACGCTCGGCGCCACCAGCTTCGTTCAGAACATCAATCACATCCGGGCCCTCGAAGGCGAACTGGCCCGCACCATCGGCGCGCTTTCACGCGTCCAGAGCGCGCGTGTGCACCTTGTCCTGCCCGAACGCGAACTGTTCCGCCGCGACATCCAGGAGCCTTCCGCTTCCATCGTTCTCACCGTCCGCGGCCAGCTTTCGTCCGGCGAAATCCGTGCCATCCAGCACCTTGTCGCCTCGGCCATCGAGGGACTTTCGCCCAATTCGGTTTCGATCGTCGACAGCTCCGGCACCCTTCTGGCCTCCGGTTCTGGCGAAGGCGAAATCTCCGTCACCGCCCAGGCGCTCGAGGAACGCACCCTGGGCATCGAAAGCCGGATGCGCACCCGCATCGAAGAACTGCTGGCTTCGGTCGTCGGCCTGGGCCGGGCCCGCGTGCAGGTTGCCGCCGAACTCGATCTCAACCGCTCCACCCGTACGTCCGAAGTTTTCGATCCCGAAGGCCAGGTCGTGCGCTCCTCCCAGTTGGTGGAATCGGGCGACCAGTCCACCGGCCCCGGCAATACGGGCGAAGTGACCGTCGCCAACGAATTGCCCGGCGCAAGCGAGCAGGGCACCAACGGCGCCGGCGGCACCCAGCATTCCTCGTCTTCGCTCGAAGAAACCCTCAACTACGAGATTTCCTCGACCACCGAGACCCAGGTCACCGAGGCCGGCGGTATCGAACGGCTTTCGGTCGCCGTGGTCGTTGACGGCATCTACACCTATGACGAAGCCGGCACGGCCACCTACGAGCCCCGCAGTCAGGAAGAGATCGACCAGATCACCGCGCTGGTGCGCACGGCCATGGGCTATGACGAGTCGCGTGGCGATCAGGTCGAAGTGGTCAACATGCAGTTTGCCGAACGCCCCGGCATCGAAGCGGGCACCGAGGCCCCGGGTCTGTTCGAATTCACCCAGGCCGACCTGATGCGCTTTGCCGAAATGGCCGTCACCCTGCTGATCGCCCTGGCGCTGGTGCTCTTTGTGATGCGTCCTCTGGTCAAGAAGGTGCTCACGCCCGAACCTCAACCCCTTGCCCTGCCCCCCGCCGCCAGCGTTCCGGCAGAATATCAGGAGCCCGAGGAAGACCCCGCGGCCCTTGCCCGCGCCCGGGAAATGGCGACCGAAGCCTGGCTGGAGCAAGCCAAGTCCCTGGGCGAATCCCAGGTCAAGGCCCTCAAGATGGTCGGCGAACTCGTCGAGGAAAATCCAAAACAGGCTTCGCTCATCGTGCGCGACTGGTTGAGCGAAGCGGCATAGGACGATTATGGCGCTTACCGAACCCTCAAACGCTTCACTGACCACCGATCCCATGCGGCAGGGAATTCAGGTGGGAGCAGACGCGACCCAGCGCGAGATGCGCGGCGACGAAAAGGCCGCTGCCCTACTTTTGGCGCTCGGCCCCGATTTTGGCCGTCCCATCCTCGAAGAGCTCGACGAGATCGAGATCCGCGTGCTCTCGCGCGCCATGGTGCGCCTGGGCCCCATCACCCAGGAAATGCTCGATGAACTTCTGGCCGAGTTCATCATGGGCGTCTCCTCCACCGGCACCATGGCGGGCAATACCGACACCACCGAACGCCTGCTGCTCTCCTTCCTGCCCCAGGATCGGGTCGAGCAGATCATGGAGGAAATCCGCGGCCCTGCCGGCCGTAACATCTGGGAAAAGCTTTCCAACGTTCAGGAAGACATCCTCGCGAGCTATCTCAAGAACGAGTACCCCCAGACCATCGCCGTGGTGCTCACCAAGATCACGCCCGATCATGCTTCCCGCGTTCTCTCCGTCCTGCCCGAAGAACTGGCCATGGACGTCGTCCAGCGCATGCTCTCGATCGATCCGGTGCAAAAGGAAATCCTCGAAAAGATCGAATCCACCCTGCGCACCGAGTTCATGTCGACGCTCTCCCACACCCAGCGCCGCGACAGCCATGAGCAGATGGCCGATATCTTCAACGCCTTCGACCGCCAGACCGAGGCGCGCTTCATGACCGCGCTCGAAGATCTCAGCCGCGACAGCGCCGAGCGCATCAAGGCGCTGATGTTCACCTTCGACGACCTCACCCGCCTCGAATCCGCGGCCATCCAGACGCTCCTGCAGAATTTCGACAAGCGCGAAATGGCCCTCGCCCTCAAGGGCGCATCGGATCAGGCGCGTGACTTCTTCTTTGCCAACATGTCCGCCCGCGCCGCCGGCATGATGCGCGACGACATGGAAGGCATGGGCGCGGTGCGATTGAAGGACGTGGACGAGGCCCAGGCCCGCCTTGTCAACACCGCCAAGGATCTGGCGGCGCGCGGCGAGATCGTCATCAACAAGGGCAAGGCCGATGAGGAGATGGTCCTGTGAGCGTCGCCCACAAATTCACCTTCGACCTTGATCTCGCCCGCAAGCCGCCCGCCAACAAGGTGCTGCCCGAGGACGAATTCAACCAGCTTCTCGCTGCCGCCCGCGAGGAAGGCTATCGCCAGGGCGTGGCCGCAGGGCAGAAGGCCGTCGAGGCGCAATCGGCCACCGCTCTCGCCAAATCGGCTGAAAAGCTCGCCGTCCAGGTTGCCGAGATGGTCGGAACCATCGAAGCCTACGAACAGCGGCACCTCGCCCAATCGGTCGAACTCGCCGCTTCGGTGGGCCGCAAGCTGGCCGCGCACCTGCTAGCCCGCCAGCCCCAGGCCGAAATCGCCGCGCTGATCGGGGAATGCATGGCCTCGCTGGAGAACGCCCCGCATCTGGTGATCCGCTGCCATCCCGATCTCTGCGACGCGGTCAAGACGATTGCCGAGGAGCGCGTGAAGGTTTCGGGATTTGCGGGTCGCCTCGTCGTTCTGGGCGATCCCGACATCCGGCTCGGCGATGGACGTCTCGAATGGGCCGATGGCGGGCTTGTGCGCGACATCAACGCCATTTCCAGTGAAATCAACACCCGCATCTCCGCCTATCTCGCGGCCCGCGGCGCCAAGCAGGGAGACTGATCCATGGCCAATGGCGACGACGACATCCACACCGCTCCCGGCGGCATCTCCTTTGAGGAAATGCTTGCGGACATCGACAGCGGCGAAACCGCTGCCGGCGAAAAATCCGCATCCGATCTCGAAGCGGTCTTCGACGTTCCCGTCCGCCTCTCGGTGGTCCTGGGCCGCACCAAGATGCCGGTGGCCAAGCTTTTGAAGATGGATATCGGCACCGTGGTCGAACTCGACCGCCAGGTGGGCGAGGCCATCGACATCTATGTCAACGACCGTCTCGTCGCCCGCGGCGAGATCGTCCTGGTCGAGGGGCGCCTGGGCGTCACCATGACCGAAATCATCAAAGCCGGTTAGTTCCGGGGAGAATTAGACAATGCGCTTACTCATCATCGGTGCTCTCGAGGGACAACTCAGCCAGGCCTCCAAGATGGCCATGGATGGCGGCGCCAAGGTCGCCCATGCGGCAACCATCGATGTTGCGCTCGCAACCCTGCGCTCGGGCAAGGGCGCCGATCTGCTGCTGGTCGATGTGATGGTCGATATCCCGGCCCTGATCGCCGCCCTCGAAGCCGAACGCATCCACATTCCGGTTGTCGCCTGCGGCACCGAGACCAATGCGGCGGCGGCGGTCAACGCGATCCGCGCCGGCGCCAAGGAATATATCCCCCTCCCCCCCGATGCCGAGCTGATCGCCGCCGTGATCGCCGCCGTGGCGCGGGAAAATTCCGATCTCCTGTACCGCGATCCGGCCATGGCCAAGGTCGTGAAACTCGCCGATCAGATTGCCGGCTCGGACGCTTCCGTGCTCATCACCGGCGAAAGCGGCACCGGCAAGGAGGTGATGGCCAAATACCTTCATGCCCGCTCCAAGCGCGCCAGCCGCCCCTTCATCTCCATCAACTGCGCCGCCATCCCCGAACACCTGCTCGAATCCGAACTGTTCGGGCACGAAAAGGGTGCTTTCACCGGAGCCGTCGCGCGCCGCATCGGCAAATTCGAGGAGGCCAATGGCGGCACGCTTCTGCTCGATGAAATCTCGGAAATGGATTTCCGCCTGCAGGCCAAGCTGCTGCGCGCCATTCAGGAACGGGTGATCGACCGCGTCGGCGGCACAAGGCCGGTGCCGGTCAATATCCGCATCCTTGCCACCTCCAACCGCGACCTGGCGGTCGAAGTCAAGGAAGGGCGCTTCCGCGAGGACCTTTTGTTCCGCCTCAACGTGGTCAACCTCAAGCTCCCGCCCCTGAGGCAACGTCCCGGCGATATCGTCGCCTTGGCCGAGCATTTCGTCGCCCGCTATTCGGCGGCAAACGGGCTCACCCAGCGCGTGCTTTCCCAGGCAGCGCGCGACGAGCTGCTCAAGGCGCCCTGGCAGGGCAATGTCCGCGAGCTTGAAAACACTCTCCACCGGGCCGTGCTGCTTTCCGAGGGCAACGTCATCGAGCCCGACGCCATCCGCATGCCCGATGGTACGGGGCTGGCCGAGGCGGTCGCCAGCCACTCCCTCGCCAGCCAGGCCGCCCAGGCCGCCGAAGCGGTCTCCCGCTCGATGGTGGGACGCACGGTGGCCGATGTCGAGCGCGATCTGATCCTCGATACGCTCAGCCATTGCCTGGGCAACCGCACGCATGCGGCCAATATCCTGGGCATTTCGATCAGAACGCTGCGCAACAAGCTCAATCAATACGCCGATGAGGGCGCCAATATCCCAGCCCCCGGCGAGCCCCGCATTAGCGCCGCATGAGCGTAGCGGCGCCCCTCCCGCCCGCGCCTCCGCCCCTTGCGGGCGCGAACCGTGGCGTGGGAAGCGCCGCCGCGCCCCGCCAGACCGCACCATCGCAAACCACCCGGCAGACCATGACCGACACCGCCCCCGCCCGTTCCGGCATTCCGATGGGCCGCCTTAATGACATCTTCGAGGTTATCCGCCAGTCCAACGCCGGGCTGGCGATTGGCGTTGTGGCCATTCTCGCCGTGCTGGTTCTGCCCATGCCGGCGATCCTGCTCGATATCCTTTTGACGATCTCGTTCGTCTTCTCGGTGATGATCCTGATGACGGCGCTGTTCATCCAGACGCCGCTCGAATTTACCTCCTTTCCCACAGTGCTGCTGGTTTCCGCCATGCTGCGCCTGGCTCTGAACCTTGCCTCGACCCGCCTCATCCTGGCCGAAGGCCACAATGGCGTCCACGCCGCGGGCCAGGTGATCGAAGCTTTCGGCAACTTCATCACCAAGGGCAATTTCGTCATCGGGATCATCGTTTTCGCGATCCTGCTGATCGTCAATTTCGTCGTCATCACCAAGGGTTCGGGCCGCATCGCGGAAGTCGCGGCGCGCTTCAACCTCGACGCCATGCCCGGCAAGCAGATGGCCATCGACGCCGATCTGTCGGCTGGCCTCATCGACGAAAACGAAGCCCGCACCCGCCGCAAGAACCTCGAGGACGAAAGCTCCTTCTTCGGCGCCATGGACGGCGCCAGCAAATTCGTGCGCGGCGACGCCATTGCCGGCCTGCTCATCACCTTCATCAACGTCATCGCCGGCATCATCATCGGTACGCTGCAGATGGGCCTGCCCATCGGAGAAGCCGCCAACAATTATACGCTGCTCACCATCGGCGATGGCCTGGTGAGCCAGATCCCGGCGCTCATCGTTTCGACCGCCGCCGGCATCCTTGTCTCCAAGGCCGGCGTCACCGGTTCTGCCAACAAGGCGCTGACCACCCAGTTCACCTCCTATCCGGTGGCGCTGGGCATGAGTTCGGGCGTTATGTTCCTCATGGCCCTCGTCCCCGGCATGCCGCTCATCCCGTTCGTGACCCTGGGCGGCGCGGTCGGCTATCTCGCCTGGACCACCTCCAAGCGGCAGAAGGCGCAGCAGGCCGAAGTGGCCAAGGCTCAAGCCGTGGAGCAGGTCGCCAAGGCAGCCGCGAACCCCACCGAAGCGCCGATCACCGACAGCCTCAAGATCGATGAACTCAAGCTCGAACTCGGCTACGGGCTGCTGAGCCTCGTCAAGGAGGACGATTCCGGCACCGATCGGCTGACCGAGCAGATCAAGGCGCTGCGCCGCCAACTTGCCACCGAGCTTGGCTTCGTGATGCCTTCGGTGCGCATCCTCGACAACATGCAGCTCGAGCCCAGCGTCTATAAGATCAAGATCAAGGAAGTCGAGGCCGGCCACGGCGAGGTCCATGCCAACCAGCTCATGGTCATGGACCCTTACGGCAACAAGATCACCCTGCCCGGCCAGCACACGGTCGAGCCCACGTTCGGCCTGCCCGCCACCTGGATCGATGCCGCTCTGCGCGACGAAGCCGAGGTGCAGGGGCTCACCATCGTCGACCCCTCGACGGTGATCTCCACCCATTTGACCGAAGTGCTCAAGGCCAACACCGCCGACCTTCTAAGCTATGCCAACGTCCAGTCCCTGCTCTCGGGACTCGACAAGGACCAGCAGAAACTCGTCGAGGACATCGTCCCCTCGCTGATTTCGGTCTCCGGCATTCAGCGCGTGCTCCAGGGCCTGCTCGCCGAACGCGTCTCGATCCGCGACCTGCCGACCATACTCGAAGGCATCGCCGAAATCGCCGGCAGCGCCCGCAACACGAGCCAGATCATCGAGCATGTCCGCGCCCGCCTCGCCCGCCAGATCTGCGCCGCCAATCTGGGCATGGATGGCAATCTGCCGCTCCTGACCCTCTCACCCAATTGGGAGCGCGATTTCGCGGAAGCCATGGTGGGTGAAGGCGAGGAACGCCATCTCGCCATGGCGCCGTCCAAACTCCAGCAATTCATCGCCGGCATCCAGAACGGTTTCGAGAACGCCGCCCAGATGGGCGAAATCCCCGTGCTGATCACCTCGCCCCATATCCGCCCCCACGTCCGCGCCATCATCGAGCGCTTCCGGCCACAGACGGTGGTGATGAGCCAGAACGAGGTTCATCCCCGGGTCCGGCTGCGGACGGTCGGCAGCATCTGAAACAAAAAAGGGGCCCGATCGGGCCCCTTTCCTTTATTCCGCCGCCACCGGCCTTGCGGCCGGGGCCGGGCTCGCATCGAGAGCCTCGATATCCTCAGTGGTATCATAGACCGCCTGGTCCAGGATGCCCTGGCGCTTGGCGACGATGGTGGGCACCAGCGCCTGCCCGGCGACGTTGACCGCCGTACGGCCCATGTCGAGGATCGGGTCGATCGCCAGCAGCAGACCAACGCCTTCAAGCGGCAGCCCCAGGGTCGAAAGCGTCAGCGTCAGCATGACGGTAGCGCCGGTGAGGCCAGCCGTCGCGGCCGAGCCGATCACGGCGACGAAGACGATCAGCAGATATTCCTGCAGCCCGAGATCGATGCCGAAGAACTGCGCCACGAAGATCGCCGAGATCGCCGGATAGATCGAGGCGCAACCGTCCATCTTGGTGGTTGAGCCGAGCGGCACGGCAAAGCTCGCATATTCACGCGGCACGCCCAGGTTCTTTTCAGTCACCCGCTCGGTGATCGGCATGGTGCCGACCGATGAGCGCGACACGAAAGCGAACTGGATCGCCGGCCAGGCCCCCTGGAAATAGCGGATGGGGTTGAGCCCGTGCACCGACAGCAGCGCCGGATAGACAATCAGCAGCACCAGCGCCAGCCCGATATAGATCGCCGCCGCGAACCAGCCGAGCTGGGCCAGCGTATCCCAGCCATAGACGGCCACCGCATTGCCCAGCAGGCCCACGGTCGCGATCGGGGTCAGGCGGATGATCCACCACAGCAGCTTGTGGATGACCTTCAAAAACGAGCGGTTGAGCGCCAGGAACGGCTCGGCCGCATCGCCCACCTTGAGCGCGGCGACGCCCACGGCGATCGAGATCACCAGGATCTGGAGCACGTTAAAGCTCAGGCTGGTCGATGCTCCGCTATCGTTGAGCGAGGTCGAAGCCTGCAGCCCGAAGATGTTGGCCGGGATCAGCCCGGTGAGGAAATCGAGCCAGGAGCCGGTACGCGAGGGCGCCCGCGCCGCAGCTTCCGTCACCGCCGTATTGAGCCCCGGCTGGATGATCAGCCCCAGCGCAATGCCGATGACGACGGCAATAAGCGCTGTGATCGCGAACCACAGCAGCGTCTGCCAGACCAGCCGCGCCGCATTGTTGAGCTCGCGCAGATTGGCGATCGAGGCCACGATGGCCGTAAAGATCAGCACCGGCACGATGGTGCGCAGCAGGGACACAAAACTCGACCCGACGGTCGAAAGCGTCTGGGTCAGCCAGTTGGGCCCATCCGCGCCCGGTCCCATCTGGCGCGCGATCAAGCCGAGCACGAGGCCGATGACGAGCGCGGCCAGGACCTGGAAGCCGAAGGATGTGTAGAACGGCCCGCGCGGCCGCCTTGCTGAAATTGCAGTCGTAGATGACATCATTGCCTCGCATCGATGACTGCGCATTGCGCGCAGTGCATAAGGATTGGGCAAGAATCTACGCCTCGAGGCGCAAAACGCCAAGGTTCCGCTGTACTGCGCCCAGCCAAGGCGGCGGAATATCGTCCCACCGTTTCGCTGTCGCGTGGAAAAATTAGTAAGCGGTACGATCCCGCAGCGCCAGGATGCGGTCGGCAACCGGGCCGCTCCCGGTAGTGTCGGCCGGCGCGGACAGTTCCTCCACTTCGAACCCGTCGGCGAATTTGCGCACCTTGTCGAACAGGCTCTCGGTCAATTCCGGCTCATCTTCGGCGTCGCCCGCATAGACCAGTCTCGAGACGTCCGATGCAATGGTCTGCAGCCGCTCGCGCAGCGCCTGTGCATCGAGACGTTCGGTTTCCCAATCGTTCATGATCGTCTCCTGCAGTCCGGCAACGCTCGCCTCGATGCGGGCGGACTGCTCCTGTTGGGAAAAGTCTTCCGCCAGCAGGCGGGGCTGTCCGTCGGTCTTGGCCGGGCCGGCCGGCGCCGCATCCGTTTCGGCAAGCAGGGCATTGAGCCGGCTTTCGGCCCCCGAAATCCGCGCCTCGGCACGGCGCAATTCCACCCGCGCCTCGCTTTCGGGGTCGTTCTTGGCGAGCGTATCGCGCAGCATGGCGATAGCCTCGTCCTTGAGCCCGCTCTTTTTCTTCTTTTCGAGCCGCGCCAGCAGCATGCGCGTCTGGTCTTCGAGATAGGAATTGCGCTGCCGCTCAATATTGAGCGCCGTCAGAAGATCCTCCACATCGGCGCGATAGTCCCCGGTCAATTGTTCGGCGCTCACCGGCTCGACGGCTTCGGGCACCAGCGAAGGATCGATATCGGTAAGATCGACATCTGCCTGGCGCAGCCGCGCCGCAAGCGCCGCCGAATCGCGTTCGAGATCGCGGATGCGCGCCACCAGTTCCTGCTCGCGTGCCGTAAGGCTCTCGATGGCGCTGAACTGCTCGTCGCGTTCGCTGCGCAGGGCGGCAAGCTCGATATTGGCGGCATCGAGCGCAACGACCCGCTGGGCGATCTGCTCGCGCAGCGCCTCGATCTTGAGCTGATGCTTGCGCAACGTAATGGCGAATTCGGCCCGCAGCTTGTCCTTGTCGGCCCTGAATTCGGCGAGGGTCACCGGCGTCACCGCCTCCATGCGGCGCTTGGTCAATCGCACCGCACGACGCCAGAAAGCCGGCCCGATGCCGATTGCAATCAGCGTCGCGGCAAGAAAGCCCAGCGCCAGATACATTGCATTCTCGATGACCATATGCCTCTCCCCGCCGGGAAGCCTGACAAAGCCCGTGGCGACAACTTTACGCGATCGAAATCGCGCCGTCATCTCACAGCTATGGCATGGCGTCCACTGGGACTTCGCTTCTGTGCGAACTCGCAGGGTTCAGAATGGGTTCCACGTGGGTTCGCGGGTGAAGTTGAGATACCCCACCGCAACCCCGGCCCGCAGCCCGACGCCCGAGCTGATTGGCACCACATAGACATCGTTGAGCTTGAGCGCCGTCATGCCGATGCCGCCAACGGCAAAGATCGATCCCTCGACACCCGGATAGCGATCGTAGATCGCCTCGACCGCGGGAAGGTTATAGACCAGCATCATCACCCGGCTGCCGTCGGCACCGATATTGAGCCCCAGGCTCGGTCCCTGCCAGAACACCTGATGGGTGCCGGCATTGCGGGTGTACATGGTCCCGTCGCCATATTTGGCGCCGATGAACAATGCCCCGCCTCCCTCCTGGCCCAGGATATAGGCGTTGGGCTGGCCGTACTGTTCGAAGGCCTGTTCGATCACCGATGCCAGGCCCTGGGCCACCGATCCGAAGAACTGATGGCCGGCGGTGAGAATTTCGTCGCTGGAATAGGTCTCCGACAAGGACCCGCCTTGCTGGGTCTGCACCGGGCCTTGCGCCGGCAGCTGCGCCTGGGCATGAGCCGGCGCGGCCGTGGACAGAAGGCCCAGGGAAAGAACCAGTGCCGCCAAAAGGCGATTGATGCTCACGTTAATGCTCCCTCGCGTTCGGTATCGCGATATGCGTGCCCGGTTAACCAAGGCCAAACGGCCCCTGCGCTAGAATCGACCGGTCCGCCCCCAACAGCATAGCGGTTCATGAAGCGATAATGCGGCAAATTGGTAAACAAATCTTAACCCTTACAAAGTCTTACGCGACTTTCTGCGTCCTCGCTCTCGTTCTGCTGGCCGCCCCTGCCCTGGCCCGGGAAAAAGCCATTGTCACCAACGTGCTGACCGGTGTCGCCATATCCGGCTACGATCCTGTGGCCTATTTCACCGAGGACGCCGCCATCCAGGGCAGCCCGCTTTACGAACTGCAATGGAGTGGGGTCACCTGGTATTTTTCCTCGGCGGCCAACCGCGATGTGTTCGCGCGCGCCCCGGAGGTTTACGCTCCGCTTTTCGGCGGCCATTGCGCCATGTCCATGGCGCGCGGTCACCTTTCCCAAGGCAATCCGCAGATTTTCCGCATCGTCGGCGGGCGGCTGATGCTGTTTTATTCAATCGGCAACCGGGCAGCCTTCGACCTGTCCCCAGCCAATGCCCTGGTCCAGGCCGCGGCCAATTGGGACGAGTTGCCGGACTCCCGCTCCGCCCATCTCCAATAAATTGGGCGCAACCGCCTTCCGGCGGGCAGCTTTGCGTTGCCCTGCCGCACTTGCACTATAAAGTGCTGGAACATTGATTCGAGTGACAATGACGCGGCGCATCAGCCGCCGAACCGAGCGAAAGGCGAGAAGGCCATGACGAGCATTGTGGAACTGGAAGCGGCCGATCTTGCCGCATTGCTGTGCTCGCGCGTTTGCCATGACCTTATCAACCCGGTTGGCGCCATCGGCAACGGGCTCGAAGTGCTGGCCGATCCGTCCCAGGCCGAAATGCAAGGCTTTGCCAAGGAGCTGATCGAGAACTCGACGCGCCAGGCCCGCGCCAAGCTCGAATTCGCCCGCCTCGCCTTCGGCGCCTCCTCCACCGCCGGCACCGATATCGACACCCGTGAGGCCGATCGCGTAGCGACGCTTCTTATGGCCGGGGAAAAGGCAGACCTTGAATGGAAGGTCACGCCCATGCTCCTGCCCAAGAACAAGGCCAAGCTGCTGCTCAACATGCTGCTGATCGCGGTGGCCGGCGTTCCGCGCGGCGGCACGGTGACCGTCGAGGTCGAGGGGGAAGCGGGCCGCGAAAGCTTCACCATCACCGCCACCGGTCCCAAGACCCTGATCCCCAATGCCGTGCAGGGGTTGATCGCCGGAACCCCCGAGGATGGCAGCGTGGACGCGCGCGGCATCCAGCCCTTCTACACCGGCGTCCTCGCCCGCCTTTCGCACATGGGCCTCAATCTCAGCCTCGACGGCGACGTCCTGCGCTTCACCGCCGACCCGCTGCCCCACGACATCGACTGAAAGCCGACCTGTTCGGCTGACGGGTACGCCTCTAACTCGTCGTAGTGGCCAGAGAACCGAGGGGTGAATGGGTGACCGCTCGCCATTACCCATTCGCTAACCAATATGGCTTTAGACTTCGCGCCGTCCCGCCTGTCTTTTAGAGGGATGGAGCATGAAATCCTGCCTGATCGTCGATGATTCCAGCGTGATCCGCAAAGTTGCGCGGCGCATTCTGGAAACCATGGATTTCATCGTCGATGAAGCCGAGGATGGGCAGGAGGCGTATGAAAAATGCGCCCGTGAAATGCCCGACGTGATCCTTCTCGATTGGCAGATGCCCATCATGAGCGGGCTTGAATTCCTGAAGGCCCTGCGCGGTTATTCCGGCGGCGACAAGCCCAAAGTCGTCTATTGCACCACCGAGCGCGACATCGGCCACATCGCCATGGCCCGCAAGGCCGGCGCCAACGATCACATGCTCAAACCCTTCGATCATGCGATGCTGGAAGCCAAATTCCAGTCCTATGTCTAGAGCGTGTCCAGCAAAAGCATGTCCGCGGCGTGACCGGGGATGGAAACGGTTTTGCGGTTCGGACACGCGACAGAACAAGGACTTAGAGCATTGAAGCGATTCGGAGAAAAGCGGAAATGCTCTAGCGAGCGTTTCGCGGCTCGGAAGCGCGCCCAAGCAAAGACTTGGAGCAATTGGAACGTGCCGAAGAAGAGCTGAAACGCTCTCGTTTCCACACATATGCGTGAAAACCGGTCCCGTTTTCCGTAAAATCGAGTTATGATCAAAATTGGGTAGAGCCCCTTTTGGGCAATACCTCGAACGGCGTGGTGTGCCCGCGCCTTGGGGGAAGTGTGACGGCACCCCGCGCTCCTTTTGACCGAGGAGGCCAGGTATGCCTGTGTACCCCGAACAAGCCTATGCACATGCCAGCGACGCCGATATCGCCGTCCGCCCCATCACGCCCGGCGATGTCTTTGATGCCCTTGGCAAAGGGACGGCCGACTTCTGGCGCCATCCTTCGCACTATCTCTTTATTGCTCTTATCTACCCGCTCGTCGGCATCGCACTGGCGGTCTGGAGCGCTGGCGGGGCGACCTTTGCCCTGCTCTACCCTTTGGCTGCCGGCTTTGCCCTGATCGGGCCGGTCGCGGCTCTGGGGCTTTACGAATTGAGCCGCCGCCGCGAACGCGGCGAGGACGACGACCCCCGCCATGCCCTGGCGGTGCTGCACCACCCCGCCATCGGCTCGATGACTGCGGTCGGGTTGCTGCTCGCCGTTCTCTTCATTCTTTGGATAACGGCCGCCGGAGCCATTTACGAGGCCCACTTCGCCATCGACCCGCCCACCACCCTCATGGGGTTGATCACCGAAACGCTGACCACGGCCCAGGGATGGAGCCTGTTGTTCTGGGGCAATCTGGTTGGCTTGATTTTCGCCCTCGTGGTTCTGGCCACCACGGTCATCGCCTTCCCCCTGCTCGTCGACAAGGGCGGAAGTCCAGGGCGCGCCATCGGCACCTCCCTGCGCGCCTTCGGCAAAAACCCTGTTCCCATTCTCCTCTGGGGCGCGGTCGTCGCATTGATCCTGCTGATTGCCTCGATCCCGCTCTTTGTGGGACTGGCGATCGCCCTGCCCATCCTCGGGCACGCCACCTGGCACCTTTACCGCAAGCTGGTGCCTTGAAATAAGAAAGGTCCCGCGCGGGGATTGTCGCGCGGGACCTTGCAAAACTCTGGCTAAAGCGCCGATCAGGCGCTTTCGGCCATCTCGGTTTCGTCGGGCTCGCGCAGCACATAGCCGCGGCCCCAGACGGTTTCGATGTAGTTCTTGCCGGCCGTGGCCACCGAGAGCTTCTTGCGCAGCTTGCAGATGAACACGTCGATGATCTTGAGTTCCGGCTCGTCCATCCCACCATAGAGATGGTTGAGGAACATTTCCTTGGTGAGTGTCGTGCCCTTGCGCAGCGAGAGCAGCTCGAGCATCTGGTATTCCTTGCCCGTCAGATGCACGCGCTGGCCACCCACCTCGACCGTCTTGGTGTCGAGGTTGACCGATAGATCGCCGGTGTTGATGACCGACTGGGCGTGCCCCTTGGAGCGCCGCACGATGGCGTGGATGCGGGCGACCAACTCGTCCTTGTGGAACGGCTTGGTCATGTAGTCGTCGGCCCCGAAGCCGAGCCCGCGCACCTTGTCCTCGATGCCGGCGAGGCCGGACAGGATCAGGATCGGGGTCTGAACCTTCGCAACGCGCAGCGTGCGCAGCACTTCATACCCGCTCATGTCCGGCAGATTGAGGTCAAGCAAAATGATGTCGTAATCATAGAGCTTGCCCAGATCGACACCTTCCTCACCGAGGTCGGTGGTGTACACATTGAAACTCTCGGATTTGAGCATCAACTCGATGCTCTGCGCTGTCGCGCTGTCGTCCTCTATCAAGAGCACACGCATGCCAATCCCCTTATCCAACACATCCCTTGCTGGGACCGAGCCCGGATCGATCCGCGACCCTTAACCAAACCCTACTGGGTACGATTCGAACCTACCGGTAATTAGTTAACAAAGTTTAATTCAGTCGGGCAATATGCGAGCTTCATTAACTGAATAAGGTGTTAATGCATTGAAATATAAGGATAAATCGGCAGAACTTTTCTTAATGCACAACGTTAAGAAAGCCCTTCAAGCGACTCTTGGGACTCACTGAAACAAAGCTATGGGGGAAAAGAGCGCACGCGCAAGGGCGCGGCGAAAAATTTTGCTCAACTTCTGGCAATATCGCCATAACCTTAAGGATGAGTTACCAATGTGGCGCAACAGAGGTGCGAATCGCTTCCTTAAGGGCCCCGTGTGCAGTCGTTGATTTCAGACATCGAGGCGATCGACGAGATCGAGGTGTTCGGCCGCGTCAGGGCCGTGCAGGGCCTTTTGATCGAGGTGGTCGGCCCGGTGCGCGAATTGCGCGTGGGCGGACGCGTTTCGATCGAGACGCCCAACGGCCCCGACCTCGCCTGCGAGATCATCGGCTTCCGCGACGGTCACGCGCTCTGCCTGCCCTTCGGCCCGGTGGAAGGCGTGCGCCTCGGCTGTAAGGCGGTCTTTGCCGGCCATGACGGCGCCGTCTATCCCGACGATAGCTGGCTCGGCCGCGTCATCAACGCCGAAGCCCAGGCCATCGATGGCGGCGCCCCGCTGTTGCGCGGCCCCACGCCATACGGGCTGCGCAACCTCCCCCTTCCCGCCCATGCCCGCGGCCGCGTCGGCGACCCCATCGATCTGGGCGTGCGGTGTTTGAACACCTTCACCACCTGCTGCGACGGCCAGCGCATGGGCATTTTCGCCGGCTCGGGCGTGGGCAAGTCGGTGCTCATGTCCATGCTCGCCCGCAACACCGATGTGGATGTCTCCATCATCGGCCTGATCGGCGAGCGCGGGCGCGAGGTGCAGGAATTCATCACCGAGCAGCTCGGCGAAGAGGGCATGAAGAAGGCCATCGTCATCGTCGCCACCTCCGACGAATCCGCGCTGATGCGCCGTCAGGCGGCATATCTCACCCTCACCCTTGCCGAATATTACCGCGATCAGGGCAAGCGCGTCCTCGCCATGATGGATAGCCTCACCCGCTTTGCCATGGCCCAGCGCGAGATCGGGCTGGCCACCGGCGAGCCGCCCACCGCCAAGGGTTATCCGCCCACGGTCTTCACCGAACTGCCGCGCCTCTTGGAACGGGCCGGTCCGGGCCTGGTCAACTCCGGCTCCGTTACCGGTCTATTTACCGTTTTGGTGGAAGGTGATGATCACAATGAGCCCATTGCGGACGCCGTACGCGGCATTCTCGATGGTCACATCGTCATGGAGCGATCCATTGCCGAGCGGGGACGCTATCCGGCCGTCAATGTGCTTCGATCCGTGTCGCGCACCATGCCTGGCTGCGTGCCGGAGGATTTCCGGCCCACACTGAGCAGGGCGCGCGAGTTGATGTCGGTTTTCGCCGACATGGAGGAACTGATCCGGCTAGGGGCTTACCGGAAAGGATCGGATCCCAAGGTTGACCGCGCCATCGCGCTCAACCCGGCGCTGGAGGCGTTTTTGAGCCAGCGTTCGGATGAGCGCACCACTATCGCCGACGGCTACAATCTGCTGGCGACGATTTTGGAAACAGGCGGCGCGGACGGCTAGGTTGGCTTGATGAGTAAGGAGTGCAAGTCATGAAGTCCAAGAGCGCGAGCCTGATCCGGTTGAAGAAGTTTCAGGTCGACGAAAAGCGCCGCCAGGTTCTCCAGATCGAGACCATGATCGCCGATTTCGAGCGCATGGCCGCCGAGCTCGACCAGCAGATCGAGATTGAGCACAAAAAGACCGGCATCTCCGACGTCGCGCACTTCGCCTATTCCACCTTCGCCAAGGCCGCCATCACCCGCCGCGACAATCTTCTGATCTCCGCCGGCGACATGAAGGGCAAGCTCGAAGCCGCCCAGGACGAACTCGCCGAAGCCATCGAGGATCTCAAGAAGGTCGAACTGCTCGACGCGCGCGAACACCAGCGGGAAAAAGACGAGCAGGCCAAACGCGAACAGGCCGAATTCGACGAGATCGGCCGCCTGCGCTACCGGCGCTGACCGCTGGCACGGCGATGACCTGGGAAGAGCTCGTCGCCATCGCCCTCTCCTTCCCCGGCGTGGTCGAATCCACCAGCTACGGCACCCCCGCCATCAAGCTCGGCACCAAATTCCTCCTCCGCCTGCGCGAGCCCGGCATCATCGCCGTTCAGCGTCCCAGCATGGACGAGCGCGACATGCTCCTCGAGGTCGAGCCCGATCTGTTCTTCATCACCGACCACTATCGCGATTACCCTTACGTCCTCGTCCGGCTCGACAACCTCGCCCCCGATCACTTCCGGTCGTTGTTTGAAACGATTTGGCGCGAAAAGGCGACAAAGACGCAGCTCGCCGCCTATAAATCCCAATAGCGTGAGAATGCCACCACCAAATCCGGCTTGACGAGCGCAATAACTTTCTATTCCCTCACCCGCCAACGAACCCTACGCGAGCGAGGGGAAGGCCCGCATGTTCGTCTCGGTTTTCGATGTCTTCAAAGTCAGCGTCGGTCCGTCATCCTCCCATACCATGGGCCCGATGCTGGCTGCGGCGCGGTTTCTCGACCGCGTTCGCGATTTGCCGCCCCGCGAGGGCACCCGGCTCCAGATCACGCTTTATGGCTCCCTCGCCTTCACCGGCGTCGGCCACGGCACAAATGCCGCCGTCCTCGCCGGCTGCCTGGGTTTTGCGCCCGACATCTATGACCGGGCAAAAGCCGACGCGGCGCTTTCCGACCTCGCCTCGCGCAAGACGATCTCCCCCGCCCCCGGCTGGACCATCGCGCTCGATCCCGACGCCGACCTGATCGTCGACCGCAAGACGCGGCTCGACGCTCACCCCAACGGCATGCGCTTCGCCCTTCTGGATGCGGACGGTAAAACCATCGTCGCGGAAACCTATTTCTCGATTGGTGGCGGCTTCGTCAAAACCCTGGCCGAAATCGAATCCGGCGACCTCCCTGCCACCCCCGCCGACGATGTCCCCTTCCCCTTTGCCAGCGCCGCCGAAATGCTGGAAATGGGCGAGACGTCAGGCCTTTCCATCGCCGAGATGAAGCGCCGCAACGAATGCGCCCGGCTTGATGGCGAAGCCTTCTCCCACCGTCTGATGCACATCTGGGATGTGATGGATTCCTGCATCACCCGCGGGCTCGAAGCCACGGGCGAACTTCCCGGCGGGCTCAAGGTTAAGCGGCGTGCCCGCGCCATTTTCGAAAACCTCTCGCGCCGCATCGGGGCCAATGACGTGCCGCTGCATTCGGCCATCGATTGGCTCTCGGCCTATGCGATGGCGGTCAACGAGGAAAACGCCGCCGGCGGTCAGGTCGTCACCGCTCCCACCAACGGTGCCGCCGGCGTCTTCCCAGCCGTCCTGCGCTATTATCTTTCCCACGTCCCCGGCGCGAGCCGCGACAAGATCCCCGATATGCTGCTCACCGGCGCCGCGATCGGTGGGCTGATCAAATACAACGCGTCGATTTCCGGCGCCGAGGCGGGATGCCAGGCCGAAGTGGGCTCGGCCTCCGCCATGGCGGCCGCGGCGCTCTGCGCGGCGCTTGGCGGCACCAACGCACAGATCGAAAACGCCGCCGAAATCGCTCTCGAACACCACCTGGGGATGACCTGCGATCCGGTGAAAGGCCTAGTCCAGGTCCCCTGCATCGAACGCAACGGGCTGGGCGCGGTCAAGGCCGTCGCCGCCGCATCTCTCGCCATGCAGGGCGATGGCAGCCATATCGTGCCGCTCGACGCCTGCATCGAGACCATGCGCCAAACCGGCCGCGACATGGACGAGCGCTATAAGGAAACTTCCCTGGGCGGCCTCAGCGTAGCGGTGCCCGATTGCTGAGCGCTATTCAGCGGTAATCGCGATCTCGCGCACCATTTCGCCGGTCTCGCCGTCGAAAATGCGGATAGCCTGCGCTTCACCGGCCACATAGGTCACCGTCAGCAAGCCGTCCTGCACCTGGCTCGAAATCACCTGCGCGTCCGCCGGCAATGCGATCGATTGCAGCGCGTAGCGGTCCGATACGTCCGACCCCATGGTGACCAGGCGATAGACAACCACCAGCACAACCGCCATAAAGCCGATCAGCATGACGAGCATCGATATTGCGGCCCGCCGCCGCGCTTTCGCCATAACCGCCTCGGCCTCGGGGCTCAGCGGCTCGTCTTTGTCGAAATCGGCTTGAGGTTGGGTCATGGCAGCGGATGGGCTCCAGGGAAACAGGCATGACGCCACGGTGCTCGAAAGCGAGGCCGGGACGCGGCTCGATGCATTTCTAGCGGCCCGTTTCCCCGCCTTTTCGCGCAACCGGATCAAGGACTTGATCCAGGGAGGCGCGGTGAGCGTGGGAGGAACCACGAACGATGTGCCCAAATATCGCGTCAAGGCCGGCGAGTCCATCACCCTTGCCGCCCCCGAGCCGGACGAAGCCGAGCCCGAACCGCAAGCCATCCAATTGGCCATCCTCTATGAGGACGAGCACCTGATCGTCATCGACAAGCCCGCCGGCATGGTCGTTCATCCCGCGCCGGGCAATGAGGATGGAACTCTGGTCAACGCCCTCATCCACCATTGCGGCCAATCCTTGCGCGGCATTGGCGGTGTCAAACGCCCCGGCATCGTCCACCGGCTCGACAAGGACACCTCCGGCGTGATGGTGGCCGCCAAGACCGAGCAAGCCCATAATGGCCTCGCCGCCCAGTTCGCCGATCATGGCCGGACCGGCCCATTGGAGCGGGCCTATACCGCTTTCGCGTGGGGCATCCCCAATCCGCTTGTCGGCACCGTGGAAACCCTCATCGGCCGCGATCCGCACAACCGGCTCAAGCAATCGGTATTGGGCCGCGACGGGCGCGAGGCGATCACCCATTATCGGGTGAGCGGGCGCTTTGCCGACGAAAAATGGACCGTGGCCCAGCTCACCTGCAATCTGGAGACCGGCCGCACCCACCAGATCCGCGTGCACATGGCCCATATCGGGCACCCGCTGCTGGGCGACGGGCTCTATGGCGCCGGTTTTGCAACAAAGATTAATCGGGTGCCCAAACCCATCCAACAGGCCATCAAAGCCCTGAATCGGCAGGCTCTCCATGCAAGCGTGCTCGGTTTCGCCCATCCGGCGACCGGCGAAACGCTGCACTTTGAGAGCCCGCTGCCGCCCGATCTCGCAAATCTCGCAACCGCCCTTGCCTCTTACACATTGTAGTCTGTGAACCCGGCGACCCATGCATCCCGCGAATGGCAAAAATTCGCGGGGCGGGGGTGTAATCGCCTCATTGCGACCTATATCTACTCTCCAAATGTGTCTCGCGCGCGTGCCGGAAAGGGCGTTTCGCGAGCTCACCCGCCGGGATATCCCGGGGGTTCGATAAGAGGGGGTGCAATAATGGCCCAGTCCAATCTACCTGTCCTGAGTTCAGAAAGCGGGCTCAACCGCTATCTTCAGGAAATCCGCAAGTTTCCCATGCTCGACCCTGACGAGGAATTCATGCTCGCCAAGCGGTACAAGGAGCATGCCGATCCCGAGGCGGCACAGAAACTCATCACGTCCCACCTGCGTCTGGTGGCCAAGATCGCCATGGGCTATCGCGGCTACGGCCTGCCCATTTCCGAAGTCATTTCGGAAGGCAATGTCGGCCTCATGCAGGCGGTCAAGCGCTTCGAGCCCGACAAGGGCTTCCGGCTTGCCACCTATGCCATGTGGTGGATCCGCGCTTCGATCCAGGAATACGTGTTGCGCTCGTGGTCGCTCGTCAAGATCGGCACCACCGCGGCGCAAAAGCGCCTGTTCTTCAACCTGCGCCGTTTGAAGGGTCAGATCGCCGCGCTTGAGGACGGCAATCTGCATCCCGACCAGATCAAGCAGATCGCCACGACCCTCAACGTTTCTGAAGACGATGTGGTGTCCATGAACCAGCGCCTGACCGGCGACGCCTCCCTCAATGCGCCCATGCGCGCCGATGAAGGCTCCAGCCAATGGCAGGACTGGCTGATCGACGATGCGCCCGACCAGGAAGAAATTCTCGGCGAAAGCCAGGAATTCGACGAACGCATGGGCCTGCTCGAAGGCGCGCTTGAAGTTCTCAACGACCGCGAGCGTGCCATCTTCAAGGCCCGTCGCCTGCAGGAAAATCCCTCGACACTCGAGGAGTTGGCCCAGGAATACGACGTCAGCCGCGAGCGTATCCGCCAGATCGAAGTGCGGGCGTTCGAGAAGGTTCAGGATGCGGTCAAGGAGGCGGCTCGGACCCAGGCTGCGCATTGACGCAGCCTCTCCGAGCCCTCATTGTGCAGCTCCCCGGAACCAACTGAAGGACAAAATCGGACCGGCTGAAAAGCCGATCCGTGCCAAATGATAGAAATCGCTATCGTCGCGGGTCTGATCCTGCTCAACGGCGTGTTCGCCATGTCCGAACTCGCCATCGTCTCGTCCAGCAAGCCCTTGCTGAGATCCATGGCCGACCGTGGCCACCCCGGCGCCTCAGCAGCCGTCAAGCTGGCCGACGACCCCGGCCGCTTTCTCTCCACCGTGCAGATCGGCATTACGCTCATCGGCGTCGTGGCCGGTGCGTTTTCCGGCGCCACGCTTGGCGCCCAACTGACTGAAATCCTCATAGCCGCCGGCCTGCCCGGCGCTGCGGCATCCGCCTTGGGCTTTGGCGGCGTCGTGGTCGTCATCACCTATCTTTCCGTGGTCGTTGGCGAGCTGGTTCCCAAACAGTTCGCCTTGCGCAATGCCGAGCGCATGGCCTGCCTCGTCGCCCGGCCCATGGCGCTGCTCTCCAAGGTGGCCGCGCCCGTCGTCTGGCTGCTCGACGCTTCCACAAAGCTGATCTTCCGCCTGTTGGGAATGAGCGACTCCAACGAGGACCAGGTCACCGAGGAGGAGATCAAGTCGATCGTTGCCGAAGCGGCCGAAACCGGCGTCATCGAACGCGACGAAAAGCGCATGATCGCCGGCGTGCTGCGTCTGTCGGACCGCCGTGCCCGCGGCATCATGACCCCGCGCACCGATGTGGAGATGATCGATTTCGACGACGATTTCGAAACCATCCGGTCCGAGCTAGCCCGCTTCAGGCATTCGCGCGTTCCGGTGTCGAGCGGCGAGACCGACAACATCATCGGGGTGCTCGTGGTTCGGGAGTTTCTTGCAGCCCGGCCCGAGGACCATGCCGGCCTTCGCCGCCTGCTGCGCAAGCCCCAGGTCGTCCCCGACACCATGGGGGCGCTCGACGTGCTCGACGTTCTCCGCCGCGCCGCCTTTCCGCTGGCCTTGGTGCTTGACGAGTACGGGCATTTTGAAGGCCTCGTGACGCCTTCGGACCTGCTCGAAGCCATCGCCGGTGTCTTCCGCTCCGACCTGGAAGAAGGCGAGGCGGACGAAGCCGTTCAGCGCGAGGATGGCTCCTGGCTTCTGGCCGGCAGCCTCACCGCCGACGACCTCGCCGACCGCCTCGGCCTGCTGCTGCCGGAAAAGCGCGATTACCAGACCCTTGCCGGTTTCATGATCGACCGCCTGCAGCACCTGCCCACCACGGGCGAGGTTCTCGAAACCGACGGTTGGCGGCTCGAAATCGTCGATATGGACGGCCGCCGCGTCGACAAGGTGCTCGCAACGCCGGTGACCGCCGAGGCTGAGGCTTAAATCACGGCGTCGAGCAGCTTTCGGTCCAAAATCAGCAGCCAGGGGTCTTGCACCCCTGGCGCCACCTCGATCTCGATCCGATCCTCGGTGGCAAGGTTCGAGGTTCCGATCGCCTCGCCCTGCGCCATTTCCAATCCGTCCAGCCGATAGAGCAGCCCCTTCGAGCGCGCAAACCGCGTCCGCCCCAGCGGATAGATCGACACCCGCTCCCCGGCCCCAACGTCAAGCGCGATCGACCCGGCCACCCCCATGGCCAGATCATGGCCGTCGATCAAAATGATCCGCCGCTCATGGGCATACCGCGCCACCGCGTGCAGCGCCGCCAGCGTATGGTCGAACCGCCCGCCGGTCATCCCGATGGCCAGGGTGATCGGCGCCCGCGTCGAATAGAGGCATTTCTCGAAATCGGTGGTGTCCTGCTCGGCCAGCGTCAAAACCCGCGTGCGGCCGGAAAAGCGAGCGCTGTCGGCCACCGAATCCATGTCGCCAATCACCGCGTCCGGCACGAGCCCCGCCGCCAGAACGATATCGCCGCCCCTGTCGGCCCCCACGATGCCCTCCGCAAGCGCCGCGAGCCGTTCGAGCATCTCCGGCTCCACGCTCCCGCCCCCCACGATGAGCAGCATGCCATTGAACCGGAGCGGCAGGCCCTCTCCCCCGGCGCTCTCTTGCACTGAACCTTGGACGCCTATAGTCTCGCCTCGTCTCGCTGGGGTGTCCGTCCGAAAGGACGGGCTGAGAAAAACCCATGGAACCTGAACCAGGTCATGCTGGCGGAGGAAGTTCGAGATGGCAAGGGCTCTCAATGCGCCCTCCATACGCTCACCTTTCCCCTCGTCCATTTATGGCCGCAACAAAGGCTTGGCGCTTGCGCCCGAAATCGAGGAAATCGATGATCGTTTCGCTTAAAAAAGCCCTGTGTGCGGTTGCGCTGGGAGCCCTCGCGCTTCCCGCGTCCGCCCAGGATAATCCCACCCTCACCATCTACACCTACGATGCCTTCGCCGCCGATTGGGGCCCCGCCCCGGCGCTTAAGGAGGGCTTTGAAGCCCAATGCGCCTGCACGCTGAACTTCGTTTCCGCCGAGGACTCCATCTCCGCCCTGCGCCGCGTCCAGCTCGAAGGCGAAACCACCGAGGCCGATATCGTCCTCGGCCTCGATACCGCCACCATCGGCGAGGGCAAGGCCACGGGCCTTTTCACCGAACACACCCTGGACCTGCCCGAGTTCGAGCTGCCCATCGAATGGACCGATGAGGTCTTCGTGCCCGTCGACTACGGCTATTTCGCCTTCGTCTACGATTCAGAAGCCCTGCCCACCCCACCCGCCAATTTCGAAGAGCTGATCGCGCTTCCCGAAGACTTCAAGATCGTCATCCAGGACCCGCGCTCCTCGACCCCCGGCCTGGGCCTCATCCTCTGGATCAAGGCCGCCTATGGCGATGGCGCCGCCGAGATCTGGGAGGGCCTCGCCCCCCATGTCCTCACCGTCACCACCGGCTGGTCGGAATCCTACGATCTGTTCCTGGCCGGCGAAGCCGATATGGTGCTTTCCTACACCACCTCCCCCGCCTATCACGTGATCGCCGAAGGCGAGGACCGCTACAAGGCCGCCAGGTTCGACGAGGGCCATTACACCCAGATCGAGGTCGCCGGCATTCTCGCCTCCAGCCCCGACCAGGAGCTGGCCCGGCAGTTCCTCGCCTACCTCGTAACCCCCGAGGCCCAGGCCGCCCTGCCCGAAACCAACTGGATGTACCCGGTGCTCGAGCCCGAAGGCGGCCTCAATCCCGGCTTTGCCGAGATGATCGACCCCGCCCCCGCGCTCCTGCTCGATGCCGACGAGGTCACCGCCAACACGCGCGCCTGGATCGACGAAGCCTTCGCGAACCTGAGGTAGAACAAGTGGCCGGGACAGCTCCAACCTGGCGTCCCGGCCGCCGCATTGCCGGCGCTCTGATCGCCGCCGCCATCGCCGTTCTGATCGCCGCCCTGCTGATCGCCCTCTGGATCGCCGGGCAGCGTTTCCCCAGCACGGGTTCCAGCGTTGCCGGCATCGGCAGCATCGTCGCCATGGCGGCCATCCAGGCCAGCCTCTCCACCATCCTCTCGATCCTCGCCGGCCTGATCCTCGCCTGGACGCTCGACAGGCTGCGCTTTCCCGGCCGCGGCCTGGTCATCGGCCTGCTCTCGACCGCGCTTGTCATGCCGTCCCTGGTGATCGTTTCGGGGCTGCTGGCCATCTGGGGCCGAAATGGCTGGGTCAATCTCCTGCTCGCCCCCTTCGGGCTCGAAACCGGTTCTTCGATCTTCGGCCTCTGGGGGATCGTTACCGCCCATGTGGTGCTCAACGGCGCCTTTTCGGCCCGCATCTTCATCGACAGGCTCGCCGCCATCCCGCCCGAAAAGCTCAAGCTCGGCCGCAGCCTGGGTTTAGACCCGCTCCAACGCCTCGCGATCATCGATTTGCCCGCCCTGGCCTCGTCCATCCCCGGCGTGGCGGCGACAATCTTCCTTCTCTGCTTTACCAGCTTTCCCGTCGTGCTCACCCTGGGCGGCGGCCCCGCCAACCAGACGCTGGAGGTCGCCATCTACGAAGCGGTCCGGCTCGATTTCGATCTCGGCGCCGCCGTCAATCTCGCCCTTGTCCAGCTCCTCATCTGCGCCATGATCATCATCCCCGCGACCACCCTCGCCCCCGCCGCCACGCTTTTCGGCGCCCGTGCCGGCATCCATTGGCCCGAGAGGGGCTGGCTCGCCGCCCTTCAGGTGGTCCTGCTCATCGTCCTGCTCTTGGGCTTTCTCGCTCCCCTCGCCGGCGTCCTGGGCGAAGGGCTGGCCGCCATCGCCCCCGTCCTCGCCCAACCGGCCTTCTGGCACGCCACAACCACCAGCCTTGTCATCGGCACCCTCAGCGCCCTCCTGGCGGTCGGCCTCGGCATCGCGCTGGGCATGGCCCGCGCCCTCCAGCCCCATGGCACGCTTGGCCGGGCGCTGCTCGGCTTTCCGGTCTTTGCCTATCTCGCCGTCCCCGCCGTCGTGCTCTCGCTGGGCTTTTTCCTCCTTGCCCGGTTGACCGGCCTCCCGCCCATACGGGTTGCCCCGGTGGTGCTGATCCTCGCCAACGCGCTTTTGGCCTTGCCTTTCGTCTTCGCCACGCTCGCGCCGCCTCTGGAAGCGCTCGCCCTGCGCCACCGCCGCGTCATCCGCGCCCTCGGCCTTTCCGCCTTCACCCAATGGCGCCGCATCGAATGGCCGCTGATCGGCCAGCCCGTGGGCTACGCGCTGGCCATCGCCTTCGTCTTTTCCCTGGGCGATCTCGGCGTCATCTCGCTGTTCGGCACGTCCGAGTTCTCCACGCTCCCCTGGCTGATGTATCGAGCCTTCGGCGCCTATCGCACCAATGATGCCGAAGCGATCGCGGCCATTCTCTTGCTGCTCTCGGTGTCCGCCTTCATCCTCATTCCCAAGCTTGTGGACCGGTTGACCAATGCTCGAGATTGACCGCCTCACCTTCCGCTATCCGGGCGGTGATACCGAATTTTCGTTCGAGATGAGCATCCAGGCCGGAGAGATCGTCGGACTGGTCGGTCCATCGGGCGCGGGCAAATCGACGCTTTTCGATCTGATCGCCGGCTTTCTCGACCCCGCCTCCGGCGACATCCGCCTCAATGGCGCTTCGATCCTCGCCCGCCCGCCGGAAGAACGCCCGGTATCGATTCTTTTTCAGGCCGATAATGTGTTCGATCACCTTTCGGCCGGCGCCAATGTGGCGCTGGGGCTCGGCGGCCGCGCCCGTGCCGATGACCGGCGGGTGATCGAAGCCCTCGACCGCATGGATCTGCCCGGCCTTGCCTCCCGCCGCGCCGATCGCCTCTCGGGCGGCCAGAAACAGCGCGTCGCGCTGGCGCGCACGCTCCTGCGCAACCGACCGATCCTGTTGCTGGACGAGCCCTTCACCGGGCTGGACCCGCAGACCATCATTCCCATTCGTGATCTGATAGCGCGGCTGGTGCGGGAGAATGGCTGGCACGCCATCATCGTCTCGCACCAGGCCGAAGATGTCGCCGCCCTGGCGGCAAAGACCTATCGCATTGAAGGCGGCAGGACCGTAGCCGCTTAGACCGTTCCACAAAAGCATGTCCCCGGCTTGGGCCGGGGACGGTATCACTTTGTGGTTCGGAAACGCGACGAGGCTGAAATGCCTAGGCGTCGGTCGCGTCCACGGCCGGCGCTGCGTCCTCGGCAGCGGGAGCGGCCTCCTCTTGGGCCGGCGCCTCGGCTTCCGCATCGAGCGCCGCCCAGGCAGCCAGCACGTCCTCGAAAATCGCTTCGCCGTCCTGGCCTTTTTCCAGCGTCAGGATGGCGCGCCGCCCCGTTCCATAGACCATGGCGAGGTCCACCCAGGCCCGCTCGGTCAGAAGCTCGATATTGTTCTCCACATCGATCTCGCTGGCGCTCGAAAGCGCGAACAGGAACGAATTGCCCACGATGCGCGCCGACGCACCGGTCAGCGGCTGGCCCTGCACCAATTCCTCGTCCTTGAGCAACACCCCAGGTAAATTGGCGATCGAGCCGCCGATAAAGCTCTCGGCAACCGTGAAATTGACTTCCATCAAATGGCTCGCCGGCAGATTGGCATCCGCATTGCGGCGCAAGAGCACCTCGACTTCCAGATTGCGCGCCGGAATGGAGGCGTCGGCGATGATCGTGGGATGCCCCAGCTCGTCGGTGCCGCGCGACCACTCGACGCTTCCCGAATAGGGAACGGCCCCGGTCGAACCGCCGGTCTGTTCCTCGAGCAGCAGCGATTGCGCGCCTTCGGTCGAAAGCGCGATGCCGGGCTCCTCGAGCATTTCCGCATCCGGCTCGATGGGGGATTGGGCTTCCGCCGGCAGCCGATCCTCGAACGTCGCCTCGGGCTCGGCCTGGGCCGGACTCGGGGTTTCGGTTTCGGAAAAGGGAAGTTCTTCCCCCGGCATGGTCGATCCGCTGACCTCGCCGCTGGCCGAGGGCACTTCCGGGGTGGTGTTGGTCGCAGGGTTCTGCGCCTCCGTTTCCGCCGGAGGCGTGGTCTCGGGGGTTTCGGGCACTTCGGCTTCCGCCACCTCGGTGGTCGGTTCGGTCTGGCCCTGGGCGAAAAGCGCGTTGAGGTCGATATAGCCCTCGCGCCAGGCCCAATAGCCCGCGACCCCGCCGCCGCCGAGCAGCAGCACCGAGATCACGAGGAATATGGTAAAGGCCCCGAAGCCGCCGGACCGTTCGCCGCGCTCCTCGCCCGCTTCCCCGGCTGGCGCTGCTTCCTCGGCCGGTTCCTGTTCCGCATCGGCGGTTTCCGTGGTTTCCCCGCGTGCTTCACGGTCGAGCGCGGCGATAGCCCGGTCTATGGCCACCTGGGCGTCGGAGATTTCCGGGCGGCTGATGATGCCCGGTTCGAGCTCCACTTCGCGTACGCTCGACATCGCCGTTTCCGGCTCGGACGGCTGGGCGGCCGTCCCGCCCAGCGGGCGCCCGTGCATGTCGACCAGCGATACGGTGCTGCGCGGCTCGGCCTGCGCTTCGGAAAGAATGAAATGCCGCTCGCTCGATGGCGTCGGCTCGGGCTCGAAGGCGCTCCGTTCGGGGAGCGGCGAAAACGGAATGACGCGGTTGTCCTCGTGGGGCGACACCGGCTCCACCGGCTGGCTCTCACCCGACTGCGCCGCCCGCTCGGCCGATGCGATGATGTCTTCGATCGAGCCGGCCCGGTATGGCGCAGGCTCTTGCTCCTCGGGCGTTTCCGGCGTCGGCTCCCAGGCAATCTCGGGCTCCTCGGCCTCCGGAACATCGTCGCCGGGCTGCTCCGGCTCAACCTCTTGCTCGGGCTCGACGAACGCATCGCTCTCGGGGCGAGTGTCGAACCGGTCGTCTTCGTCGATAATGACCTGCTCATCCTCGCGCGACCACACAGGCTCGGGCTCGACGATGTCGGTTTCCCCATCGTCCAGGCGCGGCTCTTCCGGCTCTACCCGCTCCCCCTCGGCCTCCGGCTCGAAATCTTCGGCCGGCGGGGCCTCGAAATCGTCGGGCTCAAGCTCAGGCTCAGGCTCAAGCTCAGGCTCGGGTTCGCGCTCCGGTCCGGCTTCCGGGTCTAACTCCGGCTCCGGCTCCAGTTCCGGCGCGTGCTCGGGCTCGGCCAGATAGTCTTCTTCGGCTCGCGGCTCCTCGGCAACCGGCTCATCGACAACCGGCTCGTCCGAGTAAGCCTCCTCATAGGCTTCCTGCTCGGCGGTCGCCTCGGCCATCGGCTCGGGCTCGACCTCCTCGACGGCACGGAACCGGCCCAGAAGCTTTTCGGTCGCTTCGTGCTCGACCTCGCGAATACAATCTTCGAGATTGAGACGGTGAGTGGTGATTTCGCGCGCCGGCAGTGGTGGCTCGATGGCACGCAATTGTGCGACAAGGGCACTGCGCGCTTTCTCATAGACTGCTCGGCGATTGGCACCGGTATTTTCCGGCAGGGCATCGATCGCCTTGCGCAAGAGTTCGCGATAGTCGGCCATTATCTACTCAATGTCACTTTCTGCCGGCGGTATAACAAAATTGTTTTTAAACAAGAAAACTCAATCTTGAAACGGGTCCTGGACCAAAATCGTGTCTTCGCGTTCCGGGCTTGTCGACAACATGGCGACCGTGGCCCCGATCAATTCTTCCACCCGCCGCACATATTTGATCGCCTGGGCCGGCAGATCCGCCCAACTCCGGGCGCCGGCGGTGGTTTCCTTCCAGCCTTCCAGCGTTTCATAAATGGGCTTGACTCGACTTTGTGCCCCCATTGAGGCAGGCAGATGGTCGATGCGCTGCCCGTCGAGTTCATAAGCGACACAGACCTTGATCTCGTCGAGCCCGTCGAGCACGTCGAGCTTGGTGAGCGCGATGCCGTGGATGCCCGAAGTGCGCACCGTCTGACGCACGATCACCGCATCGAACCAGCCGCAACGCCGCTTGCGGCCGGTGACCACGCCGAATTCATGCCCCTTCTCGCCCAGGAACTGGCCGATTTCATTGTTCTGCTCGGTCGGGAACGGCCCCTCGCCCACCCGCGTGGTGTAGGCCTTGGTGATCCCCAGCACATAATCGATGGCCGCCGGCCCCAGCCCCGATCCCGGCGCTGCCTGTCCCGCGACCGTGTTGGAAGATGTCACGAACGGATAGGTGCCGTGATCGTTGTCCAGCAATGCCCCCTGCGCGCCCTCGAACAGGATGCGCTCCCCACGCCGCCGCCGCTCGTCGAGCAATTCCCACACCCGGTCCATGAACGGCAGGATCTTGTCGGCCACCGCCATCAGTTCCCCGTGGATAGCCTCGGACGAAATTTCTTCCGCCCCCATGCCGCGCCGCAGCGCGTTATGGTGCGTCAAAAGCCGCTCGATCTTGTCCATGAGCGTTTCGGGCTCGGAAAGGTCGCACACCCGGATGGCGCGGCGGCCCACCTTGTCCTCATAGGCCGGCCCGATACCGCGCCGGGTCGTGCCGATCTTGAGGCCGGAATTGGAATCCTCGCGCAGCGCATCGAGTTCGCGGTGCAGCGACAGGATCAGCGGCGCGTTCTCGGCAACGCGCAGAACCTCGGGTGTGATCGAAACTCCCTGGGTGCTCAGCTTTTCGATCTCGGCCACGAAATGGTGCGGATCGACCACCACGCCATTGCCGATCACCGAGAACTTGCCCCGCACCAGCCCTGAGGGCAGCAGCGAAAGCTTGTAGCTCACCCCGTCGATCACCAGCGTGTGGCCGGCATTGTGCCCGCCCTGGTAGCGCACCACCACGTCGGCGCGTTCGGAAAGCCAGTCAACGATCTTGCCCTTGCCCTCGTCGCCCCATTGGGAGCCGACCACCACAACATTCGCCATTTGCGCTAGCTTTCCTTTTCGTGTCCGAGGTTCCGCCGGTGAATGCCCCGCGGCGGCCATTGGCGCTTTTGGTCTTCGCCAAGGGCCGAAACGCTGATAAGTCCGGGCTCTATAAAGCACAAGGCCCGATATGACAAAGACCACCCAGCCCCCTTCTCCTGCGACCGATCGGCCCTCGGGCATCATGAACCAGCCCTATCTGCTGCTGACGCTTTCGGCACTGTTCTGGGGCGGCAACATCATCGCGGGCAAATACGCTATCGGCGAGCTCGATCCGTTCGAGCTTTCCGCCCTGCGCTGGATCGTGGCCTTCCTTGTCATCCTCCCCTTCGCCTGGCCTTCCCTGCGCGCCGAATGGCCCGAAATCCGCCGCGGGCTGGGCTGGCTGGCCTTTTACGGCGTCGTGGGCTTTACCAGCTTCAATGCCCTGCTCTACGGCGCGACCAACTTCACCGCCGCCGTCAACGTCGCCATGATCCAGGCGGCGATCCCCGTGCTCGTCATGGTGGGCAATTTCCTCATCTTCCGCGTCCGCGCCTCGGCGCTCCATATGGTGGGCGTTGTGCTCACCATCTATGGCGTCATCCATGTCGCGACCCACGGCGCGCCCGCCCGCCTCATCGGGCTCGACGTCAATCTGGGCGATGCGCTGATGCTGGCCGCCTCCCTGCTTTACGCGCTCCATTCGCTGATGCTGCGCTACAAGCCCAGGATCGGCTGGATGACCTTCATCCTCACCACCAGCTTTTTCGCCGCCCTCTCGGCGGTGATCTACCAATCGCTGTTTTCCACCGGCCTTTCCGGCCTGGTTTCGGCCACCGTTTCCATGAGCCCGCGCGGCTGGCTGGTGGTCGCCTATGTCGCGCTGCTCCCCTCGATCGTCGCCCAGATGACCTATGCCCAGGGCGTCGAACTGATCGGCCCCAATCGCGGCAGCCTGTTCATCAACCTTATCCCGGTGTTCGGCGCCCTGCTCGCCGTGTTGATGCTGGGCGAGACTCTACAGACCTTCCACCTCATCGCCGCCATCTTCATCATCGCCGGCATCGGCCTCGCCGAATATGCCGCCCGGCGGAATTTGAGGCAGATTCTAAAGCCGCAGTAAAAAGGCCGGCAACATTGCCGGCCCTTCACCATTCAATACCGGTCAACCTACACGGTAAAAACCAGCCGTTTAGCCTGCTTGACCCCTTCGAGCCCGGAGATCTGCGTCAGCTCGCCATCGGTCAATTCGCTATCGATCGACACCAGCGCAATCGCGTCCTTGCCCTGTTCCACGCGGCCCAGATTGAAGTTGGCGATGTTGATCCCGAGCTGGCCGAGCAGCGTGCCCAGACGCCCAATAAAGCCCGGCTTGTCCTCATTGGTGATATAGAGCATCCGCTGAGTCAGCTCCGCTTCGAGCGTGATGCCCTTGATCTCGACGATACGCGGCGCGCTCGATCCATAGACCGTGCCCGCCACGCTCCGCTCCTGCCGCTCGGTCACGACCGTCAACCGGATAAGGTTGTCATAAGCCCCGACCTGCTCGCGATTGACCGTTTCCACCGCGATCCCGCGATCCTTGGCCAGCGCCGGCGCCGACACCATGTTGACGTCACCCAGCAAGGGCTTGAGCACCCCATTGAGCGCCGCCGCCACCATCGGACGCGTGTTGAGCGCGGAAACCTCGCCCTCGAACTCGATGCGGATGCCCTTGATGGCCGTCTCGGTGAGCTGGCCGGCGAACGAGCCCAAAAGCTCGGCGAGCTTGACGAACGGGGTCAGCTTGGGCGCCTCTTCCGCCGAGATCGAGGGGAAGTTGAGCGCGTTGGTGATCTCGCCGGTCATCAGATACGCCGAAATCTGCTCGGCCACCTGCAGCGCCACATTCTCCTGCGCTTCGGTGGTCGAAGCGCCCAGATGCGGGGTGCAGATGACGTTGGGCACGTCAAACAGCGGATTGTCCTTGGCCGGCTCTTCGAGGAACACGTCGAGCGCCGCGCCAGCGACCTTGCCCGCTTCCAGCGCATCTTTCAGCGCCGCTTCGTCGATCAGCCCGCCACGAGCGCAGTTGATGATGCGAACCCCGTCCTTCATCTTGGCGAAGGCTTCGGCATTGATGATGTTGCGCGTCGCATCGATCAGCGGCGTGTGCAGAGTAATGAAATCGGCCCGCGCCAGAAGCTCGTCCAGTTCCACCTTCTCGACACCCAGATCGATGGCGCGTTCGGGCGTGAGGAACGGATCGTATGCGATCACCTTCATCTTGAGCCCCTGGGCGCGGTCGGCAACGATCGAACCGATATTGCCGCAACCGATCAGACCCAGCGTCTTGGAGGTCACTTCCACGCCCATGAAGCGGTTCTTTTCCCACTTCGAAGCGCGCGTCGAGGCATCCGCTTCCGGGATCTGCCGGGCCAGCGCCAGCATCATCGAAATGGCGTGCTCGGCCGTGGTGATCGAATTGCCGAACGGGGTGTTCATGACGATCACGCCCTTGGCGGTCGCCGCCGGGATATCGACATTGTCCACGCCAATGCCGGCGCGCCCGATGACCTTGAGGTTATTCGCCGAGGCGAGGATCTTTTCGGTCACCTTGGTCGCCGACCGGATGGCGAGGCCATCATACTGGCCGATGATTTCAGCCAGCTTGTCCTTGTCCTTGCCGACATCGGGCAGATAATCCACCTCGACGCCATTGGCCTTGAAAATCTCGATCGCCGCCGGGCTGATCTTGTCCGATACGAGTACCTTGGGCATATCCCTGTTCCTTGTTCAATTTGGGCCACAGCCCTCAAAAATGTCTCTGAAATAACCGGCCGCTCCTGGCGCCCGGGAAACTGTTTGTCTATCCGCCCAGTGACATCGGCTTTTGCCCCGGCCCGCTCAATCCGAACCGCCTGCGCACGAAATCGAGCCACAGCCCGTAGGGCCGTCCGAGGACCAGCATCAGCACCGCAAATCCAATGGCTCCGGTCGCAATCCCCATGCCCCTTGCCCCACTGGCAAAGATGATGAGCACATAAACCGGCACCTGGAAGCTGAGCAGCGCTACGGAGTCCATAAGCAGAGTGGCGGTCGGCGTGGCGGGTTTGGTCATGGTCATGAACCAGTCCCGCCAGTAGCCATAAGGCCGAGCCGTCAGCACCATGAGCACCGCGCCGATCGAGCGGGAGGTGGCCACTTCCGGCCAGCTCATTCCGGCGATGAACCGCTCGTTGAGCCCGCTCACCACCGTAAAGAAGATGACCAGCGCCAGCGTGTCGGCAGCAAAGCTGCGGAGACGTTGGTTTGCCATCTCGATCTCCCGCCCGGGCTTTCCTTAGGCCAGCGCCGCCTTCTTTTCCTCGGCAAACGCCCAGTCGAGCCACGGGGTGAGCTTTTCGAGATCCGCCGTCTCCACCGTCGAGCCGCACCAGATGCGGAAGCCGGTCGGCGCATCGCGATAGCCGCCGATGTCGTAAGCGACGCCGTCCTTGTCCAGCCGCGAAACCACCGCCTTGGCAAGCTTGGCCTGCGCCTCGTCGGACAGAGCCACGACTTCGGGATCGACGATCTTGAGACACACCGAAGTGTTCGACCGCACTGCCGGATCGGCGGCGAGGAAATCGACCCAATCGGTCTTGGCCACCCAGTCGGCGATGACCTTCTCATTGGCATCGGCCCGCGCCTGCAGCGCCTTGAGCCCGCCGACCTTCAATCCCCATTCCATGGCATCGATGGCGTCTTCGACACAGATCATCGAAACCGTGTTGATGGTCGCGCCTTCAAAAACATCGGCCATGAGCTTGCCGCCCTTGGTGAGGCGGAATATTTTCGGAAGCGGCCGGTTGGCCGGCGTGAAGGTTTCGAGCCGTTCCACGGCACGCGGGCTGAGGATCAGGATGCCATGGGCGGCTTCACCGCCCAGCGCCTTCTGCCAGGAAAAAGTCACCACATCGAGCTTTTTGAAATCGAGGTTCTGCGCAAAAGCCGCCGACGTGGCGTCGCAGATGGTCAGCCCCTCGCGGTCCGCCGCGATCCAGTCGCCATTGGGCACCCGCACGCCCGAGGTCGTGCCGTTCCAGGTGAACACCACGTCGCGCGAAAAATCGACCTGCGAAAGATCGGGCAGCTCGCCATATTCGGCCTTGAGCACCCGCACATCGTCGAGTTTGAGTTGCTTCTGAACGTCGGTGACCCAGCCGGCGCCGAACGATTCCCAGGTCAGCATGTCGACGCCGCGCGCGCCCAGCATGCCCCATAGGGCCATTTCCACGGCCCCCGTGTCGGAGGCCGGCACGATGCCGATGAGATAGTCGGCGGGAACTTCGAGCAGCTCGCGCGTCAATTCGATGGCGCGCTGAATCCGCGCCTTGGCCGGCTTGGCCCTATGGGACCGCCCCACCAGCGCACCAGCAAGCGCCTCGACCGTCCACCCGGGACGCTTCGCGCAAGGACCAGAAGAAAAATTGGGATTGTCCGGACGCACGCCCGGCTTTGCCACGTCCGTGGCGGCAGAAATATCTGTCATGTTGCTCCATCCTTACAGATGGGCGTCCCTCGTTGGGGAGGGATGGCCCGTGGATGGGGATATAGGAAGGTGATCCAAATGGCAAGGACCCAACTTCTCGCGTGACGACAATATCGCGTCGGCGTATGATGATTGGACGTCATCGGCGGGAGGATTCCGATGTCTGCACTCAAGCCGCCGCAGTCGATGGATTGGCTGGACACGCGCTATACCATTCATGTCGCCAAGGCCGGCCCTGACGGCTTTTCACTCTTTGAAAGCACGTCGCCTGCAGGCTCGGGCCCGCCGCGACACATCCATGAACGCGAGGACGAGACGTTCTATGTCCTTTCCGGCAATGTTCTGTTCTGGACGCCCGAGGAACAAACCGTGAGGCGGGAGGGAGAAACCATCTTCATTCCGCGTGGAACCGAACATACCTTCCGCGTCCAGGACGATGGACCGGCCACCATGCTGACGGTACTGACACCGGGCGGTTTTGAAGGTTTTTTCGCCGAAATGGCCGCCGGCGCATTCCGAATCCCCGAGGACATGCCTGCAGTGGAGGAAAGCGCGAGGCGTTTTCATCTCAGATTCACCGGGCCACCTCTCTGAATTCTTGACGCCCGAGGCCTTGTCAAAAAACTTATCCCCGCCCTCTCCACCTCCCTCATACTCCCCCTCACGACCCCGCGCACATGGACGCAAGCGCTACGAACGTTTGGGCGGGATCGGTTCGGGTCCGTTGGCGGTCGCGTCAGCGGAGGCAGAAACGTTCCCAGCGCCAGCCCACGGTAAGGCCGAGGGTGTACTGGTGAAAGCCAGCGGGGATTGGCCCCAGCATGAGAGGACGACCAGGCCCAAAATCCCGAATGCATGGGGCGATGGAAGCTTCATATATAAAAATTTCAATGCGGAGCGTTCATCGCCCCATGCCGTCTTTCCATCATCAACCGAGGCCCATGGCCGTCGGAGGTTTTCTCATGCGCTGTCCCCTCACCCGCCTGCCGGCCACCCTCTCCCCAGAGGGGCGAGGGTTAAGCTCGCACCGGCGCTCATCTCTTTCCGCCATCACGCAGCGAGCCGCAGCAGGACTCCCTCTCCCCGCCGGGGAGAGGGTTGGGGTGAGGGGCGCTGAGTCGGCGACATTCACGCGCGCCGGTCTCAATCAGCAAACCCTAATGCCGCAGCCCCGGCGCCTCCTGCCCCGTGCTCTCCACATACTCCCGATACCCGCCCCCGAAGGTCCGTACCCCCTCCGGCGACACTTCCAGCACCCGGTTGGAAAGCTCGCTCAGAAAATGCCGATCGTGGGAAACGAACAACATCGTGCCTTCGTAATTCGACAGCGCCTCGATCAGCATTTCCTTGGTCGCGATGTCGAGGTGGTTGGTCGGCTCGTCCAGCACCAGGAAATTGGGGGGATCGAACAGCATCATGGCCATCACCAGTCGCGCCTTTTCCCCGCCCGAAAGCACCCGGCACTTCTTTTCCACCTCGTCGCCGGAAAACCCGAAACACCCGGCCAGCGCCCTGAGCGGTGCCTGCCCGGCCTGCGGGAATTCATGCTGCAACATGTCGAAGATCGACAAATCTCCGTCCAGCCGATCCATGGCATGCTGGGCGAAATAGGCCATCTTGACGCTCGGACCGCGATTGACGGTCCCCGCGTCGGGCTCGGCCGCCCCGGTCACCAGTTTCAGGAGCGTCGACTTGCCTGCCCCGTTCACCCCCATGATCGCCCAGCGCTCCTTGCGCCGCACATGGAAGTCGAGCCCATCATAGATGATCTTTTCGCCGTACCGCTTCGAAATGCCCTTGAGCACCGCCACGTCCTCACCCGAACGCGGAGCGGGACGGAATTCGAACACCACCTTTTGTTGGCGCTTGGGCGGCTCGACCCGGTCGATCTTGTCGAGCTTTTTCACCCGGCTCTGCACCTGCGCCGCATGGCTTGCCCGCGCCTTGAACCGCTCGATGAAGGCGATCTCCTTGGCCAGCATCGCCTGCTGGCGCTCGAACTGGGCCTGCTGGTTGCGATCGGCGATCGCCCGCTGTTCCTGATAGAACTCGTAATCGCCGGTATAGGACGTGAGGTTCCCCGCATCGATCTCGATGATCTTGTTGACCACCCGGTTCATGAACGCCCGGTCGTGCGAAGTCATCAAAAGCGCGCCGGAAAAGGTCTTCAGGAACTCTTCAAGCCAGATCAGGCTCTCGATATCGAGGTGGTTGGACGGCTCGTCGAGCAGCAGCACGTCGGGCCGCGCCAGAAGGATCTTGGCCAGCGCCACGCGCATCTTCCAGCCGCCCGAAAGCGCGCCCACATCGCCATCCATCATGGCCTGCGAGAAACCAAGACCGTCCAGAACCTCGCGCGAGCGACCATCGAGGGCATATCCGTCGAGTTCCTCGAACTGCTCTTGCACCTCGCCATACCGCGCAATGATCGCATCCATCTCGTCGGCCTTGTCGGGATCGCCCATATCGGCTTCGAGCTGCCGCATTTCCGCAATCAGCGCCGCCACCGGTCCGGCGCCGTCCATGGTTTCCGCCACCACAGAGCGTCCGCTCATTTCGCCCACATCCTGGGAAAAATACCCGATGGTCGTGCCGCGATCGATCGAGACCTGCCCCTCATCGGGCGCTTCCTCGCCGGTGATCATGCGAAACAGCGTCGTCTTGCCCGCCCCGTTCGGACCCACGAGCCCGATCTTTTCTCCCTTCTGCAGCGCAGCGGAGGCTTCGATGAAAACGATCTGCTTGCCGTTCTGCTTGCCGATATTCTCGAAACGGATCATGGGAGCACCTGCAACAATAAGGCCGCCCCGACGGGAGCGGCCAGACTTTGACTGCCGTAAACCATTTCACCGCGACAGATGCAAGACGGGTGCGGCTAAAGGGCGTAGGGCCTCGCGAGCTAAAGCCGGCCCGTCCGGTAAAGGGCGATGCGGACGCCATTGTTGTCGACGCTCTCACCGGGCGTTTCGAACAGCAGACCCGTCGCCCGCGCCAGCGTTGGATCGGCCGTGATCAGCCCCACGCGCCAGCCCGAAAACCGCGTCCGCAGCACCTGCCCGAGCGCGCCATAGAGCGGATAGAGCTTTTTGCGGTCCCCGATCCGCAGCCCGTAGGGCGGATTGACAATCACCAGTCCCGGCTCCCCTTCAGGCCGCTCGAGGGCTTCAACCGGCGTCTGGGTAAAACGGGTAACCAAACTTACCCCCGCCCGCTCCGCATTGGCGATACTCATCCTCACAGCTCCGGCATCGCGGTCGCTGCCGTGGAAAATGAGGTCCGTCGTCTTGGGAAGGCTCCCCCGCATCCCCATCCAGTGCGCCGCATCGAACGTCGTCAGCTTCTCGAACACAAAGCCGCGCGAACGCCCCGGCTGCAACCCGAGCGCGATTTCGGCTGCTTCGATCACGAAGGTTCCCGAGCCGCACATGGGGTCCAGCACCGGTTCGGTGCCGCGATATCCGCATTCTCGCAGAAACAGCGCCGCAAGCGTCTCGCGCATAGGCGCCTTGTTCACTTCCGCCTTGTGCCCGCGCCTGTACAAGCCCTCGCCCGAGGTATCGACGCTGATGGTGCAAAGATCGTTTTCGATCCGCACCAGCACCCGAACCTCGGCGTCCACGGCAAGCGGAGCACCCAATTCCGCCACGATAGCCGTCTCGATGCGCTGCGCGGCGGCGCCGGAATGATAGATCTTCGATTTCCGGCAGCTTGCTTCCACCTTGAACGGAACGTCCGGCCGCAACACCTGACCCCAGGGAACCTGCCGCGCCCGCTTGTCCAACTGTGCAAGATGGTTGGCCCGAAAGCTCGCGATCCGCACCAGTACCCGCCCGGCGCCGCGCAATTGCAGGTTGGCACGCCAGACATCGGGCCAGTTCCCCGCGATATCCACACCGCCACGCACCGGCCGTGGATCGGCAAAGCCCAGCGCTTTGGCCTCGGCGCAAAGCGCGTGCTCCAATCCGGGCGTGGCAACGAGAAAGATATCGAGAGGGTCGGCGTCCATCCGGCCTCAATACCCCGAACCGGCGGTTCGGGCGACCGAATTATGGATCGGGCCGGATTCTCGGAGGCGAAGGCGTCAGCACGGGTTGAAACGGCCAAACCAGCAACGCTTCGAGAGGACCGCGCTGGAAATACCGCCGCCACAACACGGCGAACACCATCGCCGCCCCGCTTATCGCGACGACCGAGATCATCGCTTCTCCCACGCTTTCACGCCTCAAAACGCCGGCGAACATGTGCAGCAGGAAAAGATGCGCCACGTAAAAACTCAACGCCAATTGCCCCAGCGCCACCAGCGGCGAAAACCACTTCGGGAAACGCCGCACGGCGATCAGCATGATACCTGTTACCGCCACCGCACTCCCGATCGCCCCGATCAGCCACAACGGCATCTGGCTATGTGGCCGACCGTCGAAAAGCCATCGCCAATCCGCTGGCGTTTCGGCTTGCTCGAGGAGCGGTGTGCAGACGATGGCCAGCACTGCAGCGGCGAATGCAATGCCCGCGCCGCTCGTGGCGAGTCGCAATTGGGTCGACGGTGCGCGCAGATCGAGCCGGCCGACCCACAGCCCCCAAACCAACGCCGCGCTCCAGGTCACCAGCGGATAGGGTCCAGTAACGAGAAGTCCACCTGCGATCTCGACGAAATTATCGCCAGCCGCCACCGTATCGCGGTCGACGCGATCAGGCCATTGCGCGTTGAGCAGGAAATAGATGAGAGGCCCGGCGATCGAAAGCAGAGCCGCAATCGCGGGCAGATATCGACGTGGAACGGCCAGCATCAGAATGCCCAGGAGATAAAAGGCTGCGTAATGATGCAGGATCACCGCTATGCCATGGTCGAGCCGCTGCAGCACCAGTCCGAGCGGCAGAAAAACCACCGCCATCCACCCCAACCGGGCCCGCGCCAACCCTCGTTTTCCGGCTCCCTCCGACAAAAGCGCCATGCTGACGCCGGCCAGGAAACCAAAAAGGATGGAAGCTCGACCGTGAGGCAGATTGTAGAACGTTTCCCCGAGTGTATCCCGTCCGCGCGACCCCACATGCACCATCAGCATGCCGATGACGGCAAGCGCGCGAGCCGCATCGAGCCCTCCGATCCTGCCTTTCGCGGCGCTGGTGCTCGCCGTCCCGCTCAATTGGGAAATCCTTCCAGACGCCATGCAAAAGGGGCGCCCGATCGGGCGCCCCTTTCATGGAAAATTTTGATGCGCCTTACTGCACCGGGGTGGCCGGAGCCGCCGGATCGGTGGTCACAGCCGGGTCGGCAGGCGCCGCGGTTCCGTCTTCCGGAGGCGGCATGTCGCATGCGGCAACGGCCAGCATCAGGGGAAGAGCCAGAAGGGCAAGAAGCTTACGCATTTGTGGTCTCCTTTTCTTTCGCCAAACAAAATGGCCGATGGCGGGAATCGTTCCCATTTCGCAGGGCTGCGGCGCGATCGGCCATTTCAACCCAGGAGCGGCGCTGTTTTGACGATCAAACAGTGGTGACCGAGGATGACGAAAATGTGATCAATAAAGAAAGTATTATAATTCAGTTACTTGAGATCAAACCGTCGTCCCCCCAGCGCTCGCCAGACCAGTAAAAATGGCGCAGAAAAGGCAAATTTGCCGACTTTGCCCGTCCTCGGGTGACCCGGACTTTCCGATCACCTATAGAAATAATCACCCGCCTGCTTCGAAAGCATCTGTATGTCCGTCCAGCCGAACCAGTCTGCCCCCGCCCGTCCCTTCGATCTGGCGCAGCCGATTTTTTCCGGCGTCCTGGCATCGATCGTCGGCTCGGCCAGTTCATTTGCCATTGTCCTGCAAGGCTTTCTGGCCGTGGGAGCAACTCAGGAGCAAGCAGCGTCCGGTCTCTTCGCCCTGAGTTTGAGCATGGGGATCGTCGGTATCGTCCTTGGAGCGGTAACGAAAATGCCGCTGGCAATCGCCTGGTCGACCCCGGGGGCGGCACTGCTCATCGCAACCGGTAGTGTCACCGGCGGCTTTTCCGCAGCGGTAGGTGCCTTTATACTGGCAGCGCTTCTGGTTGTGATTGCGGGCTTCTCAAGAACCTTCAGCCGCGCGGTTGCCGCCATTCCCATGCCGCTGGCAAGCGCTATGCTGGCCGGCATCTTATTTAATCTATGTTTGGCACCAGTCCGCGCGGTCGGCGAAATGCCGATGCTGGCCCTGCCGATCGTCCTGGTTTGGGCTCTGCTGCTCCGTTTCGCACGGGTCTGGGCTGTTCCCGCAGCGGTCGGCGTAGCCGCCGTAATGATCGGTATTTCCACCAATCTGCCGTCCGATCTGCTGGCCAGTCCCTGGCCCAGCCCGGTTTTTGTGACTCCCACTCTCAATCTTGACGCGGTGATCGGAATTGCAATCCCGCTGTTTGTTGTCACCATGGCGTCCCAGAACATTCCCGGCCTTGCTGTCCTGCGCTCGAACGGATTTGAGCCCGACGTCCGGCCGGTGTTCGTCTCCACCGGCATCGTGAGTGCGCTGGGTGCTCTGATCGGCGGACAGCTCATCAATCTTGCCGCGATCACGGCCGCCCTCTGCGCCGGCCCCGATGCCCACCCGGATCGATCCAAACGCTACGTCGCTGCCATTGCCGGCGGCTTCGCCTATCTGCTTTTCGCGCTCGGCGCAGGCGCTGCAGCCGCCTTCATTTCGGCGGCCCCGCCCATCCTCATCGAAGCGGTGGCCGGATTGGCGTTGATTGGTGCTTTGGCAACCTCGCTCACCGGTGCGGTGGCCGACGAGGAGCTTCGCCTTCCCGCCGTCCTCACCTTCGTCACCGCTGCCTCCGGTCTCACCCTTTTCGGCATCGGCGCCGCGTTCTGGGGGCTGATCGTCGGCGGCGCGGTTTACCTGCTGCTCAGAAAACAATAGGGCGGCCGCGGGGGCCGCCCTCATATTCAGCTCGACCGCCGGTCAGAACCGGTAACGAAGCGTGGCCCGGACTTCGTGGACCCAGGCGTCATCAACCCTGTAGTTGGGCGTAGCATCGGTATTCTCGATCTCGTTGATATAAAGGCCACGGTAACCGAGGTCGGCAACGAGCGCGCCGAAATCATAACCAACGCCGGCCATGCCGGCAGCAGCCAGGCTCGTGTTGGAACCCCACTCGCCATAGCCGACATTGTCTTCCACGCGGGACTCATTGAACGCAACGCCAACGCCTGCGCCCACATAGCCAAAGGCGCCGCCGGCAGCGGTGAGGCCCATGTCGCTCAGGCCGAAATCGTAATAGGCGTTGGCCAGAACGATGGTGGAGCGCAGATCCAGTTCGCGATCCCCCAGACCATCATCGACGTCGGCCGTCATGCCGCGATTGGAGAGGTAGTCGACGGTCGCATCGAAGCGCAGGCCAGTGCCGGTTTCATAGCCAGCGCCGATGCCGGCGCTGTAGCCCCAGCCGTTTTCGATGATGTCGAAGGTATCATCCGTTTCAGTGTGCACAGCCTCGCCCGCCCAGCTTGAATTGCCGGCGACGCTGCCGCGCAGGTAGAACGAGCCGCCGAGGCCCTCATCGACCGGGGGGATATAGGGAGGAATGTATTCCGGATAAACCGGATCGGCGGCCTGGGCCGCCGTGGTGAGGAATGCGACTGCTGTAACGGCAGCCAAACCAACCAGCTTTTTCATGCGCTTGTGTTCCCCTAAGCGGATCAAACCTGACAATTGACCGAGAACCTAAGGGAAGTTTCTTAAAGCGCGATTAACTGTATTTCTTAACCTTGTCAGGCAACCTTGCCGATGGCCGTCGCGATTTCATTGACGACTTGCGAGACCAGCGAGGCATCATCACCTTCGCCCATGACGCGGATCACCGGCTCGGTTCCCGATTCACGGATGATCAACCGGCCGGTCTTGCCCAGCCGCGCCTCGGCATTGGCGATCAGCTCGCGCACCGATTTGTCCTCGAGCGGCTTGCCACGCTGGTAACGTACGTTCTGGAGCAATTGCGGCACCGGATCGAACCGGTGGCAGACCTCCGAGACCGGCTTGCCCTCCTGCTTGACCACCGCAAGGAGCTGCAGCGCGGCCACCAGACCGTCCCCGGTCGTGGTGAAGTCGGAAAGAATGATATGCCCGGACTGTTCGCCGCCCACGTTGAAGCCCTTGCCGCGCATGGCTTCGAGCACGTAGCGGTCACCCACCTTGGTGCGTTCGAGCGAAAGCCCCTGCCCTTCGAGATAGCGCTGCAGGCCGAGATTGGACATGACGGTAGCAACGATGCCGCCGCCCAGCAATTGCCCGCGCGCATGCCAGGAGGCGCCGATGACGGCCATGAGCTGGTCGCCATCGACCTCATTGCCCTTTTCATCGACGATGAGCACCCGGTCCGCATCACCATCGAGCGCGATGCCGATATCGGCCCGCAGCTCCTTGACCTTTTCGATCAGCGCACCTGGCGACGTCGATCCGCACCCGTCATTGATGTTGAAGCCATCGGGCGCCACCCCGATCGAAATGACTTCGGCGCCCAGCTCCCAGAGCACTTCGGGCGCGGTCTTGTAGGCCGCGCCATTGGCGCAATCGACGACGACCCGCAGGCCCGTAAAATCGATATCGCGCGGCAATGTGCGCTTGGCGTATTCCACATAGCGCGTGCGCGCTTCCTCGACGCGACGAGCGCGGCCAATCGTGGTGCCGCGCGCCAAGCGCGGAGCAAGATCGGCATCAATGAGATTCTCGATTTCGGCTTCGAAACTGTCGGAAAGCTTATAACCATCGGGACGGAACAGCTTGATGCCGTTGTCGTCAAACGGATTGTGCGAAGCCGAAATCATCACCCCCACATCGGCGCGAAGCGAACGGGTCAGCATGGCGACGGCCGGGGTCGGCATCGGGCCGAGAAGCAGAACGTCCATGCCCACGGCGGTGAACCCTGCGGTCAGCGCATTCTCGATCATATAGCCGGACCGGCGCGTGTCCTTGCCGATCACCACCCTGTGCGCATAGTCGCCGCGCTTGAAGGCCAGGCCCGTGGCCATGCCGACGCGCAGCGCGAGTTCGGGCGTCAATTTGGAGCCGTTGGCCAGACCGCGAATGCCGTCGGTACCGAAATATTTACGAGCCATGGGAATGTTCCGATTCGTCAGCAGCGAGCCAAATTATACCGGCCGATGTGCAAAAAAAAGGCAAAGGGATGGGGCGCCTTATGATGTCAGGCACGCTCGAGGGCGAGGAAGCGGTAAGTATTGGCGGAAGCGAACACTTCCGGCGAGCGGTAATCGGCCTTGAGGCGGGCAACGATGTTGTCGCGCTCCTTGCGTGGAACGAAAAGATTGTAGGCCGTCTTGGCGAACCAGTAGAGCACAGGCCGTTTGTGCGAGAGCAGCGCCCGTACCTGCTCGACCGTGGGAGCCACAAAGCCCCTATAGACATTCTGGTCGATGGCCATGCTCTGCGCTGCGGCAAGCGTCACATCCTCATTGGCGACGAAACGGAAACCCGCCTTTTCGACAGCCTCCACGAACTGCGTATAACGGTGACCTCCACCGGGCTGTCTCTGACCTTTCCTGTACCCTTCGGACCGGAAACAGTCAGCGATGATAACCCGGCCATTGGGGGCGAGGATATCCTGAAGCTTTTTTAGCGCGATATCGAGTTTGACGTATTGGAAGCTCTCGGAGAACAGGCACACATCGTATGGCCCCTCTCCCTGGAAATCCTCGAACTTCGTCTCGTGAACGCGGGCGTTGGGACCGAGCTTTTGCGCAGCGACTTCGGCCTGCAGATGGCTCGGCGTGATCATTTCGACGGTATAGCCCTTGTCGAGCAGGAGCTTGGCCATTTCCCCCGTGCCTCCGCCGATATCGAGAAGGCGGGCCGGAGCGGGCGGGATGAGGGCAAGGAGCTTGTCGACATACCGCTCCTGGGCCATGCGCAACCGGGGGATGTTGGGCTTTTCGCCCGGTTCCCACAGACCGTAGTGGAGCCAGGGGCTGTCGGCGAAGGTCTTGGCCACGTAAACGTAGAGGTCAAGTCCTTCGGTCTTGGTGTCGATCTTGGCCACGAAAGGCTCCTCTTTGGTCCCGCGCCTTTCGGTAGCGGAGCGGGCATGTGATGACAAGAGGCGCCGATTTGAGCCGGCAATGTGGTTAGAATTCGTCCCAATCCTCACTAACCGCGGCATTGCCGCTGCTCTGCGGTACGAGCCGGGGCCGCTGAGGCATCGGAGTAGGACGGTCAGCGAGCATAAAGATCGAGGCGATGCGGTCGAGTTCACCCGCCTGCCCCTCGGTCTGTTCGATGGCGGCATTGGTCTGTTCGACCAGCGCGGCATTGTGCTGGGTCATCTCATCGAGCTGCCGCACGGCGGTGTTGACCTCCTCGATAGCAGCCGATTGCTCGGACGCGACCCTTGCGATGGCATCGATCACGACCGAGCTTTCCTCGGCGCCCTTGAGGATGTCGAGCAGGCGTCCGGCGGCCTGCTCGACAAGCCGGCTGCCGCCCGCGACCTCGCTGGCGCTGGTTTCGATGAGGGTTTTGACTTCCGCCGAAGCCTCGGCCGCCGATTGGGCAAGGCGCCGCACTTCGATGGCCACCACGGCAAAACCCTTGCCTGCCTCCCCGGCCCGCGCCGCTTCCACCGAGGCATTGAGCGCCAGAAGATTGGTCTGGAAGGCGATATCGTCGATCATGCCGATGATCGAGGAAATCCGCGCCGAAGACGCCGAAATGCGTTCCATGGCGGTATTAGCTTCGGCCATTACCGTGCCGCCCTCGCTGGCGCTGGCGGCGACCGACCTTGCCTTTTCGGCGGCGACACGGGCTTCGCGGGCGCCCGAGACAACGGCGCTGGAGAGCTGCTCCATGGCCGCCGAGGTTTCCTCGATCGTTGCCGCCTGCCGCGTCGTGCGCTCGGACAGATCGTTGGCGCCGGTGAGCAATTCGCTGGTAGCCGTCTTGACCGTGCGCGACGTGGACTTGAGCTGGGAAACGATTTCGACGAGTTGGTCGAGGGTCTTGTTGTAGGCCAGACGCAGCGCCTCGTACTGGCCGGTAAAGGTCTGCTCGATCCGCCCGCGCAGATCGCCTTCCGAGAGGCGTTCGAGGCTTTGGGTCAGGTGCTCGATGATGGCTTCGGCACGCTTGCGTTCGGTGATATCGGTGGCGAACTTGATGACCTTGATCGGCTTGCCGGCGGGATCGAGAACGGGATTGTAGCTGGCCTGGATCCAGACATCCTTTCCGCTCTTGTCGCGGCGGCGGAACTCTCCGGCGGCGAATTCGCCCTGGCGCAGCCGGTCCCAAAAAGCCCGATATTCGGGGCTTGCCGCATAGGCGGGATCGCAGAACATGGCGTGGTGCTTGCCCACAATGTCCTCGAGCGCATAGCCCAGCGTCGAAAGGAAGTTCTGGTTGGCGGTGATCACATTGCCATCGAGCGTGAATTCGATAACCGCCTGTACCCGGCTGATGGCCGCGATTTGCGCGGCGTGGTCCGACGCGCGCAGTTTCTGCTCGGTGATATCGGTTGCGAACTTGATGACTTTGACCGGTTTGCCCGAGCGGTCGAAAACGGGATTGTAGCTCGCCTGGATCCAGATCTCGCCCCCGCCCTTGGCGATGCGCTGGAATTCACCGGCCACGAACTCCCCCTCGCCAAGCCGTTTCCAGAAGGCGCGATAGGCTTCGCTCGCGGCAAGCTCGGTAGAAACGAACAGGGAGTGATGCTTGCCCGCGATTTCCGGGAGAGCGTAGCCCATGGCCGCAAGAAAGTTTTCGTTCGCGGTGAGGATCGTTCCGTCGAGCGCAAATTCGATGACCGCCTGGGAGCGATTGATGGCATCGACTTTCGCTTGCGTGTCCGCGCCAGCCGAGCGTTTCGAAAAAAAGGTGAGCATGCCTGATATCCCCTCAAAGCCACCCGCCTGTGGCCCTCGCATCAGAGTTCTCCACAGGTCGTTAAATGGGAGTTTAGAAAACTCATCGGGGTGTTCACCTATTGTGATCGCTGCAGGCATGGCAGAGCGCCCGACGGCCCCGGGGCCTCGGTTGATGATGGAAAGACGGCATGGGGCGATGAACGCCTCGTGCTGTATTTGTTAGTATGAAGCGATCATCGCCCCATGCATCCGGGATTTTGGGCTTATGGCGGCTTCTCGGGCTGGGGGTTGTTGAGAGTTTTTAGTGGGTCGGTTGGTCGAACCGAAAAAGTGGGAACCACTTTTTCTGCCAACCTCCCGGCCGTCCCCTCGCTGCCCCTCCGGGTTTCCCCGGTGCGACGTGGGAGTGATTGGATTGGTGGTCCGCTCACACCTTTTATCCACATCCGGCCATCTGTCCGCTTTGGGCCTCCCCCACGGCGACCCGTGAGGAACCCGAACCGATCCCGCCCAAACGTTCGTAGCGCTTGCGTCCATGTGCGCGGGGTCGTGAGAGAGAGTATGGAACAAGCGCAGGGGGCGGGGATAAGTTTTTTGGCGCCGGTGTCTGTGGAAGCTCAGCGCCCCCCTCATCCCCTGCCATTCGAGCCCCCGCCTTCGCGAGGGGCAGGCTCCGCTCTCATGGCCTTCTCACCTCCAATCGTGCCACCGGCACGATTGGCCAAAGGACGGTTCGAAGTCTCCCACCAGAGGAGAAGGGGGCTCTTGGGGGAGCGTTACGGCCGGGGCTCAGGAGCTGAGTGTACTGGATCCCGGCTCAAGGCCGGGATGACGGTGGGGGCGGGGTGATGGCGGGGATAAGCAGTCGGGCTGCTGAAAACCTCGGTGGTGAGCCTGGAAGGCCGGAGATTGGGCAGCGTCCTACCCTCACCCCCAGCGCGTCACCCCGGGCTTGACCCGGGGCAAGGTATGCGCGCCGTTCTCGGCTCTTGCGATGACGCAACCTCAGCGCACCCCTCATCCCGGCCCTTCTCCCACCAGGGGAGAAGGGGGCTCTTGGGGGAACGTTGGGGATAACAAGCACGGTGTTGGCGTTGTGTCCCCGTACCCTGGTGGGAGAAGGTGGCCGCGAAGCGGTTGGATGAGGGGGCTCGGCATATCAGCGGCCACCGGCGGTGATTGTTGAGGCTCAGCGCACCCCTCATCCGTCTCGCCCTTTGGGCGATCCACCTTCTCCCTCAAGGGGAGAAGGGCGATTGGCGCAAGCGTTACGGCAAGAGTCTCGTCGCTCCTTGTCTCCAGCCTCTTCATCGTCTTCGTTCTCGGACTTGATCCAGAGACGAAGGTGACGAGGGGAGGCGGGAGAAAGAGCCGGGAGCGGCGCGCATACCTTGCCCCGGGTCAAGCCCGGGGCGACACGGGTGGTGACGGATGGTCGAAACAACCGACGTTTTAGGGCATCCAGCTTTCCGTTCGCCGTTTGCCGGATTGGACCCGACAATCCGCAGCGCTGCCTGTGGCGCGGGAGAGATTGGGGGACACACTTCTTCGAGAAACGGTGGCGCTGGACGCTGTGGGCATACGCTGCCGTTATCGAACATTTCTGCCCGCCAGCAGGAGAGTGGCGAGAAGCGCCCCCTACTCTGCTTGCGTCTCCGGATCGCCATCGGCGGCGGCGGCGAGTTGGGCGGGGAGGATGTCGAGCAGGTAGCCCAGCGACAGGGGGGTCTGCCAGCTCATGGCCGCATAGGCGAGGCCGTCGCCGTCGTCCAGCCACACCGAGCGGCCTTCCCGCGCGATGGCCAATGACTGATAGGTCGGCAGCGCTTCGACGACGCTCTGGACGTCCGAGCCCTCCGCGACCGGCCAGACGGCGACGTCCATTTCCAGCAGGTCGATGTTTTCCGCACTGATGGTTATGCGATTGTCCTCCGCGGCCAGCCCTTCGAGCTGGGGCGGGAATACGAGGCCGAGATCGACAAGGAACTTGCTGGCGAGATCGTTCGGCCCCCAGGCGGTGAAATTGCCGTCGTCCTCGAGATAGATGTTGGTGCCGGTCATGCCTTCGAGTTCAGGATAGGCGGAGCGCACCTCGGCGTAGCGGGCATCGAATTCGGCGACGATCGCATCCGATTTTTCCGTATTGCCCGACGTCGCCTGATCGATGATCGCCAGTTCCGCCTGCCAGGGAGCCGCCCAGACATCGTAACCGGCCGGGCTTGCGACCACGGGGGCGATCTCGGACAGACGATCATAGTCTTCCTGTTCCAGCCACCAATAGATGCCGACGATCAGATCGGGGTCCTGGGCCAGCACCCATTCGAAATTGATGCCGTCTCCGGTCATCACCTCGGGCTCGGCGCCCAGCGCGGCGCGCTCATCCTCGGCCCAGGGCCAGGTTGCGTAGGGCTTTTCCCCGAACCACTCCTTGACGCCAATCGGGGCAACGCCCAGGGCGTAGAGGAAATCCTGCTCGTGCAGGCCGATGGAAACGACGCGCTGAGGCTGCTCCTCGATCGTCGTGGTGCCGTAAACGTGCTCGATGGTGACCGGAAAATCCTGGGCCGCGACCGGCGCGGCAAAGGCAAGCAAGGAAATGAGCGCAACGCTGGGACGCTTGAACATGATGGGCCCCTCCCCCGAAAACTAATCAGCTTCATGCTTTATTTGGATCAATTCAGTCAAGTTAAATGATGGTGCAAAAGAAAAGGGCCACTCGCGAGAGTGGCCCTTTGCATCAGGTGCCCGGCTGGGGTTCGAGCCCGGCGTCGGGTTCGCCCTGATCGCCGCTGCGCTTCTTGTGCGCCTTGCCCGCCTTGGGCACGCCGGTCGATTTGGGCGTGTTGTCGTTGTCGATGTCGCGGACCGGCTGCTTGCCGTCCATCAGCCCGCGCAGCTCGTCACCGGTCAGCGTCTCATATTCGAGCAGCGCCTGGGCGAGGGTTTCGAACTGATCGAGATTGTCGCGGATCATGTTGCGGGCGGCGGTTTCGCCGTCCTCGATGAGCTTGCGGACTTCCTCGTCGATCAGCTTGGCGGTTTCGTCAGACATGTGCTGGGACTGGGTGACCGAATGGCCCAGAAACACTTCCTGGTCGTTCGACTTGTACCGCACCCGGCCGAGCTTTTCGCTCATGCCCCATTCCATGACCATCGAGCGGGCGAGGTTGGTCGCCATCTGGATGTCGCCCGAAGCGCCGGAGGTGACCTTTTCAGGGCCGAACTTGTAGATCTCGGCCTCGCGGCCGCCGAACAGCATGGCCAGACGCGCCACCGCCTTTTCGCGGGAGAACGAGTAGCTGTCCTTTTCCGGCAGCGTCATCACCATGCCCAGCGCGCGGCCGCGCGGGATGATCGTCGCCTTGTGGATCGGATCGAGCTTGCCGGCGAGCTTGAGGTTGATCAACGCGTGACCGGCCTCGTGATAGGCGGTGAGCGCCTTTTCCTCGTCGGTCATCGCCATGGTGCGCCGTTCGGCACCCATGAGGATCTTGTCCTTGGCGTCCTCGAACTCGGCATGGGTGACGAACCGCTTGTTGCGGCGGGCGGCCAGAAGCGCGGCCTCGTTGACGAGATTCATGAGGTCGGCGCCCGAGAAACCGGGCGTACCGCGGGCGAGGACCTTGAGATCGACATCGGGGGCCAGCGGCACCTTGCGGACGTGGACCTTGAGGATGCGTTCGCGGCCGGCGACGTCCGGATTGGGGACGACCACCTGACGGTCGAAGCGGCCGGGGCGCAGAAGGGCGGGATCGAGAACGTCGGGACGGTTGGTCGCCGCGATCAGGATGATGCCTTCATTGGCCTCGAAGCCGTCCATCTCGACAAGGAGCTGGTTGAGGGTCTGCTCGCGTTCGTCATTGCCACCGCCCAGGCCAGCGCCACGCTGGCGGCCGACGGCGTCGATTTCGTCGATGAAGATGATGCACGGGGCGTTCTTCTTGGCCTGCTCGAACATGTCGCGGACGCGCGAAGCGCCGACGCCAACGAACATTTCAACGAAGTCCGAACCCGAAATGGTGAAGAACGGCACATTGGCTTCGCCGGCCACCGAGCGGGCCAGCAGCGTCTTACCGGTGCCCGGAGGGCCCACAAGCAACACGCCACGCGGAATGCGGCCGCCAAGGCGCTGGAACTTGCCCGGATCGCGGAGAAATTCGACGATCTCTTCGAGGTCCTGCTTGGCTTCTTCGACGCCCGCCACATCCTCGAAGGTCACCTTGCCCGAGGCTTCGGTGAGCATCTTGGCGCGGCTCTTGCCAAAGCCCATGGCGCCGCCACGGCCACCGCCCTGCATCTGGCGGATGAAGAAGAACCACACTGCGATCAGGACGATGAAGGGCAGCCAGCTCGAAAGCAGGATGGACCAGAAGGGCGAGCCTTCCGGCGCGCGGGCGGTGATCGCCACGCCCTGGTTTTCGAGGCGCTCAACGATATTGGCGCCTTCGGGGATGGTCACCTCGAACCGCGTGCCTTCATTGGTGCGGCCCTGGACGGTGTTGTCGATGATGGTGACTTCCTGCACACGACCGTTGTCGACGTCGGAAACGAACTGGCTATAGGTCCGCTCCACCGTGGAAACCGTGCGGGTCGAGGACTGGAAGACCTGGAACAGCCCCAAGAGCATGAAAAGGATCACCAGCCAGATGGCCAAGTTGCGAAAATTGCCGTTCATCAATCCTGTCCTGGTCGGGCCCGAGGCCCGGGGTTGCAGCGGGCTCGGCTAAGCCCGCGCGGCACACATGTGCCGGAAATGTCGAGCCCGAATGTAAGGCCCTCATTCGGGCGATACAAGGGCGCCGGGCAACTGTGGTGGCCGATTGCCGCAGTTAGCGCTTGAAGCGGTTAACGGCGGCCGGCCGACCCTAACGCCCGGTTGAATGACCAACGCACCGAGCGCCAGAACGGTGCCATGGTCATCACAAATCAGTGGGGCGGCGCGCAAGGCCGCAACCGGGCACCACAGCGGCGTTCCGGCCAGCGCCTTGAACCGCTCCCGCGTCATGGCCGTGGCCGGCTCGACCCGGGCCGGCACTGACGCTGTGATGGTGAAACGGCCATCCCATAGATGGGTTTCACCGGGAGCGAGTTGAACCGGCGCAATCGGCTTGCGTCCGGCTTCGCGGTAGAAAACCACGGTGTCATTGCCGGCCTCGCATCGCGCGCCGCCCAGGGTAGCGGCAAAGTTTGCGCCCGAACCGATCCGCTCGGCCAAGGCTTCGATACGCGCAAGCGCATAGGACCGGCTGCCCGACGCGGCGGCAAGCAGGCGGGCCAAGGCCCGGATCGCAATCTCCCGGTCGACCTCTACCAACGCCGGGCGGGCGAGCCTAAGAACACCCAGTCGATCCCGTGTCACATGCGCAGCCAGAAATTCATCCGTGATCCGGTCAGCCAAGGCATCGATACGCTGCAATCGCCGGGCGGCGCGGGCGAGACCGTCCTCCGTCAGCCCCAGAGCCTCCAACTGCGCCAGCGCCTCGCGCCAGCGCGTACGCTCATAGGCCGGATCGGCATTGGACGGATCGAGGGCGGGTGAAAGGCCGGCCTGCTCCACACAGGCGGCAAGCGCATCAGGGGAAATCTCGAGCAACGGCCGGAACACAGCAACGCCTTCGACGCAGGAAAAGCTGCGCATGGCGCCGAGCCCGGTCACGCCGCTGCCATGGGCGAGGCGCATGAGCATGGTTTCGGCCTGATCGCGGCGATGATGGGCAGTGAGCAGCAGGGCCACGCCATCGGCCTTCATCGCCTCTCCGATCAAGCGATAGCGCGCGGCACGGGCGGCTTGCTGTTTGCCCGACAAAGGCTTGGGCCCTTCCCAGGTCAAAAGCCGGGCGGGCAATCCCAACCGGGTCGCCTCGCGCGCCACCATTTCGGCTTCGCCACGCGCCTCGGGCCTTAACCCGTGATCGAGCGTATAGACGATGGCTTTGGGCTTTTCCGGCGCGGTCCAGGCGGCATAGAGCAGCATCAGCGCCAGTGAATCGGCCCCGCCCGAAACGGCGAGGCCGATGGTTTCTTCGTGAGCGACCGGCGCGAAAAGCCGCGCCGGGTCGAGATCGCTGGAGCTCTCAGAGCCAATTTCGCTCGTCATCGAGGTGCCCAAGCTCCAGCATCCCTTGGTTGGTCGCGCTTCCAGCAAAAGTGGATTCCACTTTTGCTGGAAGCACTCTGTCAGCACCCTGCCCGCGCCTGCTCGGCCGTCACCCGGTCCCGGAAGGCCTGGGTGGAATCGGGATAGCGGCGCAGCACCTCGCCATAGGTGCGGCAGGCGGTATCGAATTCGCCCGCTCCGTGGAGCGCCACGCCCAGATTGAGCAGCAGGTCGGGGGCCCGGGTTGAGGTCGGATACCGCTCGAACCCTTCCAGCAGCACCTCGGCCGCTTCCCCGAAGGCGGCGCGCTGGATCAGCGTTTCACCCAGCCAATAGGTGGCGTCGGGGGCCTGCGGGTTGTCCGGGAAGCTCTCGACGAACTGGCGAAACTGGTTTTCGGCGAACGCATATTCGCCCCGCACAACCGCATCGTAGCCGGCTTGATACTGGGCGTTGGCATCACCCTCGTTGAGGGGGGTGGCGTCGGGGTCGAAGCTCAGATCGAGCGGCTGCGACGGTGGGGTCGTTCCCAGTTCACCTTCCGGCGGACCAAGGACCACGCCTTCTTCTGCCGGAGCCTGATCCTGCGACGGCTCCTCGGACTGCCCTTCCGGCCCTTGCGGGCCGAACACATCGCGGGCGTATAGGTTGTCCTCGCTGCCCATCTCGGTGCCGTCCATCAGGTCGGCATCGCCCACTAGGGGATCGATGACCGTAGGCGCCTCGGCATCACCTTGCGTCTGGGGGTCCTGCGGAGCCGTTTCCTGCGGTAACCGATCGGCAGGCGTCTCGCCGCCGGAGGGGGTTACCGCATCAGTTTCCCCCAGGCCACCGCCCTCCAGCTGCTGGAAGCGGAATTCATTATCTTCCTGCATGCGCTCAAGCAGGCTCTGGAGCTGGGTGAGCTGGAACTGAAGCCCTTCGATCTGACCCGAATTGACCCGCTGCTGCTCTTCGAGCTGGCTGAGTCGCACCTGCAGGCTGGCAAGATCGTTGCCCTGCCCCTGGCCGGCAACGGTCATGGCGAAAGTGAGCAGTCCGGCTGTCGCAGCGATCGCGGCACCCTGCCGCCACCGCCTCGCCGGCGCACTGGAAAGTCCTAACACGGCAAATTACTCCTTTTGCGTCCCGTCTTCGACGGGAACGCGATCAACCCTTTAAGGATGCGCAATTAAAGCAGGTTTTTGGCAAAAAAGAAGCGCCGGGACCATATACGCGGCCCCGACGCTATTGCCTCCAGATTCGTGACGCTTTCACCGGGCAAGGTGGCCCCCCACCTTTTCCCGAAGCGCTCGAGCGCGTACTGGATTGCTAGTTTGTCAAGACTGTGACCGCGCGGCGGTTCTGGCTCCAGCACGAAATGTCGTTGCAGATGGCGACCGGGCGCTCCTTGCCGTAGGAAACCGTCGAGAGCCGATCCTGCGGAATTCCGCGGGAAACCAGGTAGTTAACCACGGCCGTGGCGCGGCGGGCACCCAGCGCGATGTTGTATTCACGCGTACCGCGTTCGTCCGCATGGCCTTCGATGACGATGCGGTATTGCGGATATTGCTGCAGCCACTGTGCCTGCTTGTCGAGCGTTGCCTGGCCGTCGGCGGTCAGAACCGAGGAATCGGTTTCAAAGAAAACGCGGTCGCCGACCGAGACGAGGAATTCCTGCTGGCTGCCGGGAGCGCCACCGCCCCCTACCCCGCCGGGGCCCGTGCCGATATTGCCGACGCCAGTGGTCGGGGTGCGGGCACAGGCGGCGACGGCAACGAGCAAGACCGCCATGAGGAGGCCTTTGCCAAAACGAAGAAGGGGCATGGTCGAACCCATAGCGAAACGCTCCAGAATCGGAAAAAACGTGGTTAGCGGTTTTACAGCGCGTTATCTTAATCGCGCGTGTCTGAGCATGGTTAATCTTGCGTCAATCGGGCGCAAATGGGGCATGTGGCGGGCAAAAAGGCGTCCCGCAACGGGACGCCTGCAATGTGTTGCAGCCTTGCACCTCGTCTATGACAACAGCGGCCCCCAGGCCGGGTCGGAGGCAAAGCCTTCGGTGGGAATGCGGCGCTCGTTGCGGCCCCAGATGTCGATGGAATAGAGCTGGGAGCCGTCATTTCCGCCCGGATCGCGGAAGAACATCAGCACGCGCCCATTGGGCGCCCAGGTCGGCCCTTCGGCATGGTAGGAGGTGGCAAGGATGCGCTCGCCCGACCCGTCCGGGTTCATGATCCCGATCGAGAACTGACCGCCGGACTGACGCGTGAAGGCGATGAGATCGCCCTTGGGCGACCAGACGGGGGTCGAATAGGAGCCGTCGCCATAAGAGATGCGCTCGGCACCCCCACCACCGGCCGGCATGACGTAGATCTGGGGACGGCCACCACGGTCGGATTCAAAGGTGAGGCGCTGGCCGTCGGGCGAATAGGACGGCGAAGTATCGATGGCCGAGCCGGTCGTGAGCTGCAGGGGCTGCCCGCCCGCCAGATCGAGCCCATAGATGTTGGTGACTGCGCCGTTGGTGACCGAGAACACCAGCCGCCGCCCATCGGGCGAAAAGCGCGGCGCAAAGCTCATCTGGCCGAACCGGCCCAGCGATTGGGTCTGGCCGGTCGCCAGGTTGAGGATGAAGATGCCCGAGGAATTGGGACCGTCCAGCACCATATAGGCGCAAAGCTGGCCATCGGGCGAAAGACGCGGGGTGAGGATCTGCTGGCTGCCGTCGGTGAGATAGCGGATATTGGCGCCGTCCTGATCCATGATGGCCAGGCGCCGGACACGGTTGGCGCGCGGGCCGCTTTCGGCCACGAAGACGGCGCGGGAGTCGAAATACCCAGTCTCGCCGGTGAGCCCGGTATAGATGGCATCGGACGCCATATGGGCGATGCGGCGCCAGGAATTGGCGTCCGCGCCATAGGACTTGCCGGTGACCTGTGCGCCCGCCGTAGTGTCCCAGAGGCGAAGGCTAGACTGGAGCTGACCGGTGTTGTTGACATCTGCCATCACCACCGCGTCGGCGCCCGTCGTGCGCCAGGCGCCAAAATCCGGCGTGGCATTGGGATCGCCCACGGCCTGCGGATAGCCGGCCGGGTCGACCAGCCGGAAAAGGCCCGAACCCGTGAGATTGTTGCGCACCACCTGCGCGACCTCCGCGCCGAAGGCCGGATCGCCGGAATTGAAGTTGGGAACCGCGATCGGCATCGGCGTGAAATTGCCGCCGGTGACGGTGATCTGCAACTGGGCGAGCGCCGGGCCCGCTGCAAGCATCGCGGCTCCGGATAAGCCCAGCTTGAGCGCCGCGCGGCGGTTGATCAGAGTGTTCTGCACGTCAGTCTCCATGTTGCACGGCGTTTGCCGTTGCCATCGATCCGGACACCAACCGGAGAGGCGAAATCAAGGTTGCGCCCAATAGCGTCAAAACGTGACCGAATGGCGATAAGGGGCGAGTTTTCATCGAAATATGGCATTTTGGCCACGCTCACCATCCGCCCCTCCTAGACCTCGCGCGGGTCGAACGTGACGTCGACCTCGCGCCAGCTCTGGTATTTTTCGGGCGGCAGGATGGTATAGGGCGCGCATTGCTGCACGGCACGCTGGGCCGAGAGTGCGGTGGCCCGCACCAGATCGTCGGTCATCGCCGAAAGGATCTGCGGGGTGGCGGCCAGAGAGCCATCCTGGTTGAAGGTGACCAGGAGGCGCACGGTCAGGCCCGGCGTGTTCTGGGCCGCGATTGGCGGCGTCCAGCACCGGCGCATGGCGGCGGCCAGCGCCGCCTGCTCGGACTGGGTGAGCGTCGCGGCGGTTCCGGTGGACTCGCCCAGGCTTTGCTGGCCGCCCTGCCCCGTGGTGGTGCCACGCGACGTATCCTCGTTGATGAGGTCCGCGATGCGGTCGGCAAGGTCATCCGAGAGCGGATCAGTCGGCTGGTCGGTCGGGGGCGTCGGCTGCTCGGCAGCTTCCTGCTCGGCCTGCTCCTGCGCCTGTTGCTGCTGGGCAAAGCGCTCGCGCAACTGCTCGACGCTCGCAGTCACCTGCGGCGGCACGGGTGCGACCGGCTGCGGCTCGGGCTCGGGCTCCGGTTCAGGCTCCGGTACCGGTTCTGGGGTGGGCTCAGGCTCGGGTTCCGGCTCGGGGGTCGGTTCCGGAGCGGGGGCCGGCTCGGGCTCAGGCGTGGGTTCGGGTGCGGGCTCGGGCTCCGGACGCGGCGTGGGCGCCGGCGGCGGGGTCGGTTCGGGCTGAGGTTCGGGCTCGGGCGCCGGTTCAGGCTCCGGCTCGGGAGCTGGCTCTGGCTCGGGTTCAGGTTCGGGCGCGGCTTCGGGCTCGGGCGCCGGAGCGGATTCGATGGTGGGCGCCGGTGATTCCTCGGGCGTGACCTCGGGGGTGGGCTGGTCCTCTTCGGTATTGCCCGTGCGCTCGGCGAGTTCGGCCTGTTCCTCGGTTTCGACCGCAGAAGGCGTCTCGGTTTCGACCACTTCGCTCTGGAGATCGCCGACGCGGATGTTGGAGAATTCGTCGATCGGGACCAGATCGACCGTGATGGCGCGGTCCATATTGGGGTCCAGGCGCTCGACGCTCGACAGCGAAACGAGGGTCAGCGCCAGAACCGCGGCATGGCCGACAACCGATACGGTGGTCCCGATCCGCATGGGCTATTGTCCCGAATTTTCGGTGTTCGCCTGCTCGGTGATCAGCCCGATGCGCGTATACCCTGCCCCCGACAGCGTCCCCATGACCTGCATGACGGCGCCATAGTTGACCGCCGTGTCGCCGCGTACATAGATGCGGTCCTCGGTGCTTTCGGCCAAAGCCTCCACGGCGGCGACGAGCCCGCCCGCTTCCACCTGGTCCTCGCCCACATAGACCGCGCCGTCAGGGGTGACCGATACGGTGATCGGCTCACGGGTGGCTTCGAGTTCTCCGGCCGCCGTCTGTGGCAGGTCGATGGCGACGCCTGCCGTCATCATCGGGGCGGCAACCATGAAGACGATGAGAAGCACCAGCACCACGTCCACGAACGGGGTGACATTGATCTCGCTCATCATGCGATTGCGCTGGCCGCGACGGCGGCGTCCGCCGCCTCCGCCTCCTGCAACACCCATGCCCATTACTTGCGGCTCCGCGCTTCGAGCTGGCGGCCCAGGATGGCCGAGAATTCATCGGCGAACCCTTCGAGCCGGCCGATGAGCTTGTTGGCATCGCCCGAAAGCTTGTTGTAGGCGATAACCGCCGGAATGGCCGCGACAAGGCCGATGGCGGTGGCAAACAGCGCCTCGGCAATGGGGCCGGCGACGACGCCCAGGCTGGCGCTTTGCGATGCCGCGATGGAGGAAAAGGCGTTCATGATGCCCCAGACGGTTCCGAACAGACCGATGAACGGGGCGGCAGAGCCGACGGTGGCCAAAAAGGACAGGCGCTTTTCAAGCGTTTCGCTTTCGCGCGAGATGGCGACATCCAGCACTTTTTCCAGCCGCGCCTGTACGCCCACATAGCTCGAGGCGTTCTGCTCGTGGCTGCGCTTCCATTCCTTCATGGCCGCGACGAACACCGAGGCAAGGCCGGTGGTGGGGCGCTGGGAGAGCGTTTGGTAAAGCTCCTCGAGCGACTGGCCGGACCAGAAGGTGCGCTCGAACTGGTTCATGTCGCGCCGGGTACGGGTGAACATCATCGACTTGTCGATGATGATGGCCCAGCACCAGATCGAAGCGGCCAAGAGCCCCAGCATCACGAACTTGACGACGATGTCGGCCATCATGAACAGGCCGATGGGCGAAAAATCCGTATGCGCGGCCGCGCTGCCCACTGCGTCCATTGCTTCCATATCAGTCTTTCCTCGGAAAATCGTCCTTGCCGATGGGTGCCCCGCCGCCAGCAATGACCCGAGCGTTGGCGGTCAAATTTGTCAAAAGTGAGAGACAAATGCCGACTATCGGGTCGCTGCGGCGAAGCGGCGCCGCTTGCCCCATTTATGGTCAAGAAAAGGTTAAGAACCGCTCAACGCGGGCCCAGCAGGGCTTTGAGCCCCGCCGGCAGCCGCACGGGGCGGCCGGCAGCGTTGAGCAGCACCGCCACCACGCGGGCGCGGCAGATCACCTCACCGGCGCGGGTCAGCGTCTGCTCGAGCACAAAGCGGGCGCCGCCGGCCTCCGCCATATGGGTTGCGACCTCGAGCAGGTCGTCGATATGGGCGGGGCGATCGTAGGAAATGGTCATTTCGCGCACCGCGAAGGCGAGACCGTCCTTGATCAATTCCGAGTGATGAATGCCGTGGGCGCGCAAAAATTCGGTCCGCGCCCGCTCGAAATATTTGAGATAGGCAGCGTGATAGACATTGGTCGAAAAGTCGGTGTCCTCGAAATAGACGCGCACCGGAAAGCGATGCACGCCATCGGACCCGATCTCGCCGCCGAAAATGGTCACCGCTCCGCTTCCCTGTGGGTAATGTGGGTGAGCCCGGCGTCCGAACCGAGCAGCCTCCCGCGCAATCTCTCCGGCTGAAAGCCGATCTCGGTCAAAGACGGTTCGCGCGCATCGACCCATTTGAATTGCAGGTGGGCATTTCCGTCGACGCATTCGTGACAGATCTCCCCATCGACGCGAAACGGGAAGGCCTCGGGCAAGGTGACGGTGTAATAAAGACCCATCTCGTGAAACGAGATGCCGTTGTAGGAAAAGAAATTCTCCATCACGAACCGCAGGGCGCCGATCCGGGCGATAACGCCCATCTCCTCCTCGATCTCGCGCGCCAGCGCCACATCGCTTTCTTCGCCTACTTCGACACGACCGCCGGGCAGCGTCCAATGGGTGTCCCACTGCGCCCTGTGCACGAGGACACGACCCTCGCGCAAGGCAATCGCGGCGGCGCGCAGATTGAAGCGCCCGCTGCCCAGATCGATGCTGATTATCTGCCTGGGCGCGTTCATTCGCCATTGTCCTCTTCGAACAGGCTCGCCTGCAGGCCGACAAAGCCCTGCGGGACCGCATAGCCCATGTGCTGGAACGAGAGCGCCGTCATCATGCGGCCGCGCGGGGTGCGCTGGATGAAGCCTTGCTGAATGAGATAAGGCTCGACGATCTCCTCGATCGCATCGCGCGGCTCGGAAAGCGCGGCGGAAATGGTTTCGATGCCGACCGGACCGCCGCCGTAGAATTCGGCGATGGTCTTGAGATATCGCCGGTCGAGCTGATCGAGGCCCTTGGCATCCACATCGAGGCGCAGCAACGCGCGGTCGGCGATCTCGCGGTTGATCTCCGAGGCCCCCTCGACGAGCGCGAAATCGGTGACCCGGCGCAGCAGGCGCCCAGCGATGCGGGGCGTTCCGCGGGAGCGGCGAGCCACTTCCATGGCGCCATCGGGCGTCATGGTCATGCCCATCAGCCGCGAGCCGCGCTCGACGATCCTGACCAGTTCTTCGGGCGTATAGAAATTGAGCCGGACGGGAATGCCGAAGCGGTCGCGCAGCGGCGTGGTCAGCAGCCCGGCGCGCGTGGTGGCGCCAACCAGGGTGAATTTGGACAGATCGATCCGCACCGATCGCGCCGCCGGCCCCTCGCCGATGATGAGGTCGAGCTGAAAGTCCTCCATCGCCGGATAGAGGATTTCCTCCACCGCCGGATTGAGCCGGTGGATCTCGTCGATGAACAGCACGTCCCGCTCTTCGAGATTGGTCAGCAGCGCCGCAAGATCGCCGGCCTTGGCGATCACCGGGCCGGACGTGGCGCGAAACCCAACCCCAAGCTCGCGCGAAATGATCTGCGCCAGCGTGGTCTTGCCCAGCCCTGGAGGGCCGACGAACAGCACGTGATCGAGCGCCGCCTTGCGCTGCCTGGCGGCTTCGATGAACACCTGCAGATTGGCCCGCGCCGCTTCCTGCCCGATGAACTCGGAAAAGCCCGATGGGCGAAGGGAAACGTCGAGGTTGTCGTCACGCCCGGCGGCGGCGTCGGTGAAATCGGTCAAATTCTATCCCCCACCGCAGTCATGGCGGGCAATCGTTGCGCGTGACGATCGAAAGTCACGGTTGTCGTACAATTGGCAGCGGCATTGTGGGCGGCAATCATGGCATCCACGACCCCGCAATTGGCCCGCGCGCTGTCTTCGAGCGCGCTGATCACGATTTCCGTGTTTTCAACGACGAAATCGCTGCTGCTGACCAGCATCCAAATGGCCTCGCGAACCTGCGCTTCGGGAAACTTCTTGACGCGGGTCAATACGGTATAAGTTTCCGCCAGCACAAGCATGCTCACATAGATCGGATGATTGCTGGCGAGTGTCAGCAATCGGCGTGCGGCGGGAGACTGACTATCATCGTCATCGGCCAGGAACCGCACCAGCACATTGGTATCAACGCCCAGCACGGATACGCTCGTCGTCTTCCTCGAGGACCAGCGCCACAGCTTCATCCATTTCTTCAACCGTCATGCCATGCCCCCTTGGAGACCGTCCCAGAACACCGGCGATTTCGGAAGCACGAATATTTCTTGGCCGCAGTACATACCGCCCGTCTTCCTTCACGAATTCGACCTTGTCGCCGGGCTTGAGGTTCAGCGCATCCCGGACGTCCTTTGGCAAGGTCATCTGCCCCTTCGACGTCAATGTTGCCGTGCTCACAGCAACCTCCAATTATTCCTTACCCACACAAGATAGTAAGGAATTTTCACTCGCGCAAGGACAGCACTCACGAACTCAATTCCCGCAGCCCCAGCCGGATCAGCTTCTCGGTCGCAGTGTCCTCACCCTCTTTCGCCACCACACGCGCAACGGCGCCGGAGGCCTGGGCCTGGGGGTAGCCGAGATTGACCAGGGCCGAAACGGCATCGGAAACGTTGCCGCCGGCAACGCCTTCGCCGAGAGCGGCCTGCAGGCCGATGACGCCGGCATCGGCCGAACCAAGCGCCGGCACCTTGCCCTTGAGTTCGGAGACAATGCGTTGGGCGAGCTTGGGGCCCACGCCGGGGGCGCGGCCAACCATGGCCTTGTCCTGCAGCGCGATAGCCGAGGAGAGGTCGGAGGGCGAGAGAGTGGAGAGAATGGCAAGCGCGACGCGCGAACCCACACCCTGCACGGTCATCAGCAGCTTGAACCAGAGCTTTTCGGTTTCGCTCGAAAAGCCGTAAAGCCGGATCAGATCCTCGCGCACGATCATCTCGATAAACAGCACCGTCGCCTCGCCCACCCGCGGCAGTGCCTGAAGTGTACGGCCCGAGCAGTGGGCCTCGTAGCAGACGCCATTGACGTCGATGAGCGCGAAATCCTCGCCGATGGTTTCGACGAGCCCCTTGAGCTTTCCGATCATGCGCTCTTGGCCAGCTTGCGGTGTTGCCGGTGGTGGGCGTGGCAGATGGCAATGGCGAGCGCATCGGCAGCATCGGCCGATTTGAAATTGGCGGCGGGCATCAATGTCTTGACCATCAATTCGATCTGCTTTTTCTCGGCATGCCCCGTGCCCACCACCGACTTCTTGACCAGATTGGCCGAATATTCACCCACCGGTAGCCCCATGGAGGCCGGGGTCATCACCGCGATGCCACGCGCCTGGCCCAAAAGAAGGGTCGAGCGTGCGCCGGCATTGACGAAGGTTTCTTCCACCGCCGCCTCGACCGGATGATGCTCAGCGATCAGCCGCATCAATCCTTCATGAAGATGGACAAGACGCAACGCCAGTTCCTCATCGACCGCAGGGGTGAGCACGCCACAAGCGATAAAACGCAGCCGATTGCCCTCGGCTTCGATAATGCCCCACCCGGTACGCCGCAGCCCCGGATCGATCCCCATGATTCGCACCACGTCCAACATGCTCCCAGCGTAAACAACGAACGTGACCCTACCAAGAACAAAGTGAACAAAGCGAAAACATTTCTGTTGATACCGCCCATCGTCGCCGAGCCGATCGCTCGGATTCTCGCAACCTCCGTAAGGGTGCATCAACGGATGCGGTCATAAGGTGGGCTTGGACGCGAAGATTTTCAGGACGCATTGATGACGCGAGAATTCAGACTGCCCCGGCATGCCTGGGTCAGCATCGCCGCGCGAACGGCCAGGCACATGGTGTTCGCAGTCGCCATATCGGTGGCCGTGTCCTACCTGCTCCTCGAAACGTTTTCCCAAGGTATCGGCGAGATCGGGTTGATCGCCGCCATCGTGGCACCGCTCGTTTTGGGCGGTCCGATGGTGTTTTATATGTCGATGCGCCAGTTCGAGTTGCAGATGGCCTATGACCGGTTGGAACAGGCGGCGGCGCGCGACAGCCTCACCAATTGCTTCCACCATGGCGCGTTCGTCGAGGCGGTGACGGCCTCGCTCGGGGACGCGGCCAATGGCGGCGGGGCCCTGCTGATGATCGACGCTGACCATTTCAAATCGATCAATGATCGGTTCGGCCATGCGAGCGGGGATACCGCGCTCAAGCTGATCGTCTCAGCCATCCGCAGTTCCATGGACCGCCCCAACATCATCGGGCGGGTTGGCGGAGAGGAGTTTGGCGTTTTTCTGCCCGGAGCATCGGCCGAACACGCCGCGCACATCGCCGAAACCATCCGCCGTGCCGTGCTGGCCATCCAATTCGACACCGGAGGGCAGGTCTGCACCCTCTCGGTCAGCATCGGCGGCGCCGTCGTAAAAGAGCCGGTGCAATTCGGCGATCTGTTTCGCTTGGCCGACGAACGGCTCTATAAAGTCAAAGCCGGCGGGCGCAACAATATCGACATTGTTGCCATGCCTGTGAAGACTGCAGCACCCAACAGGCCAGCCGCCACCGCGCACGATCTTGTCTATCGCGGGCAGAAGATCAAGCAATCGGCATAAAAAGGCGGCCCGATGAGCCGCCTTGTTTTCGATCGGTAGGGGTCAGGCCGAGAGCTTGGCCATGTCCTCATCGCTCATCTCGAAATTGGCGTAGACGTTCTGGACGTCGTCGTCATCGTCGAGATTGTCGATCATGCGCATCAGGCTCGCGCCCTTGTCGGCATCGACGGGGGTATTGTTCTGGGGCTTGAAGATGGCCTTGACGCTTTCCGCTTCCCCGAGCGCCGCTTCCAGCGCGCTGGAAACCTCGCCGATGTCTTCAAAGGCGCAGTAGATGGTGTGGCCTTCTTCGTCGGACTGAACGTCCTCGGCACCCGCTTCGATCGCCGCTTCCATGACCTTGTCGGCATCGCCAACCTTGGCGGGGTAATAGATTTCCCCGACGCGATCGAACATGAAGGCGACCGAACCGGTTTCGCCCAGCGCGCCGCCGGCCTTCGAGAAGATGGCGCGGACATTGGAGGCGGTGCGGTTGCGGTTGTCGGTCAGAGCCTCGACGATCACCGCGACGCCACCGGGACCATAGCCCTCGTAGCGAACTTCCTCGTAATTGTCGCCTTCGCCCCCCTGCGCCTTCTTGATCGCGCGCTCGATATTGTCCTTGGGCATGGACTGGGCCTTGGCGTTGTTGACCGCAAGGCGAAGGCGCGGATTCATGGCGGGGTCGGGCAGGCCCGATTTGGCGGCAACGGTGATTTCGCGCGCCAGTTTGGAGAAGATCTTCGACCGCACGGCATCCTGACGGCCCTTGCGGTGCATGATGTTCTTGAACTGTGAATGGCCGGCCATGGTCGGACAGTTCCCTTGTGACTAACTCGGAAAAAAGAATGGGCGGCTTATAATCGCCTCAAGGGCGAAAATAAAGACGGGGCCCTGAGAAAAGGGCTCCCGTCGCGCGCGCGTCACGCGATCTATCCCTGGTTGTCGCGATTCCAGATCGAGCTGTCGATCCGGCCCGACAACTCGGGATAATCCCGGGCGTGGAAAACCGGAACCTCGCCACTTTCCCGTTGCCGCATATAGTCACGGGTGAGCTTATAGACCGTCCCCGAAAGCAGAACGATTGCAACCAGATTGACGGTCGCCATCAGCCCCATGGCCGCATCGGCCGCGTTAAAGACAGTTGCAATGCTCTGCAGCGCGCCCCAGATCACCATGCCCAGCGTCAAAAGCCTGAGCACGACAAAGCCGGCGCGGCTGCCGAAACCGATGAAGACCAACGCCATTTCCGCATAGGCATAATTACCGATGATCGACGTGAAGGCGAAGAACAGGATGGCGATGGCGACGAAATAGTTGCCCATGGCGCCGATATGCTCGCTCATGGCCGCCTGGGTCAGCGGCGTGCCGCTCAGGCCGCTATCGGGGATCAGCGCGCCCGAGAGCAGGATCATCAAGGCGGTGGCCGTGCAGATGACCAGGGTGTCGATGAATACGCCCAGAGCCTGGACGAAGCCTTGCGAGGATGGATGGTGCGGGTCTGGCGTGGCCGCCGCCGCGATGTTGGGCGCAGAGCCCATGCCGGCCTCATTGGAGAACAATCCGCGCCGGACGCCCTGGAGCAGCGCGGCGAATATCCCGCCGGCCGCCGCATCCAGCCCGAACGCCCCGGCAAAGATTTGGCCGAAGACGCCGGGAACTTCAGCGATGTTGGTGACAATCACGAACAGCGCCATAAGCAGATAGACTGCCGCCATGAACGGCACGAGAAATTGGGCCACCGAGGCGATCTGCTGGATGCCGCCGAACACCACGATGCCGGCGACAAGCGCGAGGGCGAGCCCCACCCACATCCGTTCGGTTCCGAACGCCACTTCCATGGATTCGGCGATGGAATTGGCCTGAACGGCATTGAACACCAAGCCGAACGCCAGAATGAGGCAGACCGAGAAGATCACGCCTGCCCATGGCGCCCTGAGCCCGCGCGCAATGTAGAAGGCCGGGCCGCCGCGATAGTGATTTTCGCCATCTCGGACCTTATAGAGCTGGGCCAGCGTGCTTTCGGCATAGGCGGTGGCCATGCCCACCAGCGCGACCATCCACATCCAGAAGATCGCTCCCGGCCCGCCCAGGTAAAGGGCTACGGCGACCCCGGCGATATTGCCGGTCCCCACCCGCGACGCCAATGACGTGCACAGCGCCTGAAACGGGGTGATCCCGGAGCGATCCACCTCGCGCGACTGCAGGACGTTCTTCCACATTTCGGGGAAGTAACGGAACTGGATGAAACCCAGTCGAAGCGTGAAGAAAGCGCCGACAGCGAGCAGGCCGTAGACCAGCACATAATCCCACAGGATGCCATTGATGAAATCGATGACCGCGTCCATCGGTGTCCCCTCAGCCAGTATTGATCTGGCTTAACACCAAGCACCCTGGTTTTGATCCCTGTCAAGAAAAGTTGGGCAGCGCCTGTGACAGGGATCCGCCGATTCGGATGGGCTGGATCGATACGCACAATCCGGTTTTGACATCGGTTTCGATGGCAACGCCGGAAAGCGTCGCCTCGCCTTCGGCCGGGGTGAAGCGCGACGAAGTGAGGCCGCTGACGAAGCGATTGAGCGGTTCCTCGGATTCCATGCCGATGACGCTGTCATAGTCGCCGCACATGCCCGCATCACCCATCAATCCCGTACCGCCACGCAGGATGCGGTGGTCGGAGGTGGGGATATGGGTGTGGGTGCCCACGACCAGGGAGACGCGGCCATCGAGATAATGGCCCATCGCCTGGGTTTCCGAGGTGGCCTCGGCGTGGAAATCGACGACGATGGCATCGGCCTGTTCGCCCAGCGGACAACCGGCGATGGCCGCATCGAGGGCGCGGAAGGGATCGTCCATGGGCGGCATGAAGACCCGGCCCAGCGCGTTGACGACGAGCACCTGATGGCCATTGCGGCCGGTGACCAGCGCCGCCCCGCGCCCCGGAGCGCCGGGCGGGAAGTTGACCGGGCGGATCAGCGTGTCGTGGCGCTCGATGGCCGTCATGAGTTCGCGCTGGTCGAAGGCGTGATCGCCCAGCGTCACGACATCGGCGCCGGCATCGCGCAAAAGCTCGTAGTGAGCCTCGGTGATGCCGCGGCCATGGCTGGCGTTTTCGCCATTTACGATAACGAAATCAAAGCGGTACTGCTCGATCAGCCCCGGCAGGCGCTCGGCGACGGCGTCCCGTCCGGCCCGGCCCATCACATCTCCGAGAAACAGAAGCCTCATGCGTCCCCAAAGCGGCGCAGGCCGGTTTCCGTGACGAGAAGATCGAGCGGCAGGTCGTGAGCCTGGCGGGGGATGAAATCGAGTTCCTGGCCGGCAAAGGCATAACCCACCAGCAGCGGCTTGCGCCCGATGGTGGCCAGCGTGCGGTCGTAATAGCCCTTGCCATAACCCAGGCGCGTCCCGGATTTATCGAAGCCCAGCAAGGGGATAACGACGATGTCAGGAGTAACGACCGGTGCGGTTTCGGCCGGGGCGAGGGTGCCGAAGCCCGAGGGATAGAGGGGCTGGCCATCTTCCCACAACCGCAGCTCGAGCGGAAGATCCTCGCCTAAAACCACAGGCAGAGCAACAGGTTGGCCGGAATCGACAAGTTTGGTGAGCAGCGGCTTGCAGTCGATCTCGTCGCGGATGGGCCAGTAAAGGGCGACGATCTGGCCGTCTTGAAGCGGAACGCCCTCGAGGAAATGCTGCGCGGCGGCCTTCGCGGCGTCGGCGCGGTCGGCTTGGGGAACCGCCTCGCGGCGGGCGAGTGCCTCTGTGCGGAGCTGCGCCTTCTGCTCTTCGAGATGGGCTTCGCTATCGATCAAGCCGCTGGATTCCTTCACAAAATTTTGTGCCGCCCTGGCCGTGGGATGTGTCGATCCCGGGAACCTACTCACGTAGGTGGGCGCCATATGTCCGAGCCCACGGGCCCGGTCAGGGACAGCTCCCTTAAGGATCGATAAGGCCCCGGGGATGCAGTATCCTACACGCGCCGGGCAGCAAGCGATCATATAGGCCCTATTGCCGTGGTGGCAAAGGGGCGCTGGAGGTTTTTCGCAACACCGTCGCACATCGTGCATATACGGGTTGAGATCGGACTTATACGGCGGCGGGGTGCAACCCTATATGGCGTTTGCTGCGACGCTTGTGCAATTTATGTCAGCCACATTGACATAAATTGCAGCCTGAAGGATGATCAGCGCGCCGTTTGAAGGGGAGGAACCGACAATGATCACGCCCGACTACGCCCGCACCATGGCCCGCTACAACGCCGAACTCAACCGGCGCATCTATGGCGCCGCGCTGCGGCTGAGCGACGAGCAGCGGCGCGAGGATTGCGGCGCGTTCTGGGGCTCGATCCACGGGACACTCAATCACCTGCTCTGGGCCGACCGCTTGTGGCTTTCCCGATTTGGCATCGGCGAAGCGCCGGGCGTGCCCATCCGCGAGAGCGGAAAGCTCGTGGGCGATTTCGATGCGCTCTGGGCCGAGCGGCAGGCGATGGACGAAACTCTCATCGCCTGGGCGGATGGGCTGACTACTGAGGATCTTGGGGGCGAGTTGTCCTGGCACAGCGGGGCGACAGGGCGCGACATGACCAAGCCGCGCGATCTGATCGTCGTCCAGATCTTCAACCATCAGACCCATCACCGCGGGCAGGTTCACGCGCTGATCACCCGCTTCGGGGAAAAGACCGGCGATACCGACCTGCCCTTCGTTCTGCCTTGACGCCAGGATCCGGCCGCGGACATCTTGAGCCATGAGCTATCCGCCCGATCATCCGTTTACGCGCTTCACCATCACTGCCGAGGATTATGCCAACGCATTGCGTCTGCATATGCGGCGGTATTGGGCGACGCGCTGGGGGCCCAAACTGTTCGTGATCGTCGTCTTTGTCATCGCCATCGGAGCGATGGTGATGACCGATTTCGACGAGGCCTGGACCAGCGCCGCGATCGGCGGGATGATCAGCGCCGTTCTGCTGCCGCTGCTGGGTTATTTGTTTATTGTGCCGCGCCGGGCGCGGAAGGTTTATTCCCAGCAAAAGACCCTGAAGCAGCCGGTCGAGGCCTCCTGGACGCAGGAAGCCTATATCGCACACACCGAGGCTGCGGGGAGCACCGTGGCGTGGACCGACTATTACGGCTGGAGCGCCGACGGGAAAATGGTAATGTTCATGCAGTCCCAGAACCTGTTCCAGATGCTGCCGCGCCATGCGCTGACGGACGAGCAGATGAACGACCTCACCGCAATAATCGAGCGGTCGGGGCTCAAGCGGATCTAGGGCGTTCTCCTAGACCTTTTCCAGCCGGCGATGCGGTTCGGCCGGCAGCTCGACGCCGATCGGGTCCCCTGCCCTGACTGTGCCGCCAGCCAGCACAACCGTCATGATGCCGGTGCGCAGGAGCGGGGTGCCGTCGGCACGCCTGCCGATCATGTGCTGGAGGAGGCCCGGACGGAAACGCTCGATCTGCACGCATGGGTTGCGCAGGCCGGTGACTTCGAGGCGGACCGCATCGCCCAGCGCGAGAACCGTGCCGCGCGGCAGATCGATGAGGTCGACGCCGGTGGTGGTGACGTTCTCGCCCAGCGCGCCGGGGGCAACGTCGAAGCCGAGGCCGTTGACCTCGTCGAGCAGTTCGGAGGCGATCAGATGCACCTGGCGCAGATTGGGCTGGGTGGGATCGGCGGCAACGCGCGAGCGATGCTTGACCGTGGTGCCGGCATGGGCATCGCCGGCCACGCCCAGCCCCTCGACGATATCGATGAAGAGCTGGGTGCGCTTGGAGAAATTGTGGCCGCGGGCGGCGTGGACGGCAAGGACGGAAGACATTGGGGGCTGTTGGGGTTTGAGGGGAGGCGGCGCAAAACTACAGCTTAAGCCTGCCCTGGCAAGAGCTGCTTCCGGATTCCGGGACTGAATCCCGGAATGACAGGCTAAGTTTGAAACACCGTGCTGCCCTGCCCCAGCGTGTCATTCCGGGGCTCGTCCCCGGAATCCAGAAAGCAGCGTATCTCGGCCCGAACGGGTTGGAGAAACAACACCTGCTGAGCAGGTGGCAACCTTGCGGGTCTCCGGGTCAAGCCCGAAGACGACGAGGGAGAGGCTGACCGCAGTTCTCAACCCTGCGTCTGCTGCTCCTGTCCGGCGGCGTCCACGGCGGTGGCGATGGATTCGATGCGGCGGGCGACGTCGGCGAGTTTGGCGGCGAATTTGGTTTCCATGGATTCGGCTTCCGCCGCCACGTCGCTGCCGGCCTTGGTGACGGTCTGGAGTTCGGAACGCAACTGGTCGAGCTTGCGCTCAGCCTCGGTTAATTCGTCCATGACGGCGATGCCGGCCATGACGGTCAGGCGATTGTCGCCGATTTCTCCGAACGTGCCCTTGTATTCGTCGATATAGCGGTTGAAGCGCGCGGCAAGCGAAGACAGATGCGTCTCCTGCCCGTCCTCGCATGCCATGCGGTATTTGCGGCCGTTGATTTCGACGCTGACTTCAGCCACGCACTTCTCCTTCTTCGAGCACTGAGCGGACGGTGGCCATCGCATCGTCGAGCCGGCGCGAGACTTCGTCGGCGGCCTGATCGAGCCGGTCGGCGCGGGCCGTGGCCCGGTCGAGATCGCCCGCCAGCCGCGCGCGGTCGGCAGCAAGGCGCTGGCCTTCGGCCTGCAACTGGGCCGAGGACCGCAGCCGCCCCGAGAGCGAGCGGACCGAGGTGTCGAGCCTGTTGAGCGCCCTGTCGAGCCGCTCGATGGCCGCCGAAAAACTCTCTCCCGCTGATGACGATGACACTTGGGCGCGTCCTTCGAATCTGGTGTCTTCCCCCCTCACAATAACCCCAAAAGTGGCGGAAATAGCAAGGGCGGGGGGTTGGCCGCGACATTGACTCGATACCCGGACCTGTTATGTGTCTGCCACGCGCAACGGCCCTCGCTCGGGACGGCCGGACGCACCGCTTTTTCTTCGTCGAACGCTTTCGGGACACCATGACAGACAGAGCCAAACACGATGCAATGGCCAACGCCATCCGCGCCCTTTCCATGGACGCCGTGCAGGCCGCCAATTCTGGCCATCCGGGCCTGCCCATGGGCGGCGCAGACATCGCCACTGTGCTGTTTTCCAAGGTGATGAAGTTCGACCCCAAGGCCCCCAACTGGCCCGACCGCGACCGCTTCGTGCTCTCGGCCGGGCACGGCTCGATGCTGCTCTATTCCTCGCTCTATCTCCTCGGCTACGAGGACATGACGCTCGAGGACATCAAGCATTTCCGCCAATTGGGCTACAAGACCGCCGGACACCCCGAATACGGCCATGCGGACGGCATCGAAACCACCACCGGCCCGCTCGGTCAGGGCCTGGGCAATTCGGTGGGCATGGCGATCGCCGAAGCCAAACTGCGCGCCGAGTTCGGCGAGGACCTGGTCAACCACCATACCTATGTCTACGCCGGTGACGGGTGCCTGATGGAAGGCATTTCCCAGGAGGCGATCTCGCTGGCCGGGCATCTGAAACTCAACAAGCTCATCGTCATCTGGGACAACAACGACATCACCATCGACGGCAAGGTGTCGATGGCCGACTCGACCGACCAGCTCAAGCGCTTCGAGGCTTCGGGCTGGGCGACCATGGATATCGACGGCCACGACCCCGTTGAGATCGAAAAGGCTCTGCTCGACGCCCAGAAGTCGGACAAGCCGGTGCTGATTTCGGCCAGGACCACCATCGGGTTCGGTTCGCCCAACAAGGCCGGCACCAACAAGGTGCACGGTTCGCCCCTCGGCGACGAGGAACTGGCCGCAGCCAAAAAGCAGCTCGGCTGGGAATATGGGCCGTTCGAAGTGCCCGCCGAAATCGTCGAGAACTGGCGCACTGCCGGCCAGCGCGGGGCCGAGGCGCGTGAAGCCTGGAACGGGCGGCTGCAGGCAGCCGAAAAGCGCGACGAGTTCGAGCGCCGCATGCGGGGCGAGCTGCCCGCAGCGCTCAAATCGGCGATGGCCGACTACAAGAAGAAGTTGGCCGCCGACAAGCCGAAGAAGGCGACCCGCGCCTCCTCCCAGGATGCGCTGGAGGTGATCAACGGAGCGGTCCCCGAGACGTTGGGCGGCTCGGCGGATTTGACCGGCTCGAACAACACCAACACCTCCCAGACGCTGCCGTTCACGGCCGACGACTACGCCGGCCGCTACATCCATTACGGCATCCGCGAGCACGGCATGGCCGCCGCTATGAACGGGATTGCACTCCATGGCGGGTTGATCCCCTATGGCGGCACCTTCATGACCTTCACCGACTATTGCCGCCCCTCGATCCGCTTGTCGGCGCTGATGGGCATTCGCGTGGGCTATGTGATGACCCACGATTCCATCGGGCTGGGCGAGGACGGACCGACCCACCAGCCGGTCGAGCATCTGGCGGCGCTGCGGGCCATTCCCAACCTGCTCGTCTTCCGCCCCGCCGACGCGATGGAAGCGGCCGAGTGCTGGGAAATCACCCTGGAACGGGAAAAGCAGCCTTCGATCCTGGCGCTGTCGCGCCAGGGCCTGCCGGCGCTGCGGACCGAGTACACCGACGAGAACCTCTCGCTGCGCGGCGCCTACACCATCTGGGGTGACGCGGACGCCGAAGTGGTGATCTTCGGCACGGGTTCGGAAACCCAGATCGCTGTGGCGGCTGCAAAGGAACTGACCGAAGCGGGCACCCCGGCGCGCGCGGTGTCGGTGCCCTCGATGGAATTGTTCTTCGCCCAGCCGGACGACTATAGGCAGACGGTTTTCGGCAAGGCAAAGGCCCGCGTTGCGGTGGAAGCCGGCATCGAGATGGGCTGGAGCAAGTTCCTGGGCGAAACCGGCCGGTTCGTGGGCATGACCGGGTTCGGCGCCTCGGGCGAGATTTCCGATCTCTACACTCACTTCGGTATTACGACCAAAGCCGTTGTTGAAGCGGCCAAGGCGCAGCTTTAATAACCGGGGCGCGCGAGCGCCCCTTTTCCTTCCTGCTCGGCATTTTCTTTTCAAGGAGTCGCTCATGACTGTCCGCGTCGCCATCAACGGATTTGGCCGCATCGGCCGCAACGTGCTGCGCGCCATCATCGAATCCGGCCGCACCGATATCGAGATCGTCGCCATCAACGATCTGGGTCCGGTGGAGACCAATGCGCACCTCATCCGCTACGATTCGGTGCACGGCAAGTTCCCCGGCACGGTGACGGTTTCGGGCGATACCATCGATGTGGGCCGCGGGCCGATCAAGGTGACCGCCGTGCGCAATCCCGCCGAGCTCCCCCACAAGGAGATGGGCGTCGATATCGTCATGGAATGCACCGGCATCTTCACCTCCAAGGAGAAGGCCTCCGCGCATCTGGAAGCCGGGGCCAGGAAGGTGATCGTTTCGGCCCCCGCCGAGGGCGCGGACCTCACCGTCGTCTATGGCGTCAACCACGACAAGCTTTCGCCCGAACACACGGTGATCTCGAACGCCTCGTGCACCACCAACTGCCTGGCGCCGGTCGCCTATGTGCTCAATGAAGCGGTGGGGATCGAAAAGGGCTTCATGACCACGATCCACTCCTATACCGGTGACCAGCCCACGCTCGACACCATGCACAAGGATCTCTACCGCGCCCGCGCCGCGGCGCTTTCGATGATTCCCACCACTACCGGCGCCGCCAAGGCGGTGGGCCTAGTGCTGCCGGAACTCAACGGCAAGCTCGATGGCACCTCGATCCGCGTGCCGACACCTAACGTTTCGGTGGTGGATTTCAAGTTCATCGCAAAAAAGACCACTTCGGTCGAAGAGATCAACGCCGCGATCCAGACGGCGGCGGAAGGCAAGCTCAAGGGGATCCTGGGTTTCACCACCGAGAAGCTGGTTTCGACCGACTTCAACCACGACCCGCATTCCTCCGTGTTCCACATGGACCAGACCAAGGTGATGGACGGCAATTTCGTGCGCATCCTCTCCTGGTACGACAATGAATGGGGCTTTTCGAACCGCATGAGCGACACGGCGGTGGCTTTCGCCAAGACGCTCTGACCGGCAGCGCCGGCCTGATCGGGCGCTCCTTATCGGGGAGCGCCTTTTTCTTGCCTATCGTAAGCCCTTGAGCCACTGTGCTGGCCGAGGGAAAGACACGCCAACACCAATGGGTGCGACCATGACTGCCGCCTTCAAGACCCTTGACGATTTCGAACTCGACGGCAAACGCGTTTTGGTACGCGTCGACCTCAACGTGCCCGTCAAGGATGGCAAAGTGACCGACGCCACCCGGATCGAGCGCGTGGCGCACACCATCCAGGAAATCGCCAATAAGGGCGGGCTGCCGATCCTGCTGGCTCATTTCGGGCGGCCCAAGGGCAAGGTGGATCCGGCGATGAGCCTTGCGGTGGTGGTGGACGAGCTCAAGCGCATCGTGGGCAAGCCCGTCCACTTCGCCAAGACCGACTGGACTGATGTGGGCGAGGCGGAAGCGGTGATCGCAGGAGCCGAGCCCGGCTCGGTGGTGCTGGTGGAAAACACCCGCTTTCACCCCGGCGAGGAAAAGAACGATCCCGCGCTGATCGAGACCATGGCCTCGCTGGGCGACCTTTATGTCAACGACGCGTTTTCCGCCGCGCACCGGGCGCATGCCTCGACCGAGGGGCTGGCGCGCAAGCTGCCGGCGGCGGCGGGGCGCGCCATGGAGTCGGAATTGAAGGCCCTGGAAAAGGGGCTGGGCAATCCCAAAAAGCCGGTGATCGCCATTGTCGGCGGGGCGAAGGTTTCGACCAAGATCGACCTGCTGGAAAACCTCGTTAACAAGGTCGAGGCGCTGGTGATCGGCGGGGGGATGGCCAATACCTTCATCTACGCGCTGGGTTATGACGTGGGCAAATCGCTCTGCGAGCGCGACCTGAAGGAAACGGCGCTGCGGATCATGGACAAGGCCGAGGACGCGCATTGCGCCATCATCCTGCCCATCGACGGGGTGGTCGCTTGGCATTTCGAGGCCGGCACGCCGAGCCGGATCTATGGGCTCGATGCCATCGACAAGGACGGTATGGTGCTCGATGCGGGGCCGCAATCGGTCGAAAAGATCAAGACGGCGATCAACGAGGCGAAAACCGTGGTCTGGAACGGGCCGCTGGGCGCCTTCGAGATCGCCCCGTTCGACAAGGCGACGGTGGAGGTCGCCAAGCACGCCGCAGAGCGCACGCGCAAGGGGCTTCTGACCTCGGTGGCGGGCGGCGGGGATACGGTGGCGGCGCTGGCCCATGCGGGGGTCAAGGACGAGTTCACCTATGTCTCGACCGCCGGCGGGGCGTTCCTCGAATGGATGGAAGGCAAGCCGCTGCCGGGCGTGGACGCGCTGAGGCAGGGCTGACGACCGGTTTCTTGACACCTTCCATCATGATTTGTAGAGCGGTCGGGCTGTTTTGCGAGGAGTCCGACCGTGATCGTTTTGCGTGCCATCGTTGTTGTCTCGGCCCTCGCACTGGCGGGCCCGGTGGGCGCGCAGGAGATGCGTGAGGTCGAGACGGTCAAGGGGGCCGTTTCCATTCCCGCCGAGCCGGAGCGCATCGTGGTGCTCAACCCGGCGGTGGCGGGATATGTCTATGCGCTCGGGCTCGATATCCTCGCGGTGACCGAATCCTATCGCTCGGTGACCGAGGACGGGTTCACCCAGGCCTGGGCGGACGAGGCGCGGGCATCGGGGTCCGAGGTGCTGCCCTGGGATTTCGAGGGATATAATTTCGAGCAGATCCTGGGCTATGGGCCGGACCTGATCATCGCGGGCGGCACGGGGCGGCCGGGGTTCCTGGCCAATGAGGCCTATGACCAGCTTTCGGCCATTGCACCGACGCTGTTTGTCGATACGGCGCTGCCCAATTGGGAGGCCGAGCTCGATTTTATCGCCAACGCGCTGGGGCGGGAGGACGAAGCGGCGGCGGCGATGGAGATTTATGAGCAGCGGGTGGCCGAGGTGCGCGAGGCGATCACTCTGCCCGAGCAGCCCACCATCTTCGTTTATGCCACCGAGCCGGGCGCAGCGCCCTATTTCGTGCCCGAGGATACGCCGACGCCGCAGCTCTTTGCGGAAGTGGGTTTCGAGCCCGATCCGCTGGGCGAGCGCTATCCCGATTTCGAGCGGGCCAGCACTGGGGATTCGGTGCAGGTGTCGCACGAATTGGCGCCGGAAATCCTTTCCGCGCCGACCATGATCCTGTTCCCCTGGACGCCGGCCTCGCCGAGCGCCGAGGAATTTTCGGACGATCCGCTGTTGGGGCGGATACCGGCGGTGGCCAATGGCGATGTGTACGAGATGCCCGACACTATCTACCGCTTCGACTATTACGGCGCGCTGGCGACGCTCGATGCGATCGAAGAGACGTTCGGGCAGTAGGGGCATATCATGGACTACGAAAAGCCGGCCACCCTGAAGCTGCCGATCGTGTTGCGGCAGGTGGAAGTCTCGCGCACCGAAGAGGTGAGCCCGACGCTCAAGCGCATCTGGTTTACCAGCGACGAGCTCAAGGCCTTCTCCAAGGATGGGCGCAACTTGCCGCCGTTCCGCTCCGAAGGGCCCGAGGATCACGTCAAATTCTTTTTCCCTTCCCCGGTGGACGGCGTGCTGTCGCTGCCGGTGCAGGCGGATGGGACCATCGACTGGCCGAAAAATCCCCGCCCCGTGGCGCGGGATTACACGCCGCGCGGATACCGCGATGGCGATACCGAAGTGGCGTTCGATTTCGTGCTGCACGGACATGGCGTGGCGAGCACCTGGGCGGCCACCGCCAAGCCCGGCGACCGGCTGCACATGGCGGGACCGAAGGCTTCGATGACGATCCCCGATGCCGACCATTTCGTGCTGATCGCCGATCAGACGGCGCTGCCGGCCCTGTGCAACTGGCTGGAAATGCTCCCCCAGGGCAAGCGGGTGGACGCCCTGGTCTGGATCGACGAGGAAAAATCGCGGATCGAAATCGAAACGACGGCCAATGTCCACTGGATCGTGGACGCAAACCCCGAGGGCATGGCGCTGATCGAAGCGGCAAGGGCCCTGCCCCGGCCCGGCGGCAACAGCTTTGTCTGGGGCGCCATGGAAGCGGGCGTGTTGCGCAAGGTGCGCAGCCTCTATCTCGATGAAATGGGGCTGGAGCGCGGACAAATCGACATGGCCGCCTATTGGCGGCGCGGGGTCGATGACGACCAACTCCTGGCCGATGCCATGCGCATCAAGGAAACCGGGAGCCTGGAAAAGCCCTTCCTGATCCGCACGGCGGTGCAATTCCGCCTGCCCGATCTGGTCTCGGAGGGGGTCGACAGCCTGGAAGCGCTGGCGCAGCGCGCCGGCGTCAACGCCGATGCGCTGGCGCGGCTGATGCCGGGTTTTGTCGAACTGGGGATATTCAAGCGCAGCAGCGAAAGGATCACGCTTGGGCTGGCCGGCGATTTGCTGACTTCCCCGTTCCGCCGTGCGCTGTTTTCCCAAACCACCGCCAAGGGCCGCCTGCATCTTGCGGCGCGGGGCCTGCCGCATTTTCTCCAGACTGGCGAGAGCGCCTACAAGGCGACATTCGGAACGGAGCTGGAAGACGATGCGGCAAATGACCGGGAGATCGGCGACCAGTTGGGGCACGAATTGGGCCATATGGTCGAGGCGCTGACCTCACAAACGCTGGGGCCACTGGCGGCGGCCTGCGGGTCGAAGGTGACGGTGATCGGCACAGGGGCCGAAGCGATCGTGATGAGCCTGTTCAAGAACCGGCCCGAGATGATCGGCACGGCGATGGTGCCAGGCTGGGCGCTGGACGAAGCGCGCGAGCATATCGAGGAAGCCGGGCTCAAGGCCCGCGCCGAACTTGCCGAATTGGGAACAGCGCTGCCGCATGCCGAAACGCTGGTGATTTCGGCGATCGGAAGGCGCTGGAGCGATGCGATCATCGAAAGCATCGTCGCGGCACAGGAAGCGAGCGACATCTGGCTGATCGAACTGGTGGCGCGGCCGGAAAGCCTCGAGCTTGCCGAGGATGCCGCCCTTATCGATGCCGGTTTCGGGCTGCGCCCGACAGAGTTGGGGCCTCTGACGGCCAACCTTGCAGAATACGGCCTTGCGCCCGAACAAACGCACACCACGAGGACCGGATTGCGCCTCACCCGCTTTGTTGCGACGGTTTGATGAAATTGTTCCCGGAGCGGGCCTAATCCATTCGTCCAATACCCGAACGTCTAATCGATCAAAGTCGCGACATTTTGGTATTTTTTGCCCCATGACAACATGAATGGGGTTTTGCGTCCGATGTCTCGACTGAGCGAGATTGCCCACCAGCTCGTAGCGCCCGGCAAGGGTATTCTGGCCGCCGACGAATCCACCGGCACGATCAAGAAGCGGTTCGACACCATCGGACTGGAATCGACCGAAACCACCCGCCGCGATTACCGCGAGATGCTGTTCGGCGCCGACGAGGCGATGAGCCAGTACATTTCCGGCGTCATCCTGTTCGACGAGACGATCCGGCAGTCTGCCGCCGATGGCACCCCATTCGTCGAGATGCTGCGCGCCAACAACTGCCTCCCCGGCATCAAGGTCGATACCGGCGCCAAGCCCATGCCCGGCTACGCCGATGAAACGGTGACCGAGGGCCTTGATGGCCTGCGCGAGCGGCTGGCCGAATACGCACGGATCGGCGCGGCTTTCGCCAAATGGCGCGGCGTCATCGCCATCGGTGAAAACAAGCCCACCCGCGCTTCGATCCACGCCAATGCCCATGCGCTGGCCCGCTATGCGGCGCTGTGCCAGGAAGCGGGCATCGTACCCATCGTCGAGCCGGAAGTGCTGGCCGACGGCAAGCCGGGCGACCACACCATCGAAACCTGCGAAAAGGTGACGACCGATACGCTGGCCGAAGTGTTCGAGGAGCTGCGGCTGGCCGGCGTCGAACTCGACGGCATGATCCTCAAACCCAACATGGTGATCCCCGGCATCAACGGCCCGAAGGTTTCGGTTGAAGACGTGGCCGAGCGCACCGTGCGCACCCTCAAGGCCACGGTTCCAGCCATCGTTCCGGGCATAGCCTTCCTTTCGGGCGGCCAGACCTCGGAACAGGCCAGCGCCAACCTCTCGGCCATGCACAATCTGGGCAAGCTCCCCTGGGCGCTGACCTTCTCCTACGGCCGCGCGCTACAGGCCGAAGCTCTCGCCGCCTGGGGCGGCAAGGCCGAGAACGTCGCAGCGGCCCGCAAGGCCTTCATCCACCGCGCCAAAATGAACTCGCTGGCTTCGCTGGGCCAATGGGCGCCGGAGCTGGACCGGGCCGCATAGACTGCTGGCTGGATTGCGAGCTGCGGCCGGATTGAACGGCCGCAGCTGTTGTTATGATAGGGTCGTTCGCGTTTGAAGCAGACAGTCGCATTAGGTGGACAGGAGATCATCAAACATCAAGATGAAAGCGGCGCTGCGTGATCTCTTTCTCGCGGGAAGTCGAGAAAATCCTAATATCTTTCAACCTCTCGAACCCTAACCGCCTGAGAATCGCACCGGACGCGGCGTTGTCGTCCGCACAACCCGCCCGTAGCGACCTCAGGCCAACGTCTTCAATCCCGAAGCGGACGAGTCTTTCTGCCGCTTCAAATCCGAAGCCACGTCCCCAGGCCACCCGATCAAGCCAATAGCCAATTTCACCTTCGCCACCAGTGATATCGAACACGTCACAGACGCCAATCAAACGGCCATTCAAGGTGATCGCCAGCCGATAGGCGGTGCCTTGGCGCCACTCCTCGGCGTGACCGGAAAACCACTTGGTCATCTTTTCAGGATCGGGCGGCAGCGTGGCTGCCACAAGGTTGTGCGCGACTTCCCGGTTCGACCTGATTTCAAGTGCCCGCTCAACGTCGTTCGGCACGGTCGGACGTAACACAAGTCGTTTGGTCCGCAACTGAAAGGTGGGATCGTAATCTATTGTTGGATTCATGGGGAATTCCTGACAAATCATCCCGCCTTTCAGGCGTTAAACACCGCATCAGAAAGGCCGCGGTTTCACGCCGAACGGCCGACATGGCATCGGCCATTCACACCCCGAGTTCCTTTCGCGAAGACAGGGCGAGCGCGGCGATGAGGTCGTCGGGGATCGGTTTGTTCGGGGAGAATTTGACGCCGGTCTTTGATGCTTTGAGCCCGGCTGCGGCGATGGCGTCGGAACAGGCGCTGATTGCGCCGCCGCTCACATACAGACCGCACTGTTTGCTGAACGCTCCATAGCCGGCGATGACCGAACCTCCCGCAGCAAACCCGGGCATATCGTAGCGAATGATCTCTTCGGCATCGGGGAGCGCCCAAGCCAGTTGGGCGCGCAAATGGACCAGCAGCGGCCGGAGCGCTTCGGGCGCCGCGGCGATATAGGCATCGTGGTCGGCAAATGCGGTCATGCCCGATCATCGACAATCGGATGTCGGCGCGCAAGCGATAATCTCCTCGCCTGCCGGGCTGCGCGGCAAGCCTGCTCCAACACGCTTCCCAATCGGCGAGGGACGCTGTAAGCCGACGGCGTCCCTTTTTTCGTCATGGTTTGACGGCATTGGGGCTCGCAACGTATTGGGGCGCCATGGCAGTCGATATCTTTCTCATCACCGACCCGCAGATCGAGGTGGAGCGGACCGCCGAGCTGCTCAAGGCAACGCTCGAGCGGGTGAACGCCGCCGTCCTACTGGTCGCGGCCGGCGAGGCGGACGACTATGTCTATATCGAGCGGCTCAAAAAACTGGCGCCGATCGCCCAGGCGCGTGATTGCGCCGTACTGGTCGATGGACGGCCGAGCCTTGTCAAATCGGCGCGGGCCGATGGGGTGCATATGTCGGGAGGGGTAAAGGCGCTGCGCGAGGCGGTGGACACGCTAAAGCCCGACTATATCGTGGGGACCGGCGACATCGGATCGCGGCACGAGGCCATGGTGCGCGGCGAGTTGGAGATCGACTACCTGATGTTCGGCGATCGCGACGACCCGGAAACGGACGGACGCGAGATGGCCGACTGGTGGGCCGAGACCTTCGAGGTGCCCTCGGTCTATTTCGCCGGGCCGGCCGATGCGGGGACGCTGGGCGAGCGCCGAAGCGAGTTCATCGCCTTTGCCCAGGCCGATTGGGACAAGATCGACGCTCTCCTCGGAGAGCAGGCATGAAACTTTCACCCTTCCTGTTGGCCGCGATGGTGGCCTTGAGCCCGGCGGCGGCGCCGGCCCAGACCGAACAAATGGACCAGGCGCTCGATATCTCGCGCATGCTGCTCAATCCGCCGGAAGGGGTGGATCTGGCCTATGGCGCTTTCCAGCGTGGCTATTACCTCACCGCCCTGCGGCTGGCCGAACGCCGCGCCGCCAATGGCGATGCGGTGGCCCAGACGCTGATCGGAGAAATCTACGCCAACGGGCTGGGCGTGCCCCAAGACATCCCTCGCGCCATCGGCTGGTACGGCCAGGCCGACCAGAACGGGGACATTCAGGCAACCTTCCAGCTCGCCATGATCTATCAGAACGGAACCGGCGTGGCGCGCAATCGCGAGCGGGCCGCGGCGCTCTTTGAGAAGGCCGCCGATGGCGGGCATATCGCCGCCAAGTACAATCTGGGCCTGCTGCATGTGGAAGGACTCTATGCCGAGCCCAACCTGGTGCGCGCCGCCGAGCTGATCGGGGAAGCGGCCGAAGCGGGGCTGCCCGAGGCCCAATACGACTACGCCGTGATGCTGCTCGAAGGCGCCGGAGTTGCGCCCAACACCGAAAGAGCGCTGGAGCTTTTGCTCAGCGCGGCCGAACAGGGGCTATCCGCCGCCCAGGTGGAATATGCCACCCTGATCTATCTCGGTGCGGCGGGCCAACGCGACGCCGAGGGCGCCGCCCATTGGTATGGCCGCGCCGCCGAAACCGGCAATCCGGTGGGCCAGGTGCGCTATGCCATGATGCTGGCGGCCGCTGAGGGAGTTGCCCAGGATGCCGAAACCGCCGCCATGTATCGCGCCCTCGCCCGGCGGCAGGGGCTGACCGACGAGGCGCTGGACCAGTTGCTGGCGGGGGCCGACCCCGAGGCGATCGCCCGTGGCGAGGAACGCGCCCGCTTCTGGCCCGGCGTGCCCCCGAGCGAGGAGCCTGAGCCGGCAACGCGCGAGGAAGAGGCTCCCGACGCCCCGTTGCCCGAGATGCTCGAAACGCTGCCGAGCGAACTCGAAGACGTGGCGCGCGGCGAGAGCGCCAGCTAGGCAGCGGCCATTAAAAGCTCGGCCAGCTCATCGGGCAGATCGACCGCGATATCGTGGCCGCAGGGGAGTTCGCGGATGGTCCAGCCCGGATCGGCGCGGAATTTATCCAGAGTTTCGCCGAAAGGCACCCCGGAGGTCGCGACCACGAAGGTCTTTTTCGGGACGCGCTGATAGGCGCCGGTGACCTTCAGCTTTTCGGTGAAGGTGCCGACAGGCTGCGGCGTCGCCTTGCTGTCTACCCAGGCTCGGTCTTGCTCGCGCAGATATTCTCCCGGGGCGGTGGGTGGCGGATCGATCATGGCGGAGGAGAAATCCTCGCCCGGCGCGAAATCGGCAAAACTCATGCCGTCTTCGGGGATGAAGGCCTCGATGAAAACGACCGAGGCGATACGATCCGGCATGCGCTCGACCACGCCGGCGGCGACCATGCCGCCATAAGAATGGGCGACGAGGACGATTTCGGAAAGATCCTTGAATTCGATCTCGTTAACGATGTCGTCGATATGGGTGGTGAGGGTGATGGCGGGGCCGGCAAGATGCCGGCGCTCGCACAATCCGCTCAGCGTTGGGGCAAAAGCGCGATGGCCATGTGCATGCAGCCGCCCGATCACCCGCTCCCATGACCATCCACCCGTCCAGGCGCCGTGGACGATCACAAAACTATGCGGCATGGATTTCTCCTCCCTGCCCCCGGGGGCCATTAAAGGGCGGGAGCGGGCGGCTGGCAAGGTGCGGCGTTTGCCGCTAGAGGCCGATTTCGGCGCGCTGGGCCTTGGTGAGGCCGGCGGCGACCAGGCGGTGGGAATTGGCGATATAGGCGCGGACCTCGTCCTCGGGAAGGTCGGCATCGGCGGAAACCGACACCCATTGGCGCTTGGCGAAATATGGCGCTTGGGTGACCCCGGCGAGCGCGGTGAGGATTTCGAACGTCTCCTGCGAGCATTTGAAGGCCAATGTGGCCGGGCCATCCTCGTGCTCGCTGAACACGGCATAGACCTTGCCGCCGACCTTGGCGACGCGCGACTCCCACTGGTCGTGGAGAGAGTTGCCCTTGAACTCGCCGGAAAAGGCGTCGAAACCGGATCGGGTGAAAACGGTCATGGCCATGGGCTTTCGATTTTCGAAACGCAATGCCCGCATTATGGCAGAACGCGGGTGGGAGTGCGATGCGGAACGAGGAGATGGCGATGGGCAGGCAGGAGGCGATCGTGTTGCTGGGGACCTCCCATGTGGGCAAATCGACATGCGCCGGCCGGCTCGGCGCGGGGTTGGGCTGGAGCGTCATGTCGACCGATGCGATGGGCCGCCATCCCGGGGGGCCGTGGACGGATGTTCCCCGACCGGTGATCGAATTTTACCTCGGGCTTCCCGATGATGCGATCGAATGGTTCCTGCGGGTGCATCACCAGAATATGCGGCCCGTCATCGGGGCGGCAATCGGTGCCGCGCGCAACAGCGGCGGGTTTGTTTTGGAAGGATCGGCGCTTCGTCCTGAGTATCTGTCCGGTTGGGAGTTGGGTGGAGCGCGCGCAGTATGTCTTTTTGCCGACGAGACGGTGTTGCGGCAGAGAATCGTGGCTGCGAGCGGGTATGATGGGCGCGACCGTGACATGCAGTGGGCCATCGATAAATTCATCGAGCGTTCGCTGCGGGAAAACCGGGCGCTTGTCGAGGCGGCGCGGACGTTTGAAATCGAGATTGTCGATGTCACCGATTTGCGCAATGCCGACCGCCTCGTCGAGACGCTGATCGCTGCCGCTTCAATGCCCGGCGCTGCAAGCCAACTGTCCTAGAGGCTTGAAAGCCGCCGCGTTCTGGGGCAAAAGCCTGCGCACCAGTCATATAGGCCTTGCGCGCCCGTTTCCGCGCGGGCGCAGCAACGAAAAGACCATTCATGAAGATCAACGGTAACGAAATCCGTCCCGGCAACGTGATCATGCACCAGGACCGGCTTTGGGTGGCGGTCAAGGTCGACCACGTCAAGCCCGGCAAGGGCGGCGCCTACGCCCAGGTGGAACTCAAGGCCATCCAAGGTTCGACCAAGCTCAACGAACGCTTCCGTTCGGCCGAAACAGTCGAGCGCGTGACGCTCGAGCAGCGTGATTTCCAGTTCCTCTACGCCCAGGGCGAACAGCTCGTGTTCATGAACACCGAAACCTATGAGCAGATCGAGCTCGAGGCCGATTTCGTGGGCGAGCGTGCCGCGTTCCTCCAGGACGGCATGATGGTGACCGTGGAAATGTACGAGGAAACCCCCCTCGGCATTCAGCTTCCTGCCCAGGTGACGCTGGAAGTGACCGACACCGAGCCGGTGGTCAAGGGCCAGACGGCGGCGAACTCGTTCAAGCCCGCGACGCTGGAGAACGGCGTCAAGACCATGGTGCCCCCGTTCGTGGGCGTGGGCCAGAAGATCGTGGTCGATACCAATGAAGTGACCTATATCCGCCGCGCGGATTGATTGGGATTACAGCGAGGATGGCGCTCGTGGCGCCCCCCTCGTCCGCCCCTTCGGGGCACCTTCTCCCACCAGGGGAGAAGGGGATTCAGTGCTTGTTGCTGTCCCCGTAGCCCTCTCCACTGGTGGGAGAGGGATTGGGGTAAGGGGGTGCAGCGCCAACCACACGCACCAGCGGATGTGATTTCCGCCTGACGCAAAGGAACAATAGCATGGCCCGCTCAGCGCTGATGAACATCATGGTCAATGCCGCCCTCAAGGCCGGCAAGGGGCTGATCCGCGATTTTGGCGAGGTGGAGAACCTGCAGGTTTCGCGCAAGGGCCCGGCCGATTTCGTTTCGATGGCCGACAAGCGCGCTGAAAAGATCGTCATGGACGAGCTGATGAAGGCCCGGCCCACCTATTCCTTCCTCATGGAAGAAGGCGGGGAGATCAAGGGCACCGACGGCATGCACCGCTGGATCATCGATCCGCTCGACGGGACGACCAATTTCCTGCACGCCATCCCGCTGTTTGCCGTGGCCATCGCGCTCGAACGCAATGGCGAGATCGTTTCCTCGGTGATCTACAACCCGGTGATGGACGAACTCTACAGCGCCGAGAAGGGCAATGGCGCCTGGCTCAACAATCGCCGCCTGCGCGTGGCTTCGCGCCGGCACCTGGCCGATGCGGTGCTGACCACCGGCATCAAATTGACCGGCAAGGCGACCGACTCCATGGCGCAACGCCAGGTGGCGCATCTGACCCCCGCCGTTGCCGGCATCCGGCGCACCGGATCGATCTCGGTCGACCTCGCCTGGGTGGCGGCCGGGCGGTTCGATGGGCTCTGGGAAGACCGGCTAGCCCCCTGGGACGTGGCGCCCGGGCTGCTGATGGTCAAGGAAGCCGGCGGGTTCGTATCCGATTATGCCGGCGGCAATGACAGCGTCGCCAAGGGCGAAGTGGTCGCCGGCAACGAGGTGATCCAGGGCGAGCTGCTCAAGACCATCCAGGCCGTCAAATAGCCCTCAGGGTTTGAAGGCGATCCTGATTTCGTTCCAGAGCGCGGCTCGTCTGGATCAGGCGCAGGCCCAAACTCGCTCGGGAGAAGCAGGCGCGCTATTTTCATGGGTTTCTCCTTTTCCTCAGTTTTCCTTAACCACGTCTCAAGTCATTGTCAGGACATCATGGTCTGACTAAGCTGGCGGCGAAATTCATGGCGCTGCCTTGGTTTACGCCACAGTGCCGCGTGGAGCCGCCTGTTTAATGACGCAACCCTACGATCCCTATCGCCTTTCCAGTCCGCTGGTCTATCTCATCAAGATGGTGATCTTCCTCGTCCTGGTGGCGATGGTCGCGATCATCATCCTGCCTCAGCTTCTGGAAGCCTTCTGGTCTTCGCCCTTTATCAACGGGCTGATCCTGTTCGCGCTGCTGGTGGGGATCGTTCTGAGCTTTCGCCAGGTGATCCGGCTGTTTCCCGAAGTCCATTGGGTCAATTCCCTCCAGGAGGGCAATGCCGGCCAGCTTCGGCGGGCCCCGGTGCTGCTTTCGCCGGTGGCGGCGATCATGCGCGACCGGCTGGGGGAAACGGTGATCACCCCTGCGTCCATGCGCTCGATCCTCGATTCGGTGGGCATCCGGCTCGATGAAGCCAAGGAAACCTCGCGCTATCTCACCGGCCTTCTGGTGTTCCTGGGCCTTTTGGGCACCTTCTACGGCCTTTTGGGCACCGTGGGCGCCGTAGCCGGGGTGATCCAGGGCTTGGATGTGACCTCGGGCGATACAACGAGCCTGTTCGCCAATCTGCGCGAGGGGCTGGAAGCGCCGCTCGGGGGCATGTCGACGGCTTTCTCGTCCTCGCTGTTCGGCCTTGCCGGTTCGCTCGTGCTCGGTTTTCTCGACCTGCAGACCAGCCAGGCGCAGAACTCGTTCTATACCGATCTCGAAGACTGGATGAGCTCGATGACCGAACTCGACCATCCGATCGCCACCATGCAGGCCAGCAATTTCGGCGTTTCGGGCAGCGAAATGCAGCAGATGTTCGAGCGGCTGGGGGCGACGATGCAGACCCAGAACTCGTCGCAGAACGCCATCCGCGCCATGGCCGAACTGGCCAAGGGCATCGACGGGCTGGTCAAGCACATAAGGGCCGAGCAGGAGGATTTGCGCGCCCATATCGCCGAACAGGCCGAGGTCAACAAGCGATTGAACCGCCTGATCGACACGCTGTTGCAGGACGCCGACCGTCCGCGCGACGGGCACAATTAAGGGCACTTACGAATGGCACTGGTCCGCGGACGCACAACCGAACGCGCCAATTCCTGGCCCGGCTATGTCGACGCCCTGTCGAGCCTGCTGCTGGTCATTATCTTCATGCTCTCGATGTTCATGATCGCCCAGTTTTTCCTCAACCAGGAAATCCTGGGACGCGACACGGCGCTTTCCCGCCTTAACGCGCAGATTGCCGAACTCACCGAGTTGCTGCAGCTCGAACGCGCCAACTCCGAGGATCTGGAGCTCTCTATCGCCTCGCTTTCGGCAACGCTTTCCGGGGTGGAGGCCGAGCGCGACCAGCTCGAGAGCGAACTTGCCGGGCTGGGCGCCGGGATCGGCGAATATGACGACACGATCGCCGGGCTCGAGGCCGAACTTGCCGAAGAGCAGGAGCTTTCGTCGGAAGCCCAGGCACAGGTGGCGCTTTTGAACCAGCAGCTCGCCGCCCTGCGCCAGCAGATTGGGGCGCTCGAAGCCGCGCTCGAAGCGTCCGAATTGCGGGACGCCGAAAGCCGCACCCAGATCGCCGATCTGGGCCGCCGGCTGAACGTCGCGCTCGCGCAGCGGGTCCAGGATCTCTCGCGCTATCGCTCGGACTTTTTCGGGCGGCTGCGCGAAATCCTCGAGGGGCGGTCGGACGTGCAGGTGGTGGGCGACCGGTTCGTGTTTCAATCCGAAGTGCTGTTCGATGCCGGCCAAGCGGTGATTTCCCCCGAGGGCGAGGACCAGATCGCCTCGCTGGCCGATGCCATTCTCGAACTCGAGGATGAAATTCCGGCCGATATCCCCTGGGTGCTGCGCATCGACGGGCATACCGATCGGCGGCCGATCTCCACGCCGCAATTTCCATCCAACTGGGAATTGTCGGCCGCCCGCGCCATCGCGGTGGCCAAGCTGCTCGTGGAACAGGGCGTTTCACCCAACCGATTGCTGGCGGCGGGATTCGGAGAGTTCGCCCCGCTCGATCCGGCCGATACCGAGGAAGCGTATCGGCGCAACAGGCGGATCGAGTTCAAGCTGACCGAGGCATAGCGGGTTCAGCTACCAACCGCGTCTGACTTTGCAAGCTCGGCGCCCCCCTCATCCGACCGCTTCGCGGCCACCTTCTCCCACCAGGGGAGAAGGGGAACTGATTTCGTGGAACTGAGGAGCTAACCAAAGACCCCCCCTCATCCCTGGTGGGAGAAGGGATGGGATGAGGGGGCGCTGAGATTGCGGGATTACCACCGTTGGCTGTTCTCGCAGGCGCTGCGCACCCCTCATCCGACCTTTCGCTTTCAGCGAAAGCCCACCTTCTCCCTCAAGGGGAGAAGGACAGCCCGTTGCAACTTTCAGGGCCGGACCTCGAAGGCTTCGACAGGAGCCCCCTCTCCCCTTGAGGGAGAGGGCCGGGGTGAGGGGTGCGCTGAGCTCGTGACGGTCGACGACGACCGCAATTACCCTGCCAGAGCCTCTTCGTTCATCCGGAATTGGAGTTTTGCCAACTCGGCATAGCGGCCGCCTTTCGCGACCAGTTGGGCATGGGTGCCCTGATCGATAAGCCGGCCTTTTTCGAGGACCAGGATGCGGTCGGCGTTGCGGATGGTGGCGAGGCGGTGGGCGATGACGAGGGTGGTCCGCCCTTCCATCAGGCGCTCGAGGGCCTTTTGCACAAGATGCTCGCTTTGGGCGTCAAGAGCGGAGGTGGCTTCGTCGAGCAACAGGATCGGGGCATCTTTCAGGAGCGCGCGGGCGATGGCGACGCGTTGCTTCTGGCCGCCCGAGAGCATGACGCCGCGTTCGCCCACCATGGTATCGAAACCACTGGGCAGCTCTTCAACGAAACCGGTGACCAGAGCCGCATCGGCGGCGGCGCGGATTTTATCCAAACCGGCCTCGGGCTTTGCGAAACGGATATTGTCGGCAATGGTGCCGGCAAAGATCACCGGCTCCTGATCGACCGAAGCGAAGCGCTGGCGCAACTGGCGCGGGTCGACGTCGCGCACATCAATGTCATCGACGAGAACGCGGCCGGAATTGACGTCATAAAAGCGCTGCAGCAGGGCAAAGACCGTCGACTTGCCGGCGCCCGAAGCGCCTACGAGAGCGAGCTGTTCGCCCTTTTCCACCGCAAAGGAAAGATCGGCCAGGATCGGGGCATCGTCGCGCGTCTTATAGGTGAAATCCACAGCCTCGAAGCGCACGGTGCCCTGCGAGGGCTCAGGCATGGCGGTGGGATTGGCCTTGATCGGCAGGGTCGAGCGGGTGTCGAGGATTTCGAACAGTCGCTCGGTGGCGCCGGAAACCTGCTGCAGCGTGCCGAACACGTCGCTCATATTGGTGAGCGCGCTGGTGGCGACCACCGCATAGATGGCGAACTGGGTGACCTCGCCCACGGTGATCATGCCGGCGAAAACCGCCTGGGTGCCCAGCCAGACCAGCCCGACCATGGCGCACATGGAAACGAACAGCACCAGCCCGATCATCAGCGACCGGGCCATGTGGCGGGTCAATTCGGCCTTGTAGGTGGTTTCCGCATAGCCGCGGAACAGCTCCTGCTGGCTTTCCTCCTGGGTGAAGGATTTGACGGTTTTGACCGAGGACAGGGTCTCGGTGATCATCGCAGAAAGATCGGCGAGCGAGGATTGGGTGCGCTTGGAGACCTTTTTCATGCGCCGGCCCATGATGACCAGCGGCACGACGATGATGGGGATAACCACGATCACCCCCAGCGCGAGCTGAAAGCTGGTCCAGAACATCATGAACACCGCGCCCACCATCAGGATGAAGGAGCGCAGCGCCAGAGAGGCGGACGATCCTACCGCCGAGCGGATGGTGGCGACGTCGGCATTGAGCCGGGAGGTGAGTTCGCCCACCCGGTTGACGTCGAAGAAGGTGGCATCGAGGGTCAGGAGATGATCGAAAACCTCGCGCCGCAGATCGGCGATGGCACGCTCGCCGATGACCGAGATGAGATAAAAGCGCGCGCCGCCCGAGATCGCCATGATCGCGGCAATCACGATCACCAGCCAGGCATAGGACGAGACGACCTCGAGATTTTCGGTGACGAACCCCTGATCGATGAAATCGCCGGCCAGGTAAGGCAGCGAGAGCGAGGTGATCGCCGCGACCAGAAGGAAGGTGAAGGTCAGCGTCAGCCGCACCGGATAGCGTGTCATGAAGGGAATCAGACGGCGCAGCGGGGAAAACGAGCTCGGCTTGGCCCCTGCCCTAAGGCGCGGAATGTCCGTCTGGACGGGCGTTGTGATGTCGGAAAGTCGTGCGTCAGCCATAAAACGGGCTTTCAATGTTTGCCGCCTAGATAAGCCGTTGAGGCGCCGAGGGCAACCACGCGCGAGAATCGGGGATGTTCGCCGGGCCTTGCGCATTGCGCGGGCTTTGGGTAAAAGGCCGCCAACCAGTTTACGAGACGTACCGTCCGGGCGCTTGCGCGCCCGTTTGATTTAGGGCCCGATCCACATGAAAAAAGACACTCACCCCGACTACCACTTCATCACCGTGGCGATGACCGACGGGACGACCTACAAGACCCGTTCGACCTACGGCAAGGAAGGCGACACGCTGACCCTCGACATCGACCCGACCACGCACCCGGCCTGGACCGGCGGTCAGGGCAAGCTCGTCGACCGTGGCGGCCGCGTGTCGCGCTTCAAGGAAAAGTTCAAGGGCATCCTGGGTTCGTAAGAGCCCTGATCGCTCGGAATACGAAAGCCCGGCCGGAGTGCCGGGCTTTTTGTTTGGGTGGTACTGCCGTTTGGGCACACACCTCTTCTATGCGTCGCAGGCGTTGCGGGACTACGGGGCAGGCCCGAAGACGACGGGGATGGAAGGCCGCTCGGCAGTGGGAACGCTCTATTTGCCGCCGAAGGCGGCTTTGAGACGGTCCATCTGGGAACTGAGGGCGTTTTCGCCGGCGGGCTTGGAGGGGGTATCTTCGCCGCGTTCGATCCTGTCGAACTTGACGACCCGTTCGAAAAGGCGGTCGCCCTTTTCGATATAGTGCTTCATGCGCTCGGGGATTTCGTCCCAGCCCGGACCGCCGCGATCCTCGGGAAGGGCCGAGAACTTGACCTTTGACTTTTCCTCAAGGGCCTGTTGCGGGGAAATCTCGCCCTCGTTAACGGCGCGCTGGAGCAGGAGCCAGGAGGCGAGCTGCATGAGGCGCGTGGTCAGCCGCATGCTTTCGGTGGCGTAGAGGAAGGAACCCTCGCGGCTGAGCGTCTTGCTTTCGGTACGCCCTTCCCCGTCGAGATAGGCGGCGACCTCCTCGATCAACCCCATGCCTTCGCGGTAGAGCAGGTCAAAGCCTCCCGAGGACAAAAGTCTCGGGGTCAACGCAACGGTTGGGGACATGACCTCGTCCACGGGCGCTCCTTGATCGTTTCGATAGCTGGGCTACCATATTAGGCGCAATCGAGGGCGCCGTCATCCCGCACGGCAAGAGGAGTTGCAACTAGGCTTAACGCCGACGGCTCGGGGAAATCGCCAACCCAGAAAAAGAAAAAGAGCCGTCAGGTGAACGGCTCTCGAAAGTTAACAGGGAGGCGTCAAACAGAGGGAAGAAACCGCTCTGAAAAACTCCAGCGCAAAAACTGGATGAGGAAAACCTAAACCGAACTCGTAAAATTTTCCTTAACGAGACTCGCTTTTTTAACCTTACCGGCAAGTGCATCTTCCCTGTCGCCGATGGGCCACGCCTCGGAGCGGTGCGGGATCAGAACTTGAAGACGGCATCGGCCGCCGAGCGGCTGGCGTTCTTGCTTTCGATGGCGCGCTCGAGACGGGCGATCTCGTTTTGGAGAAGGGAGATGCGGTCGGTCAGCTCATCGACCGAGAGCGCATCGAGCGGCATGCCGACCTCATGAACCGGCTGGCGACGGACCTCATCCTCATCCATGGCGCGCTCCTTTTTCGGCTCCGACGCTTCCCGTTTGCCCCATCCGAACGGCTGGGTCCAGACAAAGGGGCAATACTAACGCGCAGACACAAAGATTGGTTCCCGGCCCCGGTCACGATTATGTCAGAGTCCAACATCACACTTGCCTGGACTCCGACTTGTGACAATTTAATGGCAGCTGGGGGCGCGACCGGTGTTCGAGATTCTGATAGACGGTGCAATGACTCAGACTGCCCTTCGCCTTGCCGGCGGCATCGCCCTTGTCTCCATCATCCTTTACGGGCTCGTCATAGCCTTCGCCTATACCTTCCAGCGCGAAATGGTGTTTCCGCGCCGCTTCGTGAATGCTGCGCCCTTTGCCATGATGGTGGGCAACGATTTCGAGCGCTTTGCGCTGGAAACGGCCGATGGCGAACGGCTCAAGGCCTATTACAAGCCCCCGCGCGAGGGCGCCCCGGTGGTCGTCGCCTTCCACGGCAATGGCAGCGTACCCGAGCCCATGGCGGTGCGGTTCGGACGCGGCCCCTGGGCTGATGCCGGGTTCGGAGTGCTCGCCTTTGCCTATCGCGGCTATCCCGGTTCGACTGGCACGCCGAGCGAGGAAGGGCTGCTGCTCGATGCCGAAGCGGCCATTCAATATGTGCGCGAGCACGCGCCCGGCAGCCGGATGGTGCTCATGGGCCATTCGCTGGGCACCGGGGTGGCGGTCGCCATGTCGGAGCGCTATCGATCGATGAGCCTCGTGCTCGAAGCTCCCTTTTCCTCGCTGCCGGACGTGGTGGCGGCGACCATGCCGTTCCTGCCGGGGCAGTTGATGCACGACACCTTCGTCTCCGCCCGCCGCATCGCCGGGGCGCAGGCCGATACCATCATCATCGTCCATGGCGAGCGCGATACTGTTGTGCCCGCTTTCCTGGGGCGCCGTCTCTATGCGGCGGCTCCGCACGGGATCTTCATGTCGGTGGAAGATGCCGATCATCTCAACCTGCGCGGCATGCGCGATGCCGAAATTCTCGACATCGTGCTCAACGGCTATCCGCCCGAGCCCACGCCGCAAAGCGAGCCGGTGGGAACGCCCGACCCGATGCCGGCGGGCGCCGAGCCATCGGCACCAACGCCGCTCGACGGGCCGGTGGGGAGCCCCGACCCGTTCGCGGAACGGCCTGCGCCTCCGCCCACCACCACGCCGGTGCATGCTCCCGCAGGCTCGCCCGATCCCCTGCAGGGCGCAGCGGTATGATTAACAATTGCATGAGCGGTGCTTAGCACCTATATTGGCCGCCAAATTCCCCCTCATCGAGAACTGGCGAGGCGGGCGGACCGGAGGAAGACCGGGCCGCAGCGTTAGGAGAGATATATCCATGGCCACACAATTGCTCATGCCCAAGGCGACCGCCGTCTGGCTGGTCGAAAATACCGGGCTGACCTTCAAGCAGATCGCCGATTTCTGCACCCTGCACCCGCTCGAAGTGCAGGGTATTGCCGACGGCGACGTCGCGGCCGGCATTCGCGGGGTCAATCCGCTCCAGAACGGGCAATTGACCCGCGAGGAAATCGCCAAGGGCGAAGCCGACGAAAACTATCGGCTGAAAATTTCCGAGCCCAAGGTGAAGGTCGCCGCCCCCAAGCGCCGTGGCCCGCGCTACACCCCGACCTCGCGCCGGCACGAGCGCCCCAACGCCATCAAATGGCTGGTGCGCAACCACCCCGAGCTCAAGGACGCCCAGATCATGCGGCTGGTGGGCACCACCAAGTCCACGATCGAGTCCGTGCGTGAAGGCACCCACTGGAACGCGGCCAATCTGACCGCCATGGATCCGGTGACGCTGGGCCTGTGCAGCCAGATCGAGCTCGACATGGAAGTACGCAAGGCCGCTCGCCAGGCCGGCATCACCGAAGACGCGCCCGAGGGCACGCGGCTTCTGACCGCCGAGGAAGCGCTCAACCGCGCCCAGTATGCGCCCGAGGGTGAAGAGGGTGAAGCCGACGCACCGGCCAACGAGGAATACGACGCCGAGCGGGAAGCCGAGTCGGTGTTTGCCAAGCTCAAATCCCTCAAGGGCAGCGATTCCGACAGCGACGATCGCGAGTAAGCCCTTTCCCTGACTGTCGAACGGCCCGCCGCGCAGCCCGCGGCGGGCCGTTCATTTGGGACGATGCTTGACACCCGACCGGTTTAGCGGCGCTATGCGCAGACTCCCCCTTCCCATTTCACGCTTCATGTCCGATCCCACCTTCTTTCTCGTCGCCGCGCTGGCGGTCTTTCTCGTCGGGCTTTCCAAATCGGGCCTTGTGGCGAGCCTGGGCGTGGTGGGCGTGCCGCTGCTGACCCTGGTGATACCGGCCCGGGACGCGGCAGGAATGATGCTGCCGCTGCTGATCGTCATGGACATGATCGCGCTCATCGCCTATCGGCGCGAGGTCAATTGGCGCATCTTCTGGATATTGCTGCCCGGCGCCCTGGTGGGAACGGTGATCGCGTTCTCTCTTTCGGCGGTGGTGAGCGAGGCCATGGTGCGCCTGGCGATCGGGATCATCACGCTCCTTTTCGTGCTCGATGCCTGGCTGCCGCTGCGCAAAAAGCTCGAGGGCCTGCCGCCTTCGCGGTTCTGGGGAACATTCTGGGGATCGGTCGCCGGGTTCACCAGCTTTGTGAGCCACACCGGCGGGCCGCCGGTGCAGATTTATATGCTGCCCCTGCGGCTGACCCCGGCGCTGTTTGCCGGCACCAATGCGGTGTTCTTTGCAGTGGTCAACGCGGTAAAGATCCCGCCCTATCTGGTGCTGGGCCAGCTCTCATGGGCCAATATGCAGGCGGCGCTCTACCTCGTGCCGGTCGCCATCGCCGGCATGCTGGTGGGCGTGTTCGTGGTTCGCCGCATCGATCCGGCAATCTTCTACCGCGTGGCCTACCTGCTGATCTTCCTGCTCTCGCTCAAGCTCATCTACGATGGCGCAGTGGGGCTTTTGGCCTAGCTCGGCCAATAAAAAAGGCCGCAGCTTGCGCCGTGGCCTCACAGAAACTCGCCTTGAGCAAACGCCTAATGAGCGACGTCGCGATTGGCTTGTGCCATCTGATCCTTGACTTCAAGCTTCTTGCGTTTGAGGGCTGCGATCAAAAGAGCGTCGCGGGATGGGTGGCGCATCTCTTCGTTGATCTTGCGTTCCAGATCCTGATGCCGCCGCTCCAGGGAGGTGATGTAAGTCTGTGAGGTCATAGTCACTCCTTTCATCAATGGACGACAATATCGTCACACTCTTTGGCGGCTTTGTCCAATGGCAAATCTATGGCAAGAGTCACAAATATGTCGTTGCGGGGCGTCCGTGGGGAAAACGCGTTCATGTTGCCTTTGGACAAGCAGATAGAGGCCAAGCTTGGGCTGGAACTGGCCACAAAACGGCAGGAACATGCCGATCTGGACGCCGCGATCCATACGCTTTCAGCCTCCGGGCTCGCCGATGCCACGCTGATCCAGCGTTTGAAAAAGCGCAAGCTCGCCCTCAAGGACCGGATCGTCGAGATCGAGCGCATCATCCTGCCCGACATCATCGCGTGACATTAAGTTAAGTTGACTTCACCCATCATCATTTGTACGCCGGCTCTTGTTTAGCCGAGCCAAGGACCACCGCAGATGACCGACCAATCCCGCTTCGTCGAGCGCATACGCCACGAATTGAAATTCCGCGTCGCCAAGGTAGTCGCCACCGAGCGGATCACCCCCAAGATGGCGCGGATCACGCTGCAATCGGACGAATTTTCAAGCTTTGTTTCGCTTGGCTATGACGACCACTGCAAACTGTTTTTCGCCGAGCCGGGGGTTTCCGAATTTCCCGCGCCTGTGCGCGGGGAGAACGGGCTGATCTTTCCTGACGGCCAGCGCCCGGAATCGCGCGATTACACCCCGCGCTTTTACGACAACACGGCCAGAACCCTGACGCTCGACTTCGTGCTGCACGGGGATGGTCCGGCTTCGAGCTGGGCCCAAGGTGCCAAACCCGGTGATATGATCGGGGTGGGTGGGCCGCGCGGCTCGTTCGTCCTGCGCGGAGATTTCGACTGGTATCTGCTGGTGGGCGACGAAACCGCCCTGCCCGCCATCGCGCGCCGCCTCGAGGAGCTGCCGCGGGAAGCTCGTGCCATCGCTCTGATCGAAGTGGCCGACACAAGCGAGATCCAGACGATCGACGCGCCGGCTGGAGCCGACATCAAATGGGTGAGCCGCGAGGGTGGCGAGCCGGGCGATCCAAGTCTCTTGCTCGCCGCCGTCGAGATGATCGACGTGCCCGAGGGCGAGGGCTACATTTTCGTGGCCGGCGAGAGCGCCATGAGCAAGGCGGTGCGCAAATATTTCGTCGAGGAGCGCGGGCACGATCCCGACTGGATCAAGGCCGCCGGATACTGGCAGGCGGGGACGCAGGACTTCGACGACGGACATGCGCATTAGCGATCAGGTGTGGGGGTTGCCGAGCAGCCTGGTTCTCGAACCCTGACTGATCACGGCTCAGCAAAGGTCAGTCGATCGCCTCTTTTTCCTCGGCCTCGCGGCGCACGAGAAGCGATTGCAGATCCGAGGCCAGAAGCTGAGCACTCTGTTCGATGCGATTGACCTGGGCGTCCTCGTAGAGACGAGGCTCCTGGTCGAAGACCGCGAGAACGGCGCCCATCTGCCGATCGTCGAGCGCGACGGGAACGCCAGCATAGGCCCTCACTCCGCTCTCGACGACACTGCGCAGGTGCGCATAGGGCGAATGCTGGAGATCCTCGATGATCAGCGTGCCCTTGCGGGCGAGCACCTCGCGGGCGAGATGTTCGGCATGGCTTGATTTATGGTCCTCGGCGAACTCCTCGCCGAGCGGAACGACAGTGACCATGGCTACCGTGGCGCCCGCTGACTGGGCCAGCCGGCGCAGTGCATGCGCGATGGCGGGATCGGCGGCGGCCTGGGCCGAAAGAGCGCGCGCAGCCAGCCGCGTTTCATCGCTCGACGGCGTGGGACCCGGCGCGGTCTCCCCTTCGGCACCCAGCGCTGCGGTGATCGAGCTTTCGGCCAAGGCTATGGTATGGGTGACGACATCGATGTCCTCGGACGTTCCTTCCCGACCGGAAGCGCGCAGATCGGGATGGAAATAGCCAGCGATGACGTGGATGTGCGGCCGGATACGCTTGAGACGACGCGCGGCGTACCGAGCGTAGATTTCGGGCTTGGCGCCCAGATAACAGAGGCACGCGACATCGGTGCCCGAAAGATCGAGCTGGGCGATGCCCTCCTTGCGCAGCGTGACAGGAGCCATGACCCGAACCGGGAAACCAGCCGCGCGTACCCGCTCGGCCACCATGAGCGCTATCGCCTGATCGAGCTCGGTCTTGCCGCCGAAAACGAGCACCCGCGTCTCCTCGCCACCATTGGCCGGGTCGGCGGTGCCCTCAATGTTCTCGATCACCTCGGCGAGGGTTTCGACAACCCGGTGGCGGTGAGAAGGATCGGCAAGATCGCCCGCGATATCGGCTTCGGCCAGGCGCAGGGCGGGCACCGCGATCTCGTCGTAAAAGCGCGCGACATCGCCGTCCTCGATCTCGCGATCGGCCACTTCGGTCGCTTCCTCGGCATTGCCGGCGATAAGGCGCTGGTAAAAGCGCTCCTGCGGCAGCAGGACCGGGGCGCTGCCGAGCATGGTTTCGATAAAGCTCAGCCCCGGCACATAGCGCGCCATGACCACGATACAGACGGTGAGCGGCATCGAGACGATGAGGCCGATCGGGCCCCAAAGGGTGGCCCAGAACATGGCGGCAACGAGCACCGCGAGCGGGGTGAGGCCGGTGGAATTGCCGTAAAGGCGCGGTTCTATGAAATTGTTGCTGATCGCTTCGAGCGCCAGGTAGAGCCCGATGACCCAGAGCAGCATGCTCCAGCCCGGATCAACGGCAATGGCGAGCAGGATGGGCACCGATGCGATGATGAGCGTGCCCACGAAGGGAATATAGCGGAAGATGGTGGCCAGAAGCCCCCAGAGGATGGCGTTCGGCACGCCGATCAGGAACAGCCCGGCGGCAAAGAGCACTCCATAGGCCATGTTGACCGAAGCCTGGGCTAGAAGATAACGCCCTACCCGCTCGCTGGCTTCGTTCATGGCCTCGGTGGACGAGCGCAGATCGCCGCGGCTGACGAGCTTGAGAAACCGGTCGCGCAGTTCCTCGCGCTCGAGCAGCAGGAAGATGAGAAAGATCGTGACGATCAGCAGCGAAGCAAGCGGACCGACGATGGAAAACAGCACGCTTTGGGCAATTTCCAGCGCCCCGCCGCCATCATCGGCGATGACCACCGGAATGGGATCGCCCTCATCGACCGTGAACCCTTCGGTATTGGATTCGATCTGCGCACCGACCCGCTCGATGGTCGAAACCAGTCTGTCGATGACCTGCCCGCCGCCGAAGGTTTCCTGTGCCGTGCGCAGCTTTTCGCTGATCGTTGCCTGGTAGCGCGGCAGATCGCCGGCCAGTGCGATGAACTGGGAAACGGCGGTATAGGCAATGGCGCCGATGAGCACGATGGCGGCCAGAACCGCCACGAGGATCGCGACGATATGAGGGACACGCACCCGGCGCAGGGCGTTGACCACCGGGCCCAGGGCGAACGCGAGCAGCACGGCGAGCACCAGCGGCACGATGATGCCGCGCCCCAGATAAAGTACGGTGACGATCAGTACGAAGGTCAGGATCGCGGTCAGCGGTTGGCCGGCCAACGGTGATGGGGCCGGTGTGGCCGGCGGGCGTGTGTCCATCAAATAAGGTTCCCAAAGACCCCCTCCGGGCCTGGAGCCAGAACGTGCCGAGGCTCGGATTTGTTCCAGCGCGATGGTTGGCTCACGCCTTGAACGGGGTGGGGTTTTCGGCTACAGCCACGCTTTAGCCGCACTGAGGGACAGGCTCTTGGTTTCATCTCCCCCCATTGCCATCGTCATGGGCAGCCAGTCGGACTGGCCCACCATGCGCTTTGCCGCCGAAACGCTCGAGGCGCTCCGGGTCGATTATGAAGCGCGGATCGTTTCGGCGCACCGCACCCCGCTGCGCATGGTCGATTTCGCTACCAGTGCGCGGGACGAGGGCTTCAAGGTGGTGATCGCCGGCGCCGGCGGAGCCGCACACCTTCCGGGCATGATCGCCTCCATGACGACACTGCCGGTGCTCGGCGTACCGGTCGAGAGCAAGGCGCTGCATGGGCAGGATAGCCTGCTCTCCATCGTTCAGATGCCGGGCGGGGTGCCGGTGGGCACGCTCGCCATCGGCAAGGCCGGAGCGATCAACGCGGCGCTGCTCGCCGCTTCCATCCTTTCGCTGGCCGACGAGGAACTGGCCGCCCGGCTGGCCGAATGGCGCGAGCGGCAGACCAATCTGGTTGCGGAGTTTCCCAAGGACGATGACTGAAATCACTCCCCTGCTTCCCGGCACGCGCATCGGCATCCTGGGTGGCGGACAGCTTGGGCGCATGCTTTCCCTGGCGGCCAGCCAATTGGGCATGCGCACTCACATCTTCTGCCCCGACGAGAACAGCCCCGCTTTCGAGGTGACGCCCCACAAGACGGTGGCGGGCTATGACGACGTGGCGGCGCTCCGGGCTTTTGCGGGCGCGGTCGATGTCGTCACCTACGAGTTCGAGAACGTGCCGCTGGCAACCGCCAAGGTGATTGCCGAGAACGTTCCGCTCTACCCCGGCCCCAAAGCGCTGGAGGTCAGCCAGGACCGGTTGGCCGAGAAGGGGTTTCTGACCCGCGCAGGAATTGCGGTCGCGCCCTATCGCGCGATCAACAGCCGTGCCGATCTCGACGCCGCCATCGCCGAGATCGGCCTGCCGGCGGTGCTCAAGACCACGCGGCTGGGCTATGACGGCAAGGGCCAGCGCACCATCCGCACCCCAGAGGACGCCGAGGCCGCATTCGCCGCGCTCTCGGGGGTGGACCTGGTGCTCGAGGGCTTCATGGCGTTCCAAAAGGAAATCTCGGTGATCGTCGTGCGCGGGGCCGACGGGGTTGTGGTGACCTATGACCCAGCCGAGAACGTCCATAAGGATCATATCCTCAAAACCTCCACACTGCCGGCATCAATCTCGGGGCGGGCGGCCGACAAGGCGGGCGGGATTGCCGGGCAGATCGCTGCCGAGTTGGGCTATGTGGGGACGATGGGGGTCGAGTTCTTCCTCGTTGCCGACGGCGATGAGCCGGAAATCCTCGTCAACGAAATCGCACCGCGGGTGCACAATTCGGGGCACTGGACCCAGGCGGTGTGCGTCACCGACCAATTCGAAAACCACATCCGCGCCATTCTTGGCTGGCCGCTGGGGAACACCACCCGGTTGGCCGATGTGGTGATGGAGAATTTGATCGGCGAGGAAATCAATGCGACCGCCGGACGCTCGGTCACCGGGGTGCAACCGCACGTCTATGGCAAGACCGAAGCCCGACCGGGGCGCAAAATGGGGCACCTCAATATCGTGAAGGTGCCGAAACCTTAGGTTTTTAGGTCGCCCCAGTGGACAACGCCCGACTCTTCTGGTAACTAGCGCGGCCACGGTGACCGGCACGTGCTGGTCGGCGCCAAAGTGCTATTGGCCTTTGTCGCTTGATTTTCAACCGAGTTCTCTAACCGAAAGGGCGGGTGTTCCGCGTGCAAGTAGTCGTTCGCGATAACAATGTCGATCAGGCGCTCCGGGCGCTGAAGAAGAAGTTGCAGCGCGAAGGTGTGTTTCGCGAGATGAAGCTGCGCAACTATTACGAGAAGCCTTCCGAAAAGAAGGCGCGCCAGAAGGCCGAGGCAATTCGCCGGGCCCGCAAGCTGGCTCGTAAGCGCGCACAGCGCGAAGCTGGTGTTGCAGCCGGCCGTCGCTAAGCTTCTTGTTCGACAAGAACGTATTTGCAAGAAACGCCGTCCCGCAAGGGCGGCGTTTTTGTTTGCGGACGTGGAACGCTACGTGGAGCTTGCGAGAGGCCCCGCCCTCCTTCGTCGCTGTCGGGCATGCCCCGACAATCCGCAACCGAACGGGCGCACGCCACGAACTGGCGACAATCGCGCGGTTAAAGGCGGGCTGATCTCGTCCGCTACATCTCGGGCATGTCGAGGATCGGCATCACTTCGACGCCCTCGCCCGGGAACTTGGTGAAATGGGCGTGGCCTCGGAACATCTCGGCCGCCGCCTGATGGCTATCGGCCTCGACGATGATGTAGGCGGCCGCAGTGTTGGTGATGTCGGCGATGCCGTCGGGGGAAATCTTCTTGGTCCTGCCCAGCGGGCCGCCGGGATCGACGACGGAGGCGGCGTGGGTTTCCATCCACTCGCCCCAGGCTTTCATACCCGCCGCTTTGTCGATCGTGCCCTCGGCCTGCGCCTTTTCTGTCGCGCTGGCCGTTCCGGTGTAGATTGCGAGAAATTTCGGCATCTCAGCCTCCCTGCTCCGCCTCCGAAAAGAACGCCTGCGCCCGCTCCCATATGCCCCGTGCCCAGAGATCGGAGTGGTCGGCGCCCTCCTCGATCCACAGATCATAAGGGTTCGGGACCTCCTCGAAAAGCCGCTCGCCATTGCCGACGCTGACAGTCTGATCGGCGGTGCCATGGGCAACGAATACAGTCTCCTCGACGGCGCCGATCCAGTCATTGGAGCGGAACTGGTCAAGCATTAGCCAGGCGACGGGGATGAACGGATAACGCTCGGCGGCGACGTTGACGGCGGAATAGAAAGGGGTTTCCAAAAGCAGCGCGTCGGCTTGCCGTTGGCTCGCGACCCAGACGGCAGGCGAGGCACCCAGAGAGCGGCCCCAGATGGCGATATGCTGCTCCCGCTCGGCCAGCCAATCGAAGGCGGCGAGCGCGTCGGCGAGGATATGATCCTGGGTAATTTCGCCGGGCGAGAGCGGGAAGCCGCGATAGTCGACCGAGAGGAAGCCGTACCCGGCTTGGGTGAAGGCGGTGAAGCGCTCGTGCTCGGCGGAAAAGCTTCCCGTATTGCCCTTGAGATAGAGGATGGCCGGGAGGGCATCGTCGGCCGGCGGGGCATACCAGCCGGTGATCACCTCCTCATTGGTCGTGGGAATGGTGACGATTTCGGCATCGAGCCCGATGGCGGCGGGGTCGAAGGTCTCGCCTGCCGGACTGAAGAAGAAGGCGCGCTGATTGACGTAAAGATAGGCGACCAGCCCGCCATAGACCACGACGATGAAGGCGAGGACGCCGATGACGATCTTTTTGAGCATGAATGTCCTCCCGACAGCATCTGCTTTTCTGATACCGCCGGGGGAAAGCTTCGTCTAGTTCAGCGCTTCCTCGCCAAGCGCCACGCGGAAGGCGCGCTGGAAGACCTCCAGCGGTTGACCGCCGGAAATGGCGAACTGGTTATTGAAGATGAAGAACGGCACGCCGTTGATGCCCTGCTGGCTGGCCGAAAGCGCCATGGCCCTGGTGGTATCGTTTTCGTTCTCATCGGCGATCAAAACCAGCGCGGCATCACGGTCGAAACCGCGCTGGGCGGCAATATCGGCAAGGAGGTCGTTGTCGGTGATGTTCTTGCCTTCGAGGAAATACGCGGCGGCGAAGGCCTTGGCCAGCGGGTATTGCTGCTCGGGCGCCGCCGAGCGGATCAGCGTGTGCGGCTTGATCGTGGGATAGCTCATGGGCTGAACGCTCATGTCAAGCGGTACGCCGGCATCGCGAGCAACCGACTGCACACGCGCCTGCATGGCATCGATATCGCCGCCATATTTGGCCGAGAGGCGCTCCCTGGTGTTCTGCCCTTCTTCAGGGGTGGTCGGATCGAGGAGGAAGGGATGGTGCAGCACTTCGACCTCGACATCATCGGGAAGCGTCGCCAGCGCCTGATCGAGGCGCGCGGTGCCGATGAGGCACCAGGGGCAGACAATATCGGTGAACAGGTCGATGCGGATGGATCTGGTCATGGAGAGCCTTTCTGTTGGGCTCAAGATGGACACCCAGGCACAAAGCGGCAAGTACGCACAGCGGTGTAACTGGAACGAAAAAGGCCCGGGATTTCCCCCGGGCCCTCCACGATCAGCTTCTGAGCAAACTCAGTGGTTCATCGATTTCACGATGGCTTCGGTGACCTTCTTGGCGTCGCCGAACAGCATCATGGTGTTGTCGCGGAAGAACAGCTCGTTCTGCACGCCCGCATAGCCGGCGGCCATGCCGCGCTTGATGAACAGCACCGTACCGGCCTTTTCGACGTCGAGGACCGGCATGCCGTAGATCGGCGACGTCTTGTCGGTCTTGGCGGCAGGGTTGGTGACGTCGTTGGCGCCGATGACGAAGGCCACGTCGGCCTGGGAGAACTCGGAGTTGATGTCCTCGAGTTCGAACACTTCGTCGTAAGGCACGTTGGCTTCGGCCAGGAGCACGTTCATGTGCCCGGGCATGCGGCCGGCGACCGGGTGGATGGCGTAGGAGACATCAACGCCGGCGGCCTTGAGTTCGTCGGCCATTTCACGCAGGGCGTGCTGAGCCTGGGCCACGGCCATGCCGTAGCCGGGGACGATAATGACCTTGGACGCGTTCTGCATGATGAAGGCGGCGTCTTCGGCAGAACCTTGCTTGACCGGACGTTCTTCCACATCGCCTGAGGCAGCGGCGGCATCATCGCCACCAAAGCCGCCAAGGATGACCGAGATGAACGAGCGGTTCATCGCCTTGCACATGATGTATGAAAGGATCGCGCCCGAGGAGCCGACCAGCGCGCCGGTGATGATCAGCGCGGTGTTGCCCAGCGTAAAGCCGATGCCGGCGGCGGCCCAGCCCGAATAGGAGTTGAGCATGGAGACCACGACTGGCATGTCGGCGCCCCCGATCGGGATGATCATCAGGCCGCCCAGGACGAGAGCCAAAACGACGATGCCCCAGAAGGCGAGCGGATCGGCGGTGACGGTGAAGTACCAGACCAGAGCGATGATCGCGATGCCGACGGCAAGATGGATCAGGTGCCGGGCCGGCAACAGGATCGGCTTGCCCGACATGCGGCCATCGAGCTTGGCGAACGCGATGACCGAACCGGTGAAGGTGAAGGCACCGATGGCGGCGCCGATGCTCATTTCGATAAGCGCCTGGGCGTGGATGTGACCGGGGGTGCCGATGCCGAAGGCTTCCGGCGCATAGAGCGCGGCGGCCGCGACGAAGACGGCAGCAAGACCGACCAGCGAGTGGAAGGCGGCGACGAGCTGCGGCATGGCCGTCATAGGCACGCCGCGGGCGATGAACGCACCGATGCCGCCACCGATGGCCAGACCACCGATGATCAGCACCCAGGCGAAGGGATCGGTGGGGGCGGCGATGGCGAGCGTGGTGACGATGGCGATCGCCATGCCCACCATGCCCATGTAGTTGCCGCGCCGGGCAGTGACCGGCGAAGAAAGCCCGCGCAGGGCGAGGATGAACAGGGACCCGGCAATGAGATAAGCGAGGGCCGCGATATTTGCAGAGATCATGGTTGGATCAGCCCTTCTTCTTGTACATCGCCAGCATGCGCTGGGTGACGAGGAACCCGCCGAAAATGTTCACCGACGCCAGGATCAACGCGATGAACCCGAACCAGCGGGCCGGGCCGGTATCGCCGACCAGCGAAACGCCGACCGCAAGGAGCGCGCCGACCACGATGACCGAGGAGATGGCGTTGGTAACCGCCATGAGCGGGGTGTGAAGAGCCGGGGTGACCGACCAGACGACATAGTAGCCCACGAAGATCGCCAGGACGAAGATCGAGAGGAAGAAAAAGAAACTATCGACGCCGACCATTACTGACCTCCATCCTTTTTGGCTGCCGGCTTCTTGGCGGCAGGCTTTTTGGCTGCGGGCTTTGCTGCAGCTTCAGTGGTGTCCGCAGCGGCCTTGGTGGTTCTGCGGGCCGGCGCCTTTTTGGCGGGCACCTCGACGGCGCCGGCCGTGGCGACCTTGGCGGCAGCGGCCTTGCCCGTGGTGCCCTTTTTGGCAGGGACCTTGGCGGTTGCAGTTCTGGGCGCGGCGGCCGTAGTGGATTTGGCGGCCGTTTTGCGCGCTGTACCGGTCTTGGCTGGCGCCTTGGCTTCGGCCTTGTCGGCGGGCGCCGCGACGGCAGGAGCCGCTTCGGCTGCGGTGGCAAAATTGGGGTGCACGACGGCGCCGTCGCGGGTCAGAAGCGTGGCCTTGACCAGTTCGTCATCCCAATTGACCTTCAAGCTCTTGGCTTCCTTGTCGACCATGGTGTCAAGGAAGGCCAAGAGGTTCTTGGCATAGAGCTGGGAAGCGGTGGCCGCGATCTTGCCCTGCAGATTGAGGGTGCCGATGATCGTCACGTTGTTGTGGACGATCGTCTGGCCCGGAACCGTGAGTTCCACATTGCCACCGCGCTCGGCGGCAAGATCGACGATCACCGAGCCCGGAGCCATGGATTCGACCATCGCCTTGGTGATGAGCTTGGGCGCGGGGCGGCCGGGGATCAGCGCGGTGGTGACCACGATATCCTGCTTGGCAATGTGCCCGGCGACGAGTTCGGCCTGTGCGGCCTGCTCTTCCTTGGTGAGTTCGCGCGCATAACCACCGGTGCCCGAGGCATCTTTGAGCGCATCGGTCATGATGAATTTGGCGCCCAGAGATTCCACCTGCTCGCCTGCGGCGGCGCGCACGTCTGTGGCCGAAACGGCGGCGCCCAAGCGCTTGGCGGTGGCGATGGCCTGCAGGCCTGCAACGCCGGCGCCCATGACGAACACCTTGGCGGCGCGGACGGTGCCGGCGGCGGTCATCATCATGGGCAGCGCGCGGTCATAGACCATCGAGGCTTCGATGACGGCCTGGTAACCGGCGAGGTTGGCCTGGCTCGAAAGCACGTCCATGACCTGAGCGCGCGTGATGCGCGGCATCAGTTCCATGGCGAACACCGACAGCCCGGCCTTGGCGAGCGCGGCAAGCGCCGCCTCGTTGCCATAGGGATCGGCGATGGCGAGAACGAGCGCGCCCTTGGCGGCGCCGGCCAGCGCCGCAACGTCCGGACGGCGCACGGCGAGAATGACGTCGGCGCCTTTGACGGCGGCCGCTGCGGTCGTTTCGACGCTCGCTCCGGCGTCCTTATAGTGCTGGTCGAGGATGCGCGACGCTTCCCCTGCCCCTGATTCGACGCTGACCGATGCGCCCAGCCCGATGAGCTTGGCGATCGTTTCCGGCGTCGCGGCTACGCGGGTTTCTCCCCCCGCGCGCTCGCGCAATATGGCAATTTTCATGAAACCCTTGCCTCTTAGTGGCCTGCAAGATGTGTCGGCCAGCCCCCCAGGGCGACCGGCTTAAACGACAAAGACGAGATACAGAACGACCAGGATGGCGACAGTGGCGATGACCGTCCACTTGGTGCCGGCGAGAAATCCTGCATAGGTCTTGGTATGCTCTTCGAATTCCTTGGCCTTTTCGGCGTCGGAGATCGGTTCGTTCGAAAAGGTTGCGACCTGGTTTTCGGCCATTGCGGCTTTCCCCTGATTTGAGATTTGGACCCTGAATGCCCTTGTTAGGGCTGCGTTTGTTCGAGTTCGTCAATGAGTCTTTCGATCATGGACAGCCCCAGCGACCAGAATTGCGGGTCGCGGGCGTCCAGCCCGAACGGTGCCAGAAGCTCGGAATGGTGTTTCGATCCGCCGGCGCTGAGCATCTCGAAATACTTTTCGGCGAAACCCTCGCTGGACTTTTCATACTGTGCGTAAAGCGAGTTCACAAGGCAATCGCCGAAAGCATAGGCATAGACGTAGAACGGGGCGTGGATGAAGTGGCCGATATAGCTCCAGAGAACTTCATAGCCCTCGTTCAGCCGGATGCCCGGACCGAGGCTTTCGGTGGAGACTTCCATCCAAAAAGCATCGATTTCCTCGGGCCTTAGCTCGCCTTCCCGGCGCGCGAGGTGGATCTTGCGCTCGAGCGTATAGAACGAGATCTGCCGCACGACGGTGTTGAGCATGTCCTCGATTTTCGAGGCGATCAGAGCGAAGCGCTGGCGGGGGTCGGTGGTGGCGTCCAGGATGGCGCGGAACGTCAACATCTCCCCGAAAACACTGGCGGTTTCAGCCAGTGTTAGTGGTGTTGAAGCCATGAGTTCGCCTTGTTGAGCGGCAAGGCGTTGATGAACTCCATGACCGAGCTCATGGGCCAGCGTCATGACGTCGCGGGTGCGGCCCATATAGTTGAGCATGAGGTATGGATGGGCCGTGGTGACGGTGGGATGCGCGAAGGCGCCCGGCGCCTTGTTGGGCTTGACCGCCGCGTCGATCCATCCGCTGTCGAAAAAGGGCTGGGCGACTTCGACCAGCCTGGGCGAGAAGCGGCCATAGGCGTCGAGCACGGTGGTCCTGGCCGTGTCCCAATCGAAGATGCGGTCGTCGGAGGTGGGGAGCGGGGCGTTGCGGTCCCAGGCGTCGAGCTGGTCCTTGCCGAACCATTTCGCCTTCATCTGGTAATAACGGTGCGAAAGGCGCGGATAGGCTTCGCGGACCGATTTCTCCAGCGCGTCGACGACTTCGCGCTCCACCGAATTGGCAAGGTGGCGGCTGTCGGCGACGTCCTTGTAGCCGCGCCAGCGGTCGGAGATTTCCTTGTCCTTGGCCATCACATTGGTGATGTGGGCAAAGAGCTTCTTGTTTTCCGAGAGCGTCTTGGTGAGCGCGCCGAAAGCGGCCGAGCGCTTTTCTTCCTTTTTGTCCGAGAGCAAATTGAGGGTCTGCTCGAGCCCCAACGTCTCGCCGGCGACATCGAAGGAAAGGCTGGCCATGGTCTCGTCGAACAGGCGGTTCCAGGCGGCGTGGCCGGTGACGTATTTGTCGTGGAACAGCTCTTCCACCCGGTCCTCGAGCTGGTAGGGCCGCGCCTTGCGCAATTCGGTGAACCAGGGACGGTAGCGGGCGAGATCGGCGCTCGCTTCGAACGCGGCATCGAGCACCGCGTCGTCGATACGGTTGATCTCGAGGGTAAAGAACAGCACGCGGGTCGAAAGGTTGGTCAGCTTGTCCTGGGTGTCGCCGAGGAATTTGACCCGATCGCCATCGCCGGTGTTCTGCGCGTAGTTGAGATAGGCGAACGAGCCCAGCCGCCCCATGACCTCGTCGAGCTTTTCGTAGCGCCTGACCGCCTCGACCAGTTTCCCCTCGCGAGCGAGAGCTTCGAGCTTGCCCTTGTAGTCGGCCTCGAACGCCCTGGTCTCGGTGTCGAGGAACGCAAGGTCGGCCTTGAGTTCGTCCGAGGCAACGCCGGGATAGAGATCGGAAAGATCCCATTCGGGGAGCTGGCCGAACTGGTTGTGGGTCGATTGCGGGGCGGGAGAGGACATGGAGGTACTCCGCTTCGTGTCGGTTTTGGCGCGCACCTTATCGGGGCGTCCATCCCCTGCCAAGGCGAGCTTGCTTAAAGCCCTGTTAAAGGATCGGGCCTAGCCTGACCCAAATCGGCACACCCGGCGATTCTTGCCGCCGGGAGCCTGAGTGGTCGTGTTGGAGTGAGCGTCCCTAATGCACAAGGTTCTGATCGTCGACGATGATCCGGTTCAATCTCGTCTGACTTCGGAAGTGGTCGCAAAGGCCGGGTTCACCCCTCTGGCCGTGCATTCGGGAGCCGAGGCGCTCGATGTCCTGCGCAAGACCTACGGCATCGGGGCGATGATCCTCGATATGGTGATGCCGGAAATGGACGGGATGAGCGTGCTCGAAGCGCTAAAGCGCGACGGAATCGCCATTCCGGTCATCGTCCAGACGGCACAAACCTCGCTCGACACGGTGATCTCGGCCATGCGGCTGGGGGCGGTCGACTTCTTCGTCAAGCCCGTGGCGCCCGAGCGGATCACCATTTCCCTGCGCAATGCCCTAAAGCTCGGAACGCTCGAATCGAGTTTGAAGGCCGAGCGGGCGCGCAAGGACGGTAATTTCTCCTTTGCCCATATCGTCACCAAAAGTCCGGCCATGGCCCGCACCATGACCTTGGGCAAGAAGGCGGCGGCGAGCACCATTCCCGTTCTGATCGAAGGGGAATCGGGAACCGGCAAGGAATTGCTGGCCCGCGCCATCCAGGGATCGGGCGAGCGGGCCGGCAAGCCGTTCGTCACCGTCAATTGCGGGGCCATTCCCGCCAATCTGGTGGAATCCACCCTGTTCGGGCATGTGCGCGGCGCCTTTACCGGGGCGATCGCCGATGCGCCGGGGAAATTCCGCGAGGCGCACAATGGAACGCTGTTTCTCGACGAGGTGGGGGAACTGCCGCTCGAAACGCAGGTGAAACTGTTGCGGGCGCTCCAGGAGGGCGAAATCGAACCGGTGGGCGCGGCGCGGCCGGTCAAGGTCAATGTGCGGGTGATTTCGGCGACCAACCGGCGGCTTTTGAACCTGGCGCGCGAGGGGTCGTTCCGCGAGGATCTTTACTACCGGCTCAACGTCTTTCCCATCTACCTGCCGCCACTGCGCGAGAGGAAGGACGACATACCCGGGCTTGTCGACCACTTCATCGCCCGGTTCGCGGCCGAGGAAGGCCGGCGAGTGGCGACGATTTCATCCGATGCGCTCGATATGCTCATGGGCCATGACTGGCCCGGCAATATAAGGCAATTGGAGAACGCCATCTTCCGCGCCGTGGTGCTGGCCGAAAGCCCGGTGCTGCAGCCCGATGATTTTCCCCAGATTCTCGTCGCCGAAAAGGGACGGGAGGCTGCGCGGGCCGAAAGCGGCGGCTTTACGCCGGCCCAGCCTATCCACATCGACAATGCCCCGCCCCTGCCGCGCCTTCCCGACCCGACGCCTGCACCGGTCCCCGACCGGTTCCTCGACGGTGCGGGCAACCTGCTGCCGCTGGTCGAGATCGAACGCGAGCTGATCGCCTTTGCCATCGACCACAATGCCGGACGCATGGCGCAGGTGGCGCGGCAATTGGGCATCGGGCGCTCGACCCTTTACCGCAAGCTCAAGGAATACGGGCTCGAAGGCATGGGAGCGCAAGATGTTGCCTGAAAGCTGCAATATCGGGGGATTGCCGATCACGCCGACGGCACCTCGCTTGCGGGACTCAGCAGGAGAGATAAAATTTATCCAATACGCGCGGATCAAAGATTCGCCTGAAAGGCGTACGGACGCGCGAAGGGCTTGGTGCGGCATGGTGAACGGTTTGAGCTTGCGGTTCAAAGGGCTCCTTTTGGGAGCCGTGGCGTCTCTCTCACTTCTGGGTTCGAGCGCCCTGGCCTACGAAACGGTCATGGTCAACGGCGTGGAGGCCACGCGCATCCTGATCGCGCCGCCCAGGACCGAACTCGCAACAAGCATTCGCGACGGGCTGCGCGCCGCCATGGCCGAAGCTGCCCCTGGCAGCCGGGAGCAGGCCGATGCCGACCGGCTCTATTATTTTTACGGCGCCCGGCATTTCGAACCACTCTGGCTGACCAAGACCGATGACGGCATCGCCTTTTCCGACGCGGCCGAGGAGATCGTCGCCCTGTTCAGGGAAGCCCATCTTGAGGGCCTGGAGCCTTCGGATTATCTGACCGAGGGGCTCGATCTGGCGGCGGCGGACAGCCCGGACGCGTTTGCCGCGCTCGAAGCGGAATTTTCGGCCGCCATCCTGCGCTATGCCAACGATGCCCATTCCGGCCGGCTCGATCCGCGCACCGTGTCCGATTTCGTCGATGTCGCGCCCAAGAGCGTCGATGAAGCTGAACTGTTCGCGGCAGTGGCCGAGGCCTCGGACCCGGCCGCAGTGCTCATGGGCTATCACCCCACCCATCCCGAATTCGTCGCCCTGCGTGAATTGCTGGCCGACCACTATGCCGGCGAAATCGAGGACCTGCCCAAGATCGGGGACGGCAAGCTCATCAAGATCGGCATGACCGACCTGCGCGTGCCCATGCTGCGCGAGCGCATGGACGTGCCCCTGGCGCCCGGTGGCGACCCGGCGATCTATGACGAGGCGCTGGCCGCCGCCGTCGAAGCCTTCCAGGCCGAAATGGGCCTCAACCCGGACGGGGTGGTGGGCCCGGCGACGGTTGCCGCCATCAACGGCGCGGGCGGAGCCTCGCGCGCCGACATCGTCGCCAATATGGAGCGTTGGCGTTGGATGCCCGAGGATCTGGGCGCGTTCAACGTTTTCGTCAATATTCCCGAGTTCCGGCTCGACGTGAATCGCGACGGCCAGTCGGTGTGGGGCACGCGGGTGATCGTGGGGACGGCGGAAAACCAGACGCCGCTGTTTTCTGACAATATCCGGCACGTGGTGACCAATCCCTATTGGAACGTGCCCTCCTCGATCCTGCGGGCGGAGATTTTCCCGCAGGTGGCGCGCAACCCCAACTATATCGCCAGCCAGAACATGGAACTGCTCTACCAGGGCAACGCCATCGACCCCTGGATGGTGGATTGGTCGCGGGCCAGCCCATCGATGTTCCGCGTGCGCCAGAAGCCGGGAACTTCCAATGCGCTGGGGCAGGTGAAATTCCTTTTTCCCAACAGCCACGATGTCTATCTGCACGACACCAACGCGCCCTACCTCTTCGAGCGTTCCATGCGGGCGCTGAGCCATGGCTGCGTCAGGGTGCAGGATCCGTTCGGCTTTGCCGATGCGCTGCTCGAATTCGAGCCCGACATCACCGTCGCATCGCTTGAAACAACGCTGGGCGGCAGCGAACGCTGGTTCAACATGGACCGGCACGTACCCGTGCACATGGCCTATTTCACGCTGCGGGTGGGCGAAGACGGCACGGTGCGATCCTTCGCCGATCTTTACGGGCACAATGAACGGGTGATCGAAATGCTGGGGCTGGACGCGGAGAGGTGATTTCGCTGCGGGTTTGAGACGCGATGCGGGAGCGGGTGTGGAGCTACACGTCTGCCGAGCAGCGCGAGGCCTTGCGGGTCTCCGGGCCGATCCTCCGGCGACCGTCTTAAGCACTCGGTAACATTTTGGTCATCTTCACGCCGTCTTTCGCCCTCAGCTTGGCGCAAACAAGGGCAAGGCATCGGCGCGCATACACATCCCGTTAGCGTTAACGTTTCTCGCATGGGTTGCTGATAGGGTGCCGTCGAGCATTTAAATCAAAGACGGGCTAAGCGGCGTGACGCGTAGGGTATCGAGTTCAGTCAACCGTTTGATGCGGGCCATGCTGGCCGCAGCCATCGCACTGGCATCCATTCTGCCTCTGATCGCGCCGGCCCAGGCGGCCAACGAGCGCGAACTTTATCTTTATTATACCCACACCAAGGAAACGATCCGCATCGTCTACAAGCGCGACGGACGCTTCGTCCAATCGGCGCTCGATCGGCTCAACGTGTTCCTGCGCGACTGGCGGCGCAACGAGCCGGCCAAGATGGACCCGGCGCTGTTCGACCTGCTCTGGGAAGTGTATCAGCAATCGGGCGCCAGTCAGCCCATCTACATCGTTTCCGCCTACCGCTCGCCGGCAACCAACGCGATGCTGGCCTCGAACTCCTCGGGTGTTGCCGACAATTCCCAGCACATGAAGGGCAAGGCCATCGACTTCTATATTCCGGGCGTGCCGATCTCCACGCTACGCGCGCTGGGCATGCGCTTGCAGGTGGGCGGCGTGGGGTATTATCCCAGCTCGGGCAGCCCCTTCGTGCATCTCGACACCGCATCGGTGCGCGCCTGGCCGCGCATGACCGAAGCGCAATTACGCGAAATCTTCCCTGACGGGCGCACCCTGCACCTGCCCTCCAACGGGCGCGTGCTGTCCCAGGAAGGCTATCGCTACGCCCAGGCCGAATGGCAGCGCTGCCACCGCGTGCCGTGCAATGCCGGATCGTCCATGAACGGCGCGATCCAGGTTGCCGATGGTGACCGGCCTCGCACGCTCTGGGACATGATCACCGGTGGCGGCAACAACGATCAGCCGGCGGCCCAGCAACCCGCCCCGCAAGTGGCCGCTGCCCCTGCCGCCGCCCCTGCGCCAGTCCAGGTGGCCGCGGCTGCCGCTTCCGCCCCCGTCCGGGTCTCCGCCGAGCCCCCTGCCCCGCCGGCCCGGCCCGCCGATCTGATTGCGGGAACCATGGTGGCCGATACGCCCGCCATGCCCGAAACCATTCCCTTCCAGGTGATCGACGCCGCCGAGATGACCCGGCAGGTGGCCATGGCCGACACCGGGGAAATCGAGGAAGCGCCGCTGCCGCCCTCGATGTCCCGTGCGCTGGCCGAGTTGCGCGCCGAAACGCCCTCCGCCTATGCGCCCACCGGCGGCGGTTCGCTGGAGGTCGCCGCGATCCAGGAAGCGCCGGTTCCCCAGCCGCGTCCCCAGTTCACACCCGCCGTCGCAGCCGCGGTGCAACCGCAGGCGGCTGAGCCCGCCGAACTGGCGATCCGGCCCGGGTTCGATGCGGCCATCGAGACCGCATCGCTCGAGCAGCCATCCGAACTCGATGCCTTTGCTTCGCTGTTCGAAAACGCCACCCTTCCGGCTGCCGAACCGGCGCGTGCCGATCAGGCCACCGGCAATGCCATGGCCAGCCTTGCGGTCGCCGAGGGCGAACTGTTTGCCCCCGAGCTGGCAACGGTGACCGACACCATGCTCGCGCCCGTTGCCCTGGCCAGCGATCATTTCGCTTTCGAAGGCCAGTCCGATGGCAGCGGCGCCGGCGAGGAGATCGTCGCGGCGACAGGGTTCACCCGCACCGCTTCGCTCGGCCCCTCGAGCAACGGCTTCGGGCCGGCCCAAACCATCTGGGTGCATTACGACCCGCAGGCGAACTGACACAGTTCGGTCCTCTTTTGTTGCCAAAAGGCGCCCACCTGACTACATCAGGGCATGGGGCAGGAACGTTTTCAGCACCGGGCGCTTGCCGCTTTAGCGGTTCGAAAACGTGACAAAAACAAAACGCGTCCGTTACACAGCGTTCACAAGGCAATCGAAGTGTCCGAAAAACCAGCCACTCCGCTGCTCGATACCATCGGCTCGCCAGCCGATCTCAAGGCGCTCAAGCGCGAGGAATTGATCACGCTCGCCGCCGAGCTGCGCAATGAGGTGATCGATGCCGTTTCCGTCACCGGCGGGCACCTGGGCGCCGGACTTGGCGTGGTCGAGCTGACGGTGGCGCTGCACCACGTTTTCGACACGCCGCACGACCGGATCATCTGGGATGTCGGGCATCAGGCCTATCCGCACAAGGTCTTGACCGGGCGGCGCGGCCGGATCCGCACGCTGCGCCAGAAGGACGGGCTTTCCGGCTTCACCAAGCGCGGCGAGAGCGAATACGACCCGTTCGGGGCCGGCCACTCATCGACATCGATCTCGGCGGGCCTCGGCATGGCCGTAGCCTCCGAGCTTCAGGGCGAAAAGCGCAATGTGGTCGCGGTGATCGGCGACGGGGCGATTTCGGCCGGCATGGCCTATGAGGCCATGAACAATGCCGGAGCCATGGACGCCCGGCTGATCGTGATCCTCAACGACAACGACATGTCGATCGCCCCCCCGACCGGAGCGATGAGCGCCTATCTGGCGCGGCTGGTGTCGGGGCCTGCCTATCGCGGGTTGCGCGGCGCGGCCAAGCAATTCGTCGAAACGGTGATGCCGCCCTTCATCAAGGACAAGGCCAGAAAGACCGAGGAATATGCCCGCGGGTTCTGGACCGGCGGCACCATGTTCGAGGAACTGGGGTTCTACTATGTGGGGCCGATCGACGGGCACAATCTCGACCATCTGCTGCCGGTGCTCAAAAACGTCCGCGATGCGGAGACCGGGCCGATCCTCATCCATGTGGTGACGCAGAAGGGCAAGGGATATGCCCCGGCCGAACAGGCCGCCGACAAATATCACGGCGTTTCCAAGTTCAATGTCATCACCGGCGCCCAGGCCAAGGCGGCGAGCAATGCGCCGTCCTACACCTCGGTTTTTGCACAGAGCCTGATCGATGAGGCCGAGCGCGACGAAAAGATCGTCGCGATCACCGCCGCCATGCCCTCGGGCACCGGGCTCGACAAGTTCGAAAAGCGCTTCCCGACCCGCACCTTCGATGTGGGGATCGCCGAGCAGCACGCGGTGACCTTTGCCGCCGGCATGGCGACCGAAGGGCTCAAACCCTTCTGCACGATCTATTCCACCTTCCTCCAACGCGCCTATGACCAGGTGATCCACGACGTGGCGATCCAGCACCTGCCGGTGCGCTTCCCCATCGATCGCGCCGGCTATGTGGGCGCGGACGGGCCCACCCATGCGGGCGCTTTCGACGTGGCCTACCTTTCCACCCTGCCGGGGATGGTGGTGATGGCCGCCGGCGACGAAGCCGAATTGCGCCATATGGTGGCGACGGCGGCGGCCTATGACGAAGGCCCGATCGCCTTCCGTTATCCGCGCGGGGAAGGCGCCGGCGTCGAGATGCCAGAGCGCGGCATTCCGCTCGAGATCGGCAAGGGTCGGGTGCTCAAGGAGGGCACAGCCATTGCGCTGCTCTCGCTGGGCACGCGGCTGGGCGAGTGCCTTGCGGCGGCAGAGACGCTGGGGACCTACGGTTTTTCGACCACGGTTGCCGATGCGCGCTTTGCCAAGCCGCTCGACGAGGAGCTTCTGGCGCGGCTTGCCAAGGAGCATGCTGTGCTGATCACCGTCGAGGAAGGCGCGATCGGCGGGTTCGGCAGCCATGTGGCGACGCGGCTGGCGCAATTGGGCCTGCTCGACCACGGGCTCAAGTTCCGCCCCCTGGTGATGCCCGACCGCTATATCGAGCAGGCGGGGCAGAACGACATGTATGCCCAGGCGGGCCTGGATCGCGCCGGTATCGTCGAAACGGCGCTCCTGGCGCTGGGGGATCAGGAAAACGCGCTGCGGGCTCTAGCCGCCGCCGGCCATGACGCCGTCTGACTTTCGCTACGAACGCTACGAACCCGGTCCGCTATTGGCGGACTATATCGAGCATTTCTGGATCGTTTCGGCCACTGTCGGAGAGACCGAACGCCGGGAAATCCTCATTCCCAACGGCCGGCCGACCATCATCGTCAATCTGGGCGACATCGGCAGCCGGCTGGACCCGATAACCGGCAAGCGCACAGCCAACGACACGAGCGTTGCCGGGATTTCCACGCGTCCGGTCGTCATCGCGCAAACCGGCCGCTCCAAGCTCGTGGCCGCTCAGCCCACCCCGTTCGGGCTCCACGCATTGGGTTGTCCGCCCCTCATCGATACGCTGCTCTCTTTTACCCAATGGAGCGGAGCCGAGAGGACCCAGGCGCTGGAGAGCGACGTCGCCGCCGCGGATTTCGGCGAGCCCTCGGCGCGGGTGCTGGAAGACTTTCTGGCGCAAAGGCTGAACCCCATCCCCCAGCGAGGCCTCGAGCGGCTCCGCATGGCGATCAAAGAGATCGAAAGCGATCCAGACGTGCTCGGTGACCTCGCCGCGCGCATGGGCATCGGCTATGACCGGCTCTATCGCCAGTTTCGCGACGTTGTGGGAATTTCTCCCAAGGCCTTTTCGGCCATCCTGCGCTACCAGAGGCTGGTGGGAGAAATATTGGCCGCCCGCCCAGGCGATGGTTTGGCCCAACTCGCCCTGATGCAGGGCTATTACGACCAGGCGCATGCCAATCGTGACTTCCGCCGGTTTACCGGGGTGACGCCGACCACCTTTCAGCGGACGCTGAACGGCATCGCCAAGATGATGCATTCAGCCTGAACACCGGTTTCGTCCAAGCCCGCGATCATAGCCCGACCCTATGGTTGCCCTGTAACGCTATGGAGAAATCCGATGACCAAAATCGTACATATCGAGATCACCAGCGGCGATGTCGAAGCGACCGCGCGCTTTTACAGCCAGGTGTTCGGATGGAGGGCCGAGCCCTCCCCGTTCATCCCGGACTACATCATGCTCGACAGCGGAACGGTGACCGGTGCGGTGATGTCGGACGCCTACAAGGACCAGAAGGTTATCGCCTGGTACGAGGTGGAGGACATCGACGCCGCGCTCAAGGCCATAACGGCTGTCCAGGGGCGGCAATTGAGTGAGATCAACACCATCCCCGGCCAGGGCAAAGTGGTCTACGCGGCCGATATCAACGGCACCGTCTTCGGACTCAAGCAGCCAGGCTGATGCCAAATCGGGGCGGCCTTACTCCGCCGCCTCGTCATATTCGGCCTGGGAACCGGGATCGGCCATGCCCAGGGCGTGCATGTAGAGATCGAGGATGGCTTCCTGCTCGGCGCGCTCGTTGCGGTCCTGCTTGCGGATGCGGACGATCTGGCGCATGACCTTGGTGTCAAAGCCCGAACCCTTGGCCTCGGCATAGACTTCCTTGATGTCGTCGGCGATGGCCTTCTTTTCTTCCTCGAGCCGCTCGATCCGTTCGATGAAGGCGCGCAACTGGTCGCGCGCAATGCCGTGGTCAGCCATGAATCACACTTTCCAAAATGAAGGTTGTTGCCGCTTATCAATCCCATCGGCGGGGCGACTTCAAGGCTTCCGATCAAAAACGTGAACCGGGTGTGGAAAGCCGGTTCCCTTGCTATCCAATTTCTGCCCAAACACTGGCCTAGCGCTGGTTTGAGGCGGGCCGGCCGGACGTTGCCGGCCCTCGCCTATAATAGCATGAACCCCTCTGCCCATTGACATCTTTGGACCCGTTGATAACACACCATGGCCCAATCTTTACCCGCGCGACCCAATCCCGTGTTGTCCATGATTCGCACCCTCGTGATCGCTGCCGTAGTCATGCTGCCGGCATCCGTGATGCTGCCGCAGCCGGCCCTGGCGGATCTGAGGGTCTGCAACCAGACCCAGAGCACGATTTCCATCGCCTTCGGCTATCGCGCGGAATCGGGCTGGCAGTCGGAAGGCTGGTGGGTGGCCGGCCCCGAGGCCTGCGCCATCGTCTACCAGGGCGATCTGAACTCGCGCTACTACTACCTTTATGCTGTGGACGACATGGCCGGCGGCGCCTGGGACGGCTCGGTGTTCATGTGCACGCAAGATGCGAGCTTTACAATCTTCGGCGTCGAGGACTGCCTGGCGCGCGGATATGAGCGCACGGGATTTTTTGAGATCGATACGCAGGGCCGTACCGATTGGACCATGCAATTGACAGAAAACAATTCAACCAGTCTGGAGCCGCAATGAAGAGATCGCGCCGCGTAAAGATCGTCGCAACGCTTGGACCGGCCTCGAGCGACCCAAAAGTCATCGAGGAACTGGTGCGCGCCGGCGCCGACGTTTTCCGCATCAATATGAGCCATGCCAGCCATGACCTGATGCGCGAAACCGTCGCCAAGATCCGGGCGGTCGAACGCTCGGTGCGCTATCCGATCGGCATCCTGGTCGACCTGCAGGGCCCCAAGCTCAGGGTCGGCACCTTCGCCGAAGGCTCCACCATGCTGGCCAAGGGCGAGACCTTTACGCTCGACGCTTCCGAAACGCCGGGCGACAAGACACGGGTCTACCTCCCCCATCCGGAAATCTTTTCATCGGTCAAGACCGGCGACCGGCTGCTGCTCGATGACGGCAAGATCGAATTGCGCGTTTCGGCGACCTCGCCCGAAGCAATCAACACCACTGTGGTCTATGGTGGCAAGCTTTCCGACAAGAAGGGGGTTTCGCTGCCCGATACCATTCTCGCGGTCGGCGTTCTGACCGACAAGGACAGGGCCGATCTGCAAGCGGCATTGGCAGAGGAGATCGACTGGATCGCGCTGTCCTTCGTGCAGCGCCCCGAAGACATGATCGACGTGCGCAAGATCGTCCAGGGCCGCGCCGGGGTCTTGGCCAAGATCGAAAAGCCGCAGGCCATCGAGCGGCTCGAGGAGATCATCCGGCTTTCCGACGCCATCATGATCGCCCGTGGCGACCTTGGCGTGGAAATGCCGCTCGAATCCGTGCCCGGCATGCAAAAGCGCATCACCCGCATGTGCCGCCGCCTGGGCAAGCCGGTGGTTGTGGCCACCCAGATGCTCGAATCCATGATTACCGCGCCGGTGCCGACCCGCGCGGAGGTCTCGGACGTTTCGATCGCCGTGTTCGAAGGTGCGGACGCGGTGATGCTTTCGGCCGAAAGCGCCTCGGGTTCCTACCCGGTGCAGGCGGTGACCACCATGAACAAGATCGCCGAAGCGGTGGAGCAGGACGCGCTCTATCCCGGCATCATCAGGAGCCAGGCAACCGAGCCTGAAGCCACCGCTGCCGACGCCATTTCGGCAGCGACCCGGCAGGTGGCGGAAACGCTCGATCTTGCCGCTATCGTCACCTACACCTCTTCGGGCTCCACCGGCATCCGCGCCTCGCGGGAGCGGCCGAGCAAGCCGATCATCGCGCTCTCGCCCAAGCTTTCGACCGTGCGCCGGCTTTCGATCGTCTGGGGGCTGCATTGCGTACAGACCGAGGACGCCATCTCGCTCGACGACATGGTCGATCGGGCGTGCTCGATCGCCTATGTCGAAGGCCTGGCGCGGCCCGGAGACCGGGTGGCGATCACCGCCGGCGTGCCGCTGGGAACGCCAGGGGCGACCAATATGCTGCGCATCGCGTTTGTGGGGCAGGACGGGGCTGGCGGGTCGTAAGAGACTCCCCGCGTCTGGCCAACTGAGCGGTGCTCTCATCCCCGACCTTCCTCCCTCAGGCGAGAAGGAAGGGGGATGAGAAGGCTCGGCATTATCAGCAGCAACCGTGGTGATTGCTGAAGCTCAGCGCCCCCCTCATCCGCCCGCTTCGCGGCCACCTTCTCCCCCAAAGGGAGAAGGGTGAAGGGGCAAGTCTTGACGTCGGAAGGTGTGGTCGGCTCAGCGCCCCCCTCATCCGCCCCCTTCGGGGGCACCTTCTCCCACCAGGGGAGAAGGGGTGTCCGGGGCAGCGCCTCGGCAGGAATTCAAACGTTTGCCAAAAGCCCCCTTCTCCCCTGGTGGGAGAAGGGATGGGGATGAGGGGGGCTCAGCATATCAACAGACGCCATGCCGATTGCTGAAGCGCTGCGCACCCCTCATCCGAGCCGGCTTCGCCGGCCCACCTTCTCCCTCAGGGGAGAAGGGGAGCGTGGGGCAAGGCTGTGGTGAGAGCCGATACTGCTTGAGGGCGTATTGCTTTATCCTACGCCGCTTTTTTTCTCTTTCGTCGTCTTCGGACTTGATCCGGAGACCCGCAGCGCAGGGAAGCCGCTGGAGACGTTTGGGCGCGGAGGGTGCGGGGGACCCTCTTCTTCTGAGAAGGTAGAGACGTTGCGGGTCCCCGGGTCAAGCCCGAGGACGACGAGGTGGGGAGGTGAGCCCCCTTTGGCTGCCGCCCCTGTGCTTTCGCTCCAGCCAAGCTCGAGGTGACGAGGTGGAGGGGGCCAGACGATCCGCAATGAAAAAGGCCCGCCGGAGCGGGCCTTTTTCATTGCGATCAAGCGGCAGTTTAGCCCTGGCGGGCCTTCATGCGCTTGTTGACCTTGTTGATGATGTAGACGCGGCCACGACGGCGGACCAGCTTATTGTCCCGGTGACGGGTCATGAGCGCCTTGAGCGAGTTGCGGATTTTCATTTTTATCTCTCAGACAATAAAAGATCGGCGGAGCTCAAGGCACCGCTAAAGATCGAGATCGCCCCCGCTTTTTGCCGGAGCGATCCCAAAGTTGGGCGGAACATAGGGGCAAAGCCCTTAACTGTCAACGCGAGTCGAAAAGCCCGCATCGACAATTTAGGAGGCCCTGCCCGGACTTCCGCCGCGTCAGTTGCGGGCCCGCGTGCGGGCGCCTTCGGGATCGGCGGCGATCTCCTCCCAGCGGATGCAGGAGGCGCGCGAGCCGATATCGGTCAACTCGAGCGGCGGCACCACCTGGGCGCACCGTTCGACCGCATAAGGGCAGCGGGTGCGGAAATAGCAGCCCGAGGGCGGATTGATGGGAGACGGGATTTCCCCTTCCAGCCCCTCGATCCGGTGCTGGCGGGCCTGCCGTGGGTCGGCGATCGGCACGGCAGTGAGCAGAGCCCGGCTATAAGGATGGCGCGGATCGTTGTAGAGCGTCTCGGCCTCGGCCAATTCGGCGATGCGGCCGAGATAGAGCACCAGAATCCGGTCCGAAACGTGCCGAACGACCGACAGGTCGTGGCTGATAAAGATCAGCGTCAGCCCGAATTCGTCCTTGAGATCGGCCAGCAGGTTGAGGATCTGCGCCTGGATCGAAACGTCGAGCGCGGACACCGGCTCGTCGCACAGGATCAGTTTGGGACCGGTGACCAGCGCGCGGGCAATGCCGATGCGCTGGGCCTGCCCGCCCGAGAATTCGTGCGGGTAGCGGTTGATCATTTCGGGCAGGAGCCCCACCGCATCCATCACCTCGCGAACCCGTTCGCGCCGCTGCTGGCGGTTCATATCCGGCTTGAGGGTGCGCAGGGGGTCGGCGATGATCTCGCCCACCGTCATGCGCGGATTGAGCGACGCGAGCGGATCCTGGAAGATGATCTGCAGATCCTGACGCGCCTTGCGCATCTCGTCCTTCTTGAGCTCGGTCAAATCCCGGCCCAGCCAGACCACCTTGCCGTCATCGGGCTCGATCAACTGCAGGATGCAGCGCCCCAGCGTGGATTTCCCACACCCGGATTCACCCACGATGCCGAGGGTTTCGCCGCGATTGACGCTAAAGCTCACATCGTCGACCGCCGTGAGCATCAGGGGCTTTTTGAAAAGCCCGGCATCGACAGCGAAACGCTTGGTGAGGTTCTGAACGTTCAGCAAAACGCCTGTTTGATCACTCATCAGGCAACCTTTTCATTGGTATTTTTGACCGCGTCGTCATGATGGCACGCCGAAACGCGCCCGTCGGTGCGCGGGATGAGCGCCGGACGATCCTTGATGCAGATTTCCGTGCGGAAGGCACAGCGCGGATTGAACGAGCATCCGGGCGGCAGATGGGTAAGATTGGGCGGCTGGCCCTTGACCGGATCGAGGCGGTTGCGCTTGGTTTCGACACGCGGGGTCGAATGCAGGAGCCCGAGCGTATAGGGGTGGCGAGGGCTGTAGAACAGCTCTTCGACGGTGCCCTTTTCCACGGCCCGGCCGGCATACATGACCATCATGTTATCGGCCAGCCCCGCCACGACGCCCAGATCGTGGGTGATCATCACCAGCGCTGTGTTGAACTGTTCGGTCAGTTCCTTGAAGAGCCTGAGCATCTGCGCCTGCACGGTGACGTCGAGCGCGGTGGTGGGCTCGTCCGCGATCAGCACCTTGGGCTCGCACAGGAGCGCCATGGCGATCATGACGCGCTGGCGCTGGCCGCCCGAAAGCTCGTGCGGATAGGCACGGATGACACGCTTTGCATCGGGCAGGTGCACGGTGCGCAGCATCTCCTCGGATTTTTCGAGCGCCTGCTTGCGGTTCATGTTCTTGTGCCGCACCAGCACTTCGACCATCTGATCGGCGATGCGCATATAGGGATTGAGCGAGGTCATCGGATCCTGGAAGATCATCGCGATGTCCTTGCCGCGGATATCGTCGAGCTCCCTGGGGCGCATGCCCACAAGCTCGGTCCCGGCGATCTTGGCGCTGCCCGATGCCCGGCCGTTGCGGGCCAGAAGGCCCATGATCGAGAGGAACGCCTGGCTCTTGCCCGACCCGCTTTCACCCACCACCGCCAGCGTTTCGCCGGCCCTTAGGGAGAAGTCCATTTCACGCACGGCCTGGACTTCACGGTCGTGCAGCTCGAAGGTTACCGAGAGGTCCCTGACCTCCAAAACGTTATCTGCCATGGATTAGCGGTCCTTTGGATCGAGAGCGTCGCGCAGGCCGTCACCGATATAGGTGAGGCACAGCAGCATGCTGACCAGAACGATCGCCGGCGAGATCAGCAGCCACGGCATGACCTCGGCCACCCCGGCGCCGTTGGAAATCAGCGTGCCGAGGGAGGTCAGCGGCTCCTGCACACCCAGCCCGATGAACGAAAGGAAGCTCTCGGTCAGGATGATCTCGGGGATGGTGAGCGTGGCATAGATCACCACCGGCCCGGTGAGGTTGGGCACGATGTGACGCAGGATGATTGTGAAGGGCCCTGCCCCGCCGGCCTTGGCCGCCTCGATGAACTCGCGTTCCTTGAGCGACAGCGTCTGGCCCCGCACGATACGCGCCATGGTGAGCCATTCGAGCAGGCCGATGCCCACGAACAGCAGCACCGGTGAACGCCCGAAGATCACGACAAGGATGATGACGAACAGGATGGTGGGAAGGGCATACATGACGTCGACGAAGCGCATCATGATCGAATCCACGCGGCCACCGAAATAGCCGGCGATCGCGCCGTAGAGAACGCCGACCACAACCGAGACCACGGTGGCCACGGCCGCGACGATGATGCTCATCTGCGTGCCCTGCAGCAGACGGGCGAGAAGGTCGCGGCCGTTCTGATCGGTCCCCAGATAGTGGCCCGCCTCGAAATCGGGCGGCTGGCGGAACGCTGCCCAATCGACTTCCCCCACGCCCCAGGGAACGAAGAACGGACCGATGAACGCAATAGCAATGATGGCGATGAGCACGAAGATCGAGACCATCGCCGCCTTGTTGCGCGACAGCCTGAGCAGCGCGTCCTGGGTCAGCGAACGGCCCTGAGGCGTTTCGAGCTTTTCGGCATAGTCCGACAGGACTGCGTCTTTTCCAGTCAAGCCGGCCATTAGCGATACCTCACTTTGGGATCGATCCACGCATAGACGATGTCGACCAGCAGATTGAGAATGAGAATGAGCACCACGTAAAAGATCGTCGTTCCCAGAACGAGGCCGTAGTCACGGTTGAGCGCCGCGTTGATGAAGTAGCGGCCGATGCCGGGGAGCCCGAACACCTGTTCGACCACGAGCGAGCCTGTCAGAAGGTAGCTCAAGCCCGGGCCGAGATAGGAAACGACGGGCAGCATCGCCGGCTTGATGGCGTGACGCGCCAGAACCAGGCGCTCGCCGATGCCCTTGGATTTGGCCGTGCGCACGTAGTTGGTGCCCAAAATCTCGATCATCGAACCACGCATCAGGCGCGAGATGCGCGCCGCATGCGGCCAGGAGAGAACGATAACCGGCAGGATGAGGTGCGCGATGGAAAAGCCGGGCCATCCGCCGGCCGGCAGCCAGCCCAGATAGACGCCAACCCAAAGCTGGAGCAGCGCCGCGATGAGGAAGTTGGGAACGATAACGCCGATCATCACGAAGAAGACCAGGGCATAATCGGGCCATTTGTTCTGGTTTACCGCAGCAATGATGCCGGCGATGATGCCGATCGTGGTCGCGAGCACGAAGGCCGTGAAGCCCAGCATCAGCGTGAAGGGCAGGCCGATGGCGAGCAATTGGCTGACCGAGAAATCGTAGGAGGTCATCGACGGTCCCAGATCGCCTTGCAGCACTCCGGTAACGTAGAGCCAATACTGCTCCCAGATGGGCTTATCGAGATTGTAATGCGCCAAAACGTTTTGAAGCACGGCTGGCGGCAGGGGGCGTTCGCCGTCGAACGGGCCGCCGGGAGCGAGGCGCAGCACGATAAAGCAGAGCGTGATCGCGATAAACGCGACTGGGAGCGCCGCAAGTATGCGACGCAGCACATATCTGATCATTGTGAGGTACCGATCTTTTTGCGGGCGGCGCCGGCAAACACAGCCAAAGCCCGTCTCAATAGGGCGTGGCCGCGGCAATAAACCCGCGGCCACGCGTCTTGTTACATTATCTTAGTCTTCCGACATCGACAACCAACGGGTGCGGTGGATGTCCTTGGCGTTGGCTTCAAAACCTTCAACTTCAGGCGAAACAACGTTCTTGGAGACATAGTAGTAGATCGGGAAAGCAGCGGTTTCGCTCATCGCGATCTCTTCAGCCTGGCGCAGAATTTCCGCACGCTCGTCCATGTCCAGGATCGTTGCGCTTTCACGCAGCAGCTCATCGAACTCGGCGTTGTTGTAGCGGCCGTAGTTGTAGATGATGTCCGAACGCAGCAGTTCGAGCATGTTGATGGGATCGTTGTAGTCCATCAGCCAGCCCGCACGACCGATGCCGTCGAAATCGTTGTTCTGAAGCGCGTCGTAGTGAACGGCGACTTCGGAATTGAACAGCTCGATGTTGATGTGCAGCGGTTCCCACATGGCGGCGATCGCCACCGCGATGCGCTGGTGGTTTTCGTTGGTGTTGTAACGAAGCTGCAGGTTGAGCGGATTGTCGGCGGAGTAACCAGCCTCTTCCATCAGGGCGACGGCCTGGGCGACGCGCTCGCCATATTCCAGATCGGCCCAATCGGGGCGATATTCCTCGAAATCATAATTAGCGGTGCCCGGAGGCACCCAGCCATAGGCCGGCAACTCGCCAGTACCCAGGATGTTGGGCCCGATCACGTCGCGGTTGATGGCCATGGACATGGCTTGGCGGACGTTGGGATCGGCCAGTTCTTCCATGTTGTGGTTGATGACGTAGTAATAGACGCCCAGGAACGGATCGACGTGCGCCTGGCCGGGGTACTGATCCTGCAGAAGCTGGTACTGATCGGTCGGGAAGTCCGTCAGGATGTGGAAGTCGCCGGCGCGATAGCGCTGGAAGGCGGCCGAGATGTCATCCATGGCGTAGTAGTAGACCTCTTCGATGTCGACATTTTCGGCATCGTAATAGGTCTCGCTCTTTTCCGAACGGATATAGCTGTTGGGAATCCATTCAACGATGGTGTAGGCGCCGTTGGAAACGATGTTTTCCGGACGGATCCACTCGTCGCCCAGTTCCTCGACTAGGTGCATGGGCACCGGATAGGCGGTGTAGTGGGTGAGCGCATCCAGGAAGTACGGCGTGGGCTGTTCGAGGGTGAACTCGATGGTCTTGTCGTCGATGACGTTGATGCCCAGCTCGTCGATCTCCATCTCGCCGGCGTTGACCGCTTCGGCATTCTTGATGGGATACTGAAGATAGGCGTAGTCGGCGGCCATCTCGGGGTCGAGCAGGCGCTTGAAGGCGTATTCGAAATCCTGCGCCTTGACCGGCTCGCCATCGCTCCAGACCGCGTCGTCGCGGATCGTGAAGGTATAGACCAGACCATCATCGGAGACCGTGTAATCGGCGGCCTGGCCCAGGATGGGCTCGGCATGGATATCCTCGGTCATCAGACCTTCAAGGTAATCGCCGACAATACGGTTCTCCCAATCGCCCGACACACGGTGCGGGTCGATCGAAGCCGGCTCGCCGCCGTTGAAGATATTGAGCGTTTCGGCCGACGCGGTGCTGGCCATTGCCGTTGCCATGAGGCCGGCAAGGACGCCCCCCGCAAGGACGTGCTTGAATTTCATGATGGTCGTCTCCTTTAATTGTGACGTAACTGATGCTTCCAGCCCATCGGCTGCTCTCCTTGATGAAATGGAGCAGCTCAAATGCGAACCAACTAGGAAAAACTTTCCCCGCTAGTCTAGGAACGGAACCTATCCTTGCTCAATCGGCTTTGACAAGCACTGATTAGCCGGCCCGTTCGACTATAGCGGCAACCCCCATCCCCCCTGCTGTACAGACCGAAATCAATGCGCGTTGTTTTTCATGCGTATTCAACATCTTGGCGGTCATTCCCAAGATGCGGGCGCCGGTGGCGGCGAAGGGATGACCATACGCCAAAGACGAGCCATTTACGTTAATTTTATCCACAGGAACGGCCCCTAGAGGATCATCTCGCCCAAGAACGTCGCGATTGTAGTCGGGATCTTCCCATGCGGCGAGCGTACAAAGTACTTGCGCGGCGAAGGCTTCGTGGAGTTCGAACAAGTCGATATCGGCAAAAGCGAGCCCCGAGCGGCGCATCAGGTCCGAGACGGCGATGGTCGGAGCCATCAGGAGCCCATCGCCATGGGCGAAATCATTGGCCGAAACCGCGCCCATGGTGAGATAGGCCAGCACCGGCAGTCCGCGCTCGCGCGCCCACTCCTCGCTTGCCAGCAGCACCGAGGAAGCGCCATCTGTAAGCGGCGTGGAATTGGCGGCCGTCAGGGTCCCCTTGCCGGATTTCTTGTCGAACGCCGGCTTCATGGTGGCCATTTTTTCAAGGCTGGTATCGGGCCGGACGTTGTTGTCCTTGTAGATGCCAGCGCAAGGGACGACGAGATCGTCATGGAAGCCCAAGTCATAGGCCGCCGCGGCGTTCTGATGGCTGCGCAGGGCAAGCAGATCCTGCGCTTCGCGCGAAATGCCCCATTGCTTGGCCATCAACTCGCAATGCTCGCCCATGGAAAGCCCGGTACGTGGTTCCTGGGTGGAGGGGGCGACGGGCGCGATCTCGCCGAAATTGAAGCCCTTGAAGGCGGCAAGCTTTTCGCCCGTGGTCCTGGCGCGCGAAAGCGCAATCATGCGCTTCTGCATCTTGGGCCCGAGCACCACAGGGCTGTCGGAAACCGTATCGGAGCCACCGGCAATGCCGCTGTCGATCTCGCCCGTGGCGATCTTGGCGGCAAGGACCAGCGCAGCCTGAAGCGAGGTGCCGCAGGCGATCTGCAGCGTGGTGCCTGGCGTTTCAGGTGAGAGCCCGGCATCGAGCAGCGCTTCGCGGGCGAGGTTGAAATCCTTGGAATGGGAGATGACCGAACCGGCCATCACCTCGCCGATGCGCTGACCCTTGAGGCTGTATTTGTCGGCAAGACCGCCTATGGCGGTGGCGAGCATTGAGAGATTGGTCTCGTTTTCATAGCCGGTATAGGCGCGGCAGAACGGAATACGCGCCGATCCCACGATGGCGACTTTGCGCAATGTCTGGTTCATCTTTTAAGCCCTTCCGTCCTGACGTGCCTTGATGGGACCGCCGAGGAACGGCGCAAACCCGGTGCCCAGGATCATGCCGATATCGGCCATGTCGGCGCTCTCAACCACGCCTTCGGAAACGATCACTTCGGCAGTGTCGACGAGCGGCTGAACGAGGTCGCGCCCCAGCCCTTCGAGGTTGCCATGCGCGGGCGGCTTCTCCTTGAGCGGCTTGCCATCTTCCCATTTGTAGAAACCCTCGCCGGTCTTCCGGCCCAGCTTTCCCGCCGCGATCAGCTTGGCGAAACGACTGCTTTCGGGGATTTTCTGCCCGAGTTCCCGCGCAACGAACGCACCGACATCGAGACCTACGGTATCCATCAATTCGATGGGCCCCATGGGCATGCCGAAGGCCACTGCAGCGGCGTCGAGCTGCTCCGCGCTCTCACCCTGTTCAACCCTGTCCACCGCTTCGAGCATGTAGGGCATGAGCGCGCGATTGACGAGGAAACCGGGGGCCGACTTGACGATCACCGGGCTCTTGCCGATGGCGAGCACGAAAGAAGCACCCAGCCGGATGGCTTCATCGTCATTGAGGTTGGAACGGATCACCTCGACCAGCGGCAATTGCGCCACGGGGTTGAAGAAGTGCAGCCCGATCAGCCGGTTGGGATTGTCCAGCGCCTCGGCGATGCGTTCGAGTTCGATCGATGAGGTATTGGTCGCCATGATGGCCGTTGGCTTGAGCCGCTTTTCGGCCTCGGCGAATATCTGCTGTTTCACCTCGAGCTTTTCGACCACCGCTTCGATCAGCACGTCGCAGCGCGGGATGGCCTTGCCCTCGACGTCCGGCTCGAGCCGCGCCATGGCGGCATCGACCGCCTGCTTGGTCTTGAGCCGCTTCTTGAACAGCTTTCTGGCCCGATCCAGCGCCGGCTTGATGCGATCCATATCCATGTCCTGGAGCGTCACATAAAAGCCGCGATAAGCGCACCAGGCCGCGATATCGCCGCCCATGACGCCGGCGCCGACCACGTGGATGCGGGTGAATTTGGGCTTGTCCCCGCCCTTGACGCCCAGGCGCTTGAGGCTTTCGGACAAAAAGAACACCCGGCGCAGGTTCTGCGCCGTGGGCGAGGCCATAAGGGGCACGAAGGCGTCGATCTCATGGGCGATCATCTTTTTGGGATCGTCGCCATACTTTTCGAAAAGATCGATCAGCGCATAGGGCGCGGGATAGTGGTTTTTCGGCGCCTTCTTGCCGGCCTCCTCGCGCATCCTGTCGGCGACGCGCGAGCGGATGGGCCCGAAGGCCATGGCGCGTTTGGCCAGCGGAGCGGGCGCGGAACGGCGTTTGGCCAGCACGGCCTTGCGGCCTTCCCAGCGCAGCATATCCGGATGGCGGACGAGCTTGTCCACCAGATTGAGGGCCCTGGCCTGCTTGGCCCGGACGATCTTGCCGGTCAACATCAATTGCATGGCATCGACAGGCCCGGCCTGACGGATCGAGCGGCCCGTGCCGGCAAAGCCGGGGAAGATGCCCAGATTGACTTCGGGGAAGCCCAGACGCGTGGCGTCGTCATTGACGGCGATGCGATAATGACAGGCCAGCGCCAGTTCCAGCCCACCGCCGACGCAGAAGCCGGAAATGCCGCACACGAACGGGAACTTGAGATCCTCTATGCGCTGGAACAGAGCATGAGTGCGCTTGAGCGCTTCGGGCAGAACGGCGGGATCGCTCATCTGGTCGAATTCGGAGATGTCGGCCCCCGCGATAAAGCCCGATTTCCCGGAAAGCAGCACGACGCCGGCCAACTCTCCCGCCCGGCCCAAATTCTCGAAATGGCCGACGAGGGTTTCAAGCTCGGCGATTACCTCCCGACTGAGGACGTTGACCGAATTGTCCTTGACGTCCAGCGTCAGCCAGCCGATTCCCTCGAAATCGGTTGAAAATTCCCAGTGGCGGGTCTGCGGCGTATCAGCTTGCGCCAAGGCTCGGCTCCTCTCGTTGCATGCGGTCGGAAGCTAAATGAAGGACGTTTCGTTCCGCAACCGCTCTATTCGGCGGCCGCAGTATAGGCGTTCGCCGGCTGCTGCGTCGAACGGGCCAGCTCCCCGGGTGCAAAATCGTCGACCTTGATGACCCGATCCGTCGCTTCATCCGCTTCACGCAGGATCACGGCTTCCTCCGACGTGATGATCCCTTTCTCGACGGCGTCGGCAATGGCGTCGCGGTCCAGCCGCCGGTCGATCTCGCCTTTCTTGAGAGCGCGGAAGAACTTTTTTTCGATCTCGGCGGCGGCTTCGACCTTGACCAGAGCATCTTCGAGAATGCCGGTGCGGTCGGCCGGATCGAAGGTCACATAGATGCCCCGGGTAAGCCGGTCGCGGAACGTGGATTGTCCGAGCACCGATTTGGCGAGGCGATAGTTCTCGCGGTCCGAGGAAGGACGCGCGCGACGACCGAGGGGGAAGATCAGGACGCCCAGTGCAAACCGAAGGAACGGGCTGGGAAAATTGTCGATGACTTCGCCCAGCCCCTTCTGGATCGAAGCGATGCGGTCGCGGGCGATGGCGTCGATGACCGGGATATCCTCGGGCATGCGGCCGTCATCCTCGTAGCGCTTGAGCGCCGTCGAGAGCAGGTAGAGATCGGAAAACACATCCGCCATGCGGCCCGAGAGCATCTGCTTGCGCTTGAGATCGCCACCCAGGAACGCCACGGTCCAGTCTCCGGCGAGCGCGAAGCTCTGGGAATAGCGGTGAAGCTGGCGATACCAGCCCTTGAGCTCGTGCTCGACCGGGGACGAGGCAAAGCGCCCGAAGGTGAGATTATGCCACCACGCAGCCGTCATATTGCGGAGCATGAAGCCGATGTGACCCGAAAAGGCCTTATCGAAATCGTGAAGGCCACGGCGCCTGTCGGGGTTCTGTGCTGCCTGGACTTCCTTGAGGAGATAAGGATGCGCGCGAAGGGCGCCCTGCGCGAAGGTGATCAGCGTGCGCGTCAGGATATTGGCGCCTTCGACGGTGATCGCCACGGGAATGGTCTGATAGCCGGCAAAGAGATAGTTCGAGGGCCCATCCTGGACCGCGCGTCCGCCGTGGATATCGAGAGCATCATCGACGCGGCCGCGCATTTCCTCGGTGGTGCGGTATTTGAGCGCCGCCGAGATCACCGCCGGCTTCTGGCCGTCATCGACAATGGCCGCCGTCATGGCGCGCGAAGCTTCGAACTGGTAGGCGGATTTGACCATCCGGGCCAATCCTTCGCCCACACCTTCCATGGTGCCGATGGCAATGCCGAACTGGCGGCGGATACGGGCATAGGCGGAGGTGGTGCGCAGCGCGCCCTTGATCGAGACCGTGCCGATAGCCGGCAGCGAAATGGCGCGGCCGGTGGCGAGGCACTCCATCAGCATGCGCCAGCCCTGCCCTGCGTATTCGGTGCCCCCAATCAGGAATTCCATGGGGATGAAGACATCCTTGCCCGAGGTCGGGCCATTCATGAAGGCGGCGCGGGCCGGAAGGTGGCGGCGGCCGATCTCGACGCCGGGATAATCGGCCGGGATCAGCGCCAGCGTGATGCCGACATCGGTGCCCTTGCCCAGGTGATTATCGGGATCATAGAGGTTGAAGGCGACCCCGAGCAGGGTCGCGATGGGGGCAAGGGTGATGTAGCGCTTGTCCCAGGAGAGTTTGACGCCCAGAACCTGCTGGCCCTCATAGTCTCCATAAGTGACGACGCCAACGTCGCGCATGCCGGCGGCGTCCGAGCCGGCGTGCGGGCCAGTGAGAGCGAAGCAGGGCATTTCCTCGCCCCTGGCGAGGCGGCGCAGATATTTGTCCTGCTGTTCGGGCGTGCCGTATTTTTCCAGCAGCTCGCCCGGGCCGAGCGAATTGGGCACCATGACGGTGATGCCGGCGGCAACCGAGCGCGAGGCGATCTTGGAGACGACCTGGCTTTGGGCTTGAGCGGAAAAGCCCAAGCCGCCATGCTCCTTGCCGATGAGCATGCCGAAAAAGCCGTTATCCTTCAAAAACTGCCAGACTTCGGGCGGCAGATCCATGAGGTTGTGGCGCGTATCCCAGTCGTCGATCATGGCGCAGACCGTCTCGCAAGGGCCTTCGAGGAAGGCCTGCTCCTCGGCGGTGAGGTCGGGCTTGCGGATGGCAAAGAGCTTGTCCCAATCCGGCCGCCCCGAGAAGATCTCGGCATCCCAGCCGACCGTCCCGGCGTCGAGCGCTTCCTGCTCGGTGCGCGAGATGCGCGGCAGGATGGATTTGACCATCTTGTAGGCCGGACCGGTCAGAAGCGCTTGCCGAATGGGGGAAATCGCCAGCAGTGCCAGAACGAGGGCCGGCAGGAGGGCAACGATCCATCCCGGGACATTGGAGGAAAACGCCAACCCCTCTTCGGGGCGCAGCATGGCGAGAACACCGATCACCGCCGCCGCCAAGGCCCATTGCCAGAGCGCAGACTGGCGGATCGCCAGCACGAAAAAAGCGAGAACGCTCAGGATAACAAGTGCCAAAACCATAGGTCAGCCTCCCCTAGCCGGTGCGCGCCACATGCTCCTCGGCACGCCATCAAGGTTTGCTTAGAATACATCGGTGGACGCAAACGTCAACCTGATGCCTTTAAGGTCACCTGGCGCACAACGCGCACGATCCCCGCTGACAAACGCCACCACGCTTCTACAATGCCCGCCATTCCAGTTTCGTTTCACGATCGGCCGCACGGCTCTGTGAACGGGGCACTGCCGGATGGGTAAGGAACCTGGCCTAGCGTGAGGAGTTTGACGCTAACGTCATGCCGTGACATAGTTCGTTCAAACAATACCGGACAAAAGTCCGTCGGAGGAGAACAATGGACCACCCCGTCGCCGCCAATCGCCCATGGATCAAATCCTATCCCGATGGGATCGAATGGGATACGCCGATAGACACCACTCCGGTGCATGAGCAGCTTTCGGCCTCCTGCGCCAAAATGGGCGACGCGACGGCACTGGACTTTATGGGAGCGACCACATCGTTTCGCCGGCTCGGCGAGCAGATCAATGCCCTGGCCGGGGCGCTGCAGAGCGAACTGGGCATCGGAAAGGGCGATCGGGTGGCGCTGCTGATGCCCAACACGCCCTTTTACATCATCTCATACTTTGCCGTGCTGCGGATCGGGGCGACGGTGGTCAACTGCAATCCCCTCTATTCGGTGGGCGAACTCAGCCACATCGTCGCCAATTCCGGGGCGCAGACGCTGATCACGCTCGATCTCAAGGTGACGTTCGAGAGCGCTGACAAGCTAGCCAGCCAGGGCCATATCAAAAAGCTGGTGGTCGCCCATTTCCCCAATGCCCTGCCCGGCGTCAAGAAGGTGCTCTACAAGACCCTCAAGCGCAGGGACCTGGCAAAACCCAAGGAGTCTGCGGCAAGCGAAACCATCGTTTCGTTCGAAGACCTTATCGCCCTGGGCAGGACGCCCACGACGGTCATGATAGACCCGGCCACGGACGTCGCCGTGCAGCAATATACCGGCGGCACAACGGGAACGCCCAAAGGTGCCATGCTCAGCCACGCCAATATCGCGGCCAATATGAGCCAGATCGACAAATGGGGGTGCGGGCTGTTCTATCCGCCTTCCAAGATCGTGGCCATTCTCCCCTTCTTCCATATCTTTGCGATGACCGTGTGCATGAACGTGCCGCTATGTTCGGGCGCGCAGGTGGTGATGCTGCCCCGCTTCGAGATGAAGGCGTTTCTCTCGCTGATGAAACGCACAAAGCCCAATGTGCTTCCGGCAGTGCCTACCCTGCTCCATGCCCTGGCCACCAAGGCACCGGCGACGGCGGAAATCCTGGCGCCCATCGAAGTGGCGATCTCGGGCGGGGCGGGACTTCCCGGCGAGACGCGCGAGGCGTTCGCGAAAAAATCGAAAGCCATTCTTGCCGAAGGCTATGGGCTGACGGAAGCCTCGCCCGTGGTGACCTGCGCCGCCCTGCGCGTGGCTTCCAAGCCCGGCTCGATCGGCCTGCCGCTCCCGGCCACCGATGTGCGTTTCGTGAGCATAGACGATCCGGCCCAGGAAATGCCGCGCGGTGAGCGGGGCGAACTGGTGGTCAAAGGGCCGCAGGTGATGCTCGGCTATTATGGCGACGAGGCGGGAACGCGAGAGGCGTTTACGCCCGACGGTTATCTGCGGACCGCCGATGTCGGCTATTTCGACGAGGACGGATACGTGTTCCTCGTCGACAGGATCAAGGACCTGATCATCTCTTCGGGGTTCAACGTCTATCCACGCGCCATCGAGGATGCGATCTATAAGCACCCTGCGGTGGACGAAACCAATGTGATCGGGGTCAAGGACGAGTATCGCGGCGAAGCGCCGGTCGCCTATGTCAAGCTCAAGGACGGCGAGACGCTCACTCAAGAGGCGCTCAAGAGCTTCCTCAAGGACCACCTTTCAAAGCTCGAAATGCCGCGCGAGATCATTTTCAGGGACGAATTGCCGAAAACCATGATCGGCAAGCTTTCCAAAAACGATCTGCGCGCCGATTATGAAAAGACCGTCAGGACCGGGGGATAGACGTTGAACAAGCACGATGCCGAAAAGCGGGACCTGTTCGCCATTGCCGATCTGGCAAAGGAGTTCGACATTTCCACCCGTGCGATCCGCTTTTATGAATCCAAGGGATTGCTCAAGCCCGATCGGCTGGGCTCGACCCGCGTGTTCCGCCGCCGCGACAGGGCCAGGCTGATCCTGATCCTGCGCGGCAAGCGGCTGGGCTTCACCCTGCGCGACATCTCCGAATATCTCAGCCTCTATGACGCCGACCGGACGCGCACTGCCCAGGTCAAGCTTCTTGTCGAAAAGGTCGATGAGCGCCTGGCGCTGCTGCGGGCGCAACTGACCGACCTCGAGACGACGATCGAGGAGTTGACCGAAATCCGCCAACTGGCCGACGAGCGGTTGCGGCAAGAAGCGGCCGAGGGCGAAGCGAAAAGCTAAGCCCAAACCAAACTAGCCGCTGCCGCTAGATGTCGAACTTGATCCCCTGGGCCAAGGGCAGCTCGCGGGAATAGTTCACAGTGTTGGTCTGGCGGCGCATATAGGCCTTCCAGGCATCCGAGCCACTCTCGCGCCCGCCTCCGGTCTCCTTTTCGCCGCCGAACGCACCGCCGATCTCGGCGCCCGACGGTCCGATATTGACGTTGGCGATGCCGCAATCGGAGCCGGCGGCCGAAAGGAACGTCTCGGTCTCGCGCACATCGGTGGAAAAGATGCAGCTCGATAGCCCTTGCGGCACGTCGTTCTGAAGCGCGATGGCTTCCTCCAGCGTCTTGTAGGTCAAAACGTACAGGATGGGCGCGAAGGTCTCGTGTTTGACGATATCGGTCTGCTCGACCATTTCCACGATCGCCGGCCGGACATAGTGCCCGCCCGCCACCGCTTCGACCTTTTCACCACCAGTGATCTTGCCGCCTTGTGCCTTGGCCTTTTCCAAGGCGTGCTGCATGGCTTCGAACGCCTGATTGTCGATCAATGGTCCCACCAGCGTGCCCTTTTCGAGTGGATCGCCGATGGGCAGGCCGCCATAGACCGACTTCAGCTTTGCAACCAATTGATCGCGCACATCTTCGTGCACAATGAGCCGGCGCAGGCTGGTACAGCGTTGGCCGCAGGTGCCGACCGCAGAAAAAACGATGGCCCGGACCGCGTTGTCGAGATCGGCGGAAGGCGCGACGATCATGGCGTTGTTGCCCCCCAATTCGAGGATCGTCCTGCCGAAACGTTCCGCAACCCTTGGACCGACGATCCGGCCCATACGGGTCGATCCGGTGGCCGAGATCAGCGGCACGTCCTTCGATCCCGTGAGCGCTTCGCCCACCTCGGCCCCGCCCACGGCCACCTGCAACATGCCCTGGGGCGCCTCGCCGAAGCGGGCCAACGCCTTTTCGAAGATCTTTTTGACCGCGAGCGCCGTCAGCGGGGTCTTTTCCGAAGGTTTCCAGATCGTCGTGTTGCCGCATATGGTCGCCAGCGCAAAGTTCCAGGCAAAAACCGCGACGGGGAAATTGAAGGCCGAGATAACGCCGGTCACCCCCAGCGGATGCCAGGTTTCCCGCATGGAATGGCCGGGACGTTCCGAAGCGATGGTCAGCCCGAAGAGCTGCCGCGACTGACCGACGGCAAGATCGCAGATGTCGATCATCTCCTGGACCTCGCCCAGCCCCTCCTGGAGAATTTTGCCCGCTTCGAGCGACACCAGCGCGCCAAGCGCATCCTTGGCGGCGCGCAATTCCTCGCCGAACAGGCGGATCAACTCCCCGCGCCGTGGCGCCGGCACGAGCCGCCATTCTCCAAACGCCACCTTGGCCCGCGCGATCATCGCCTCGACATCGGAAGCGTCATGAGTTGCCACCTCCCCGATCAGGGCTCCGTCTATGGGGCTGTGCACCTTGAGCGAGCCCCCGGTCAGGTCGGCGGGATCGAGAAAAGCCGCTTTGAGAATGTCGGCATGAGACATCGATGGTTCCTCATTGTTCTGGCACCGGCCGTCAGGGGCCGGTTTACCGCCAAGTCTAGAGGAAGCGCATCGCGGGGCAAAACGATGTTTGGTGATCGCTTGATGACCAGGGCTGATCCATAAGGCCAGCGCCCCACGACGGGGCGCCGGGTCCGCGCTTTCTTATTGCTCGAAGAAACCCGCCGGGGTTTCGCCAGCCAGGAACGGCTCGATGAAGGCATAGAGCAGATCGGGCTGGCTGATGACCGCCGTATGGGAGGTGGCGGGCATGATGGCGAGGCGCGACTGCGGCAACGGAACGCCCATATCGCCCATGACCCCGCCACCGAGCAGATTGAACAATTCAACCGAATGCTCAAGCGTCACGACATCGGCATCCCCGGCGATGATCAGTACCGGCGCTTCGAGTTCTCCCACATCCTCGGTCCAATCGAACGTCTCGTGCTCAAGGGCGATCATCTTCTCGATGAAGGCATCGAACCCTTCCGGATCGGGAGCCAGTTCGGCCCAGCCTTCCTCGAAGAATGCGAACATCTCCGGCCCCATATCAGGGACCATGGCCAGATACTCTTCCTGCATGCCCTCATAGGTGAACGAGGTCGAGGCGGCGATGAGCTGGTCGATCTTTTCGGGGTAGTCGATGGCGAATTTCAGCCCCGCCGCCGCGCCCATGGAATAGCCGAACACATCGGCCTTTTCGATGCCGACCGCGTCCATGAAGGCGGCAACGTCACTGGCGAGGTTGGGGTAATTGATCGGGCGGTCGATATCGGTGGTGCGTCCGTGGCCCTGGAACTCGATGGCATAGACGGTATGGGTCTGGGCCAGCATCGGGATGATCTCACCCATGGTATCGATGTTCATGTGGGCGCCGTGCAAAACGATCATCGGGTCGCCCTCCCCGGAGACCTCGTAATACATCTCCATGCCATTGACCTCGACGCGGTCGCCCTGCGGCTCGGACTGGGCCAGAGCCGGACCAGTGGCAATGAGGCTCGCAACGATCAGCGCGGCCGATGAGAATTTGGTCATATCGTCTCTCCTCTTATGGCAAGGGACAGCGTCCCCTTCGCCGATAAGACGAGCCAGGGCGCTGCCAGCCGACAGAACGATACGCTTTTTTTGAAACGAGGATCAGACCTGAGCCGCGGCACGGCGCCATAAAGTGGGGTCCCCCTCCTCCATCACCGCCAGCAGGGCCTTCATTTCCGCGCGGAACCGCCGCCAGAATCCGGGGTCGTGCGCCGAGATGGTGCGGGCATTGTCGATGAGATCGGCCAGCTTGATGGTCTTGGCCTCGACCGGTGCCTTGGCCGTATGCAACAGGTCGATATGCTTGCGCGCCGCACGGTTGCCGTCCTGCGGGCGCGACACATCGGTGAGCCAATCGACGAGATCGCGGACCTCGTTCCCAAATTGGGCCCCGATCTCCTCGAGCGTCGCCGGAGTATCCTCGACCACATCGTGAAGGAGCGCGGCGGCCAGCATTTCCTCGGTGTGAGGCACCAATTTCACAAGTTCGGCTACCGCGATAGGGTGCACGATATAGGGCTCATCGACATATTTGCGCCGCTGGCTGATGGCCCCGTGGGCGGCACTGGCGAAGCGGTAGGCGCCGATGACGAGTTCGGAGGCGCTGATGCGGTCGACAACGATCTGCTCCAGCGCCTCTTCGCTATGAGCGGCCTTGAGGGATGGAATGGGGCGCGCGGTCAGGGTCGGGTATTTCGTCTTCATCGAGCGTGCGTCCGTGACGATCACGGGCTTCCTGGTTGTCGGGGAGGTCGTCTTCGACCCCGGCTTCCGGTCTGCGATCTCCCGGAGCGAACTCGTTGTGCCAATTGCCTTCGGCATCCTGGTACTCGATCTGCTCGTCACGATCGCCCACCTGCTGGCGCTGCGCGGCCTCCTCGGCCGCCCTATGCGCCGCCTCATGGGTCGCAAAGGTTTCCGAGAACACATCGCCCACCTTGTAGGCGAAGCCTCCGTCGTGCTCGACGACTTCGTAGGTCACCTTCACCATGTCATTTCCTTTCGCTCTGGTCGTCCTTGGCGGATGGCAATGGCCCGCCCTTGAAGGGTTTGGCACCCGTTGCCGATTCCGTCGCATCCGCCCCGCCTCCCGGGCTTCCCGGCAGATCGGGGTCGCCGGCAAGCTCGGCCTGGGCCTGAAGCCAGTGGGCCTGGTGCTTGCCGTGGGGACAGCCTTCACGTTCCCAAATCTCATAAGCGCGCCGGCGAATGGCTTCGGTGTCGATCTCGTTCATCTCTGCTCCTCCCTGCCGTGTATGGACGGCTTTGTGCGTGGCGGGCACAACGCGAACAACAAGGGTTTGTTCGCCCGATCAGCGTAGATTAAACGCATGCCCGCTTTGCGACGGCGCCAGGAACTCTTGGCGAGGACAGCGTGTTTTCAGAGACGGACCAACACCCTCCGATGGAGCAGTGAGATGCCTGCCAAATCCAAAGCACAGCAGAAGGCCGCGGGAGCGGCGCTTTCGGCAAAGCGCGGCGACACCAAGGTCAAGGAGCTCAAGGGCGCATCGAAATCGATGTACGAGTCCATGAGCGAAAAGGAACTCGACGAAATGGCTTCGACCAAGCGCAAGGGCAAGCCCGAGCACAAGTCCGATTCCTAGAAGCGGAATGCCTGCGATATCTTGAGTTAACCGTCGATCGGGCCCAACAGCGCCGGGCAACTGTCGCAACCGCGTCCCGTTACCTCCTCCAGCGCATTTGGAGCCACGGAGACTGGATGATGTTCACCAATGACGACGCCCTTTCGGTACTGGTGACCGGTTTGAAAAACGCTCACGCCATGGAAAACCAGGCGCTTTCGATCATGAAGCCCCAGGTGCAGCGTATAGAAAACTACCCCGACATGCGCGCCCGGCTCGAACAGCATATCGGGGAAACCGAAGGGCAGATCGAACGGCTCGAGACCATCTTCGGAGATCTCCAGGAGCGTCATTCGACATTGAAGGACACGATGCTCTCGGTCGGCGGGTCGATGGCGGTCTTGGGTCACGCCATGGCCGGCGACGAGGTGCTCAAGGACACCTTTGCCAATCATGCGTTCGAAAACTACGAGATCGCCGCCTATCGCTCGCTGATCACGCTCAGCGAAATGACATCACTGGCCAATGTCACCCCGCTTCTTGAGCAGAACCTGTCCGAAGAAGAAAATATGGCCCAGTGGATCAGGGATCACATCAAGGCGGTGACCGAACGCTATGTCAGCTTGAGCAGTTCGGGTCAAACGGCCAAGCGCTAGACATACCGTCTCCCAGGGAAAAGGCGGCATAGCCGCCTTTTCCACCTTCTCAACGATCCACGAATTTGTTGAAGCGGCTCGTCCCGCCGTCCTGGGTCTTCTCCTGATAGAGGAAGGCGAGATCGTTGTCGTCGAAGATCTCAAAGAACGTATCCCAATCGATCTCTTCGAGATTGTCCTCGGGGTCGCCGAAATCGATCCGCAGGATTCCGCCTTCGCCCTGGCCTTTGACCCGCGCCGGATGACCGTCGCGGGCCTCTGCCCAACGGCGGATTTCATCGTGATCGGTCGTGGTCTTGGATTCAGTCATTGTCATTCTCCTTTTAGAGAATTCAACGGGACGGAGTGATGATGCCGGCGATCAGCCCGCGCTCTCCCTCGGGGTCGATGCCGCTGTCGGTGATCTTCTGGACGCCGTAGAGCTTTTCGTCGGTGAACGCGCTGGCGCGGATGGAATAGACGTCGTCGTTCTCGTCATGACGGCGGGCAAGTTGGGCCTCCGCTTCGGCCGCCACCAGACGCGCATCGCCGCTCGTTTTGGCCCGCACCAGAACCTCGCCGTGGTTTTGCGCGATGTCCCAATTGGACGAACCTGGTTCAGCCAGGGGATAGAGCCTGAAAACTGCCATGGGCCTTACTCCGGCCTGAGGACCACCTTGGTCCATTCGTTCTGGTTGTCGTGGAAGTTCTTGTAGCCTTCCGGTCCCTGCTCCAGCGGCAGCCGGTGGCTGATAAGGAAGGTCGTGTCGATCTCTCCGTTGAGGATCTTTTCGAGCAGCGGCTTGGTGTATTTCTGGACGTGGGTTTGGCCGGTGCGCAGTTGCAGGCCTTTCTGCATCATCGCCCCCAAGGGGAATTTGTCGAGAAAGCCGCCATAAACACCCGGGACAGACACCCGTCCTCCCTTGCGGCAGGTGATCAGCGCCTCGCGCAGGGCGTGCCCGCGGTCCGCGGCCACACCCACCTTTTGCTTGACCACTTCGATAACGTTATCGGGCGCAAAGCCGTGCGCTTCCATGCCCACCGCATCGATCACCGCATCCGGGCCGATACCCCCACTCATTTCCATGAGCGCCTCGCCCACGTGGGTGCGGCTGAAATCAACGATCTTCGCGCCCAGCGATCGGGCCAGCTCGAGGCGGTGCGGGTGATGATCGATGCCGATCACCTGCTTTGCCCCCATCAGCAGCGCGCTCTGGATGGCAAACAATCCCACCGGACCGCACCCCCAGACCGCCACCGTATCGCCGGGCTCGATATCGGCATTTTCCGCCGCCATCCAGCCGGTGGGGAGGATGTCGGAAAGAAACAGTACCTTTTCGTCTTCCACATGATCGGGAACGACGATCGGCCCGACATCGGAAAACGGCACGCGCACATATTCAGATTGGCCGCCGGCATAACCGCCGGTAAGATGCGAATAGCCGAACAGCGCCGACATGGCGTGGCCGTAAAGCGGCTCACTCAGATCCTGAGCGTCCACCGGGTTGGAATTGTCGCAAGCCGAATATTGCTGCTTCTGACAGAAATAGCACGAGCCGCAGGAGATGGTGAACGGCACCACAACTTTCTGACCCTTCTCGAGCGTGCTCTTGGGGCCGGTTTCGACAACCTCGCCCATGAACTCATGGCCGAGAATGTCACCGGGCATCATGCCTGGGATGACACCATCGTAAAGGTGCAGGTCCGAACCGCAGATCGCCGTGGCCGTCACCTTGATAATGGCGTCACGGGGGTTGATGATTTCCGGATCGGGGACAGTATCGACACGGACGTCATGATGGCCGTGCCAGGTAAGGGCGCGCATGGAAATCTCCTGGTCAGGATTGGGCGTGGTAACAGGCGTCGGCGATCTCGCCGGTTTCCATCAGCATCTTGAACCGTTTCAGTTCACGTCTCCCCTGGACGCCAGGCTCGCGCCCGAACAGCTTGCCGATCCATCGTCCGACTTCCCCGGCCGGGGGCTTGTAGGCGACGATCGCCTCGACTTCGGTGCCGCGATCGGCCGAGGCATCGCGGAAGAAAACCTTGCCCTCGGCCTCGATCTCGGAGCCCTCTACCGAACGCCAGGCGATCAGTTCGCCATCGCGCTCCTCGACGATTTCCGTTTCCACATCGACAGTCTGGCCACCCGGCGCCTTGATCGTCCACACCGTCCGATCCTCGCCTGTTGGCTGAATGGACACGATGTTTTCCATGAAGCCCGCAAGATTTGAAAAATCACGCCAATAGGCGAAAAGCTCGGTGCGAGGCCGGTTGATGGTGATGGTCTTGCCAGTAACGGCAAAGTCTCCGAACCGGGTCTGACGGGCCGTGCGTCCAGGGGCCGAATCGCCGGGATGGCGCTGAAAATTCCGTCGCGAAAGCGCTCGATAGGAAACGGCAACCAGACCGGCGGCGGCGAGCAAAGCGAGCACACCGGTTTGGGCGCCTCTATTGTGTCGGGACATCTTCGACCTCGAATCCATGTGCATGGCCGAACGGAAGAGATCACAACCGGTTCCTGGCTTGACACAAGTGAACGGCTCGCCAGCGCCCCGCGAACCGATCCCCGGCGCTGGCGCCCGTCGGGGAACTCTCATCGCCGGTCGCCCGTTCGTCAGATGGACGACACGCGAACCGGAGAAGCGAGAATGGCCGATAGAGAAGAGGTTCGGGACGAAGCCCGCGGCAATCGGGGATTGGCCGGGGTCATCCTGGGGTTGGCGGCCCTGGTCGGCGTCATCTTTGTCGCCTTTCTCATCTACTATACGTTCATCGCCCCCGAGCGGGTCGCGGCCCCCACCGAGTCATTGGATGCCGAAACACCTTCGGAAGGTGTGGGAGTGCCTGATGGCGGAGAGCTCACGAACGAGCCCACCCAGGCGGCTCCCGATTCCCCCAGCCGTACACTGGGCGAGACGCAAGAGCCCTGAACCTAAAGGAGAAGTGCCATGGCCAATGCCGGAAAGAAGATGGGCAGCCACCCCACCGGACAGCAGGGCGCCAAGCCGGCGGGCAAAACCGAACCGGGCAAACTGACCGACGAATGGGATCTCGCCGACGAGATCGCCGGACGGAACAGTTTGCAGGGCAATGACCAGGAAAACGTCCACAATGAGCGTCAAGCCCAGGCCGGTTCGACAGGCGATACCGAAGGCGTAATCGAAAGCTTCGAGAAATCGCAAAAACACGCCGAAGCCTCCAAACGTGCGCAAAAGAAATAAAGCGTTTCCGGGAGCAGCTTCGACGCTATGCTTATGGTCGAAAAGAGTGGGGCGACGGTGAATTGACCTGTGACCCCCCTGCCGTGACAAACAGGGCCGGTGCCCAAAAAGCGACGGTTTGGGGCACTTACCTTTGGTAGCCGATCTCAATTCTTCACCGGACGGATCACTGTCGACACGTGGCCACTTCAGATAGATCCTAGCACCGTCGCCCTGAGCACGGGCTGTTAGTGTGGTGGAGAGGTTGGCGACTGCAGCCATTGCTTCGCCCTCTCTACCGACGTTGCTCGGTCATCAGATATTTATCCTTTGCCCGGCACCCTTCCCTCAGAACGGGGGTGCTCTAGTATGACGAAAGCCGCAAAGCTGCTCAAATGGGCCGCCATTACCGCAGCTGTGCTGGTCGTCGGGTATGTCGTGATCGGTAGCTGGCAAGCTGCCAGTCTGCTGGACGCTACGCTTCGTGTTGGCGCTCCGACTGCACAGAGCAGCGGCTGGCCGGCACCCCAAAGCCCTGCGGATATCGGATATGAAGGCGATCCACAGCAGGCGTATGGCTACGCCTTCCAAGATGTCGAGTTAAGTGGTGAGCTAGGCGATCTCGCCGCCTGGCTGATCCCTGCCTCACAGGAAAACGCAAATGCTCCATGGGCGATCTTTGTCCATGGCATTGGTGGCCGGCGCGAGAACGGTTATCGCTTCCTGCCCACGCTCCATGAGGCTGGCCTGCCGGTTTTGATGGTCAGCTATCGAAACGACAGCGATCAACCGGCTGATCCCAGCGGCCTATACGCCTTTGGCCTCACCGAATGGCGAGACCTCGAAACCGCTGTGCGGTATGCGACAGAGAATGGCGCTCCTTCCGTCATCGTTGTGGCGGAATCGATGGGCGGCGGTATCGTCGGCCAGTTCTTGCGCCAATCTGATGCTGCCACCTCCCTTTCGGCCATCGTGCTAGACGCGCCGGCAATCGACTTTCACGCTATCCTCACCAATCAGATCGAGCGCATGAACCTGCCTCTCGCACCCATTCTGGCACGGGGCGCGCTTTGGTTCAGCGGACTATCCGAGCCGGTGCATCTGGCGGACGCGGTGACGACCGAAGAGTTCGCCGCGTTCGGAGAACCGATATTTCTTTCCCACGGCTTCACCGACAGCGTCGTTCCCATCGGCAGCAGCGACGCCCTGGTTGCGAGACGCCAGAACGTCACCGAATACCTACGAACGGGGTCTGACCACATACAATCGTGGAAAAGTGACCCAGCCCGGTATGAGGCTGCACTGAGCGGATTTCTCGCGACGCTCTAGCGCGCAACTAGAGTAGCCCTTTTGGCAGGTTTCTGCGTGGTGACGCCACGACCCGCCCGAAGACGCTGAGATAGAAATATCCTTGATCCTTAAAAGCACCACCGGAGAATATGCCCTCTTAACCCTTCCGTTGCAGATCCCTTGTGGTCTGCTTTAAGCGAGCCACACTTCGGCCATCGAGGGCGATAGTATGTGTTCATGATCAGAACTTGCTCTCTCGTACTCATCGCATCGCTGCTCGCATTTCCGGCGCATGCCGACTCCAGCGATGAATCTGGCTATGGCATTCCTCCCGGGCATTTACCGCCACCGGGAAGTTGTCGGGTTTGGTTTCATGGCGTTCCACCCGGCCAGCAACCACCGCCAATGAGCTGCGAAGATGCGCAGGATTATGCCTATTGGTACGGTGGCCAGGTGATCTGGGGTGGCGAACGAAGGTAAGCCTGGTCGGGAGAGAAGATCGATCTTGGCTGTCGTAGTCGATGCATGACGGGTCAAGCCCGCGGGAATGTCTTTCCTGCTTGAAAGGCTACCCGTCATATATTCAGAAAAGAGGAGGTTGCCGCCGTCGCCTCTCGCTCCCATCCTCCTGGCACAAACGAGGCTCACCCGAGACGTCCCTACGACCACCGCACTTATTCTGCAGCTTTTCGTCCTACCGGGCCGACTGGCAACCGCCGTGACCAGCACATTTGAGGTTCAATTGGGGTGTCTTCTCGCTCGCCCAAGCTCGGGCATGCAGACTATGATCAAGAGCATCCCGGCGCCAGCCAGCATGGCTCCGCCAGCGAGAGTGTAGAAGAGAACACCGAGAACGCCTCCCGCTAGGAAAGCAATGATCGTCGAACAGTGCAGGGCAAGCTTGGCCGCATTGCTGGCCAGCTCCTCTCGGGGCAATTTGCCCCGGATCGCATCGATGATCGCCGATAGCTCGAGGCCGATGTCGGTCGCCATGCCGGAGACATGGGTGGTTCGCACCCTGGCATTCGATATGCGGGTAGCCGCCGCGTTCTGAAGCCCCATGGCAAAGCTCATCCCCAGTATCAGGGCAGCACTGCGGCCGAACGCTGGAAACAGGAGGGCGCCGGCTCCAAGCGCCGCGAGCAGAGCGCCCTCGACAATCACGCTCATGGCATAAATTGCTCGGATGTTCCGGCGCCGCCCGACACTGATCATCATGCCCGAGGCAAAGGCTCCGGCGATGAACGCCACAACGATCAGGGCGAACATTCCGGCTATGCCCAGGTCACCAGAAACGAGATATTCCGAGAGGAACGAGACGTTTCCGGTCATGTTGGCCGAATAATAGCCGACAGCAACAAAGCCGGCGGTATTTATGGCGCCGGCAACACCGGCGAGGAGTGCGGCCAAGCCGACATCGACCCGCACCGTTCTTTGTTCGCCCTCTCGGATCAGCATGCAGCCCCCAACATCTGAATCGAGGCAAGGCTATCACATAGCCGCCACTGGGTGGCTTTTTGTGCGCTAGGCACGGTTCAGGCACAAGAGAAGGGCGGACCGAATTGATGGTCGCGAGCGCCAGTCCACTGTACCGACATCGCGAGAAAGCCGCTTATGCAACAGTATTCGCATTGACCGTTGGCCGTTGGCCGTTTTACCGAAGAGTCACGGTGAGGCTACCGCAATACGGTCAAGGGTTCATCTCGCGAGAACGGCACGTGCCGCTTCGGGGTCATTGACGAGAAAACCGGACACGCCCGCACGCGCCATGCGAACAAGATCGGCGGCGGCGAAATCGCCGACCTTACGGCCTGTGTCGTGTTCGCCCACCGTAACCCAGACCGGCCCCAGCTCCAAGCATTGGGCAATGTAGTCGTCGCTAGCGTCACTTTCCCATACACGCAGGATGTTGCTTCCAGCCGCAAATGCGGCCTCCTTCGTGCTCATATCCCCTAGAAGGGCCAGAACACCGCCGGCCCAACCGGCCTTGCGGCAGAATGCAATGCTCTCGACAGTGTGGAGGCCCAGCGTGATGTCATGATCATCATAGCTCGACAACGCCCCTAGAATGGCATTGAGAACCGCGATCCGTTCGTCCTTGATGTCGAAAAGCAACCCTGTCGTGGGAGGAATCGTCTTAAAGACCTGCGACAGACGGGGCGCGACCGGCTCGCCAGCGATGCGTATGGCATCGAGCGCCGAGGCCGCTATGGCCGCAATTTCTTGCCGATGCCCCGAAAGGCGTTCAAGCGTTGCGTCGTGTGCACAAACGATCTCAAGATCGGCCGTGGCGCGCAAATCGATCTCGATAATATCGGCATGAGCGGCAATCGCGCCGAGCCACGCGGCGGCGGAGTTCTCACGGAAGCGAGCAGAAAAGCCGCGATGTGCGACAATGGCAGGGCAATGGTTCATCCGGTTCCCTTATCACGCCAGGCGCTTAGGTAGCGCGGCGCGGAATGCCTTGAAACTATCGAGAGATTTGAGGGACCTGCCGTCGTCGATCGACGCAAGATCGAGAACGATCGCATTGGCTATGGTCATGGGGACGACAAGCGATTGCGACTGCCCCACACCGCCACGCGACACTGAAATGTGCAGGTCCGCCGGCGGATCGATACGCGCTCCGTTAATGTCGCTCAGCACCAGCGTTTTCGCGCCTCGCTCCGCAGCGGCCGCCCTGATGTCGAGAACGACCTGCGATGGGTTGCGGAACGAGAGGAGCCAAACGACATCGTCCGCCGTGAGCGTGCTCAAAAGTTCGGGTAGAATGTGCATCTGAGAAGCCAGATCGACCGCGTCATATCCGGACCGTTTCAGACGCAGAGCGATTAATCCTGACAGCGTCGCTGCGTGGCTCCGGCCCAGCACGAAGATGCGGCGGCTATTACACAAGGCCTGCGAGAACGCTCGAATATCAGCGTCACTTACAGAGGTTTTCACCTGTTGCAGCGCGGTGATTTCACTTTCAAGCAGTGTTGCCAGCAGCTTGCCCTCTTCGGCGCGCACCAGGCGGGCTGCCATGCGGGCGGCCGGATTTTCGAAATCCCCTGTACCAGAATCCACGAGATTGGCCTGTAGGAATGCCCGAAACTCCGGGTAGCCGGCAAAGCCCAGCCGCCGTGCAAGGCGCACCGCCGATGCAGGATGCACTCCCGCGCGCGTCGACACTTCCTTGCCGTTGTCCATGGCCGCTCGCACCGGATCGCTCATCAGCACATCGAGCAGCCGTGCATCGGCTTCTGTCAGCCTTGCCGAATTGACTGCGATGAGATCAGCCAAAAATCTCGGCACTTCCCCTTGGCTATCAGTCATTTTCTCCCCCGTCGCCCACATAGATCGAGGCCAAGCCTACTGCGCTCGACCAGCAACCGCATTTCCGGTCTCGCGGTCAAACAGCAACGCATCATTAGGATCATACCCGATCCAGAACTGTTCGGGATTGGCCGGAACGCTGTGCCGCGGCACCGACAAGGTCAGGCGTCCAACAGGGGTCTTGCAATGGAGTATAGCCTCGGCACCAGTCATTTCCGAGAGCAGCAGTGTAGCGGGCCAGCTTTGGCCCTCCGGTTCCGCCTCATAGGCCCTCAGCACTTCTGGTCTAAATCCCGCAATAACGGCTGTGCCGTCCTTGAGCTTGGCGACGTCATCACCGGCAACGAAATTGATCGCCGGCGCACCCAGAAAACCAGCCACGAACTGATTGGCGGGCCGATCATAGATCGCTTCGGGCGTATCGAACTGCAATAGGTGCCCATCCTTCAATACCGCCACCCGGTCTGCCAGCGAAAGCGCCTCGGTCTGATCGTGGGTGACATAGATGATTGTCGCGCCCAATTGACGGTGCAACTGTTTGATTTCGGTGCGCATTGCAACCCGGAGTGCATTGTCGAGATTGGATAGCGGCTCGTCCATCAGAAAGGTCGACGTATTGCGAGCCATGGCCCGTCCCATGGCGACGCGTTGGCGCTGTCCGCCCGAAAGGGCGCCCGGTTTGCGGTCAAGGTAAGGGGTGAGCTGAAGGGTTCTGGCAACGTCCTCGGCACGCGCGTTGCGCGTGGCCTTGGGGATGCCGCGAAGTTCGAGACCGAACGCTATGTTTTCGCGCACGCTCATATGCGGATAGAGCGCGTAGTTCTGGAAGATCATCGCAATGTCGCGATCCTGCGGCGGCAGGTCATTTGCGCGCTTACCGTCGATCACGATATCGCCCTCGCCACAGCTCTCAAGCCCGGCAATCAATCGCAAAAGGGTGGATTTTCCGCATCCGGAGGGCCCAACAATGACGATAAATTCGCCCGGCTCGATCGCCATGTCGATGCCGTGGAGCACCTGCGGTCCACCGGGATACCGTTTGCGTATGTTGCTAAGAACGATTCCGCTCATGGATTTACCTGCTTATGGGACGCGTTCCAAAGCGCCCGCCGTGCAATGGCAAGGCTTGGCCGGTCACTTGTGAAAACTTTCGCCTCGAGATCGAACGCCTTGTCGATCTGGGCCTCCGAATGGGCGCCCCAGCAGCCGAATGCGAGACCGGAACCGAAGATTTCGTCGCGAATGGCGTGCGACGACTGGTCGATGTTGATGCCCAGCTCCCGAACGCCATGATCACGGGCGAGGGTGATTGCCGCGCCGATGCCTTGGGCCTCAACAATTGCGGGATTGACCAGCCAAAGCGACGGCCGGTCGCACGCGCTTGCGATTTCGACAAGCGTTTCGATGACAAATGACGAAAAGATCGTGGTTGAAAGACGCCCGTAAGCGGCCAGCCTGTCGACAACGGCGGGAACAAAATCCCGGTATGGCCGACCGTCAGCACCAGCCTTGATCTCGCAGCGGAATGCTACCGGGCTATCGGTGTAAATCTCACACAATTGCTCTAAACGCAGAGGATGCCCTCCCCCATCGTTTATGATCGCAGCGCAAACTTCGGACATGGACATTTCGGCGATGACGCCAGTCCTGTTTGTCGTCCGGTCGAGCGTGGGATCATGATGAACGACGATGTGACCATCACGCGTGGGGTGAAGGTCGAACTCGACTTCCTCGAGGTCCATCCGTGCAGTGGCGATAAAGCCAGCTCTGGTGCTGTCTCCGAATTCGAGCGTGCCGCCGCGATGGGATGCAATACGGGTCAAGGCGTTTCCTTTTAGACTTGGTTATTTGACGGCGCCGCTGGTCATGCCGCGCACGAGATGCTTTTCAACAATGACAAAGCCGACAATGACCGGAAGCATGGAAATGGCTGAAGCGGCCATGACCAGGGGCCAATCGATGGCACCTTCGCCGGGGTTGATGCGGTAAAGGCGCGAGAGACCGAGCTGCAGGGTATAGAGATCCTGCTCGCTGACCGCCACGAGAGGCCAGATATAGCTGTTCCACTCGGTGATGAAGATATAGAGCCCCATGGACATGATGGCAGGCTTGGAAATGGGCACGATTACCCTCCAGAGCACCTGCAGAGGCCTTGCGCCATCCATATACGCCGCTTCATCGAGCGCCTTGGGGATGCCGCGCATGTATTGGCGCAGAAAGAACGCGGCAAAACCGTTGGAAATGGCCGGCAGGATCAGCCCGGCATAGGTGTCGAGCAGCCCGGCATTGGCCAATGTCAGGTAGTTAGGAATAAGACTGATGTGACTGGGGATCATCAGTGTGGCGACCGTCAGCCCGAACAGCAGATCGTTGCCAGGAAAGCTGAAGCGCGCAAAGGCGAAGGCCGCCATCGTCGCCACGATCAGGCCGACAAGAGTGACCAGCCCGGAAACGATGATGCTGTTAAGGAGGTATTGGGCAAAATTGTACTGACCGATCGCACGGGCATAATTGTCGAACGTGAATTCGAACCCGCCGGTGTAATAGGCGTTGGCGGTCTGGAAAGACATCCAGATCGACCACAGCACCGGCAAGAGGAACAGAACGCCGCAAGCCAGCGCGATAAAGGTGAGGAGGCGCTGTCTAGGAAGCATAGTGCACCTTTTGCCCCAGGATTTTCGATTTGACGAAAGCCAGGATCACCAGAAGGACAAACAGCATCACCGCCAGCGCCGAGCCCTGTCCGATATCGAAAAGGTTAAAGCCGATACGATAGAGCAGCGTAACCAGCATCGTCGTGCCGCCCGCCGGACCACCATTGGTCATTACATCGACGATGGTGAAGATCTGGAAGGCTTCGATGACGGACACCACCAGCAGGAAATAGGTCGTAGGCATGACCAGCGGGAAGGTAACGCGCCGAAAGACATGGAGCTTTTTGCCGCCATCGACCGCAGCGGCATCGTAGAGTTCGCTTGGGACAGCCTGAAGTGCCGCGATATAGATGATGATATCGTATCCGAGCTGCTTCCAGGTGTTGACCACGATCAGCGCGGCCAAAGCCAGCCAAGGCGTCTGCAGCCATTGAACCTTTGCGAGCCCGACGCTCTGCAACAAATTATTGGCCATGCCGTAGTCGGTTGAAAACACCCAGGAAAACACCACTGCAATGGAAACGGTGGAGGTTACGGCCGGCAAAAAGAATGCTCCGCGCAATATACGGGCCGCCGCGGTTTCGCGAACAAGAAAGCTCGCGATGATCAATGCCAGCGCCAGCCGGAGCGGCACCGATATCGCCGTAAAGATCGCTGTGACCCGCAGGGCGTTCCAGAACTCATGGGAGTTCAAGATCAGTTCGTAGTTTTTGAACCCCACGAACGGGCGGTGACTTGAGAGGAAATCCCAATCGTGAAAGGAAAGGTCGAGGCTGGTCAGGATAGGGATATAGGTAAAAACCGCGATGAAACCAATCATCGGGGCGACGAGGAGATAGGGCGTGAGCTTGCGAAGCATGGGGGAGAAGCGGACCCTGCTTCACAGGGCCCGCCCTTTCAGAGTGACATGCGATCAAGGAGCCAAACGGGCTGCCTCGGTGCGGGTGCGCTCAGCGAAGTCGGTCAGAGCTTCCGTCACATCGCGCTGGCCGAGAGCCATGGCTTCCCACAATTCATACTCGCTCGTACGCATCCAGGTTACGACCGGAGGGCGCGGACGGCCTTGGGCAAAATCAAGCTGGTTGATGGCGGTGTCGATGCCGGGCTGCTCGGCAAGAGCCTCGGCTGCTACCGGCTGATCGGGGGTATTGCGATTGATGGGCATATAGCCGGTCGTGGCAAACCAGGACGCATTGGATTCGGCTGACGCTGCGAAACTGATGAACTCGTAGGCCGCGTCCTGCACGTCCTGGTCGGCAGTGGAAAGAATGCCAATGCCTGCACCTCCGATGGGCACCGAGCAGGCCTTGTTGCACGGCATCGGGCGCACGGCGAGGTCTTCACCTATGGCCGCACTCGCGCCACCATAATTGCCGGTCGAGTTGAACATGATGCCGACATTGCCCGCATAAAAGGCGTCACGGCCCGAGCTTTCGGTAGTCACGGCATCGACCGAAGCCAAACCGTTCTGGACCAGCGAAGCCATCCATTCGTAGGCTTCGATGGTGTTGGGTGCATCGAGCAGAATTTCACCGGTTTCCGGGTCGATCAGGTTGCTGTCATTGCCCATTACAAGACCCCAACGGGCGAACTGACCTGGCGCGGCGATGCCGAACACGCCCTCATCGCCGAGAGCGTCCTGAACCTGTCGGGCTACCGCCTCGACATCGGCAAAAGTCTCCAGCTCGGGCTCTTCCGTAATACCGGCACGCTCGAGGATGTCGCGATTGTAGTAGAGCACGGGCGTCGAGGAGTTGAAGGGGATGATGTAGTTTTTGCCATCGTAGATGCCGACTTCCCGCGCAAAGTCGTACAGGTCATCGCGCAGAGGGTCCGCGTCGAGATATGGCGTGAGGTCGACCAACGCGCCACGGTCGGCAAACAGGCCATAACGGGTCACTTCGAGGATCACAGCGTCAGGCGCGCGGCGGGCTGGGATAGCAGCCTGAAGGCGGGTGACGATGTCCTCATAATTGCCGACATGCTCCGCTTCGATGTTGATTTCGGGATGCTCGGCCTCGAAATTCTCGATAATCTCAGCCAGGGCCTCCCCTGAAGCACCACCAAAGCTGTGCCAAAACTCAACGGTGACTTGGGCCTGAGCCGACGCGGTAGCGCCCGCCAGTGCGATAAGGCTCACGGCCAAACGAGAATGCAATTTCTGTATCATTTTTCCCATTCCTGCAATTTGAATTGCAGTGCTTGTAGGGAATCGTTGCAACACTTTCTTGAATGCCCCGTGACAGTTCGGTGAAAGGGAGAATAGCGGACAAATTCGACGTGAGACGGATAACCAGTTGCGACGTGGCTTGCCGTCGAGTCCGCGAAGTGGCGTTGGCGCACTTTCGGCCCTACCAGATCACGCGGCAAACCCATCCCGACCACATCCGCAGAAAGAAAGGTGAACAGGTTCGGGATTGTCCCACCAGCGATGGCACCATCCCGAAGGACCTCAATATCGTTCAACAGGCACTTAACTGGCGCGGAGTTCAGGGTGCCGTTTTTGAGGCGCCGAGCCAGCCGCCGCCCCGGGATCGACACCTTACGCGAGCAGGGAGAGTTTGCAAAAGCTGCTAGGCTCGTGTGCGTCTTTTCATGGCGCTGACCTTGTCCACCGCTGGTCGGAAAACCGCAATTCTGTAATTGACGTGGGATCGGGTCGATTTTGAGCGTGAACAAATCCGGCTTGGTGTCGTCGGAGAACGAAATCGCAAGGGTCGCGAGCCCATCCCGAGGACTGACCGACTGAAGACTGAGCTCATCTAGGCCAGGCGAGCCGCCGTGTCGCCCTATGTGAGAGAGTATGCGGGCCACAAGGTGCAGGACATCAAGAAAGGGTTCGCCGCAGTCTGGATGGCGGAGCAGGGAATTCCTATGAGCGATATTGCGCAATTTCTTGGGCATTCTGATCCAAACATTACGTATCTCGTTTATGCGAGATACTCCCCGCAGTATTTCAAGAGGCAGCCAGCGCGCTTGAATTCTGAGCTGGCTTGTAGGAACCGCGACTTCAGGGGAACTGAACCATGATCAAAATCCCGCAGACCAAACTACCCGATGGGTCGCATATGCCGGTGTTCGGACTGGGCACTTGGGGCATGGGCGAGGATCGCAACACGTTCGATGCCGAAGTGGCCGCATTGCGCGCCGGAATGGATCTCGGGATCACGTTGATTGATACGGCTGAAATGTATGGCGATGCCGAGCTTGTCGTTGGCGAGGCCATCTCGGGGCGCCGTAACGACCTCTATCTGGTGAGCAAGGTGCTGCCCTCGAACGCCAGCTATGAGGGAACGATCGGGGCATGCGAAAACAGCCTCAAGCGTTTGGGCGCCGATCGTCTCGATCTCTATCTGCTGCATTGGCGTGGCAGAGTTCCTCTCGAGGAGACAGTACGGGCGTTCGAGCACTTGCAGAAGGCAGGCAAGATCGCGCGTTGGGGCGTGTCCAATTTCGATGTCGACGATATGGAAGACCTTGAGGCCGTGAGCAGCGATTGCGCGGCAAACCAGGTGCTCTACAACCTGACGCGCAGGGGGATCGAACACGACCTTCTCGGCTATTGTCGCGAACGATCGATGCCGGTTATGGCCTATTCGCCAATCGAACAGGGTCGCCTGGCTCGCCATAACGCCCTCAATGAGATCGCCAAGGCGCATAGCGCCACGACGGCGCAAATTGCTTTGGCGTGGGTTCTGAGCAAACCAGGCGTCGTTGCTATTCCCAAGAGCAGTCGGCCTGAAAGAGTGGCGGAGAACTTCCGTTCGCTCGAAATCGGGTTGACCGATGCCGATCGCGCCTTGCTCGATAGCGTCTTCCCTCCACCTCGTTCCAAACGGCCCTTAGAAATGATCTAGGTCGTCCGCAAAACGATTCCCAGCTACCGCTGACGAGACATGGCCGGGTTCACACAGCTCAAAGGATTCAGTTATTGCGCGCCAAGCTGCTCGAGAAGGTTCCTGATCGAATCGACGTTGTTCGGCGCGACCTGAGGTGCGACCGCGTCGAAAAGCCTATCGGTCAGATCAGGTTGCTCGGCCGGTTCCTGCGCGACCTCGGATACAACCGCCTGGCCGGTTCGAGGATCCTGTCTGGGAAGAGGGAACGGATCGGCCGGCAAAGCAGCGATGCTCTCAGTCTCAGGAGCCATTCCGGCAGGCTGTGCTGGTGCCTCCGGCACTTGAACAGCTTGCTCGCCGTTCCGCTCCCCTAAAATCGTGTTGAGGAGGTCCTGCCCATTGGCAGGAATGACGCCGTTCGCCTCTCCGGACGCGCTGCCAGCGAGGCCGCCGATGAGTCCCGTCAGAACGCTGTCTGAAATCGCATCAGTGCCGTCACCAAGAACGCTCTCGAGATCGACCTCCGATGCACCGGCCGCCAGCTGGCCGATATTGCCGCCCAGTTGGGAAATTGCCTGCAACGCCTGGTCGGGATTGGCCAGAATGCCCGAAACATCGGGATAGATGCTTGGACCGGCGAGCGCACCTGTCACGATGACAGGCATGCCGAGCCCAGAGACGTCGAACTCGCCACCCTGCCCGTCGAGCGATCCGACCACACGCGGATCGAGCCGTACATCGATGGTCTGGGCGGCAAGATCGATATTGCCCTGCCCGCTCATGCGCACCAATGGCCCGAGCAGTCTCAGATCATCGAAACGCCCGACCCCGTTTTCGATCCCGACAGATACCGAAAGCTCGGCAAACTCGGTCTTCGCATCAGCGTTCTCGGTATAACCACCATTGATGAGCGATTGGACATTGCGCACGAGGCCCGCCACATCGATGCCCCGCACCGCTCCATCGGAAAACATCACGCTCACCGGGCCCTTGAGCGACCGCGCGAAAGCCTCGCTATTGTTGCCAGCGCCACTCACCTGCACGTTCGCCGTTAGCTTGCCCTCGATATGCTCGAAACCCGCCGCATCGATCAGGAACGGCAGCGACTCGACGCCTTCCATGCCGGCGACAAGCTCTATGGCCGGAACGTCGCCGGCGCCGTTTGCCGTCACATTGGCCGTAACGCCACCGCCATAGAACGCAGCCTCGGGCACCGACAGTCTGGCGACACCATCAGCCACCGAAAGCGATGCTGTTGCCGGGCCAGCCTTGATGCTGCCGTAGCCGATCTGATTGGCCGTAAGCCGGATATCGGCATCGAACTGCCGCAATATGGCAAGGTCGATGTCCGAGGGACCCGAGCTGGTCGGAGCCGCAGTCGTGCTCCCACCTGTCAGTCGGGTAAAGTCCAGCATGTCGACCGACAGGGCCGCCGTGACCTTCGGCTTACCCACTCTCGTGACCGATAGTGAGCCGCCGGCATTGATATCATCGAGGCCAATAGCGGCCTCGCTCAGTGCGAATTCGGTATCGCTGACGGCGATATCGCCGGAAAAGGCAAACCTGCCCAGCGGCGTTCCAGTGTCCTGGCCGAACCAGCCCAGGGCGCGGCTCAGGGAAGCAGCCGAAATTTCCGCCCTTCCGGAGGCCGCACCATTGAGTGCCACCGTCCCGGAAAAATTCGCATTTACCGGCGGAGACCTGAAATCGAGCGCTGCGGTGCCCGGCTGTCCCATGAGCAGATCGGCCAGCGCGAGCGTGCTGTCAAAACCGATCGTCTCGCCGTTCCATTGGGCCGTGCCCGAAACGGCCAACGGCTGCCGGATATCCTCGATCCGCGCCGTGGCATCGAGCGCGTCGATTATCCCGGCGCCCGACCCTGCGACATCCGCCAGTTGCGGTGCTTCGATCCTGCCGTTGGAAATGGAGACTTCGCCACGCAGGTTGATCGAGTTGCGAATAGCCTCCGCATCCATCCCGAAAAAGGCATAGCCGAGTTGCGACGATAGCTGGCCAGTAGCCGGCGCCGTTTGCCCGGCGAGCGCCATGAGATTCTCCATGTCGATGGAAGCGATATCGAGGGTGCCGCTCGATTGGAGCCGATCGGAATTGAGGTCCACGAGCAGACCTGCGTCGAGGCTCCCTCCGGCGATCTCTGACGAGCTGACATTTGCGTTCAACTCGCCATTTTGGAGTTGCGCTCCGATGATGACGTCGCGGGCGATGGCTTGACCGGCCTGCATGGCCTCAGCGCGCAGTTCGATATCCGCATCGAAGCCCCGGAGCGCCGACAAATCCACTCCGTCGCTCGACGCCTGAGCGGTTTCGCTGGCGCCAGCGTTTGCTTCCGCCGGTTGCCAATCGGAATAGTCCAGAACACCGGCTTCAACTCTTGCCATCACGAACGGACGATCTCCGGGCGCATAACTGACATCGAGCCGCATCGTCTGCCCGATCGAATCGATTTCACCACCGGTAATGCGATAGCTGCCGTCCTGGGCAAGCTGAATGCTCCCCGAGGCTGCGAGGTCTGCGAGAATCGGATGCGGCGGCTGTTCGTTTTTCGCCGAAAGAGAGAAGGTGGCGGGTTGGCGATTCAAAAGATCGCGGAGCGATCCGATATCTGCCGCAAGCTCCATCCGATTGCCGTCGACGGTGCCCGAAACAGCAAGCGAAGCCGGCTCACTTATCCCTGGGACCGAGAGGCGCAGATCAATGTCACTGGCGATGGGTTCGATGGCACCCTCACGATTTTGGGCAACCTCACCGCCGATGACATCCAAATGGTCGATCGCCAACCTTTCGAGGTAGCCAGCCGCCACTTCGAAAATATCCTGTCCTTGGGTTGCCGGCTCCGGTTCCGTGCTAGATTCAGCCTGCGAGGCTTCGGCCAGCACGATGCGCGGGCTCTGCAATTCGATGCCCGTGATACGAATCTGATCGGAAAACAGCGACATCAACTCGACCGAAGCGACCGACCGGGCGGCCGAGATCGAAATTGCGCCATCGCCCGATACATAGGAAAGGTCTTCAGCAACGACGCCAAAATCGGGAAGTACCGAGAAGCGGATCGGACCGCTCAGAGAGACTTGCGCTCCCGAGCTGTCGGAAAGCTGTCGCGCGAGGGCGGTCCGCAACGCATCGGAACTCAACGCCAAGGGAATGACGAACACCAACCCCGCCAGCGCGACGGCCAGGCAAACGCCCCCAACAATGACCTTCCTCATGGAAGCCCTCATCACTCTCGTGAATCAATGCTCCCAGTGTGGAACGCCACTTGGTAAGGATGTCTTAATCATACTTCACGGGGTCGACACACCCGCTCCGCAGGGTTCGACCCGAGCTGACGATGCCCGTTAAGACCCATCCTGGTTCAGACGAACCACAGACCACTATCTGCAGCGAAGAGCCAGCCGGAAAAGAACTAAGAATTCCAGTAAGATATATGGTGGGTGTGACAGGGATTGAACCTGTGACCCCTGCCGTGTGAAGGCAGTGCTCTCCCGCTGAGCTACACACCCGCTCGGCATGTCCGTCCAAGACGGTGCCAGCGAAAGGCCCCTGAATCAGGACCGCCCCGCCAAGGCGGGGAGAGAGAATGGTGGGCGTAACTGGGATTGAACCAGTGACCCCTACGATGTCAACGTAGTGCTCTCCCGCTGAGCTATACGCCCACTCTCTCGACAATTCCGCCAGCGGCGGAACGTGGGGCGGATACACCACAAAGGGCGGTCGGGGTCAATAGGTTTTTGCCGTTTTGTGACGGCCGCGCCAACTCCCCGGCAACCGATCCGATCAGGCCGCCAGCAGGCGCTCGACTTCGCCCACCAGATCACGCAGATGGAAGGGCTTGGACAAGACGGACGCACCCTTGGGCGCTTCGCTATCGGGGTTGAGCGCGACGGCGGCAAAGCCGGTGATGAACATCACCTTGAGATCGGGATCGAGTTCGGTGGCGCGGCGCGCCAGCTCGATGCCGTCCATTTCCGGCATCACGATATCGGAGAGTAACAGCGTGAACGGCTCCTCGCGCAGCCGCTCATAGGCCGATTTGCCGTTGTCGAAAGCCACGACGTCATATCCGGCGTTCTTGAGCGCACGGGTAAGAAACCGGCGCATGTCAGCATCGTCTTCGGCCAGCAAAATCCGGTTCATGGTCACCCTTCAGCCTGGGTTCTTAGTTCACGTTCTCAGCCGTTCCGGCCATGATTCGCATGTTTTACGAAACAGGTGCCCCACGCAACAGTCACAATCACGTCGACGGTCACCGCTTTTGTGGACAACGGTGGCGGGGCGGTGCAAACTCAATGGTCATCCGCTTATTCGTTCGCGCGGCTTCGGGGTTATACGTGCAATCAGACTATTTCGACAGACCTGCGTTCGAAACCGTGCGCCCGCGACGCCAACTCGCTCCCATCGTGGTCAATTCTCCACATTCGGGCCGCGATTATCCGCAGCGCTTCCTCAAGCTCTCGCGGCTCAACGAAACAACGATCCGCCATTCCGAAGACGCTTATGTCGACGAGATCTTTGCGCGAGCGCCCCATATGGGCCTGCCGCTGCTGCGCGCCAATTTCCCGCGCGCCTATCTCGACGTGAACCGCGAGCCCTATGAGCTGGACCCGCGCATGTTCCGCGAGCCGCTGCCCGATCATTTCAATACCGCTTCGCCGCGCATTGCCGCGGGCCTGGGCACCATCGCCCGCATCGTCTCGGAGAACCGCCCCATCTATCGTGAGCCGCTCACGCTCGAAGATGCACTGATGCGCATCGAGGGCATCTATAAACCCTATCACAAGACGTTGCAGACGCTTTTGAGCGAAACGCTCGCCAATTTCGGCGTCGCCGTGTTGATCGACTGCCACTCCATGCCCCGGCTCAACCGCGGCAACGACCGCACGGCGCCCGACGTGGTTCTGGGCGACCGGTATGGAACGACCTGCGCCCCGGTCCTGATCGATACGGTCGAAATGGTCTTTGCCGGTGCCGGACTCAAAGTGGCGCGCAACAGGCCCTATGCGGGCGGCCACACCACGCGCACCTATGGACGGCCGCAATACGGCATCCACGCGCTACAGATCGAATTCTCCCGTCACCTCTATATGCACGAGCTCACGCTCGCCAAGCATCAGGGATTTCCGCTGATGCAGCAGCTTGCCGAAACTCTGCTCGCCACGCTCGTGCGTTTCGATGCAGTGGCCCTGGCGCGCACGCAGCTCGCGGCCGAATAAGCTGAATGGAGAAAAGAGTGGGCCGCTCTGGGCGGCCCAAGTCAAGGGAGGAAACATTGGCGACAGAGAACGGCAGAGCCGAAAAGAGTCACCAATCCATCATGCAATATCGTGCTTGAACCTTTTTTCGCCAAAGCGCAAGCCTGCCGCTCCCCCGATGCTCGCAATCGATCCGCGCTGTTGCAAAAAGGAATCACTTCTGTAAAGCCATTTTTAACGAAATGGCATTTGATCGCGCCTAGACGGCGATTATCCGTGTTCCTGCAACATTTTGGTTCCCCATGACAATTTCGTCACCCTCCATGCTTTCCGACGCGGCCATCGCCGAAACATTGCTGGCCTGCGCGGACGCCGCCCGGCCCACGACGCTCAGTCGATTTCGCACGCAACTTGTTGTGGATAATAAGCTCGCCGGCGGCTTCGATCCGGTAACCGAGGCCGATCGCGCCGCCGAAACCGCCATTCGAGAGATCATCGCCAGCCGATTCCCCGATCATGGAATCATCGGCGAGGAATGGGATAACAAAGCTACGGCGACGCCATACAATTGGATCATCGACCCCATCGATGGAACTAGGGCTTTCATTTCCGGCATTCCGGTATGGGGCACGCTGATCGGGCTCACCCATGAGGGCAGATCCATCGCCGGGCTCATGGAACAGCCCTATACCGGCGAATATTGGCTGGCGGTCGGCGGCCGGCTGCGCCACGCCCGCAACGGAACGGACCTGCCCGCCAAGGCGAGCGGCGTCACCCGCCTCACCCAGGCGCGCGCCAGCACCACCTCGCCGGAGCTCTTTACCGGCCCGCACCTTTCGGCCTGGACGGCGCTTGCTCCGCGGGTATTGCAGGTTCGCTACGGGCTCGACTGTTACGCTTATTGTCTTCTGGCCACCGGCCATCTCGATCTCGTGGTCGAGGCAGGCCTCAAGGACGTCGACATCGCCCCCCTCATCCCCATCATCGAAGCGGCCGGCGGGGTGGTCACCACCTGGGATGGCGGGCGCGCCGAACAGGGCGGCACCTGCATTGCCGCGGCAACGCCAGAACTGCACGCCGAAGCCATGCGGCTGCTGCGCGAAGCCATGCTTGATTAGGCGGATTGCTCGGTCACGAACGCGTCAAACGCGGCCAGGACCTGCGCCCGGATCGCATCGGCTTCCATGAACAGTTCATGCCGTGCGCCCGGGATCACCACATGATGGCCGGCCCGCAGGCGCAGGCCCAGCGCTTCACTTGCCCGCGTCTCGACGACGCTATCGAGCGCCGCCGCACAGATGAACACCGGAATCTTTAGCGTTTGAGGGAAGTCGTCCTCATTGGCCCGCCGCATGGCGGCGAGCGATGAGCCGATCCAAGCGAGCGTGGGAAATCCCACGAACAATTCCCGCCGGGCCGCGAGGATTTCGACACTGCGCATATAGCGCGCCTTGTCCGAGGTCAGCGGATTGTTCTCGAACCGGTCCTCGCTCTGCGCTTTTTCTTCGCGCCGGCCGACCGGCATCCTCGAGAGGCCCAGGAACCGCGCGGCGTTGATGAGCCGCGAGGACCATTTAAGCGACAAGGGCAGGCCCGGAAGGCTGACCATCGGCGAGGAGAGGAACACGCGGTCGAACATCAGCCGATCGCGTGTCGCGGCCAAAAGCCCGATCAGCCCGCCCGTCGAATGGCCGACGAGATAGAAGGGCGGCGGACAGTCGGGCAGCACGATGCCCGAATGGAAATCTCTAAGGTCTGTCCAGTAGTCGTCGAAATTTTCCACATAGCCGAGCGTGCGGTTGCCGATCAGGCGATCCGAACCGCCCTGCCCGCGCAGATCGAAGGTCGCAACGGCAAAGCCGCGCTTTTGGAAATCGACGATGGTCTCGAAATATTTTTCCATGAACTCGGTCCGCCCCTGCACCAGGACGATCGTACCCCGCGCAATTGCGCCCAGCCGGGGGAAAAGCGCGTAACGCAAGCGCACCCGGTCGCTGGTCGTGAAATAACCGACCTGGGCGCCATGCGGCACGGGATTGGATGGAAGATGAACCAGGCTGGGTTCGGATTGCGTTGCGGCCATGTTCACCGGTGCGTCTCCTTGGGAAGCGGCAAGGATATCCAGTTGAGGTAAACGAGGCCAGAACGAGCAGGGAAAGTACGCAGGCGCCGTTGCGGGGGGCGGTGAACGGCGCCTGCGCCTTTGGCATGACCCCGTTTCCGAGATCACATGCCCCCTTCTACCCCTTGGCGTCTGAACGCTCCCCGAGTGCTTCATTCATATTCGGTTCAGCCTCGAAAATCGGATCTTTTGCACCCCTTGAAGCGGAAAAATCGACACCTATCTCAAACCTGTCCGCCGGATGATCCGGGGACGCCGCCGACACCTCGCTTGCCAATGATGGGAGCGATCCGCCGGCAGCAGTGAACGTGATTCTTGCTACGTCCAGGAGAACACAGAATGCAACGCTATGATTTTTCCCCCTTCTACCGCTCCACGGTCGGCTTTGACCGCCTGTTCTCGCGTCTCGACAATCTTGTCGGCGAAGACGCAAAGACCTACCCGCCCTACAATATCGAACGCACCGGTGACGACACCTACCGCGTGACGATTGCGGTTGCCGGGTTCTCGTCCGGCGATATCGCCATCGAGACCAAGGAGAACAGCCTCCAGGTCAAGGGCTCCCGCGCCGCCAATGGCGATAAGCGCGAATTCCTCCACCGCGGCATTGCCGAACGCGCCTTCGAGCTGCGCTTCCAGCTTGCCGATTATGTCGAGGTTTCCGGCGCTTCGCTTGAAAACGGCCTGCTCCACATCGATCTCAAGCGCGAGATTCCCGAATCCAAGCGTCCGCGCCAGATCGAGATCAAGAGCAACGGCGCTCAGACCATCGAGGACAAGACGGTCAACTAAGCCGTCTCATATCCCGACGTTCCTCCTCCCGAACGTTGAAGCGGGCGTCCGGCCTTCTGGCCGGGCGCCCGTTGCCGTTTTGGACTGCGTATCCTAAAACCCCCGTACCGCTCTTGCCGCCGCGCAAAAAATCTGCCAATGTCGCGCAAAAATTAGGGCAGGAATGCTGTCCATTATTGACAAAACAGGGGCCATCCGGCACAAGCTGTGCTAGGACAAACCTGCCGGGATGCCGAACAGGTGCCCCGGAAACAAATCGCAGGATCGACCGTCTCCCGGAACGAACTGCGTCGCCAGCCCAAAGCCCGCCCATTTAAATGGAAGGAGCGGCCTGGCGGAACCCGAACAAGGGTTCGTTTTGAGCGGCCATTTGGATGCAGCGCCGCTCCAGTGTAAATAACCGGTCTGCTCACCCGAGCCGTACATTGATCCTTGTACGACCCGAGCGAGCGACCTGCACGGAAGCTGCAAACGCAATCTTCCGTTAACTTTGGCGAGGACCTGGCAATGGGTGAAATGGACAAGAGTTTGATCGAGGCGGCTGCGCAGATTCAGGGCACCCCCGCGACCAAACGTAATCCCGCCGCCCAGGGTCTTTATGATCCGGCCAACGAGCACGATGCCTGCGGCATCGGCATGATTGCCAACATCAAGAACAAGCCCAGCCATGAAGTGGTGCAGAAGGGCCTCGAAATCCTCGAGAACCTTGAGCATCGCGGCGCCGTGGGCGCCGATCCGCTCATGGGCGACGGCGCGGGCATTCTCGTGCAGATTCCGCACGCCTTCTTCGACAAGGTCACAGATTTCGACCTGCCCGAAAAGGGGGCCTATGCGCCCATCATGATCTTTTACCCCAATGACGGCCTGCGTGATCGCTGCGCCAACCTCGTGCGCGAGACGATCCGATCCGAAGGCCTGACAGTGCTTGGCGAGCGCGTCGTCCCGTTTGACAACTCAGCGCTCTCGGAAGGCGTGATCGCCACCCAGCCGATCATTGAACAGATGTTCGTCGCCCGCCCCGCCGATATCGCAGACGTTGACGCCTTCGAGCGCAAGCTGCTGATCGTGCGCAAGGTGATCTCCAACACCGTTTATTCGGAAATCCCCGAGGTACAGGGCGACAACGGCTTTTACATCGTTTCGATGTCGGCCCGCACCATCGTCTATAAGGGCATGTTCCTGGCCGACCAGCTCGGCAAGTTCTATCCCGACCTGCACGACGAGGCGTTCGAAAGCGCCATCGCGCTGGTCCACCAGCGCTTTTCCACCAACACCTTCCCGTCCTGGAAGCTGGCTCACCCCTACCGGATGACGATCCACAATGGTGAGATCAACACCATCCGGGGCAACGTCAACTGGATGGCCGCCCGCCAGGCATCGGTCGCCTCCCCCGCCTTTGGCGAGGAGATCTCCAAGATCTGGCCAATCTCCTATGAGGGCCAGTCCGACACCGCCTGTTTCGACAATGCGCTCGAATTCCTCGTGCGTGGCGGCTACTCCCTGCCCCACGCCGCCATGATGCTCGTGCCCGAAGCCTGGGCCGGCAATACGCTCATGGATGAAGAGCGCCGCGCCTTCTACGAATATCATGCAGCGCTCATGGAGCCCTGGGATGGCCCGGCCGCCATGTCGATGTCCGACGGCCGCTATGTGGTGGCAACGCTCGACCGCAACGGCCTGCGTCCGGCTCGCTATCTGGTCACCAAGGAAGGCCACGTCGTCCTCGCTTCCGAATCCGGCGTCCTCGACATCCCCGAAGAAGACGTCGTCGAGCGCTGGCGTCTTCAGCCGGGCAAGATGCTGTTCATTGATCTCGAGGAAGGCCGCATCGTTTCCGACGACGAGATCAAGAAGGCGCTCGCCGCCAAGAACCCTTATGCCAACTGGCTCGCCAAGACCCAGATCGTGCTTGAGGACCTGCCCGAAACCGAGCCCAAGGCTCCTGCGACGACGGAAAGCCTGCTCGATCGCCTGCAGGCGTTCGGCTACACCCAGGAAGACGTCAAGCTTTTGATGGAGCCCATGGCGACGACAGGGCAGGAAGCCGTGGGTTCGATGGGCACCGATACCCCGCTCTCGGCGCTCTCGGACAAGCCCAAGCTGCTTTATACCTATTTCAAGCAGAACTTCGCGCAGGTCACCAACCCGCCCATCGACCCGATCCGCGAGGAATCGGTGATGAGCCTGGTGTCCTTCATCGGGCCGCGCCCGAACCTCTTCGATCTTGAGGGCCTATCGACCACCAAGCGGCTCGAGGTGCGCCAGCCCATCCTCACAAACGAGGATCTCGAAAAGATCCGCGCGCTCGGCGACATGGCCGACAATCAGTTCCATACCGCAACCCTCGACATCACCTATGATGCCTCCAGGGGTATTGCCGGCATGGAAGCGGCGCTCGAAGCGCTCTGCGAACGCGCCGAACAGGCCGTCACCAATGGCTACAACATCATCATCCTCTCGGATCGGCTGGTCGCGGCCAACCGCATCGCGATTCCCGCGCTGCTGGCGACCGCTGCGGTGCACCATCACCTGATCCGCAAGGGCTTGCGCACCTCATCGGGCCTCGTGGTTGAAACGGGCGAAGCCCGTGAAGTGCACCATTTCGCGGTTCTGGCCGGCTATGGCGCCGAGGCGATCAACCCTTACCTCGCCTTCGAGGCGCTGGCCGCGCTCCACAATGAGGAGGAATTCCCCTCCGAGGTGGATTCCAACGAGGTCATCTACCGCTACATCAAGTCGGTGGGTAAGGGCCTGCTCAAGATCATGTCCAAGATGGGCATCTCGACCTACCAGTCCTATTGCGGCGCCCAGATCTTCGACGCGGTCGGACTTTCGACCGAGTTCGTCAAGCGCTTCTTCTTTGGCACCGCGACCACCATCGAGGGCGTCGGCCTCAATGAGGTGGCCGAGGAAACCCTGCGCCGGCACAAGCTGGCCTTTTCCGACGACGCCGTGCTGCGCAAGTCACTCGATGTCGGCGGCGAATATGCCTATCGCATGCGCGGCGAGGCCCATGCCTGGGGACCCAACACCATTGCCGATCTCCAGCACGCCGTACGGCTGAAGGACGAGACCCCCGAAACCGCCCAGGAGCGCTACGACGCCTTTGCCCGCGCCGCCAATGGCGAGAACGCGCACCGGCTTTCGATCCGCTCGCTGTTCACCATCAACCCGCTGGGCGAACCCGTCGACATTTCGGAGGTGGAATCGGCCGAAGCCATCGTGCGCCGGTTCTCGACCGGGGCCATGAGCTTCGGATCGATCTCGCGCGAGGCTCACACCACCCTCGCCATGGCCATGAACCGTATCGGCGGCAAGTCCAACACCGGCGAAGGCGGCGAGGATCCCGAGCGCTTCAAGCCCCTGCCCGATGGGTCGATGAACCCGCAACGCTCCGCCATCAAGCAGATCGCCTCGGGCCGGTTCGGCGTCACGACCGAATATCTGGTCAACGCCGATATGCTGCAGATCAAGGTCGCCCAGGGCGCCAAGCCCGGCGAAGGCGGTCAGCTCCCCGGTCACAAGGTCGATTGGGTCGTCGCCAAGACGCGCCATTCGACCCCCGGCGTCGGCCTGATTTCGCCCCCGCCGCACCACGATATCTATTCGATCGAGGATCTGGCTCAGCTCATCTACGACCTCAAGAACGTCAATCCCGAGGCGGATGTCTCGGTCAAGCTCGTCTCCGAAGTCGGCGTCGGCACGGTTGCCGCAGGCGTCGCCAAGGCGCGCGCCGACCACATCACCATTTCGGGTTTTGATGGCGGCACGGGTGCGGCTCCGCTGACTTCGCTCAAGCACGCGGGCGGTCCGTGGGAGATCGGCCTTGCCGAAACCCACCAGACCCTCGTCCTTAACCGCTTGCGCTCGCGCGTGGCGCTACAGGTCGATGGCGGCTTCCGCACCGGGCGCGACGTTCTGATCGGTGCGCTGCTGGGCGCCGACGAATATGGCTTTGCCACCGCGCCGCTGATCGCGGCCGGATGCATCATGATGCGCAAGTGTCATCTGAACACCTGCCCGGTCGGCATCGCCACCCAGGACCCGGTTCTGCGCAAGCGCTTCAAGGGCACGCCCGAGCACGTCATCAACTACTTCTTCTTCGTTGCCGAAGAGGTCAGGAAGTTGCTCGCCGAAATGGGTGCCCGCTCGATCAACGAGATCATCGGCCGCTCCGACCTGCTCGACCAGACCCGGCTTAACGATCACTGGAAGGCCAAGGGGCTCGATTTCTCCAAGCTCTTCTATAAACCCGAGCCGATCGGCGGAGATTCGATCTATCACACCGAGTTCCAGAACCATCACCTCGAGGCCGTGCTCGACCGCGAGCTGATCGCCAAGTCGCGCGAAGCGATCGACACCCGGACACCTGTCCAGTTCGAGATGCCCATCCGCTCGCTCAACCGTTCGGCCGGTGCCATGCTGTCGGGTGAAGTGGCCAAGAAGCACGGCCATAAGGGCCTCGCCGAGGACACCATCTCGGTGACCTTGCGCGGCACGGCCGGCCAGAGCTTTGGCGCTTTCCTCGCCCGCGGCATCAGCTTCGACCTGATCGGAGACGCCAACGACTATGTCGGCAAGGGGCTTTCGGGCGGCCGCATCGTCATCCGTCCTTCGGAAAAGACGCAGATCGTACCCGAGGAATCGATGATCGTGGGCAACACGGTGCTCTACGGCGCCATTGAAGGCGAATGCTACTTCCGTGGCGTCGCCGGCGAACGCTTCGCCGTGCGCAATTCGGGCGCCGTGGCCGTCGTCGAAGGCACCGGTGACCATGGCTGCGAATACATGACCGGCGGTGTCGTCGTCGTCATCGGCAAGACCGGCCGCAACTTTGCCGCCGGCATGAGCGGTGGCGTCGCCTATGTGCTCGATGAAGAAGGCAATTTCGGCACCCGCTGCAACCTCGCCATGGTCGATCTCGAACCGGTGGCCGAGGAAGAAGAGCTGATGCGCAAGATCCACCACCATGGTGGTGACCTCGAATGGCACGGCCGCGTCGACGTCTCGGGCGATATGACCAAGCACGACGACGAGCGCCTGTTCCAATTGATCAGCAATCACCTGCACTACACCGGCTCGACCCGCGCTAAACAGATCCTCGACAATTGGGAGGAATACCGTCCCAAATTCGTGAAGGTCATGCCGGTCGAATACCGCCGCGCTATGCAGGAAATGGAAGACCTGCGCACGGGCCGCTCGCGCCCCACCGCAGCCGAATAAAGGAGAGAAAGCCAATGGGTAAGGTTACGGGCTTTCTTGAGATCGATCGCCAGGAGCAGCGCTACGAGCCGGCCTCGGACCGCGTGCGCCACTATCACGAGTTCACCATCCCGCTCACCGAGCCGGAGGTGCGCAACCAGGCCGCACGTTGCATGGATTGCGGCATTCCCTATTGCCATGGCGATACGGGGTGCCCTGTCCACAACCAGATCCCGGACTGGAACGACCTCGTCTACAATGACGACTGGGAAGAGGCCGCGCGCAATCTGCACTCGACCAACAATTTCCCCGAGTTCACCGGCCGCATCTGCCCCGCCCCGTGCGAGGAAGCCTGTACGCTCAACCTCGAGGACATTCCGGTCGCCATCAAGACGGTGGAACAGGCCATCGCCGACAAGGCCATCCGCGGCGGCTGGGTCCGTCCGCAGGTTGCAGACAAAAAGACCGGCAAGAAGGTCGCCATTGTCGGTGCCGGACCGGCTGGTCTTGCAGCAGCCCAGCAGCTCGCCCGCGTCGGCCATGAGGTTCACGTCTATGAGCGCGAGCCCAAGCCCGGCGGCCTGCTGCGCTACGGCATTCCCGACTTCAAGATGGAAAAGCATCATATCGATTTCCGTCAGGCGCAGATGGAAGCCGAAGGCGTCGTCTTCCATTTCGGCGAAAATATCGGCATCACCCGCCCGCTTTCGGAGCTTCAGGCAAATCACGAGGCTGTCCTGCTGTGTGGCGGGTCCGAGCATCCCCGGCATCCGGGCTGCGAGGGCACCGAACACGCCGGGGTCCACTATGCCATGCCCTATCTGGTGCAGCAGAACCGCCGCAATGGCGGCGAGGCGGTGACCGAGGAGCCCATCCTGGCCGCGGGCAAGAACGTCGTCGTTATCGGCGGCGGCGACACCGCCTCGGACTGCGTGGGCACCGCCTTCCGCCAGGGCGCCATTTCGGTGACTCAGCTCGACATCCGCCCTCAGCCTCCGGTCAAGGAGGACAAGCTGACCTCCTGGCCCAATTGGGCGGTCAAGATGCGCACCTCGTCCTCCCAGGCCGAAGGCGTAAATCGCGAATTCCAGGCGGGCACGGTCGAAATCATCGCCGACGAGCGCGGCCACGTCTCGGGCGTCAAATGCGCCCGCGTCGGCGTTGACCGCAAGCCGATCGAAGGCAGCGATTTCATTCTCCCGGCCGAACTGGTGCTGATGGCCATCGGCTTTGCCCACCCGGTCCATGAGGGCATGCTCGAACAACTGGGCGCCAAGCTCGACAAGCGGGGCAATCTGTTCGCCGATACCTTCAGCTATAAGACCACCGTGGATGGCGTCTACGCCGCCGGCGACATGCGCCGGGGCCAATCCCTGGTCGTCTGGGCCATTCGCGAAGGCCGGCAGGCTGCGCGTGCGATCGATCTCGACCTGATGGGCGAGACGACGCTGCCGCGCTAGAAGCGACTGAGAGTAAGGCCCCGGACACCCGCTCCGGGGCTTTTTTCTACCGTCCGGTGGGATTTTCCACGTCGCCCGCCGCCCGTCCCAACCCGAAGGCATCGACACGGCCAGCGGGTGCCTGCAGCATGTCTTCGAGCGCGAACCCACGCGCATCCGCCGTCGGCGTGCGGGCAACGACGAGATCGCCAGCCCTTTGCGCGGTCCCGCCCAAATCCTGGACCAGGCTGGCCATGTCGACCAAACGCATCTGCTCTAGCCCCTGGAAGGGTGGGCGCAGCATACCGGCCGCATCGGTGCCGGCGAGAAGATCGGAAACTTCCGAGGTGCTGCCCGAAAGGCTGACCCGGCTGCCCTCCGTGGCCAGCGCGCGATCGATGTAAAAGGCCACCTTGTCGGCCCCGGCCGCGGAAAAATGGATGCCATCGCCTTTTCGCATGGCGACGATGTTGCCGTTGAGATCCGGCCCGTCGGCGCTGTAGCCGCCGTTTTCGCCCAGATAGCGGTCGTAGGTTTCAACCCACTCACCGCCCACAGCGCCCACCGCTGCCTTGTGGATCGAGGAGATCTGCGCCATGGCGGCGCCATAACTGGGCTGTTCCATGGGCGGCAATTCGATCCAGACGATCTCCTTGTCCGCCGCGCTTAGATCGCCCAGGAATGCGTCGAGCCGCTCGCGATAGGCGCTGCGCCAGGGGTCGCTGAGCGCCTCGGCTCCATTGAGCGCCTGCCGGTCGTTGATGCCGATGGCGACAACGGCGATGTCGAAACTGTCGGCCACGATCTCGTCTTCGATCGCTTCGTTCCAGTCGAAAAAATCGTCGCGCACGAATCCCGATGATCCGACGGCGTTCTCGATCACTGCGATTTCCGGATTGTCCGCATAAAGCCGCTCGAGCGCCCGCGCGAGATCGACCGCCAGGGAATCGCCCATCACCATGATCCTGCGGGCGTTTTCGGACTTTTCCACGTCGGGCGCTGCCGCTGGCTGGGGCGCCGGCTGGCGTGAAGGCTGCGGCGCAGGTGCAGGTGCCGGCTGCGGCCTGGGCTGCTGGGGCTGGACGACCGCGGGCGGCGGTGTCGGTTCGTCGTCACGCCCGAACAGCACCTCGAACAACGTCCGGGTCGTGCGCTCCTGCGCCGTGGCGCTCGAAACGAGCACCCCGGACAGGAGCACCAGGACAATGGCACGGACGCGGGCGTGGAAAACCGACATACCGCTTTTTAGCCCAGTTCGGCCTGCCCCGAAAGCAGCCGGCTCAAAGAATGGAGGGGCGGTCGTTACGGGTGTCGAGGTATTTTTCCCATTTATAGGCCATTTCGACAATGCCGGCGAGGTCGTCGTGGCGCGGCTGCCATCCCAGCGCCTTGATCCGATCGGCCCCCGCAACGATGGAAGCGGGATCGCCTGGCCGCCGGGGGCCATGCTCGACGGGAAAGTCGATGCCGGTCACGCGCTTGACGGTCGAAACCACCTCATCGACCGAGAACCCGCGCCCATAGCCGCAATTGACCGTGAGGCTCTCCCCGCCCTTGCGCAGATGCTCGAGCAGCAGCCCGTGTGCCGCGACCAGATCGGAGACGTGGATATAGTCGCGCACGCATGTGCCATCGGGGGTGGGATAGTCGTCGCCGAAAACGCTCATCTTTTCCCGGTGCCCCAGCGCGGTCTGCACCGCCACCTTGATCAGGTGCGTCGCGCCAGCGGTCGATTGGCCGGCTCGCATCTGCGGGTCGGCACCCGCCACGTTGAAATAGCGCAAGACCCCGTAGGTCATCGGGTGCGCCGCCGCCACATCGGCCAGCATCCATTCGCTCATGAGCTTGGACTTGCCATAGGGCGAAACCGGCGAGAGCACCGCGTCTTCGGCGACGGGCTCGAGGCCCACCATGCCATAAACCGCCGCGGTCGATGAAAAGATGAAGTGCTTGACCCCGCCGGCGACGCAGGCCGCGATCAGGTCGCGCGTGTTAACTGTGTTGTTCTTGTAATATTTGAGCGGATTTTCCACCGATTCGGGCACCACGATCGAGCCGGCGAAATGGATAACCGCCTCGATCCCGTGCTCCGCGATCAGCCGTTTGACCAGTTCCGTGTCGGCGACATCGCCTTCCACGAGCTTTACGCGGTGATCGACGAGCCAGGGAAAACCAGTCGTCAGATTGTCGAGCACGACAACCGATTCGCCGGCATCGGCGAGATGAAGAACCATGTGGGAACCGATATATCCGGCTCCACCTGTCACCAGAATAGCCATGATCTTATTCCAAACGAACGACACTTTCGCCCCCGCTCATAGCGGAAGCGGAACGAAACCGTTACCCCAATCTTGCATTAAGGCATTGAAACTGTCTTAGTTTATTGCGCACATCCAAGGAGTATCCAGTGGTCCGCAGAGTCCGTACTGCCGTTTTTCCCGTTGCCGGCCTCGGCACGCGCTTTCTTCCCGCAACCAAGGCCATGCCCAAGGAAATGCTGACGGTGGTCGACAAGCCCGTCATCCAGTACGCGGTGGACGAGGCCCGTGAAGCCGGAATCGAGCATTTCGTCTTCGTCACCGGCCGCAACAAGGGCGTGATCGAAGACCATTTCGATCGCCAGTTCGAGCTCGAATCCACCCTTGAGACACGCGGCAAGCACGAGGCGCTCGAACAGTTGCGCCGTGAATTGCCCAAGGCCGGCCAAACCAGTTTCACCCGCCAGCAGGAGCCGCTCGGTCTCGGCCACGCCGTCTGGTGCGCGCGAGACATCGTCGGCCGGGAGCCCTTTGCCCTGCTTTTGCCCGACATGATCTTCAAGTCCGAGCCCGGCGTTCTCAAGCAGATGATGGACGCCTATGAGGAAACAGGTGGCAATATCATCGCCGTTGAAGAAGTGCCCCACGAGGAGGTCTCTTCTTACGGCGTGGTGGCCCGCGGCGAGGGTCCCGATACAGGTTTTTCCATCCAAGGCATGGTGGAAAAGCCCAAGCCCGAGGATGCACCCTCCAATCTGATCATTTCCGGGCGCTACATCCTGCAGCCGGAAATCTTTATGCTGCTGTCCGAGCAAACCGTCGGCGCCGGCGGGGAAATCCAGATCACTGATGCCATGCAGCATTTGATGGATATGCAGCCCTTCACCGGCGTCAAATATGATGGCCGGTCCTTCGACTGCGGCTCCAAGATCGGGTTCCTCACGGCCAATGTCGTCTTCGCGCTTGATCGCGACGACATTGCCGATGCCTTCATGAAGGAACTCAAGACCCTGACCGGGGATATCCCGATCAGTATTGCAGGCTGATCCCGCCGCTCACCCGATGCTCGTCCCGGCGCGCATCCGCCGCGCCGGGGTCTTCGCGCAATCCATACTCGTAATCGAGGGTAGCGCTGGTGTGCGGGCCGATAAGCACATCGGCCCCGATTCCGGCTGAATAGAGCCGGCTGGCCGGGGTTTCATCGTCTGGCGCCAGCCATTCGAGGCCTGCAGAAGCCCGCAATCCCAGCCAGGAATTGGCGGTATGGGAGGCCTCAAGGCCCGCCAGATAGCGCGTACTGGCCCCTCCGCCATCCTCTCCCGGTGTCAACTCGGTTTCAAGGCTCGCAACGATCTGCGTCGTGGGGCTGAACCGGTAGCCCAGAGCAGCGCCATAGAGCCAACTTTGCGCGTCGGCCAGCCGCGCGGCGTCATAGTCCCGCCAGCCCGACCCGAGCGATAGTTCCGCCACCAGCACGTCGTTCCAATTGCCCGCGATTCCGCCGCGCAGGGTATAGTCCGCGCCATTACGGTTGAGGCCGAGATCTGGATCGGCTCCATCGAAATCGGTGCGCCCCGCCGTGCCCTGGCCGAAGATTTCGAGCACCGGGGTCACCGCGTAACCAAGCCGCAGCCCGCCCTCGTAGTGGGTATAGCTTTCGTCGTCATTGTCGATCTCGATCCCGTCGCTGCGCGTCGACGACCCAACCCATTCGCGATCCAGCCCGAGGCTGACGGTCGCGTCCAGCCGCCCGAAGGTCTGCGTATAAGCAGCGCCCAGGCCACCGGAAACGATGAGTGGGGTCGTAATGAGATCGGCGGTATCAACCGTCAGCGCCTGTGGATCGTCCTGCGAAAGCGCGAAATCGGCGTTGAACGCCAGGTCCGCCGAGGGTGAGAGCCTGTATTCGGTATCGAACGCCACCTGCGCGTCGGCAATGCGCGGGTCGTCGGAACGCGGCTGCACCAGCGTTGCGGACGCATCGAGCGTCACATCGGCCGCCCCGACCGAGCGGGAAAAGCCGATGGACGGAATGGTCAGCATTTCGAAGCGCTCCTCATCCTCGCTGCGGACATAGGCGCCGCGCAGGCTGATACCGTAGGCAAGATCTGCATGGTCGCTTGAGGCCACGGGCGTCGAGACGGGGGCGGTTTCAGGCAGGACCGGAACTGGTGCCGGTGCAGCGGGAAGAGCGACGCTTGGCACCTCTGCAGGGGCGACTGTCGCAAGCGGCGCGGGGGTGGAAGCCAGCGCATTTGCCGGCAGTATCGGTCGCGCCAACAGGCGTTCGGCTGGAAAATCGCATAACGTTCCAGCCGGGCAGCCGACGCCAAGCGAACCGCGCAACAGGTCGGGATTGTCGGTACGCGAGCCATCGCCCTGCGCAAAGCCCAGCGAGACGCCAGCCAGCGCGCCACCGCCGGCCAGAACCACCAGTGCGAGGCTGCGCGTGCTTTGGCCCAAGGTCGAAAATTCCGTCAGTATGGAACCGCATCCGCGACGCGCTTCACAAATCTAAACGGAAGCTTTCAGTTCATGGTTAAGAAAGCTTTAAAGCCAGCCGGAAAGCTCCTTGCGTACGATGGCTTCGATCATCGCCATGCCGTCGGGCGTATCGTTGAGGCACGGGATATAGGCGTAGCGCTCGCCGCCGGCATGCATGAATTCCTCTTCGCCCGTGATGGCGATTTCCTCGAGGGTTTCGATGCAGTCGGCCGAAAAGGCCGGCGCGAGAATGGCGACCTTCTTGATGCCTTTTTCGGGCAGCGATTTCAGTGTCTCGTCGGTATAGGGCTGCAGCCATTCGGTGGGGCCGAAGCGGCTCTGGAAGGTGACCATGAGCTTTTCTTCCGGCCATCCGAGCTTTTCGCGCACCAGCCGCGTGGTCTTCTGGCATTGGCAATAATAAGGATCTCCCTTCTCGAGATATTCCTTGGGCATGCCGTGATACGACGTGATCACCAGGTCGGGGACAAAGTCGAGCGCCTCGACGCCCTCCTTTATCGATTTCGCCAATGTTTCTATATAGATATCTTCGGCGAAATAGGCCGGAACCGTGCGTACGGCCGGCTGCCAGCGGATGTCCTTGAGCGCAAGGAACGCCTTGTCGTTGGCGGTCGCGGTGGTCGTCGCCGAATATTGCGGATAGAGCGGGAAGAGCAGGATGCGGTCGCAGCCCTGGGCATGGAGCTTTTCGATGGCGCTCTGGGTCGAGGGATTGCCGTAGCGCATGCCGTATTCGACGATCACATCTTCGCCGGCCATTGCCGCACCCAGCTTTTCGGCCTGGGCGCGGGTGATAACCCTAAGTGGGCTTTCGTTTTTTTCCTTGTCCCAGATGCGCGCGTAATTGGCGCCGGCCTTTTGCGGGCGGAAGGAGAGGATGACGAGATTGAGGATGGGCCACCACTGCCATTTGGGCGTTTCGATCACCCGCGGGTCGGAGAGGAACTCTTTGAGATAGCGGCGCACGCTCCAGTAATCGGTGGCGTCGGGCGTGCCGAGATTGAGCAGCAGCACACCGATTTTGCGTGGTTTTACAGTAGGATGATCGGGCGGCAAGTGAGCGTTCATCAGTATCCCGGGGAAGCGGATGTGAGGCGTTGATTTTGTTGCGCGCACAATAGCGCCAACGCGCCGCAGGGCAACACTTTGACGCTGAAATGCGGCCATTTGCCCAGTTTATCGGGGCATTTGCGCCTTTAAAGGCTGGCGAACAACAAGATCATGCCGAAGCCCATCACCAGGAGCGCTCCGGCGAGTTCCATCCACCACAGGACCGATACGCCAAGCGCGCCGCCGCCGGTGAGCCTCAGCGCACCGCCTTTCAAGAACACGGCAAGCGAGGCGAGGATGGCGACCGTAATGGCGGTGCCCAACCCCATGAGAAACGTAGCGAAAATGCCCGCCGGCAGGAGGTTTTGGCTCAGCGCGAAAACCAGCACCACCAGCGCGCCCGAGCACGGCCGCAGCCCCACCGAAACCACGACACCGAGCGCCTCGCGCCAGTTTCCGCCGGTCTGATCGGGGGTGACGACGTGATGGTCGCAGCCATCATGGTGGTGGTGATGGTGGTCCGAATGTGCCGCATGTAGGGGTTGAGATCGGGGAATATGGCCATGATCGACGGGTCTAGCCCCGTGTTCACGTCCATGGTCATGCGAACCTAGGATTTTTCGCGTCGCGAGCCAGGCTCCGAGCAGCGCGACGAGCCCGTAGGAGACGATTTCGATCCACCGCGCCGCCTCGCTCATGGCGATCGAGGTGAGGCGCAAAACGCTGGCGGCGATAAGCACGAACACCACCGCGACCACCGACTGCATCATGGCCGAAAGGAAACTCAGGACGATGCCCCGGCGGAGCTGGCGTTCGCTGGCCAGGACATAGGAGGAGATCACCACCTTGCCATGCCCCGGCCCGGCGGCGTGGAAGACGCCGTAGAGGAAACTCAGGCCCCCAAGTATCCAGAAGGCGTTGCCGTCTTCGTGCAGGGCACCGAGCGCATTGGTCATGGCGCGGTAGAAATCGCGCTGCTGAGCGGCGATCCAGCCGAAAAACCCGCCCTGGGTGGGAACGAGCGAGGTCTCCGCCGGCGGAGCGGCGAACGGGGTGGCCGGGCGCTGGGTGGTGACCGTTTCGATGGCGTCGAGCGCGGTGGCGGGCGTTCCGGCCGGACAGGTGACGGTGACCAGATTGGCCAGATCGCGTGCCGCCTGCCGCAGATCCTCGGGCAGTTCGGTTACATCGGGCCCCAGCATCCACAGCCGCCCCTCGAGTTCGGGATCGATGGGCTGGGGTTCCTTGGCCACCACGGTGCAGCCCTCGGGCGCGCCTTGGAGGGTGACGGAATCGGCATCCGGAAAGGTGAAGGCGGCGTAATATTCGGGATCGCCCACCTCGATATCGTAGATGCCGTTGACGCGCTGGGGTTCGGCGAAGGCCATGGTGAAGGTGAGCGTCACCTGGCCGTTTTCGAAAACCATGGAAGGATCGCTCGCTCCGGCCACCGCGGCATGGCCGTCGAGACCTTCGGGGTCGGCGAAGGTGTAGTACGAATAAAAATCGAGACCTTCGATGTTCTCCTCGGCCAGCGGCTGGAGCTCGGTCGGGGTGAGCACACCGTCGCCATCGGCGTCGAGCCCCTGGATCGCCCAGGCGGAAAAATACTGATCGAACGTCCAGTGATGGCGCATGCCGACAATGGCGCCGTTTTCGAACAGCACCTCGCCGGCGGCATCGATCCACACATGAGGATGGGCCTGGACCGGCGAAGCGAGGCCGAGCAAGGCCAGTCCGGCCAGGAGCATTCCGGATGCTGTGCGCAAGAACGATGCCATGGATCAGGAATTGACCGGATGGGTTTGGAACCAGTCGACGAGGAAATCGATCAGCGCCCTCACCTTGCCCGAGAGATGCCTTCGATGCGGATAGACAGCCTGCAGGAACGGGCGTTGCGGCAGATAATCGACGAGAACCGGCACCAATTCCCCCTTCTGGACAGCCGAATCGACAAGAAAGCTCGGCAGTAGCGCGAAACCGAGGCCTTTTTTGGCCGCCACCAGCGCGCCAACGGGCGAATTGACGCGTACCGGGCCATCCACATGCACGGTGACCGTCTTGCCATCCTCGATGAACTGCCAGTTGGCCTGCCCGGTCATGTTGGTGTCGATGATGCAAGGCACGCCCTTGAGCGCCTCGGGCGTTGCGGGCGCCCCATGAGCCTTGATGATCTCGGGCGCGGCGAGAACGGCCACCGAGGTTTCGGCGATCTTGCGCGCGATCAGCGAGGTGTCGCTCATTTTGGAAATACGCAGCGCCACATCGATCCCCTCTTCGACGAGATCGACCATGCGGTCTTCGAGCCTTAGATCGAGGGTGACGTCGGGATGGGCGCGGGTGAATTCGAACAGCGGTTCGAGGAGCGTGGATTCGCCGAAATTGCGCGGGGCGGAAACGCGCAATATGCCGCGCGGGGCGGCGGACTGCTCGGTAATCGTGGCGTCGAGATCGTCGAGCTGGGAGAGGATTTCCCGCACCTCCCGGTAATAGGCCTCGCCCGCCTCGGTGAGGCTCAATTTGCGCGTCGTGCGGTTCATCAGCCGCACGCCCAGATAATCTTCGAGATCGGTGACGTATTTCGACAGCAGCGCCTTGGACCGCCCGTGAATGCGCGCGGCGGCCGAAAAGCCGCCGGCGTCGAACACCTGCACGAAGGCGCGGATACGGGCGAGATCCTGGGTCATGCGGACTGTCCTTGTTGCCTGAGCCAGGAAAGGTCGAAGCGGGCGACATCGTCAAGCAATTGGCAAAAGCCCGCGATAATGTGATCGGCGAGCAGGGCCCCCTGCTCCGCCGTCGCGATGCTCGCATCGCCGGCAACGCCATCGGGATTGAGATCAGCGCTAAGCCAGCCGAACCGGTGCCGGCCGGTGGCGGAAAGATGGGTCATGCCGCTTTCGATGGCCGCAAAGGAAGACGGGAAATTCTTGGCCTTTTCCATATCCACAAGGTGCGGCGCGAAATGGAGCATGAGCGCGGTTTCGATGGCCCCGCCATGGATGCCGTATTTGCGCTCGTCATAATCGTAGAGCGTTTCCAGTTGCGCAAAGCGCATCCATGCGGTGCCGACGGCCAGCATGCCCAGTTCTGCCCGCGCCCTGAGGATGACGCTATCGACCACCGCCGTGTTGCCGCCATGGCTGGAAACGATCACCAGCCTTTTGCCGCCGGCGCGCGCCCATCTTTTCGCCGTGCCGAACCAATCGGCCATGAGGTCGGCTTCATCCCGGCTTTGGGTTCCCTCGGCCCACAAATGCTCGCGCGAAGCGCCTACGCGCTGGATGGGCAAAACGACAGCGTCAATGTTACTGGGAAGATGGGCGCCGAGCGCGTTAAGATGACCCTCGGCGATGTCGCAATCTGTGGTCGCCGGCAAGTGCGGACCATGTGCCTCGATGGCCGCGACCGGCAGGATGGCGATGCTTGCCGTGGTGAACCGGTGGTCCTCAAGCGCTTCCATTTCTGTCACACGCGTGAGCGGCAAGGAACGACTCCGGCGAAATTCCATTTGCCAACCAGCATTATAGCGCCCCGGGAGCGCGGACAAGCATGCGGCACCCGATTAACTTTCCTTCCAAAGGCGATTCGACGGAAGGGCCGGTTTTGGCTAGATCAGTATCCATGTCCAAATCCGCCGCCGGCTCGACGCTCTACCGCCTGATCGAAGCGGGCCATCTGGCCCGGCAGGCCCTGCTTGCCCCCTTGGCGGCGCGGGGCCTGGAAGCAGGCGACGACGCCGTGCTGCTCGGGCTCTCTGATCCGGCCGGCGTGACGACTGAGGCGCTGCTGGAATTCACCGGCCTTTCGCCCGAACAGCTCGACGCGCGGCTGGCCCGGCTCGAGGGCCGCGACCTCCTGCTGCGGTTGGCCGTGGGACCGGAAATGGAGCCCGGCGCCCGGCTGAGCCAGCAAGGTCACGCCATGCGCCAAGCGATCGAGGAGCACTGGGCGTCGCTGGAGGACACCATCGCCCAGGAACTGGGCGACAAACGCCACCGGCATCTGCGCAAGGGGCTGCGGCGGATCGTGGAGATGCTGGGGACTTAGGGCCACGGCGGTTCTTCTGGCGGTGCTTGCTGGATTCCGGGAACAAGTTCCGGCCCGCACATCCCTTTTTAAGGAACCCTGCGGACTACCCGCTGTTATCGGGCAGAGACAAGCGGAGGGTGTGATGATCCATCATGTTCCGATCGGGACCAATGACGTGGAACGCTCCAAGAGGTTCTATGACACCGTGTTGCCCATCCTTGGCATAGAACTGATGGCCCACGACGAGGGCGGGCTGGGCTATGGGAGCGGAACCTTCCATTTCAGCGTTCAGGTGCCGATCGACGGGGAACCGGCCACGGTCGGAAATGGCACGCACATCGCCTTTGCCGTGGAAGACCGCGCAATGGTCGAGCGCTTTTACACCGTGGCACTCGAGAACGGCGGCAGCGACGATGGGGCGCCGGGGCTGCGGCCGGAATATGATGGCAATTACTATGCGGCGTTCGTCCGCGACCCGGACGGTCACAAGATCGAAGCGGTGACCTATTCGGCAAAATAGCGCTGGCCGGATGTGCGGGCGGTCCGATTGAAGCTGGTCTGATTTGAGCGTAGGTTCCAGCCTCGGAGGTTGGAGGACGCCCGATGGCCAAGTTCGTCTTTGCATTGAACCAGTCGCTGGATGGCTATGTCGACCATATGGCCTTCGGGCCCGACGCCGTGCTTTTCCGCCATTTCATCGACGACGTGCGCGGCCTTGCCGGCAGTTTGCACGGCCGCCGTATGTATGAGACGATGCGCTATTGGGACGATGACCGGCCAGAATGGGACGAAGCCGAACGCGAATATGCGGCGGCATGGCGAAACCAGCCCAAATGGGTGGTGTCGCGCTCATTGACCTCGGTGGGCCCCAACGCAACGCTTATCGGGAGCGACATCGAGGCGGAGATACGCGAACTCAAGGCGCAACGGGACGGCGTGATCGAAGTCGCGGGGCCGCAATTGGCGGGCAGCCTCACCGAACTGGGGCTGATCGACGAATATCGGATCTACCTCCACCCGGTCGTGCTCGGCAGCGGCAAGCCCTTCTTCACCGGCCCGCGCCCGCCCTTGCATCTCGTCGCGAGCGACCGGATCGGTGCGGACGTCATCAGGCTGACCTACGTTCCGGCCCAGAGCTAGAGAGATTTGAGTTCGCGCCGTTCCTCCAGTTCGGCAGCCGCTTGCTTGCGCTCGCTGTAGCGGGAGGTGAGATAGCCCGCTATGCCGCGATTGATGAGCGTGAACTTCACAAGCTCTTCCATGACATCGACCACGCGATCGTAGAACGATGACGGTTTCATCCGGCCGTCGGGCTCGAACTCCTGCCACGCCTTGGCAACCGATGACTGGTTGGGAATGGCGACCATCCGCATCCAGCGGCCCAGAATGCGCATTTGATTGACGGCGTTGAACGATTGCGACCCGCCCGAGACCTGCATCAGGGCCAGCGTGCGCCCCTGGGTCGGCCGGATGGCGCCGCCCGGAAGGGGTATCCAGTCGATCTGCGCCTTCATGACCGCCGACATGGCGCCATGACGTTCGGGACTGGTCCAGACCTGCCCTTCGGACCACAGCATGGCCTCCCGCAGCTCCTTGACCTTGGGGTGATCATCGGGAGCATCGTTGGGCAAGGGCAGCCCATTGGCGTGAAAGACGCGGACCTCCGCGCCGAACGCCTCCAACAGCCGCTGGCCTTCATAGGTCAGCAGCCTGCTGTAGGACCGCTCGCGCAAGGACCCGTAGAGCATCAGGATGCGGGGCTTGTGCTCGATGCCTGGAGCGGTGAGGCGGGCCATGTCGGGAATTTCGAAGGCGGCGGGCGCGACGTTGGGTAGATCAGGCAACGCGCTTTCCTTCGGCGTCGATGACCACCTCGCCATCCTCCTTGGTGAACGGGCCGATATCGGGATTTTCGAGGATGTCGAGCACGGCCTCCGAAGGGCGGCAGAGCCTGGTGCCCAGGGGCGTTACCACGAAGGGGCGGTTCAAAAGGATCGGATGGGCCTCGATGGCGTCGAGCAGTTCGTCATCGGATTTTGCCGGATCGGCGAGCCCGAGTTCGTCAAAGGGCGTGCCCTTCTGGCGCAGCGCCTCGCGCACGGTGAGGCCGGCATCGGCGACGAGCTTTACGATCGTTGCGCGGTCGGGCGGGGTCGTAAGGTATTCGACCACGGTGGGCTCGATGCCGGACTGTCGGATCATCGCCAGCGTGTTGCGCGAGGTGCCGCAGGCGGGGTTGTGATAGATGGTGACGCTCATTGGGCAGCCTCGGTTTGGGTGTTCTGGCGCACGGCGGCGCCGCGTTCGTACCAGCCTTGCGAGCGGTTGACGATCCAGACCACCGAGAGCATGACCGGCACTTCGACCAGGACGCCCACCACCGTGGCGAGCGCCGCGCCCGAGTTGAAGCCGAAAAGGCTGATGGCGGCGGCGACCGCCAGCTCGAAGAAATTGGACGCCCCGATCAGCGCCGAAGGGCCGGCGACGCAGTGCTGCTCCCCCGATACCCGGTTGAGGAAATAAGCCAGGCCCGAATTGAGATAGACCTGGATGAGGATCGGAACCGCCAGCAGCAAGATGACGGTGGGCTGAGCGATGATCTGCTCGCCCTGAAAGCCGAACAGCATGATCAGCGTCAACAGCAGGGAGGCGATCGAGATCGGCTGCAGTACGGCAAGGGCCCGGTTCATGGCGTCGATGCCGCCATTGGCGAGCAGCCAGCGCCGGTAAAGCTGGGCGGCGATCACCGGCACGACGATATAGAGCCCCACCGAGAGCAGCAGCGTGTCCCACGGCACCGTAATGGCCGAGAGCCCGAGCAGCAGACCCACGATGGGGGCGAAGGCGACGACCATGATCGCATCGTTGAGCGCCACCTGACTCAGCGTGAAATGAGGCTCGCCCCGGGTAAGGTTCGACCACACGAAGACCATGGCGGTGCAGGGCGCGGCGGCGAGGATGATGAGACCGGCGATATAGCTCTCGATCTGCGCCTCGGGCAGCAACGGGCGGAACAGCCAGCCGATGAACAGCCAGCCCAGGAGCCCCATGGAGAAAGGCTTGACCGCCCAATTGACAAAGAGCGTCACCCCGATGCCGCGCCAATAGGTCCCCACCTTGCGCAGGCTCAGAAAATCGATGCGGACCAGCATGGGGATGATCATCAGCCAGATGAGCACCGCCATGGGCAGGTTGACCTCTGCATATTCGAAGGCGCCCAATGCCTGAAAGGCACCGGGGAAGAAGTGTCCGGCGGCAACGCCCAGAACGATGCAGATGGCGACCCAGAGGGTGAGGTAACGTTCAAAGACCGACATCAGGCGGCCCCCTTGCCCGAGCCGGTGGCCCCGTCCATGGCGCCGATGCCCTGCAGCTTGGAGGTGAGGGCCATCCGGTCGATGGAGGCGAGCGGGAGGCTCATGAAGGCGGCGATGCGGTTGCGCAGATAGAGAAGCGCATCCTCGAAAGCGGTTTCCTGCTTGAAGGCGGGACCATGGACAGCCGCCGGATCCTCGATGCCCCAATGGGCGGTCATAGGCTGGCCGGGCCACACGGGGCACGCTTCGCCGGCGGCATTGTCGCAAACGGTGAAGACGAAATCCATCTTCGGCGCATCGGGGGCCGCGAACTCGTCCCATGTCTTTGAACGCAGGCCCTCGGTGGGAACGCCGGCCTTCTCGAGGGTGGCGATGGTCAAAGGATGAATATCGCCCTTCGGCGTGGACCCGGCCGAATAGGCGCGGAAGCGGCCCTGGCCCACATGGTTCATCAGGGCCTCTCCCATGATGGAGCGGGCGGAGTTTCCGGTGCACAGGAACAGGACGTTATAAACGGGGTCAGACATGGCTCGCCTCCTTTGGAGCGCAGCAGGGGGTGAATTCGGCGATGAGGGGCTCGCACAGTTCAGGTCGGCCGCCGCAGCAATCCTGGACCAGAAAGCTGGCGAGCTCGCGGACGCGATCGACGACGGCGCGGTAGACGATCGAGCGGCTGTGGCGCTCGGATTCGATCAGTCCGGCGCGCGAAAGGATTGCCAGGTGCGTGGACATGGTGTTCTGGGGAATGTCGAGGCGGCGGGCGATCTCGCCGGCCGGCAGGCCCTCGGGCTCATGAGTCATGAGCAGGCGGAAAGCGTCCAGCCGCGTGGGCTGGGAGAGGGCGGCGAAAACATCGATGGCGGCGGTTTGTTCCATATATCGAGCAATATCGATATATGGCGTGTTGGTCAAGCGGCAATGGTTGCCCTGCCGCTCGTGCTTGCGATCAAGCCTGTGCCCGGATCGCACGCGCCTCCACGAGGGTCATTTCGGTATGGGTTTGCCAATCGGCACTGGTGTGGGGGAAATCGGTGCGGAAATGTCCGCCGCGGCTTTCGGTTCGCTTGAGGGCGGCGGCGGTGACCAGGGTGGCCGAGGAGATCATGTTGAGATAGGCGCGGGTGACTTCCAGCGCTGTCTCCTCCAGTTCGAGGAGCGTGCGCAGAGCGCGCTTCAAGCCCTCCGCATCGCGTTCGACGCCCACATCGGCGCTCATCGTGGCGCGGAGATCCTTCACGGCCTCGAGATTGCGCAGCACCTCCTCGGCGCGGGCGCCTTTTTCCGCGTCCCAGGCGATGCCGCCGAAATCGGGGAGCGGGCGGCGCTGGGGTTCGAGGCCGGAGATGTCCTCGGCGATGCGGGCGCCATAGACGATGGCTTCGAGCAGCGAATTGGACGCGAGCCGATTGGCGCCGTGCAGGCCCGTGCACGAGGCTTCGCCGCAGACCCAGAGGCCGGGAAGCGAGGAGCGGCCATCCTCGTCCACCTTGACCCCGCCCATGTGGTAATGGGCGGCCGGAGTAACCGGGATGGGCTGGGTGACCGGGTCGATGCCGGCGGCGTGGCAATATTGGGCGACGGTCGGGTAAGCAGTGAGGATTTTTTCGCCCAGCGCCTCTCGCGTATCGAGAAAGACTTTGCGGCCCGATTTGATCTGCCGGAAATTGGCGCGGGCGACGATGTCGCGCGGGGCGAGTTCGGCATCCGGGTGGATGGCCTGCATGAAGCGCTCGCCGGAATCGTTGATAAGGACCGCGCCCTCGCCGCGCAGGGCTTCGGTGGCCAGCGGGGCCGGATCGCGGCCGGTGAGGATGGCCGTGGGGTGGAACTGGACGAATTCGGGATCGGCGATGATCGCCCCGGCGCGGGCCGCCATGCCCATGGCATGACCGCGCACGGACGGTGGATTGGTGGTTGTCGCATAAAGCCCGCCCAGCCCGCCGGCGGCGAGCACGGTGGCGCGGGCGCGGATGAAGACCGGCTCCACATAGCGATCGCCCAGCCGGCGGCAGAAGACGCCGACGATACGGCCTTCGGCATGGGCGAGATCGACCGCGGTGATGCCTTCGAGGACGCGGATGGAGGGGGTTTGCCGCACCCTGGCGATGATCGCCTGCATAATGGCGTGGCCCGCCCGGTCGCCCGAGACGCGCACCACGCGATGGGCCGAATGGGCCGCCTCGCGCGAGAGGACGAACTGGCCCAGCGCGTCACGATCGAAAGGGGTGCCCCAATCGGCAAGATCGTCGATGCGGGCGGCGGCTTCGGCGGTAACGGATTCGGCGACGCCGTGATCCACGATCCCCGCGCCGGCCATTTCGGTATCGAGCGCATGGGCGAGGGGCGTATCGCCCTGCCCCACGGCGGCGGCGACGCCACCTTGCGCCCAGGCGGAAGAGGCGCCCGAGCCGAGCGGCATGGGCGAGAGGACGGTGACCGGGCGCGGGGCGAGTTTGAGCGCGCAAAAGAGCCCCGCAAGGCCCGCGCCGACGATCACCACGCCCTCGGCGTTGAAAACGTTGTCGAAGATGTCCATGGGCCTCCCCCGCTCGGGAGGCAGGTTTAGGAGCCGTGCCGCCCCTTGGCAAGCGGCCGGCGGTTGCCCGGCCATTGCCGGACCCGAGCAAGGCGTGCAAACTGCCACCTCACGCCACAAAAGGTCATCCCCACAATGACGCGACAAAGCCTCCAATGGCCCGCCATTCCGTTTGCGCAATGGCGGGAAACCTGCGCAGCGCTGCACCTTTACAGCCAGATCGTCGGCAAGTACCGGCTGGCGCGGACCCCATGGGTCAATCATTCCTGGCACGCCACGCTCTATGTCAACGCGCGGGGGCTGAGCACCGGCATGATCTGCGACGGACCGTCCGGAGGCGTCGAAATCGCCTTCGATTTGGTCGACCATGCGGTTATCGCCACAGCGGCCGATGGCGTCACCGCGCGGTTTGCGCTCGAGCCCATGACGGTCGCCGACTTCCATAGGCGCTTTATCGATCTGCTCGAACAAATCGGCGCCACCACCCGGTTCGATGGCAGTCCCAACGAGATCCCCGATCCGGTGCCCTTCGTCCAGGACACACGGTCAAGGCCCTATGACGCCGATGCCGTGCGGCGGTTCTTTGGGGCGCTGGTCCAGATCGATCGGGTGATGCGCCAGTTCCGCACGAGCTTTCTGGGCAAGGTCAGCCCCGTGCATCTGTTCTGGGGCAGTTTCGACATGGCCGTGACCCGGTTTTCGGGGCGGGACGCGCCGCGCCATCCAGGCGGCATTCCCGCCCTGCCCGATGCCGTGACCCACGAGGCTTACAGCCACCAGGTCTCCTCTGCCGGGTTCTGGCCCGGTGGCGGCGGCATCGAGGACGAGGCTTTTTATTCCTACGCCTATCCAGTGCCCGAGGGCTTCAAGGACCAGCCGGTTTTGCCCGATGCCGCCTATTTCCACGAGGGCTTAGGCGAATTCATCCTGCCCTATGAGGCCGTGCGCACCGCATCCGACCCCGACGCCACCCTGCTCGAATTTTTCCAATCCACCTATGACGCGGCAGCGACACTGGGCGATTGGGATCGGGCCAACCTCGAATGCCATCCCGGAGTGCCGCTGAGGCCTCGGGCCGTTTAGAGCGTGTCCAGCAAAAGTGGAAACGGTTTTGCGGTTCGGACACGCGACAAAAACAAAGACTTAGAGTCATTGAAGCGATTCGAAGAAAAGCTGAAATGCTGTAATAAAGGAGCATCAGACCATGAACGACGTCACGATCCAGCACGAGGACAACGGCAGCAAGGGGCGCTATTTCATCGCCATCGACGGCGCGGAAGCGGAAATGACCTATACCAAGGTCGGCAACACCCAGATCATCATCGACCACACCCATGTGGCCGATGCGCTGCGGGGCCGCCATCTCGGCGAAGCGCTGGTTCTGCGCGCCGTCGAGGACGCGCGGGCCGCAGGCAAGCGCATCATCCCGCTTTGCCCGTTCGCCAAGGCCCAGATCGAAAAACACGCCGAATGGCAGGACGTGCTCTGAGCCGAACCTAGCTCCGGCTGGTGGAATAGGCGATCATGCGCTCGACCGAAGCGCGAGCCGGATCCATCAGCTCGGGGGCGATGGTGACCTCCTCGGTGCCGGTGTGCAGGCTCCAGAGGATGTTTTCGAGGTTGATGCGCTTCATGTGCGGGCAGATATTGCAGCCTCTGAGGAACGAGACGCCCTCGGTTTCGGCGGCGACATTGTCGCTCATCGAGCATTCTGTGACCATCACCACCCGTTCGGGCTTCTGGCTGCGCACCCAATCGATCATCCCCGAGGTCGAGCCGGCGAAATCGACGGCGTCGATCACCTCGGGCGGGCATTCGGGGTGGGCGATGATCTTGGCGCCCGGATAGGCCGAGCGCAGTTCGGCGATATCGTCGGCGGTGAAGGTTTCGTGCACCTCGCAGGCGCCGGCCCAGGTGACGATCTTCTTCTTTGTCTTTTTCGCCGTGTTCTTGGCCAGGTACTGGTCGGGGATCATGATGACCGTATCTCCCTCGACCGCTTCCACGATCTGAAGCGCGTTCGACGAAGTGCAGCACACATCGGTGACCGCTTTGACCGCCGCCGAGGAATTGACGTAGGTGACCACCGGCACGTTCGGATATTGCGCCTTCATCGAAAGCACGTCGGCGGCGGTGATCGAGGAGGCGAGCGAACAGCCGGCGCGGCTGTCGGGGATCAACACCCGCTTTGTAGGATTGAGCAGCTTGGATGTCTCGGCCATGAAATGGACGCCGCACTGGACGATGGTTTCGGCCTCGACCCGGGTGGCCTCGATGGCGAGCTGCAGGCTGTCGCCCACGATATCGGCGACCCCGTAATAGATCTGCGGCGTCTGGTAATTATGGGCGAGGATGACGGCGTTCTTCTCGCGCTTGAGCTTATTGATCTGGAAGATAAGCGGCGCATAGAACGGCCATTCGACCTCGGGAATGCGGTCCTTGACCTTTTCGAACACCGGCCGGGTGTGCTTTTCGATCGCCTTGGAGAATTTGAGGTCGAATTCGGCGGCAAGCACCGCGCGCGCATCCTCGATGGGCGTGATGGCGTTGATCTGCTGGAGCATAGGAGGCATCCCCGCGCATTGTCGCGTGTCGCGTGTCGCGGCTCGCCGGCCGCGGGGGATGACTTAGGGAGTTTTGGTTCCCAATTCAATAAAGCCCGTGTTAGAGCACAGGCAGCATTGGCAAGAACCTATGGAGGACGACATGGAGCAAGATGCCGAAAAGCTTGGAACAATCCTTTCGGCGGCGCCTGTGGTCCCGGTGATTATTCATGACGATGTCGCAACCGCCCGCAACCTTGCCGAGGCGCTGGTAGCCGGTGGGCTGGTCAATATCGAAGTGACGCTGCGCACGCCCAATGCATTGAAGGTCATCGAGGAGATGGCCAAGGTCGATGGCGCCGTTGTGGGTTCGGGAACCGTGCGCAAGAAGGACGACATGAAGGCCTCCGCCAATGCCGGCTGCCAATTCATGGTATCGCCCGGTGCGCCGGTCAAACTCCTCGAAGACGCCGAGGATATCGGCGTGCCGCTGCTGCCGGGGATCGCCTCGCCCACCGAAGCCATGGCCGCTTCGCTTCTGGGCTATACCTACCTCAAATTCTTCCCCGCCGAAGCCATGGGCGGGGCTGCGGTGCTCAAGGCCTTTGCCTCGCCGCTGCCGGACATCAAATTCTGCCCCACGGGCGGGATCGATATGGAAAAGGCCAAGGGGTATCTCAAGCTCCCCAACGTCATCTGCGTGGGCGGCTCCTGGACCGTGCCGGCCGATGCCATCGCGGCCAAGGATTTCGACACCATCCGCACGCTGGCGGCGGACGCGGCCAAGCTCTCGGCGTAAATGAGGCGCCCTGTCCCCGCTTCGGGCCTGGGGCACCTTCGCGTGGTGCTCGACGAGGGGTTCTATATGGGACCGGGGCGGGCCGACCTGCTCGCCGGGATCGAGGCGACCGGCTCGATCAGCGCGGCGGGCAAGGCCATGGGCATGAGCTACAAACGCGCCTGGAGCCTGGTGCAGGCGCTCAATGACGGCTTCGGCAGTCCGCTGATCGAAACCAGCCGGGGCGGTTCGGGCCAGGGCGGCGCGAGCTTGACCGAGGCCGGGCGCGAGGTTCTGGCGCGGTATCGCGCGATGGAGCAAAAGACCGCAACCGCGATCGCCGGGGATATTGAAGCGCTCAAGAAGCTGCGCGGCGAGCCGTCAGGCTGAACATATCGGTTGTTCGACGGCGCCTGGCGTGCAAAGCTCGATATGTTTTGGCAAACATATCGAAGGGACGCTTCATGCGCCTGCCGCTTTTCGCCTTCGCTCTCGCTCTTGCCTTTCCGGCCCATGCGCAGGATGCGCAGATCGCAATTGCCGCCAATTTCACGGCGGCGGTCGAACAATTGCGAGCGGCCTTTGCCGAGGAGACCGGGCAGGAAGTGGGATTTTCCTTTGGCGCGACGGGACAGCTTTACGCGCAGATAACCCAAGGCGCCCCCTTCGATGCGTTCCTATCCGCCGATGCGGCAACGCCGGCCCGGCTGCTCGAGGAGGGGCTGGCGGTCGAGGGATCGGGGTTTACTTATGCCGTCGGGCAATTGGTGCTGTTTTCCACCGATCCGGAGCGGGTGACCGGCCCCGAGAGCCTTGAGGGCGATTTCGCCCGGCTCGCCATCGCCGAACCGGCGGCGGCGCCCTATGGCGCGGCGGCGGCGGAGGTGATCGAAGCTCTGGGGCTGACAGAGGCGCTCGCCGATCGGCTGGTGATCGGCCAGAACATTTCCCAGACCTACCAGTTCGTCGATACCTCCAATGCCGAGCTGGGGTTCGTGGCGCTCTCGCAGGTGATCGGGCGCGAGGATGGATCGCGCTGGGTGGTGGATGCGGAGCTTTATACGCCGATCACCCAGGACGCGGTGCTGCTGACCGACAATGAAGTGGCCGCCGATTTCCTCGACTTTATAAAGACCTCCGAGGCGGCGCACGAAATCATCGCCTCTTACGGCTACGGGTTCGCGGAGTGAACCTGCTCTCCGACATCTGGCCGGCGGTGCGGCTCACGCTCGCCCTGGCCGCGACGACGACGGTGATCCTGCTGATCGTCGGAACGCCCATCGCCTGGTGGCTGGCCCGGTCGCGCTCGCGCTGGACGGTGGTGGTCAATGCGCTCGTCGCCCTGCCGCTCGTGCTGCCGCCCACGGTGCTGGGGTTCTACCTGCTGATCCTTTTGGGCGTGAATGGGCCGGGCGGCTGGCTCGCCCCGCTCTGGGGCGCGCGGACGCTGGCGTTCACCTTTCCGGGGCTGGTCATCGGCTCGGTGTTCTATTCCCTGCCCTTCGTCGTCCAGCCGCTGCGCAATGCGTTCATCGCCATCGGCGAAGACCCCATCGAGGCGGCCCATACGCTGGGGGCGAGCCCGATGCAGACCTTCCTGCGCGTCGCCCTGCCCCTGGCCCGGCCCGGATATCTGACCGCAACCGTGCTGGGCTTTGCCCATACGGTGGGCGAGTTCGGGGTGGTGATGATGATCGGGGGCAACATACCGGGACAGACAAAGGTGCTGTCCATCGCGATTTTCGACTATGTCGAGCAGCTCAGATGGACCGAGGCGCATATCATCGCGGCCGGTCTGCTGGTCTTCGCGTTCGTGACGCTGGCCATCACCATGGGGGTGGATCGAAGGATTGCGCGGGTGCAGCCATAGCCCCCTCACCGCGTCGCCGTTCTTCCCTTCCATCATCCTCTCCTTCGTTATTGTCAGGCTTGACCCGACAACCCGAAACGCTGCCGAGGGTGCGGAAGGAGTTTGAAGGACACATTTCTTCTCAGCTCGTGGGAGCCTTGCGGGTCCCCGGATCAAGTCCGGAGACGAAGACGACGAGGTGGAAAGGCAGTGCCATGGGGGCTTCTGGACAGCATTTCGGCAAGAACTGTAAGGCCGCCCAACGAGCCCCCCTTCTCCCCTGGTGGGAGAAGGGTAGCTTTTGGCGAGCGTTTCAGCAGAAGCGCAAGCGCTACCAAGAGAGCCCCCCTCTCCCCTTGAGGGAGAGGGGATGGGGGTGAGGGGTGCGCTGAGCTTGCCTGGAGCCCCTAAGCCGGCGTCGGCCCCTCGGCCGAACCGACTTCCGCCTCGGGCCGGCCGGCATAGAAGGCCGAGAGCTGGCGGTAGGGGCGGGAGTTGAGCGCGATGATGGTGACGAGGACGCCCACCAGCCCCGCGACTGTAAAGACCAGCGCGATACCCCGATCCGGGCCGGTGCCGAACCAGTCGCCGATGGTATCGGCGCCCGCGCCATCGGTCATGAACGGGATGACCACGAACTGGGTATAGGGGCCGATGAGAAAGGCGGTGAGCGGAGAAGCCGCCTGTTCCACCGATTGCGCAAAGCCGAACACGCGCCCCTGGCGTTCGAGGGGGACCACCTTTTGCAGCGTGGTGTGTTCGGCAGCTTCCGCATAAGGGCCAAAGAACATCCAGATGAAACAGCCCCCGACCAAAAGCCAGAGCGAGGGCTGGATGGTGAAAAAGCAGCAGGTGGTCCAGACGATGAGATTGACCAAAAGCAGTGTCTTCAATGGATTCTTGCCCAACCCGGTGCGCGAAATGATGATGCCCGAGGCGATAAAGGCGGTGGACAGCACGCCGAACAGCAGGCCCCAGATCTCGACCGAGACCAGCGACAGGCCATAGGCGTCGAGCAGCGCCATGAAGATGCCACCCAAAAAATTGTTGAAGGTGGCAAAAAAGATCAGCGCGAAAAGCCCCGGCACGGCGGCGATCACGGCGATGGTGCCGGCGATATCGACCCGCTTGGGCTCGGACGGTTGCCCGTCGACGGGCACCGGGCGTCCTTCGTTGAGGCGCAGGAAGAACAGGTGGAAAAACACCACCACCGTGGCGGCAAGGGCGAGCAGCAGCACCAGATACATGCCGCCCCAGGCGACCAGGAACCCCGAGATCACCGAAGTGGTCAGAAACCCGATGCCCGTGACCATGCCGACCAAACCGTTGGCCTTGTCGCGCTCGTCTTCCGGCATCAGGATAGTGACGATGGTGGGCAGCGCGATCGAGCGGATATTGCCGGCGATCACCCCCAGCATCACGATGAGGACGAACACCCAGAGATAGGCGCTGAAAGCGTCCGAGAACGCGCCCTCGGGCTCGAGCAGCACCATGGCGATGGCAGCGAGGTAGAAGACGAACGAAACAAGGCTCGACCCCATCATCGCCAGGCGTTTCGAATTATGATCGACAATGGCGCCCAGCCAGATGCCGAAGGCGGCAGTGAACACCAGGAAGATGCCGGCCACCATGCCGGTGGCGAACACCGACTGGGTCTCGATGAAGATCCAGAAGGTTATGGCGAACCAGACGGTAAAATTGGTCACGTTGGCAACAAGGTTGTTGCCCAGAATCTGGTGAAAGGGGCTCATGGTCCGGTCCTTTGCGAGGCGCGAGCCTAATCCGCGCCGTTCTAGCAGGCAATCGCGATTATTTTACGACTCGAAACCGGATGGCTGGCCCGGTTCGAGCCAAGGACGGACGAGGGATGGGGATGCCGACAGGGGTATTGAAAATTTCCGGATCGGCGGCAATCCGGGTGAGGGGCCTGCCCCGCCTGCCGCTACCCGGCCGGAACAAGGTCGCTGACCGATTCCTCGACCATCGGCTGGTCGGAACCGCAGGTGAAGGTTTCGGCCAATTGATCGGCGGCTTGCCGGGCGCGCTGGTTGGCGCCTTCGGTCTGGGCGTCGATATAGGCCACCGCGCACGCGCCGCCGCCATCGGGTTGGCCGACGCGGGAGACCACGAGCACTTCCCGGCTCCAATTGCCCTCGATGTCGGCGAGGAACCAGCGCTGGATGGCGGCGACGGGGATTTCGATATCGCGGTCGATCCGCACCCGCCATTCGACCGTGCCATTGGCGTAGTTGAAGGGCGAGAAGGTCGACATGCCGGATTCCGTGGCAAAGCCGTAGGTGACCGATTCACGCCCATCGGTGTAACGGATGACGAAGGGATAGCCGGCATAGCCCGGACAGACATAATCGGCCCAATCCCCCTCCCCGTCCAGCGAGCGGCCGATGACGCTGCAATCGGCTTCGACGTCATATTCGGTATATTCGCTGACCGCCTGCCCCATGGCCGGAGCCGCGGCGAAGGACAGGGCGAGGGCGGCGAAGAGGGCTTTCATGGCGCGAGAATCCTTGTGCGGCGGGTTCGATCTGCCAATATCGTTGCCTGCCAATCCGGCAGCAATATGGGGCTCAGATGCGGGCCAGCGCCGCCTCGACCTCGGCGCGGGTGGGCGGGTTGCAGCCGATATGGCCGCAATTGAGCCCGGCGGTGACGGCGCCGAAGGTAAGGACGGCTTCCAGCGCGTCGGCATCCAGAGTGCCGATCCTGTCCTTTTCCAGCGCGCCGCGATCGGAGAGCGCGGTGAGAATACCGGCCATGAGACTGTCGCCTGCCCCAACGGTATCGCCGAACTTTTCCGGACGATGGACCGAAGCGCGGGCCTGGCCGGAAGCGGTAAAGGCGCGCGAACCGTCCTCGCCCAGGGTGACGACGACCAGTTCGACATTGGGGCGGGCGAGCAGATCTTGCGCGTGCTCGTCAACAGACTTGCCCGGATCGAGAGCGGCGAGATCCTCGTCAGAAACCTTAACGATATGGGCGAGATCGAGGAAGGCGCCCAGCCGTTTCTTGTAACCGGCGAAATCGGAGATCAGCGAGGGGCGGACATTGGGGTCGATGGAGAGCACCGCGCCGCGTTGGGCGACGGATTTGACCACGTCGAGCCAGATTTCAGCATCGTCGGGCTCGATGGGGAGGAAACCGCCGATCTGGAAGAGATCGATCTTTTCCGGCAGCGCAGCGAGGAGCTTTTTGCGGGAGATGTCGCGCTCGGCCGTGCCCTGGCGGTAGAAGGCATAGGCGGGAAGGCCCTTGGCGTTGCGCGTGACCACCGCAAGCGTCGTGTTGCAGTCCGAACGCTGTTTGACCAGCGGAACGACGCCGGCTTTTTCCAGCGGCCCCATCAGCAGATCGCCGAAGGTGTCGCGGGAGATGGGGCAGAGGAAACCGGCGGATTGACCGAGCTTGGCAAGGGCAATGGCACAATTGTAGGGGGAGCCGCCCTGGTGAGCGCCCATCTCCAGCGGGCCATCGCTGCGCGGCTTGGCGACCAGATCGATAAGGCTTTCCCCCGCGACAACGAACATATGCACCCTCCCCGTCCAACGCGTCGGCGCTTTTCTATATGCTCGCCGGGCATTCGCCAAGGTGCTGGGCGGATGCTTGGCAGGGCCGCGACGATGGTTCTTTTCGCAAGCGCTGCGCCCCCTCATCCGACCGCTTCGCGGCCACCTTCTCCCCAGCGGGGCGAAGGAAAGCTTGGCGCAGGCGCTTCCGCAAGTTCCTCCCTCTCCCCGTTGGGGTGAGGGGCGCTGAGGTAGCCGGGTTATCCGCCGCTAGAGTTTGATCCCCCGCAACCGTAGCGCATTTCCAATAACCGAGACCGAGGAGAGCGACATCGCGGCGGCGGCGAGCATGGGGGAGAGGAGGACGCCGAACACCGGGAACAGGACGCCCGCCGCGATCGGCACCCCGGCCGTGTTGTAGGCGAAGGCGAAGAACAGGTTCTGCTTGATGTTTTTGAGCGTCGCGTGGGCGAGCTTGCGGGCCCGGACGATGCCGTTCAATTCCCCGCCCACCAAGGTGATGCCGGCGCTTTCCATGGCGACGTCGGCGCCGGTGCCCATGGCAATGCCCACATCGGCGGCGGCCAGCGCCGGGCCGTCATTGATGCCGTCGCCAGCCATGGCGACCGTCTTGCCCTGCGCCTTGAGGCGCTTGACCAGTTCCAGCTTGTCCTCGGGCATCACCTGGGCAAAGACCTGGTCGATCCCCAATTGCCGCGCCACGGCGTTCGCCGTGCCTTCGGCATCGCCCGTGGCCATGACGATCCTGATGCCATCGGCGTGCAGCGCATCGAGCGCGGCTTTCGCTTCGGACTTGATGGGATCGGCAACGCCGATGACCCCGATCACGGCCTTGCCGCGAACCAGATACATGGCGGTCTGACCGGCATCGATCCGGGCCTGGGCGGCTGTGCGCAGGGCGTCCGAGAGCGTTGCGCCCATCGTATCGAGAAGACGCAGATTGCCCAGCGCGACCGGTTCCCCATCGTCGGTGCCCGAAATGCCCATGCCGGTGTGGGACGTGAAATTCTCGATCCGCCGCCCCGAAACGCCCTTTTCGTTGGCGCCGGCGACAATGGCCTCGGCGAGTGGATGGGCCGAGCCCTGTTCGAGACCCGAGGCCAGGGCAAGCAGTTCGGCTTCGGAAACGCCATCGACCCTATCGACGCCGACCAGTTTCGGCTTGCCCATGGTGAGCGTGCCGGTCTTGTCGACGATCAGGGTGTCGACGCGGGCCAGGGTCTCCAGCGCCCGGGCCTCGCGCACCAGGACGCCGGCCTGGGCGCCACGGCCGGTGGCGACCATGACCGACATGGGCGTGGCAAGCCCCAGCGCACAGGGACAGGCGATGATCAGCACCGAAACGGCGGCGATCAGCGCATAAACCATGGCCGGCTCGGGCCCGAAGATCGACCAGATGATGAAGGCGACGATGGCGACCACCACCACGGTGGGCACGAAATATTGCGCGACCTTGTCGGCCAGCGCCTGGATGGGCGCGCGGGTGCGCTGGGCCTTGGCGACCATCTCGACGATTCGCGAGAGCTTGGTGGCCGCGCCCACCGCGTCGGCGCGCATCAGGAACGTGCCGTTTCCGTTGAGCGTACCGCCGGTGACGGGATCGCCGACCGCCTTTTCAACCGGGAGCGGTTCGCCGGTGAGCATGGATTCGTCAATTCCCGACGCGCCCTCGATCACCTCGCCATCGACCGGGACCGCATCACCGGGACGGACGCGCAGGATGTCGCCGGATTTGACGTTTTCGAGCGGGACATCGTGCTCGTGGCCATCATGGACCACGCGGGCGGTTTTCGGCGCGAGATCGAGCAGCGCGCGCAGGGCCGAACCGGTCTGCTCGCGGGCTTTGAGTTCAAGCACCTGGCCGGCAAAGACCAGGGTGATGATCACCGCGGCGGCCTCGAAATAGACCGGGACCGACCCGCCCATATGCCGGAAGCTCATGGGGAAGATGTTGGGAAAGATCGTCGCGACGACCGAGAACGCATAGGCCGCGCCCACGCCCATGCCGATCAGCGTCCACATATTGGGGCTACGGTTTTTGAGCGAGGACCAGAAGCGCTTGAAGAACGGCGCGGCGGCCCAGACGACGATGGGGGTAGCCAGAATCAGTTCGGCCCATTTGGCCGTGGCTTCCCCGATCCAGTCGCGCACCGGCAGCCCCACCATCGGGCCCATGGCGATCAGAAGGATCGGCACCGTGAGAGCCGCCGAAACCTTGAGGCGGAAGGAGAAATCCACGAGCTCGGGATTGGGGCCCGAATCGGCGGCCGGCACGCCCATGGGCTCGAGCGCCATGCCGCAGAGCGGGCAATCTCCCGGATGATCCTCTACGATTTCCGGGTGCATGGGGCAGGTATAGAGCGTGCCTTCGGGCATGGGCTCGGGCGCCGGTCGGTCCCCGAGATAGGCGGCGGGATCGGCTTCGAACTTCTCCTGGCAGCGGGCCGAGCAGAAATAGAATTTTTCGCCCGCATGCTTGCTCATGAATTTGGCGTTGGAGCGATCGACATCCATGCCGCAGACCGGGTCCTTGGCGATCAGATACGCCTCGGGATCGGCGGCGAACTTGTCCTTGCAGCCCGGATTGCAGAAGTGGAATTCGTGCCCGCCATGGCTCGCGTGATGCTTGACGGTGGCCGGGTCCACGCTCATGCCGCAGACGGGATCGCGGGTGATGGTGGCGGGGCTGGATGCGGACATGGATATGCCTTTGGTCGGTCGAGTTTCTTTCATCGTCACTTTACGATGAAAGGCGGAAAACGGCAACCTTTGTCTGTTCCACCCGTTTTTCCCTGGTTGATTTGTTGGTTTCGCCAAGGATTTTCGTCATGAATGTTGTCGATATCAGAATCGATCCCTTTCCCAGTCAGCGGACACTTTCGGACCTCTGGCGCTCCACATGGGAAATCGATGGGCTCACCGACTTCCGCGCCATACTCAAGCGCAGCCTCACCCATGTGGCGGCCTTCCACGATGAGCATCTGATCGGGTTTGCCAACATGGCCTGGGACGGGGGGATCCACGCCTTTCTGGTCGATGTCTGCGTGCATCCTGATTTCCGCGATCACGGCATCGGGCAATCCATGGTGGAAGCGGCGCTCAAGGTGGCGCGGCAGCGCGGGATCAAGAAAGTGCATGTGGACTTCGAGCCGCACTTGCGCGATTTCTACCTCTCCTGCGGCTTCACCCCGACCGACGCAGGCGTTCTGACCATCGACTAGGCTTTCACATGTCCTCTGAAGAAAGATTGACCGCCCTCGAGGAGCGGCTTGCCCATCAGGACCGCACCATCGAGGAGATGAATGCCGTGGTCGCCCAGCAGTGGCGCGAGATCGACAGGCTCAAGCGCCAGCTCCAGTTGATCGACGACCAGATGGCCGCCGTCGAGCAGATGGCGCGCACCGGCAAGATCGAGCCGCCACCGCCGCACTACTAGAGCGTGTCCAGCGGAACGCTTTTGCGGTTCGGACACGCGACCAAACAAAGACTTAGAGTATTGAAGCGATTCAAAGAAAAGCTGAAATGCTCTAAAAAAAGCGTGCGCGTGTCGGAAAGTCAGGCAATCATCCGTCCTCGGGGTATTGGCGGTGCGAATCGCATCGCTCCCAGCAACCGAGGGGACTTCAATGCAAACGACTTCCCGATCGACGACGTCCTGGACGACCACCCTGTCTCAATACGCGCCCAAGGCCCTGGCCGTGCTGCGCATCATGACCGGCCTGCTGTTTATCCAGACCGGCACGCAAAAGCTGTTCGGCTGGCCCGCCGCGCCCATGGAAATGCCGCCGCTCGATCCGCTGCTGATGACGGCTGGCATTCTCGAGCTGGCGGGTGGCCTGCTCATCGTGCTGGGGCTGTTCACCCGCCCCACCGCCTTCATCCTCAGCGGCTTCATGGCCGTGGCCTATTTCATGGGGCATGCGCCGATGGGCTTTTTCCCGGCCTCCAATATGGGCGGTTTCGCCATCCTCTACTGCTTCGTGTTCCTGTACCTGTTCTTTGCCGGCCCCGGCGACTGGAGCGTGGACGGGATGCGCCGCCGCGCCTAACACCAACTCCGGCGCGCGCCGTCCCAGGGGCGCGCCAGACCTTCGGCGACGAGAACCATGCCCAGCGACTGCCCGTCGCGTTCGAGAACGCGGAGCTTGCGGCCATATTGGTCTTCGTCCCGCTCATCCCAGCGGGCGAGTGCGAAGGCGCCATCATTGACCAGGGCGAGCATGCGTTGGGTCGCCCGGTCGCCCAGCGCCTTTTCCTGCGGGCAGGCATAGTTCTGCACTTCGGGCGTATCGATATCGGCGATGCGCACCGACTGGCCGTCGATGCGGATGGTATCGCCATCGATGACGCAGGTGCCGCCCGCGCCCGAGCAGAGCGTGAACCGGGCGGAAATGCTTTCGGCGGGCGCGACGGCCACCGCCGGCAGATCCAGCGCGGGAAGATCGACATAGCCCCGCTCGATGGCGACCCAGCCCAGGGCGACCACCGCGACAAAGGCCAGGGCCGGTTCGGCAATCATGGGTGCGCGCCGGCGCCGCGCCGATGCCCTCGCCCGTATCTTGCCGAAAACCGCCCGCATCGAATCGTCTCCCTATCGCCTTGAGAAACGATAGGGAGACGATGCTAACGCCTGGTAAGCGGCAAGCTGGGGGCGTTACGGATGCCGGTCAGACCGCCAGGCAGAGATATTTGATGTCGAGATAATCCTCGATGCCGTATTTGGAGCCCTCCCGCCCGAAGCCCGATTGCTTGACGCCACCAAAGGGGGCGACCTCGGTGGAGATCAGCCCGGTATTGATGCCCACGATGCCATATTGCAGCGCCTCGGCGACGCGGGTGACCTTCGATATGTCCCGCGCATAGAAATAGGCGGCCAGGCCGAATTCGGTGGCGTTGGCGAGTTCGATCACTTCCGCCTCGGTTTCGAATTTGAACACCGGAGCGACCGGACCAAAGATCTCCTCGCGCGCCAGCCGCATGGTTTTGGTGGCGCCGGTCAGGAGCGTCGGGGGATAGAATGTGGCTTCGCCCATGGGAGTTCCGCCCATTTGAACCGAGGCGCCCTGCCCGCGCGCATCGGCCAGCAAGTCCTCGACCTTGGCCACCGCCTTGTCGGTTATGAGCGGCCCGATATCGATTCCCTCCTCCATGCCGTTGCCGACCCGGAGTCCTTCCATCTTTTCCTTGAGCCGGGCGACGAACGCATCGTGGATGCCGGCCTGCACATAGACGCGGTTGGCGCACACGCAGGTCTGGCCGGCATTGCGGAATTTGGACGCGATGGCCCCGTCGACGGCGGCGTCCAGATCGGCATCGTTAAAGACGATGAAGGGGGCGTTGCCGCCCAGTTCCATGCTCATGCGTTTGATGCCATCGGCGCATTGGCGCATCAGGATGCGGCCCACATTGGTTGAGCCCGTAAAGCTGATCTTGCGCACCTTGGGGTTGGCGCACAATTCCTCCCCGATGGCCGCCGCGTCCGTGCCCGGCACGATGTTGAAAACGCCCGGCGGAAAGCCGGCCCATTCCATGAGCCGGGCGATGGCCAGCGCCGAAAGCGGGGTTTCGGCGGCGGGCTTGGCGACCACCGTGCAGCCGGCGGCAAGCGCGGGGGCGAGCTTGCGGGTGAGCATGGCATTGGGGAAATTCCAGGGGGTGATCACCCCGACCACCCCCACCGGCTGCTTGATGACCGAGATGCGGGTATTGGCGGTGTGGCCGGGAATGGTATCGCCATAGATGCGGCGGGCTTCCTCCGCGAACCATTCGATAAAGCTCGCGCCGTAAAGGATTTCCCCGCGCGCCTCATTGAAGGGCTTGCCCATTTCCAGCGTCAGGATGGTAGCCAGATCATCGGCCTTTTCCACCATCAGGCGGTGGAGTTTCTTCATCAGGTCCGCGCGCTCCTTGGCCGAAAGCGCCGCCCAGGCCGGCTGGGCGGCATAGGCGGCATCGATGGCGTCGCGCGTTGCGTGGGTGGAAAGGTCGGGGATCTGCGCCAGCACCTCGCCGGTTGCCGGGTTGGTGACCCTGAACACCTTGCCGCGCGAGGAGACCGTGTTCCATTTGCCGTTGATGAAACCGCCGGCGGCGACCAGATGCGGCTCGTCGAGCTTGTCGGTAAGGGCTGAGGTGAGGGTCATGTGAGGCCTCCGTCTTGTGGTTGCCCCCGATTGAACGCGCAAAGGACAAAGAAGGCAACATGGGCGACGCGCCGCTTGCCCGTTGCCGGGCGGAACATTGCTGTTATAATCATACAAATGGCCGCTCGGCCTGAATTAGACAACGACGGACCGAATGGCGACCGCCGAAACCACTTATTCCTTCCTGACCCCCGCATCAGAACTCACCCGCGGCTCGATGGCCGCAGAGGTCGCATCGCAATTGCGCGACGCCATCGTCTCCCTCAAGCTGCCCCCCGGCACCATGCTCGACAAGGCCCAGATCTGCACACGGCTCGGGGTCTCCCGCTCACCGGTCGCCGAAGCCTTCGCCCGGCTCGAGGCCGAAGGGCTGCTGGAAATCCTGCCCCAGCGGGGCACCGTGGTTTCGTTCATCTCCTTTGCCGAGATCCGTGAATATATCTTCATCCGCAAGGCGCTCGAAGGCGAAGCGGTGCGCATTTGCGCCGCGCGGCGGGCGCCCGAGGTGATCGAACGGCTGCGCGCCAATATCGCCGCCCAGCGCGACGTGGCGGCGGCCGAGAACCGCGACGCTTTCCATAAGCTCGACCTCGAGTTCCACGAACAGCTCCTCGCCCCCCTCGGCTACAAGCGCATGAAGGCGATGGTCGACACCGCGCGGAACAATCTCGACAGGGCGCGGCAGATGACCAACACCATGCGCCGCATTGCCCTGGGCATCGAAGAGCACGCCGAAATCGTCGAGCTGATCGCGGCGGGCAAGGCCGACCGCGCCGCCCGCGCCATGCACCGGCACCTCGAAGGCATGATAAGCGAACTCGAGGCGCTGGCTTCAGAACGCCCCGAGCTGTTCATCCGCCCGGCCCCGCGCCGGGCCCCGGCTGCCGTCATTCATCAATTGGCAACAATCCGTCGCCTGCCGTCCACTTAATCGGAACGCCGACTGGCCTTATCTTGGGCGGCAAGATCATTTGCCCGCGACCGCCGGAGATTTGCCATGACCGACATCCAAGCCACAGTGGCCACGCCGCTCCTCGTCCCCACCACGACGCGGCTGGGCGCCATCCATATCGCGGTGACCGACCCCGAACGCGCCCTCGATATCTGGCGCGACGTTGTCGGGCTGACGCTGATCGCGCGGCACGAGAACCGGCTGGAACTTGGCGCCGGCGAAAACGTGCTGGTCGTGCTCCATACCGGCGCCACCGGGCCGGTGGCGCCCCATACCGTGGGGCTCTATCACGTGGCCATCCACGTGCCGACCCGGCGCGACTTCGCCCGTGCGCTCAACCGTGCCGCTGCCGCGCGGGTCCGGGTTTCGCCCACCGACCATCTGGTCTCCGAAGCGCTTTACCTTTGGGATCTGGACGGCAACGGCATCGAGATCACCTTCGAAACACCCTGGCGCGGCCGGTTCGTCGAAAACGACGAATTGCTGGCCATGACCCCGGACGGACGGCCCCATTCGGGGCGCGAGCCGATCGACGTGCCCGGACTTCTGGCCGAACTCGACGGCGATGCCACACCCTTCGCCCCCATGCCGGACGGCACGCGGATCGGGCACGTGCATGTGCATGTGGACGACCTCGACACCGCCATGGAGTTTTACCGCGACCAGCTCGGCTTTGCCGGCCAATTGCTCTCGCGCCGCTACGGCATGGGCGACGTCAACCTCGATTATGCTCCCCATATCCTTGCGTTCAACATCTGGGCCGGCCGCAACCCCGGAACCCCACCGGCAGGCGTCGCCGGGCTGCGCTGGTTCACCATCGTCGTGCCCGATCAGCAGACGCTTAAGGAAATCCACGACCGGCTCGAGCGAGCCGGCTCGCCGGTGGAGGTGATCGGAGGCGGGATCGAGACCCGAGATCCGGCGGGGAACAGATTGAAGATCCTCGTTGAGGCCTGAGCCTACGGAAGCTCCGCGCACCGGCACCTTCGTGATTCACCGAAACACATGCGAAGGGGCGCCCTTCTCCCCTTGAGGGAGAAGGTGGGCCGGCGAAGCCGGGTCGGATGAGGGGTGCGCGGCGCTTGCCGAAAGCACCAGCGAACGAGACTAAGGCCGCCGCGCAATCAGATCGATTTCGACCTTCGCCCCCACCGCCAGCCCCGTGACCCCGATCGTCGTCCGGGCCGGAAGCTTTCCCGGCTCGAAATAGGACTGGTAGACAGCGTTCATCGCCGCATAATCCCCCTCGAAATCGGTGAGATAGATGCGTGCCATGGTGACGTTTTCGAGCGCCAGGCCGATGCCGCCGAGAACGATCGAAAGATTGTCCATCACCCGCCGGGTCTGCGCCTCGATCCCCTCGGGGAGCGGTGCGTCGGGAGCTTGGGGGTCGGTCGGCATCTGGCCGGTGACGAACACCCAGCCATCGGCCTCGACGGCATGGGAGAAGGGGGCGACCGGGCGCGGGCCGCTTTCGATCATGTGGTGGAGGGGCAGGCTCATCTTGGCTCCTTGATTTTACGCCCGAGAGTGCGGAGGCTGAACCGACTCGTCAACCGGAAGCCTCGCTTCGGCGTTATGGGCTCAAACAGGCAAGGAAGCGCTCATGGACACCGAACTCGATATCCACTACGCCACAAAGGGTGATCGCGGGCGCTATTGGGCCGATCTGGCGCCCGGCCGGCAGGCGGAAATGACCTATCGCCGCCGCCCGGACGGTTCGATCGTCATCGACCACACCGGCGTCCCCAAGGAATTCGAAGGCCGTGGCATTGCCCTCAAACTGGTCAAGCGCGCCATAAAAGATGCGCGCGATGGCGGGTTCAAGATCGTGCCGCAATGCCCCTATGTGGCCGTTCAGTTCCGCCGCCATCCCGATTGGAGCGACCTGCTGGCTTAACCCCAAGGCTTGAGGAAGGCCGCGATGGCCATGAGTTCGCTCTGGGGCACCTCGTGACCGCCCTCATGCCAGGCGATCTCGGTCGTCGCGCCCTGGTCCACGAACCAGTCCGCCAGCGCCTGGGTGCGCGGCGCCGGGCAGATGGGATCGCGCCGGCCGGCGGTGATCAGAACCTTGCGGTTGGCAAGCCCCGCGACCGCCTCGGGCTCCCATGGGATCAGCGGATGCATCAGCACGGCGGCATCGACGATCTCGGGATGGGCGAACATCACAGAGGCCAGGATGTTGGCGCCGTTGGAATAACCCAGCCCGATCAGCGGCCCGTCGGCGGCAAGCCCCTTGAGGAACTCGGCCATCGTCTCGGTGCGGATCTTGAGGTCGTCCATATCGTAAACGCCCTCGCCCGTGCGGCGGAAATAGCGCAACGCCCCGCCCTCGGAGACATCGCCGCGTGGCGCGACGAGCCGGGCATCGGGCAGAAGCTGGCGGCCCAGCGCAAAGAACTGGTTCTCATCCCCGCCCGTGCCGTGAAAGAGCACGAGCGTAGGGGCGCCGGGGGTTTTGGGGTCATGCGTTTTCGTGATGTAGGTCATGGTGATCCAACTATAGCATTTGTGATCGGCGCAGTCGCTGAGCCCCCTCATCCCCATCCCTTCTCCCACCAGGGGAGAAGGGGGCTCTTTTGGCAAGCTTATGGTTGTTGCTCAAACGCTGCCGTGGGTTCCCCTTCTCCCCTCGTGGGAGAAGGTGGCCCGGCAGAGCCGGGTCGGATGAGGGGCGCGGCGCTTGAACGATCCTACCAGGCCGGCTTAACCCTTGATCTCAGGCAGATGCGTTTCCAGCCAGCTTCGCAGATGCTCGTGCTGGGTGGGAAGCTTCAGCGCTTCGCCCAGATGCGCGGTGTCCTCGTCGCGGTCGAAACCGGGTTCGTTGGTGGCGATCTCGAACAGCACGCCACCGGGGGTGCGGAAATAGATGGCGTAGAAATAATCGCGATCGATCACCGGGGTCACCTGATAACCCGTATCGAGCAGCGCCTTGCGCACTTCGGCCTGCGCGTCGCGGTTTTCGACGGCGAAGGCGATGTGATGCACCGAGCCGGCGCCGAGATCGCCGCGCGGCATGTTGGGAAGCGTCTGAAGATCGATGACGTCCGCGCCATTGCCGCCCGGAATCACGAACCGCTTGATGCCCCTGGAGGTATCGGCGTGTTCGTACCCCATGAACTTCAAAAGCTCTTCGGTGGCTCCGGTTTCGCGCAGGCGCAGCGTGGCGCCGGCAAAGCCGCGAATGGCCTCGTCGCCGTTGATGCTGCCGCCGGTCCAGGGCGCGCGATCGTCCCCCTTGGCCTCGACCAGCGCGAAATGATCGCCATCGACGGCGGTAAAGCGCAGGCGCTTTTCGCCAAAGCTTTCTTCGGCCGCGATGCCGGTGACGCCCTTTTCCGCAAAGCGCTCCTTCCAGAATTCCAGGCTCCCCTCGGGAACCGAGAACACCGTCTCGCCCACCTCGCCCGTGCCGGGACGGCCACGGATGATGTGAGGGAAGGGGAAATAGGTCATCACCGATCCGGGCGTGCCCACCTCATCGCCATAATAGAGATGATAGACGGAGGGCTCGTCGAAATTGACGGTTTTCTTGACCCGGCGCAGGCCGAGCGTCGAGGTGAAAAAGCGGTTGTTGGCATCCGCATCGCGCGACATGGAGGTGACGTGGTGCAGGCCTTTGATCTGATTGAGCATGGTTGGTCTCCCATTGCGTGTTGAGACCAATATAGAGCGCATGGCCGGTCGGATAATCCGGCCTATGGTTCATTGATTATTCGATAATGGTGAACAGTGCGCGCTCCCACCGCACGGGTTGCGGAAGCCCAGCGCATCCCTCACTCCGGCCCCTCTCCCTCAAGGGGAGAGGGAGCTCCCATAGGAGCGTTTGAGTTCTTACGGAAAAGCGGCCACGGCTCCCCTTCTCCCCTGGTGGGAGACTTCGAACCGTCCTTTGGCCAATCGTGCCGGTGGCACGATTGGAGGTGAGAAGGCCATGAGAGCTAAGCTCGAATGGCAGGCCGGCGAAGCGGTCGGATGAGGGGGGCTCTGAGATTGCCCATGCGCACACGCTGGATGCCGCCGATAGGCTGCGCCCCCTCACCCCCGTCCCCTCTCCCACCAGGGGAGAGGGGCTCGTGGGGAAGCACTCTGCTAACCACAAGCTCAACTCCCCTTCTCCCCTTGAGGGAGACTTCGAGCCGTCCTCTGGCCAAACGTGCCGGCGGCATTGGAGGCGGGAAGGCCATGAGACGGCGCCTGCCCCCGCGAAGGCGGGGGCTCGAATGGCAGGCCGGCGAAGCGGGCGGATGAGGGGTGCGCAGCGTAGCCCCCTCACGATCGCGCGAGCAAAGCCACCTACAGCGGCGTCACCCGGTAAGCGCAGCGGCGGGCGCCCATGACGATGTGGTCGGTGCGCTCCACCTGGGCTTCGGGGCCCAGCACGTCGCGGAACACCGCCAGTTCGGCGCGGCAGAAATTCTGGCAGGCGGTGGCGGCCGCGCAGATGGGGCAGTGGTTTTCGTAAAGCATATAGCCCCCCTCCCCATCGGGCTCCCAAGAAGCCATGTACCCCTCGGTCGAGCGCAGATCGGCCAGCCGGGCCACGCGTTCGCCAAGCGTCCGTGCATCGGCCAGGGCATTGCGATAGAGCGTGCGCGTCCGCTCCTCGCGCGCATCGATCACGCGCGAGAGCGCATCGGGGCCGAAGGTGTCCCCGACGATCCCCAACAGCTCGACGGTGAGCGCGGCATGGGTGTCGGGAAAACGCGACTGGCCTCCAGCCGTCAGGCGCCAGAACTGGGACGGCCGGCCCACACCGCGCGATTGGCTCCAGCTTTCCACCAGCCCCTCTTCGGCCAGCCGCACGAGCTGCTGGCGCGCCGCCTCGCCCGAGGTGCCCAGCGCCCGGCCGAGCTCGGCGGCGGTCTTTTCCCCGTGCATCTTCAAATGGAACAGGATGCGCTCGGCCGCGTTGCGCGGGCTCCAGCTTTGGGCGGATTGGATGTCGGACTCGATGGCCGGTTTGCTGCTTGACATGGCTCCGGGGCGGCATTTAGAAAGCACTTACTTGGAAAATACAGGGGACGGCGCGCAAGATCAAGTCCTGCCGCGTCTCCCCGGCAAATGGCGCCTGCGCGCCCATGGCGAATGACGAAACTGAGCAAAATCATGCCAGCCCATCCGGCTCCGACCCTTGCGCTGGCCTGCGCCGACCACCCCGCCGCCCGCGACGCGGTGCCCGCCTCCCAGTTCACCGGCGCCATGAGCACGCTCGCCGCTTCGGTGACCGTGGTTGCGGCCCGCGACGGTGCCGAGCGGCACGGACGTACGGTAACGGCGATGCTGTCGCTCAGCGCCGAGCCGCCCGCGATCCTCGTCTCGATCACGCGCGATACCGAATTGGCGCAGACCATCGAAACCGCCGGGCGTTTTTCGCTTTCGGTTCTGGCCGAAAATCAGCAGGCCGTGGCCGATGCCTTTGCCGGCTGGGGCCCCGCCGACCGGTTCGGGGAAGCGGAATGGGCCGAATGGGCTTCGGGCCAGCCCAGGCTCGATGGCGCCGTGGCGAGCTTTGATTGCGTGCTGGCCGGATCGATCGAGATGGATACCCATATCCTCTATGCGGGGATCGTGATGCACACCGCATCCTTCCCCGATCGCGCGCCGCTGCTCTGGCACCGGCGCGGCTATGCCCGGCTCGATCAGGACTGAGCCGGTTCGGCGCGCAGAATCTTCTCCATCGCCTTGCCCTTGGCGAGTTCGTCGATGAGCTTGTCGAGATAGCGCAACTCGCGCATCAGCGGCTCCTCGATATTTTCGACCCGGACGCCGCAGACGACGCCGGTAATCAGCGATCGCGCCGGATTGAGGCGCGGCGCGGTGGCGAAAAAATCCTCGAAACTGGTCCTGTTCTCCAGCTCGGCTTCCAGCGAAGCCTGGCTGTGCCCGGTGAGCCAGCGGATGATTTCATCCACCTCGGCCTTGGTGCGCCCCTTCTTTTCGGCCTTGGTGATATAGTGGGGATAAACGCTGGCGACGCTGATCTTATAGATGCGGTGGCCCGTCATGCCTTCTCCTCCACGGCGGAATTGCCCAGCCTCTTTATACTCCCAATTGGCCGCCTGGTCGAAGCTTAGAGCGCCGATGTCATCCCGCCATCGACGAAGAACAGCGAGCCGTTGAGATAGGTCATCTCCGGCGAAGCCATCGAAAGGATGGCGGCGGCGATTTCCTGGGGAGAGGCCACCCGCTGCATGCCATGGACGTTGGAGCGCGCCCAGGCGCCCACTCCGGCATGCCAGACGGCATCGGGCGCGTCCATGAACCCCGCATCGCGCCGGATCATTTCGGTATCGGTGGCGCCCGGACAGATGGCGTTGACCCTGATGCCCTGGCCTCCATATTCGAGCGCCGCCGTCTGGACGATGCCGGCCAGCGCCCGCTTGGAGGCGTTGTAAGCGGCGAGCCCCGGACGCGCGCCCACGATATTGACCGAGGAGGTGACGATGATCTGCCCGCCGCGTTCGAGCATATGCGGGATTTCCGCCTTCATGGCGAGGAAGACGCCGCGCACATTGGTCGCGTAAAGATCATCCCAATCGGCCGTGGCGATCTCGTGGAGGGGATCGTTGAAGGTCACGCCGGCATTGTTGAGCGCGATGTCGATGCCGCCATAGGCTTGGACCGCCTGGGTGACGAAGGCGTCGACATCGGCCTCCTCGCGCACGTCGGCGCGGATGTAGAGCGCTTCGCCGCCATTGTCGCGGATGCCGGCAGCGACCTCCTCGCCCAATTGCTCGCGCCGGCCGCAGAATGCGACGCGCGCGCCCTCGGCGGCAAAGGCTTCGGCGGCGGCGCGGCCGATGCCCGAAGTGGCGCCAGTGATGAGCACCGTCTGGTCCGCAAAACGGCGGCGGCCATCAAGGATGGGTGGCTGGGGAGGGGTCGAGCCGGCCAGCGCCATGCCGCTGGCCAGACCCGCCGCCGCCCCCGCCACGGTGCCGATCGCCGCCGCGCCCAGCATGCGGCGGCGAGAGGGATTGGCGGGTTTATCGGTCTTGTCGGTATCTTGGCTCATCTCGTTCATCCGTTTTGCTTTGAGAGCAAAATGGCGGCGAAAGAAGCGTGCAACAATCGAGCGGAATCGGCACGAGCCGTGAAGCTGTGCTTCACAATGGATTGGCGGCGATTATCGCCTCGCGCGAGCGTTTCATGTGCTCGACAAAGGCCCTGAGCTTGGGAAGCGTCTGGGCGCGGCTGGGGTAGTAAAGGAAGATGCCGGGGCTTTCCGGCCAAAACGGCTTGAGCACCGGCACCAGCCGACCCGCCGCGATGTGCGGGGCGACGATCGGCTCGGCTACATAGGAAAGCCCCAGCCCCTTGAGCGCGAGCGAGACCACCAGCGCCTCGTCGTTGACGATCACCTGGCCGGGCACCGCCATGTCGAATTCGCGCCCCCCTTCATTGAACTCCCAGCGATAGATGGCGCCCGAGGAACGTTGGCGGAAACCGATGGCGCGGTGGTTGGCGAGGTCTTCGGGACGTTTCGGCGTGCCATGGGCTTGGAGATAGGCCGGGCTTGCAACGACGCAAAATCGGAAGGGCGGCGTGAGCCGCACGCCGATCATATCGGCATCGAGCGATTCGGCGAGCCGGATGCCGGCGTCGAACCCGGCCTCCACGATATCGACAAACCCCGAATCGGCGACGATCTCGATTTCGACCTCCGGGTGGGCGGCACAGAATTGGGCAAGCACCGGTTCGATGACCGGTCCCACCACCGCACGCGGAACGGTAAGGCGCAAAAGCCCGGCCGGACGGTCGCCCAGGGACCGCGCCGCCTCGAAGCCGGCGGCGAGATCGGCCATGGCCGGCGCGGCGTGGGCGAGAAATTTCTCCCCCGCCTCGGTCAGCCCCACGCTGCGCGTCGAGCGGGCGACCAACGCCACACCCACCCGTGCCTCAAGGGCCCTGATGGCCTGGCTGACGGCGGAGGCCGAAACGCCCAGATCGAGGGCGGCGGCGCGGAAGCTGCGCCGCTCGGCAACCCGCAGGAAAGCGGCGACGCCATCGAGGCCGCGTATGCTCATATGCCAAATCCCCTTCACGATCGGGACCAACATTCCACGCAAAACGCTTGCGAGTCACCTTCACCCCGATAATATCGCACGCTTTGATGCTTCCCATCCCTTGGACGCGAGGAAACAACCATGTCGGGGACCATGACACCCAGCCGGACCGCCCTTTTGGTGGCGCTCCTTGTTCCACTTGCCACGGGCGCCGCACAGGCCCAGGAAAACACGCCGGACGATCCCCGGCTGTTCACCCCCGGCAAGCTCACAGTCGCAACCTCCGATCCGGTGTTCCCGCCCTGGATGATGGACAACGATCCCTCCAATGGCGAAGGCTTCGAAAGCGCCCTGGTCTATGCCCTGGCCGAGGAGATGGGGTTCGACCGCGAGGACGTTGTCTGGGTGCGCGAAACCTTCGATCAGGCGATCGCGCCGGGCGCCAAGAATTACGATTTCGGCATCCAGCAGATTTCGGTGACCGAGGAACGCAGCCAGATCGCGACCTTCTCCGATCCCTATTACCTGCCCGAAAAGGCCGTGGTCGCCATGCCCGGTTCCCCGGTGAGCGAGGCGCGGACCTTCGAGGATCTGCGCGATGTGCGCTGGGGCGTGATGCTGGGCACCACCGATCTCGATTATGTCGCCGAGATCATCGGGGTCGATGACGCGGCGGTCTATAACGACCAGGTCGGGCTGTTCCAGGCGCTCCAGGGCAACCAGATCGACGCGGTCGCGACCGAACTGGCCACCGCGCTCTATCTCACCGCCGTCCAGGTGCCCGACGCCGAAATCGCCGCCATCCTGCCCCATGACGAGAACGACTACGGCCACGGGCTGATCTTCGAGCAGGGCAACGAACTGGTCGAATGGGTCAACGAGGCGATCGCCACGCTTCAGAGCGAAGGCGTTATCGATGCGCTGGTCGCCGAGTATCTGATCGCAGACCCCGACCTGCCGGTTATCACTCAATGAGTTTAGGCGTATCGCCGCAAGGTTCGACCGGCGGGGACCCCGATGGGGGTTCCCGCCGTCCGCTTCCCCCGGCCAAAAAGAAACTGAGCGCCACCGAGCGTTTCGTCCCTGCCCTGATCTCCATCACCATGGTGCTATTGGTCTTCGGCATCGTCGCCGTGACCGTCACCTCGGCCGAGCAATGGCCGCGCATCGCGCGCCAGTTCTTCGATCTGGGCGCCATGGCCGCATCCTTTCCCCAGGTTCTGCGCGGCTTCTGGCTCAACATCCAGATCTGGGTGATCTGCCTTTTCGGCATCATGGCGTTGGGGCTGGTGCTGGCGCTGTTCCGGGCGCTGAGCGGCCCCTGGTTCGCGCCGCTGCGCGTATTCACGGTCGTCTATATCGATATCTTCCGCGGCCTGCCGGTGCTGCTTTTGGTGTTGATCTTCGGCTTCGGCATTCCCGCGCTCAATCTGCCCGGCCTGCCCAATTCGGCGCTTTTCTGGGGGGCCACCGCCATGGTGATTTCCTATGCCGCCTATTCGGCCGAGATCTACCGCTCGGGGATCGAGGCGGTCCATGACGGCCAATGGGCCGCCGCCAAGGCGCTGGGCCTGGGGCAATGGCAGACCATGCGCTACGCCATTCTGCCCCAGGCGGTGCGCAACGTGATCCCCGTGCTGCTCAACCTCGCCGTCGCGCTGCAAAAGGACGTTGCGCTGCTTTCGGTAATCGGGGTGCGCGACGCGGTGCGCGAAGCGCAGATCTATACCGCCCAGACCTTCAACTATTCATCGCTGATCGCTGCGGCGCTGCTGTTCCTTCTCGCCACCATTCCCATGGCGCGGCTGACCGACTACATCGCCCGCAAGGACCGCCAACGCCGCCTGCAGGGGGTTTTGTGACACAGCCTCGCGTAACAATTTCCGGGCTCACCAAATATTATGGTGAGACGCTGGTGCTCGACGATGTGAACCTTTCGGTCGCGCCCCATGAGGTCGTCTGCCTGATCGGCGCCTCGGGCTCGGGCAAGTCCACCCTTCTGCGCTGCATCAACAAGCTCACCGAATACGACCACGGCACCATCGCCCTCGACGGCGTGTCGGTGGACGATCCCGCCTGGGGCCGGCATGGGCTCTACCGCAAGGTCGGGATCGTCTTCCAGGCCTATAATCTCTTTCCCCATATGAGCGTGATGGAAAACATCACCCTCGCGCCCATCAAGGTGCACGGGATCGGAAAGGACCAAGCCACCGCGCGCGGGCAGCAATTGCTCGAAGCGTTCGGGCTGGGAGAATTCGGCAAGGCCTATCCCGAACAGCTTTCGGGCGGCCAGCAGCAGCGCGTCGCGATCGTCAGGGCACTGGCCACCAAGCCCGAAGTGCTGCTGCTCGACGAGGTGACCGCGGCGCTCGATCCCGAGCTTGTGGGCGACGTGCTCGCCATCATCCGGCGCTTGAAGGGCGAGGGCATGACCATGGTGATCGTCACCCACGAAATGGGGTTTGCCCGCGAGGTGGCCGACAGGGTCTGCTTTCTCGATGGCGGACGCATCGTCGAGGAAGGGGAGCCCAAAAAGCTGTTCTCGGCCCCCGAAAATCCGCGCACGCGGAAATTTCTCGAACGCATCATCGCGGCGGGCCGGCTTTAGCATCGAATCGACTTGACCGGTGTTAGCGCCCGCCTCGCCGATTGAACGAAACAGCGCGCCCCTGGTTGAGCCACGAGTTCAACCAGGAGAGCATTCATGTTTCACCATTCGGCAAAGCTGCAATACGAAGTGCGCGTGGATAAGCCCAATCCGCAATTTGCCCGCCATCTGCAGCAGGCAATCGGGGGCATCGAGGGCGAGATCCGCGTCGCCATGCAGTATTTCTTCCAGGCCATGGGCGCGCGGGGCGATGCCAAATATCGCGACCTGCTGATGATGACCGCCACCGAGGAACTGTCCCATATCGAATTTCTCGGCCATGCCGTGGCCCTCAACCTCGAGGGCGCGCCGCTCTCGCTGCAGGAGGAAGCCGCCCAGGACCCGGTGGTCAATGCGATTCTCGCCGGCACCAATCCGCGCCACATCCTCTCGTCCGGGCTTTCGGCCATGCCGGTCAACGCCAACGGCGTGCCGTTCGACATGAGCCATGTCTACGCCACGGGAAATATCGGCGCCGACATGCTGGCCAATGCCACCGCCGAAGCCGGCGGTCGCGTTCTGGCCTCGCGGCTCTACAACATGACCGACGACCCCGGCATGAAGGACATGCTGAGCTTCCTCATCGCCCGCGACACCATGCATCAGCAGCAATGGCTGGCGGTGATCGAGGAATTGGGCGGGCTCGAAAAGCAGCTTCCGATCCCCAATTCCACGCCCACCGAGCACGAGGCGACCGCGCACTCCTATTATTTCCTCAACACCTCGATCGACGAACCCACCCCCGAAGGCCGCTGGACCTCGGGCCCCTCCCTGGACGGACGCTCGGAATTCTCGGTCGTGGAAAATGTCGAACCCCTGGGCCAACAGCCAAGCCTGGGCAAGGCCCGCCCCAATTCCGGCGCCCAGAACGAGCAGCTGTAAGCGAGCCGGCACCGACGGGCACAAAAAAAGCCGCCCTGCGGGGCGGCTTTATTCGCTGACGAAAAGATTGGTTGCGGGGGCAGGATTTGAACCTGCGACCTTCAGGTTATGAGAAATAAAACGATAGTTACGACCATCTACGATGCAGCTTGTATTCTTTCGAACTACTACGACAAGTCCCTGAAATAGCTTGATTTCCCCTTCATCCCGCCTAACATCAACTTCGATCCCCTACGCCGTGATTTTTCGCCTGCTGCTTCCAGTATGCTTCCACAAAATCCCGGCGATCCATCGAATGAAGGCCAGGATGAAACCCCATGTCCAAGGAAAAGCTGACGAAGCGGACGGTCGATAAGCTGACCGGGCGCGACAAGGACTATATCGTCTTCGACAACGATCTGCCAGGTTTCGGCGTTCGGGTCATGCCCAGCGGCCACCGCTACTTCCTGATTCAATATCGGCGTCACGGCCGCACCCGTCGCGTGATGATCGGCCAATTCGGGCCGATCACCGCGGATGAGGCGCGGAGGGAGGCGCTGCGCATGCTCGGCAGTGTTCGGGGCGGCGACGGCGATCCTGCGGCGGCGCGTGATCGGGAGCGCCAGTCTTTGACGATGGTAGCGCTCGGCGAGCGATTCCTGAAAGAGCACGTCGCCGTACGGTGCAAGCCATCGACGCAATATGAATACAAGCGCTCGGTCGAGCTGTTCATCAACCCCTTCTTTGGCAAGCAGCGTGTGCGCAGCGTCACGACGGCCGATGTGGCGGAGTTGCATGGCGGCATGTCGCACATTCCCTACCAGGCCAACCGCACCGTGGGAGTGCTCTCCAAAATGATGAACCTCGCTGAGGTCTGGGGCGTCCGCGACAAGCACTCCAACCCATGCGACGACGTTGCCCATTTCCCCGAGCGCAAGCGAACCCGCTTCCTGTCCGGGAACGAATTGGCGCGGCTCGGTAAGGTGCTCATTCAGGTCGAGCAGGACGGGTCCGAAAGCGCGCATGCCGTCGCAGCGTTTCGCCTCTTGCTCCTGACGGGCTGCCGCCTTTCGGAGATCCAGAAGCTGAAATGGGCCTGGGTCGATCTCGATGAGATGGAGATCCGGCTTCCTGACAGCAAGACCGGAGCGAAGTCGGTCTATCTGGGCGAGGCCGCAATCGACGTGTTCAAGAAGGTGCCGAAGGCGGCCGGCAACCCCTTCGTCATCGTCGGCAAGAGGCCCGGCGCGTATCTCACAGACATGCAGCGGCCTTGGCGACGCATACGCAAGCTGGCCGAGCTCGAGGATGTCCGCATCCACGATCTGCGCCACACCTTCGCGTCCGGCGGCTTGGTCGTGGGCGAGGGTCTTTCGATGATCGGGAAGCTATTAGGCCATACGCAGATACAAACGACGGCGCGGTACGCGCATTTGGCGAATGACCCGATCAAGGCCGCCGCGACCAAGATCGCAAGCCGCCTCGCCGAGGCGCTTGGGTGATCGTTGGCGCGGACGCGATGCGGTCGTCGTTTGGCCCGAATGGCATCTGCGCCGCCAGCGGTTTCTGTATTGCAATATGCGCTACAATCTCGTATCTTCGGCAGGAAGGAGTATCGCCATGCCACCCATTGCTGAACGCAAGGATCATCCGCTTTCAATGCGCCTACCAGAGACGGACATCGCCATCATTGATCGCGCCGCGACGCTGCGCGGGCGTTCGCGCACGGATTTCGTGCGGGAGGCAGCCGTGCGCGCGGCGGAGGATGTGCTTATGGAGGCGGCGCCGATCCGCATGAGCCCCGAGGGCTTCGATGCGTTCCTCGATGCCCTTTCCGGCCCCGCTACGGCGATTCCCGAGATGGTGGAGCTGCTGCGTCGTCCCTCGCCCTGGGAACAAGACGAAGCCAAGTCCGGGGAATGAGGCTTGCCGCTTTCCAGCCCCGAACCGCTCAATTCATCGCATGACGTATCGGGATTTTCCTGTGGCAAGCCAGCGCTGGATCGGTGGCTGACGACACGGGCCTTGTCGAACCAGGAAAAGGGGTTCACGGCGGTCATCGTCGTGCATGAGAACAAGCGGGTCGTCGGTTACTATGGCCTGGCACCGACGGCCATCGTGCCGTCGCGGCTCCCTCGTTCCATTCGCACCGGCCAGCCTCCCGACCCTGTGCCCTGTCTGCTGCTCGGCCAGTTCGCAACTGATGAAGGTTGGCGTGGCCGGGGCATCGGGACCGGACTCGTCAAGCACGCGCTTCAGCGCTGTGTCGCGGCGGCGTCGCTTATCGGAGGACGTGCGTTGATCGTCAACGCGGTCGATAGCGATGCGGCCGCCTTCTGGTCGCGGCGAGGATTCATCCCCTCAAAGGATGATCCGTTGGTCCTCTTCCACGCGATTTCGAATGTTGCTGCATCAATCGCCGCAGCGGGGTCTTGATTGCGCGCGGCGCCATTCTGCCGGATGCGGAAAGAACCGCTCCAGCGCGTTTACCTTCTCGCCCTCGCAAACGCTCGGTCCGTAGCCATGAACTTCTGGATCATCGGACCAATGAGCTTTGCCGGTTCAGGGACGTCCTGACCTGTTTCGCGCCCCAGGACTTCGGCATAGGCGACCAGATCGCGATGCACGGCGGCGGGCAGTTCTACGGTGAGCTTGACGGGCTTCTCGTCAACGATAGGGCCGAGCTTGAGCTTGCTCACGAGTGTCTCCTTATCCCTGATAGGGTTCAAGCACGAGATCGCGGTTGACCAGAATCCGAACCGGAAAGCCGGGCCGGATCGTCAAGGTCGGCTGAATGTTGATCTGACGCTGCACGATCTGCTGGCCGACGTCCTGCGCCGCACCCTGGGCGCTCTCGCGGATGGCGGCAGCGATTTCACTCTCTTCGCCCGACGATCCGAGGTTCGTACCGATCCCGAGCAGCGTCGAGAGAGCAGCAGCCTGGAAGATGCGGCCCCAATGAAAGTCCACCTCGTCCTCGAGCCCGGCAAAGCCCATCGTGTCGGTGCCGGGCTGGTTGTCGAGCAGGATCGAGCGCCCATTGGGCAGGATCAGCCGATCCCAGACCAAGAGAACGCGGGACTGGCCGAAGGCAATCTGGCTATCGTACCGGCCGATTAGGCGGGCGCCCTGCGGGATGAGCAGGTATCGCCCGGTCGGCGTGTCATAGACCGGGCTCGTCACCTGGGCCGTGATTTGCCCTGGGAGGTCCGAGCGGATGCCGGTGATGAGCGCCGCCGGTATGATCGCCCCGGCCTGTACGAGATAGGGCGATGCGGGCAACATGAGCTGCTGGTCGCTGACGGCGCGCGTATCGACCTCGCCGGTGAGGAAATCGAGCTTGCGGTCCTGCATGTTCCGGGCGGCGCCGGCGTCGAGCGGCAGCGGGGACGCCGCGGCGACCGGCGCGATCAGATCGGGCATGGTGAGCTGCGGCAGCGATGGCAGGCTCTGCGTCGGGACGGCGGTATTGGCGCCGACGAACAATTGGCTCAGCCGCGCGGATTCGATCTCGGCAAGGCGCGCCTGCTCCTCGCTTTCAATCTCTGGAGGCTGGAAAGACGGCACCACGACGGGCTGGCCGCGGTCCTGGGTTTCAAGGATGGCGCGGCCGAGATCGCCGGGCAGCGCCGGGCCGAGCTGGGGAATGCCTGCATAGTCGGAGGGCAGCGTATTCAACCCCTCGGCGGTCGGGCGATTGTCTATGTTAAAAAGCTCCTGCCCCGGATCGGTGCTGCGTCGGTTGGTGTCGAGCGCCCAGATCAGCGCGCCGAGCACTGCAACGCCCGAAACGCCGGCAAGGCCGATGATGACGCGGCGAGAGAGCCGCGTGACCCTCGGCTTCTCGGGTTGAAGGCGCAGCTCCGCGCGGATATCCGGCGCATCGCTCATGGCCGCCGCCCATCGGTGCGCACGATGCGGACGATGCGCTGACTGTTGCCGTCGCCAAGACGCAACTCGGCGGCCGCGAACAGCCGGTCGACGATCATGTAGTTTTCGCGCACCCGGTAATTGACCAGATCGGTGCCACCGGCCGGGCCGATGGTGAACAGCGGCGGCAAGTCTCCTTGCGCGATGCCGGACGGAAACTCAATATACACCCTTTGGCTGTCGTCGAAGGCGCGCAGCGGTCGCCACGGCGCGCTGTCGCCCTCGATGGCGTAGCGGAAGTTGAGGCTGGCGATATCGACGCCCTCGGCGATCGGCGTCTGGGCCTGTGCCTGGGTATTCTGCTGGCGCAGGGCGATGAGTTGATCTTGGGGATATTGCCACGACACCTGCGCCATGTAGGCGGTTTCAGCCGAATTGAGCTCGACCAGATAGGTGCGGCGGTCGGTGTTGATGATCAGATTGGTCCGAATATCGGGCCTTGTGGGTTTCACGAGAATATGGATTTGCCTTGCGTCCCCAGCTCCGCTCTCGGTGTCCCCGACTATCCAGCGCACGGTATCGCCAAGGGCAACGGGGCCAGCGCCGACCAGGGATTCGCCAGGCTGCAAGGCGATATCTGTAACTTGGCCGGGGGCAGCGTACACCTGATAGAGCGCGCCAGCCGAGTATGGATAGACCTGCACGGCGTTGATGTAACCGTCCTGGGTCGGCTCCATCCGCGCTTCCTCATTGGCGTCGAGTACACGATCGGCCGGATCACGATTATCGGGCTCGCGTTCCCCATCGAGAGGGCGAAGCTGACCCGGCAGCGGCAACGGCGTCGGCAGCTCGACCACTTGCACGGGCGCTGGCGGATCGACAGTGAGCACTGCCGGGGCCATGTCATCATAGTCGATCTCCGGCGGGATGTAGGTGCGGTTTGTGGCGCAGCCCGTCAGTGCCAGGGTAAGGGCAAAAACAGTCGGCAGGGGAGCGGATTTTTTGAGGCGAGAGGCGTTTGCGATAGTCATTGTCCGAGTTCCCTCGACCAGTTGATGGCGTTGACGTAAAGGCCCAGTGGGTTGGCGCGCAGGGCATCGGCGGTGCGGGGCTGGCGAATGACCGTAGTGAGGATGGCGGTCCAGCGTTCGGTGCGAGCAAGCTGACCATTCTCGTAAAGGCGCTCGGTCCAAGCGATGCGGAATGAACTCTCCGAGGCACGTATGACGCTCGACACCTCGACGGCGACCTGCTCGCGGCCGACGCGCTCGAAGGGATTGCTCGAGCGGGCGAAGTCATTGAGCGCCATGGCGCCACGATCGGTGGTATAGTTGTAAGCGTCGAGCCAGTTTTCCCGTACGACCACGGCGTCGGCCGAGATCGAGCGGACCTGCTCGATAAATCGCGCCAAATGCGAAGCGATCTGCGCGTCGGTGGGATTATAGTCGGCGATGGCGGGCGCGACGGTGCGGGCCTCGCCGTGTTGGTCAACCTCGACCACCCAGGGCACAACGGTGCCGCGCGTTGATTGCCAGACCAGCGCAGCGGCAAAGCCGAGGGTGAGCAACAGGCATCCAAATGCCATCAGTCTCCAATTCTTGGCCTGCACGCGGAAGGTGCCGAGCCGCTCGTCCCAGACCTGGCCGGCCTTTTGATATGGTGTCTCAGGTTCGGGCGTTTCGCCGTAATGGGATTGGGGACGTCGGAAGAGCGATATCATCGGCGGTCGTCCTGCTGGAGGGAAACGGAAGAGCCGCCACCGCCCTGATCGCCGGACCGGATAACATGGGCTGCAGTAGTGGCGCCCTGGCTCATGGTCTGGGATCTGCGCATACGAGCGGCCCATTCGGGTTGTGAGGACGACTGGCTACCGCCGGAGTCGACGAAACCGGCACCGTCGGGAACAGTCTGTCCGGCGGCTCGGCGCACCGCGTTAGCGCCGGTGTCAGCACTCGTGCGCAGGGCGCCAAGAGCCCGTCGCTCCATCGCTCGTAGACCTTGGCCAGCGAGCGCGCTGCCCGCGCCGATCATGCCGCCTGCACCAGCGGGAATTGCTGCGCTACCGGTTTTGCCGGTAGTTTCAGCGCCTATGGAATAGGCAGTGGATGCTGCGCCCCCGACCGTCGCGGCTCCGCGCGCAGCACCCGGAACGGCGCCGGCAAGCGCGCGGCCGCCCATGAAGCCGGCGGCGCCGATGCCGGCCACGGCGAGGCCTGTGCCGACGGCCGATCCCGCACCGAGCTGCGGGGCGCCCGAGACAAGGCCGGTAGCGATGCCCGGGCCGAAAATGGAAAGGCCCATCAGGGCGAGTGCGGAAAGGACCAGCGCCATAGCATCGGTGATGGTGGGCTGGTCGCCACCGAACCCTTGCGTGAACTCGCCGAAAAGGCCCGAGCCGATGCCGACGATGACCGCCAAGACGAGGATTTTGACGCCCGAGGCAACGATGTTGCCTAAGACTTTTTCGGCGAGGAAGGCTGTTTTGTTGAACAGCGCGAAAGGGATGAGAATGAACCCAGCCAGGGTCGTCAATTTGAACTCGATCAGGGTGACAAATACCTGCACGCTGAGAACGAAGAAGGCGATGAGCACGATGATCCAGGCCATGAGCAACACGACGATCTGCACGAGATTGAAAAAGACGGCAGGAAAGCCGAGGAGTTGGCTCGCGGAGTCGAGCAGCGGTTGCGCGGCGTCGAGGCCGGTCTGGGCAATGGCACCGGGCCGCAGGAGCTGGTCGGGGGTGATCTGCGAACCGCCCGCCAGGAGCCCGAGCCCGGAAAAGCTCTGGAAGACGATCTGGGCAAGGCTGTTGAAGTTGCCGATGATGAAGGCGAAAAACCCGATATAGAGAGTCTTGCGCGCTAGGCGCTGGATGACGTCCTCGTCGGCGCCCCAAGCCCAGAACAGTCCGGCGAGCGTGATGTCGATCACGATCAGAGTTGCGGTGAGAAACGCGACCTCCCCACCTAGCAGGCCGAACCCGCTGTCGATGTAGGTCGTGAACGTGTCGAGGAAGCGATCGATGACGCCGGTGTTATTCATTGGGCCTCCATCCCTACGGCTTGTGCATCAACCGCTTCCTCTTCGGTCCCGCCGGCAGGGGGCAGAGCGGGCGGAACCGATTGCGGTGTCTGGGGTGTCCCGAAGAAGCGGCGCTGCTCCTCGGACCAGGCCGCAAGACAGCTTTCGTCCTCGGCCGCCGCTGTGCCGAGGTCGCGGCAGCGGATCAGCTCGGGATCACCGGCAGCAGGCAATGAACGGGCTAGCTCGCCCTCGATGCTCTGCTCTGCCGCGCGCTCGTGCATGATCAGAGTCGCCACGGCGATGCCTGTGACGAAACCGACGATGAGAACCAGCTGTGCGAACGTGCTGTCTCCGGGGTGTAGGCGCATAATCAGTTTCCGAACATCCGCACGGGCTGGGGCTGATAGGGTGTGCCGGACATGAAGCGCGAGAACTGCTCCTGAGCTTGCTCGTATTCGGCCGCATGCCGTGCCTGCTCGATGGCGTCCGCCCTTCCCTGCGCGGCGAGGAGTGCCGTCAGATCGGCGAGCTGCGCCGATTGAACCGCGATGAGCTGGTTGCCGGCCTGGACAGCCTGCAAGGCGCCGACCGCCGACTGGCTGGCATCGACCAATCGCCCGGTTTGGGACTGGCGATCCTCTATATTGCCGACGGCGCCGGCGCCGACCTGCAAGGCATGCTCGAAGGCTTGGACTGAATCCTGCCAGCGCGAACGGGCGAGATCCACGAGTTGCGCATCGGTCTGACCGGCAGCGAAGCCGGAATAGGATTGCTGGAATGCCTGTTCGATGGACTGCACATCATAGGCGAGCCGTTCGGCCTGACGCAGCAACATTTGCATGCGGGTGTGGTTGGCCTGGATGTCCGAGAGCAGCGAGGTCGGCAATGCGGTCAGGTTCCGCGCCTGGTTGATCAAAATCTGCGCTTCGTTCTGAAGGCTCAGGATCTGATTGTTGATTTGTTCGAGGGCACGGGCGGCAGACAGGACGTTCTCGCCGTAGTTGGTCGGATCGAAGACGATGCTTGGGCCGAAGATGAAGGCGTGGGCCGGTGCAGGCGCGAGGATAGCGATGCTCCCGGCGGTCGCGGCAACAAGGGCGGCGATCGCCCCGGCACGAAGCAGGACTGACCGGATGCCGTCGATACGGCGGCGGCGCTTATGAGCGGCGATGTCGAGCGTCAGGGCCGCGTCGAGCGCGGGAATGTCGAGTGTGTCGTGCCCTTCCGTCTCGGGCAGCAGCGCGCGCGTCCCGCGCGCGGTCGTGACGATGCGGGGGTCATCGGTCATGTTTGTCCTCCTTCGGATCTGGGACACGGTTGGTGAGATCGGGGATCAGCTCGGCAGCCCAGGTGAGCCCGCGCGCTTCGAGCCAGGCGGCAAGGAAGCCGTCGCGACCGTGCTTGGCATAGATGCTGGCGATCAGCGGTTGATCGCTGCGGTCGGAGGCTGCGCAAAGCGCAAGACCGATCGGGCCAAGACCCAGCTCGAACAGCCGGTTTCCGTGCCTCGTTTGCATGTAATAGTCGCGCTTCGGCGCAGATCGGGACACGATTTCGATCTGACGATCATTGAGCCCAAAGCTGCGATAGATGCCTGCGATCTTGGGCTCCAGCGCGCGATCGTTGGGCAGTAGGATGCGCGTGGGACAGCTCTCGACGATCTTAATGGCGTGGGCGCTGCCCTCAATCTGGCTGAGCGACTGGGTGGAGAAGACGACGCTCGCGTTGAGCTTGCGCATGGTGATCAGCCACTGGATGAGCTGGGCGGAAAAGCCCTCGTCATCCAGCGCCAACCAGCCTTCGTCGATGATGATGAGGGTCGGCCGGCCGTCGAGGCGACGGGTGATGCGGTGGAACAGGTAAGCCAGCGCGGCGGGCGCGGCTCCTGTCTCGAGCAGCCCTTCCGTCTCGAATGCCACAACAGAGGTGTCGCCGAAATGTTCGGCCTCGGCATCGAGCAGCCGCCCCCAGGGTCCACCGACGCAATACGGCTTGAGCGCCAGTTTGAGGTCATTCGATTGGAGTAGGACCGCCAGCCCGGTGATGGTACGCTCCTCGACCGGCGCGGTCGCCAGTGATCCCAAGGCAGTCCAGACAAGCTCCTTGACTTGGGGGGTGACGCTTACGCCCTCGCGGCGAAAGATGGCGGCGATCCATTCGGCAGCCCAGGCGCGTTCAGCGTCCTCGTCGATGCAGGCGAGCGGTTGCAGCGCGACCAGATCGTCGAGGTCCTCCGAGAGCGTGCCGCCAAGGTCAAACCACTCGCCGCCCATCGCGAGACAGGCCGCCCGGATCGAGCCGCCGAAATCGAAACCGAATACCTGGCTGCCTTCGTAGCGGCGGAATTGCGCGACCACAAGCGCCAGAAGCACGCTCTTGCCCGCCCCGGTAGGGCCGACCACAAGGGTATGTCCGACGTCGCCGACATGGAGCGCGTAGCGGAAGGGCGTAGCGCCGTCGATCTTGCCGAAGAACAAGGGCGGCGCGTTGAAGTGGCTGTCCGCGTCCGGCCCCGCCCAGACCGCCGAGAAAGGGATCATGTGCGACAAATTCAACGTCGAGATCGGTGGCTGGCGCACATTGGCGTAGCATTGACCGGGGATCGAGCCGAGCCAGGCTTCGATGCCGTTGAGGGTTTCAGGGATGGCGGTGAAGTCGTGGCCCTGCACGAGCTTCTCGACCAGCATCAGCTTTTCAGCGGCGATGGTGGGATCGGCATCCCAGACGGTGATGGTCGCGGTAACCAGCGCCTCGCCAATGGCGTCCGACCCCAATTCCTGGAGCGCCAAATCGGCATCCATCGCCTTGTTGGCGGCATCGCTGTCGAGCAGCGCGGCGGGCTCGTTGGTGACGATCTCCTTGATGATCGCGCCGATTGACTTGCGCTTGGCGAACCAGTGGCGGCGGATCTTAGTCAGCAGCCGTGTGGCGTCGGTCTTGTCCAGGATAATGGCACGGGTCGACCAGCGATAGAGGAAGGCTAGGCGATTGAGGTCGTCCAATATTCCGGGAAAGGTCGCGGCGGGAAATCCCATGATGGTGAGAGTGCGAATGAAATGATCGCCCAGGCGCGGCTCGAGGCCGCCCACAAGCGGCTGATCGGCCAGAAGCGCGTCGAGATGCATAGGGACATCCGGCACCCGCACCTTCTGGCGATTGGTCGATATCGTCGAGTGCAGATAGGTCAGCGTCTCGCCGTCATCGAGCCAGGCCAACTCGCGCATGAAAGTGTCGAGCAGGCCGATCACGCGGTCGGTTCGGTCGATGAAGCCGTGCAGGAGGTCGTGAGCATCAATGCCGGACTTGGACTTGCCCTCATAGAGCCAGCTTTCGGCTCGGGAGGCTTCCTCGGCGGGTGGCAGCCAGACGAAGGTGAGGAAATAGCTGCTCTCGAACAGCACGCCCGCTTCCTCGAATTGGGCCTTGCGCTCGGCGTCGAGCAGCGCCGAGGCCGGATCGGGGAACAGGCTCTCGGGATAGTCGCCGGCGGGATGGCGTTGCGCCTCGAAGAACAGCGCCCAGCCCGAGCCGAGGCGCCTCAGCGCATTGTTGAGCCGCCCGGTCGTACCGACCAGCTCGGCGGGGGTGGCGCTGTCAAGATCGGGACCCCGGAAACGGGCGGTGCGCTGGAGCGACCCGTCCTTGTTCAAGACCACGCCCGGGGCGATCAAGGCAGCCCAAGGCAGATAGTCCGAAAGCAGGCGCCCCTTGCGGCGGTATTCGGCGAGATTGAGCATCGCGATCTCTCCTCACACACGAAGATAGCCGGGGTAGCGCAGGTGCCTGCGCGCGACGTCGACGAATTGCGCGTCGCGGCGCGTCGCCCAGAGCGCCACCGAATGACCGAGGACGAAGATCACCAGACCAGCGACCCAGAGCTGAAGTCCCAGCCCGATCGCTGCGGCCAACGTCCCGTTGGTGATCGCAATCGCACGCGGCACGCCGCCCATGAGGATCTGTTCAGTGACGGCGCGATGCACGGGCACGAAATAGCCGGCGATGGGCACGGTGGATTCCATCAGATCACCGTCACGCCACCGGACACCACCACACCGCCGCCGAAGGAGAAGAACGACAGAAAGAAAGAGCTGGCCGCGAAGGCGATGCTCAGGCCGAACACGATCTGAATGAACCGGCGGATGCCGCCCGAAGTGTCGCCGAAAGCAAGGCCGATGCCGGTGAGGATGATGATGACCACGGCAAATATTTTGGCCACGGGACCCTCTATGCTCTCCAAAATGGTTTGAAGTGGACCCTCCCAGGGCATTGAGGAACCAGCGGCATAGGACGGAGCCAGCATCAACGCCGTGAAGGCGATGGCAAGCGAGGAGCGGGAGAGGAGCGCGCACAAAGGACGCGCTGGACGGCCGTGGTTCATGGCAGAAGTCCTTTCTTGGGGGAGCGGGAGGATTTGCAGTCAACGGCCGGCACGATCAGGTAGTCGCTGGTCGCCGCGTCGAGCCCCGCGACGAAGCCGAGTTCGACCAACTTTCGTGAGGGGCCATGCCCGGCGAGGACGGCAACGACGTCCACGGTTTCGGCGATCAGCGCGCGCGGGACCGTGACCACGGCCTCGGCGATCAATTGCTCGAGCCGGCGAAGCGCGCCCTGCACCGATCCCGCATGGAGCGTGCCGATGCCGCCGGGGTGGCCGGTCGACCATGCCTTGAGCAGATCCAGGGCCTCGGGCCCGCGGACTTCTCCGATTGGGATACGGTCGGGCCGCAGGCGTAGTGCCGAGCGCACCAGGTCAGTCAAAGACGCCACGCCATCCTTAGTGCGCAGCGCGATCAGATTGGGGGCAGGACATTGCAGTTCCCGCGTGTCTTCGATCAGAACCACGCGGTCAGCGGTTTTGGCGACTTCCGCGAGCAGCGCGTTGACCAAAGTGGTCTTGCCAGTCGATGTGCCACCGGCCACGATAAGGTTGCGGCGCTCGGAAACGGCACGGCTGAGAAACGCGGCCTGGGACGCAGACATGATGTCTGTGCGGACATAATCCTCCAGGGTGAAAACCGACACCGCAGGCTTGCGAATGGCAAAGCTTGGCGCGATGACGACGGGTGGCAATAAGCCTTCGAAGCGCTCGCCGCTTTCGGGCAACTCGGCCGAGACTCGCGGCGCTCCGGGATGAACTTCCGCGCCAACATGGTGCGCGACCAAGCGAACGATGCGTTCGCCATCCTCTGCGCTCATCGTCGCGCCGCTATCGGCCAGCCCGTCGCGCAGCCGATCGACCCAGATGCGGCCGTCAGGATTGAGCAGGACTTCGATGACAGCCGGATCGGAAAGCAGCGCGCCGATGACTGGTCCGAGGGCGGTGCGCAGCATGCGTGCGCCGCGCGAAGAAGCGGAGATGGCGGAAACTGGATTGCCCATGATCGGCCCCGTTCAGTCCGTCCGCGACCCATGCGGACGGCAACGGGTCAATCAAGAAAACCGGAAAATGGGGGCGTGCAATAGCGGACTATGGGCGGTCATAGGGGAGCGAAAAAATACTTGCGTGGGCGTAGATCGATACCTGCGGCCACCCTCGCGATAGACAGTTTGACGTCGCCTTTTCGCAATGTTCGACAGGTGGCGATTCGGCGCTGGGGGGATAGGCCCCTATCCGTCCAACTCGTGCCGGCTGCCATTGCGCAGGATTTCGAGAAAGACATTGAGAGCCGGATTGTCGTTGTCCTCGCGCCAGCAGGCGGAATAGCCGACGCGCGAGACCATTGTTCCCTCCCGTACCTCGCGGAACGCAACGCCGATTCCGGGAGTAATCGCGGACTCGCATTGCAGGCTGACCCCGGCGCCTATGCCGACGAAGTTCAACACATCCTCGCGATTGACCTCCATGATGTCGATTTCGGGACGCCTGCCAGGCGACGCCAACTTGGCGGTCAGCATGTCGGCGAGATCGGGACCTGGATTGTGGCGGCTGAACAGGAACTTCTCACCGAGGAGATCGGTCCAGTAGAGGTGGTCTCTCTCGGTGAGCGGATGGTGCTCCGGCAATGCCGCCACTACACGGTCGGACCAGAGCGGCAGGAGCCGAAGATCATCATAGCCGCCCGCTTCGGTCGCCAAAACCGCGAGATCGAGGGCGCCATTGCGCACCACGCGCTCCAGATCGTCGAGACCTGCGACGACCGGAACGAGGCGGACGTCTGGGTAGCACCGGATCATGGACCTGAACGCGGCACGCAGGGCGCCGTTCGCCAGGGATTTGTAGTACCCGACCGATAGGGTACCGTAGTGTCCCTCAGCGCCCGACTTCACACGTTCCTCCATCCTTTCGAACTCGCATAGGATGCGGTCGGCCGATTGTATGTAGTCCCAGCCGAGCGTGGAGGGGCGGGCGCCGGCCTGACGGCGCTCGAACAGCTTGACGCCATAGTGACTCTCGATGGCGGCTATTTGGTCGGAGATAACGGGCTGGCTCACCCCCGCGGCTTCGGCTGCGCTGCGAAAACTCCCGGTCCGGGCAACGAGGCTCATATAGTAAAGATGGCGGAGAGTTATGATCATAGGCAGAGCCGTCGACCAAGGGGGGAATAGATCTCGCTACGACCGCTCATGGTGTTCGCCTCCTGAAGGTGTACGTATGTCATCGGCGATTTCTTGCTGGACCGTTTGCCCGCTCGCGAGCCTCCGACCGAGTGCTTCCAGGAACTGATCGTAGCGGCTGGCAGCCTGAGCGCGGGCGGCCGGCTGAGCAGCATCGGGCGACGGCGGGGTAGCTGCGAGCCAAGAGCGCATGAACAGAGCGAAGGCTTCATTCGAGATGGAAACGTCACGCTCCAGGCGACCGATGCGGCGGTCGAGACGATCGAGCCGCTTTGCAAAAGCCGCTTCGCGCCGCTGCTCGGCGTCCGGAGAAAGGAAAGAGGCGACGGCTGCCTCGGCAACTAGAGAGAGGGAGTGCTTGCGGCGCGATGATAGGTCAGCGAGCGCGGCCATCAGATCGGGATCGAGATAGACGGTGAGCTTCTGCTTTTTCTCCGGACGTGACATGCTCAGAATCCCATTCCGTCATCGGGGTTCATATCGACTTGGCGCGCGGCCTGCCGCATGGTCTGGGTTAGGGCTCGGTTGCGGGCAGCGGTAGCATCTCGCTCTACCGTGGCTGCGTCCGGTTCGAACTCGTTGTGCGGGCGCTGTGGTACCGGAACGACCTCCTCGGGCGAGCGCGGCCCCGGGTCTTGACGGATGGTGGCTGCTGGATCGATTTCCTCTGTTGCGGCCTGCGTCTGGTCGACGATGCTCATACCGTCCGTCGCAGGAGCCAGGGATTGAGCCAACCAATCATGCGGTTTCTCTGCTCCGGTATCGGGCACCGAATTGGGCGCCGGCAGCACGCGGGCCATCAAACGCTCGTCGGCGTAGTACTTCGCCTTGCGCGCGCGTATCGGCGGTGTGCCGGCCAACATGACGATTTCTTCGTCGGGAGGGAGTTGCATGATCTCCCCCGGCGTAAGCAGAGGCCGCGCGGTTTCCGAGCGGGATACCATCAGATGGCCCAACCAGGGTGCCAGGCGATGTCCGGCATAGTTCTTCATCGCCCGCATCTCTGTGGCCGTGCCTAGCGCGTCGGAAACCCTCTTGGCAGTGCGCTCATCGTTGGTCGCAAAGCTAACCCTAACGTGGCAATTGTCGAGAATGGCGTTGTTTGCACCATAGGCCTTTTCTATTTGATTGAGGCTCTGAGCGATCAGGAATGCCTTGATCGAATACCCCGCCATAAAGGCGAGCGCGCTTTCAAAAAAATCGAGCCGCCCCAGCGCCGAAAATTCATCCAACAGCAAGAGCAGCCGTTGACGTTCCGCTACCCCAGACAGGTCCTCGGTCAATCGCCGACCAATCTGGTTGAGAATGAGTCGGATTAGAGGCTTGGTGCGAGCGATATCCGAGGGAGGCACAACCAGATAGAGCGTGGCTGGCTGTTCGCCAGAAACCAGATCGGCTATGCGCCAGTCGCAGGTCGAAGTGACTTTTGCGACAATAGGATCGCGATAGAGCCCGAGAAAGCTCATGGCCGTGCTCAAGACCCCTGAGCGCTCGTTGTCGGATTTGTTGAGCAACTCTCGCGCAGCACTGGCGACGACCGGGTGCACTTTGCCCTTGCTAAGATGGGGTGTCGTCATCATGGCGGCTAAAGTGGATTCGATGGGCCGCCGTGGATCGGACAGAAAGGACGCCACCCCCGCCAATGTCTTGTCACGTTCCGCGTAGAGCACATGCAGGATGGCACCAACCAGCAACGAATGGCTTGTCTTTTCCCAGTGGTTTCTTTTCTCCATGCTGCCTTCGGGATCGACCAGAATATCCGCTATGTTTTGGACGTCGCGGACTTCCCATTCCCCGCGCCGCACTTCCAGCAATGGGTTGTATGCGGCCGAGATGGGATTGGTTGGATCGAACATCAGAACACGTCCGAACCCAGCGCGGAAACCCGCGGTCAGCGTCCAATTTTCCCCTTTGATATCGTGCACGATGGCAGAGCCGGGCCAGGTCAACAGGGTGGGGATCACAAGCCCCACCCCTTTTCCGCTCCGCGTCGGCGCAAAGCAGAGAATATGCTCCGGCCCGTCGTGCCGGAGGTAGTCGTGTCGGTATTGGCCCAGCACGACCCCATCGGGGTTGAGTAGGCGCGCAGCCCTCACATCTTCGTGCTTTGCCCAGCGCGCGGAGCCGAAGGTTTCGGCATTCTCGGCTTCTCTGGCGCGCCAGACCGACATTAACACGGCTATACAGATTGCGACGATGCCGCCTGCTGCCGCGATCAACCCACCCTCGAAGAAGATGCCGGGCGCATAGGCATCAAAGAAATACCACCACCAGAGCAAGGCGGGCGGTGTGTAGACCGGCAAACCCCAGATATCGAACCACGGCTCACCCAGTTGTGCCTGGAAACCCAGACGGAACGCCACCCATTGGGTACCGGCCCAAAGAAATATGAGCACAATGCCAAAAACGGTAATGAGCTGCCCCCAAAGGATCTTGGTACCTGACACGGCTCGCTCCACATTCGATTGCAAGTCTGAACAGGACAACTGAGCCAGAGAGTATTTCAAGCCGAACTTGCGAGAGAGCGCAGGAGCAGAAAGCCGATCGCAAAAATACTTGCTGAATAGGGCTAGACCAAAATTGCGGAAGAACGCACATTTCTGCCAATCAATCGCCAAATGGCATTTGACGACATGACTGCGCCCACGCTCGACAAACGTGATGCCAAGCTGCAACCCAGGGCAATGCACGTCTCGCAAATTCATCGAAAGCGCGCTGTCGATATGAAGCTTCTGCGGCATGTGAGGCTCCAACACCCCGGCGATTGCAGGCGCCCAAAGCCTAATCATCTGCTTGCTGCGCATCGCCCTTGGGCCGCAAGTCTTTGAAACGAACGCGGATCGCACCCGGTCGAAAAGAACTGGATCCACTCCGCTTCGCTGCCATACCAAGCGTTGCGGTCGACATCTCCTCGGACGCCTGGGACGGTTCCTGTCTGGGTGTACTGCCAGAACGTGAAAGGGCGGTCGCGGTAGCGTTCAAGCGGTTCGGCTGCGACGGAACGAAGCCACATCGGGTTGTCGAGCTGCACGCCTTCAAGTATATCGCGATGAAAATTGATATCGGTGTAGATTATCGGTACCTTACCGGTGTGTGCCTCCATACCGGCCAACATGATGCGCACTTTTTCCAAAACCTCGTCGCGTGAAAGCGTCGGCCGACATTGAGAACCGTTGTTCCATTCAAGGTCGAGGACAGGGGGTAAGGCGTCGGGATCTGGCGGCACGTTCGCAGCAAACCACGCGACCTGCTCGTCCGCAGTCCTGCACCAGTACATAAAGTGATAGGCGGCGCGAGGTATTCCCGCCTCGCGCGAGAGCCGCCAATTTTGTTGAAACAGCGGATCCAGGTAATCTCCGCCGTCCGTCGCCTTAATGAATGCGAAGCGAGTGCCCGCTCGCGCTACGGCTTGCCAGTCGATTTCACCTTGGTGTCGAGACACGTCTATCCCATGAATGGGCAGCGTATGCGCGCGCGCGACACCGGGATGAGGGCTGCTATCCCCTTTCATAGGATAGTAATTTGTCGCACAGCCCGAGACGAACGCCACCAGCGCGATAATCGAAACCAGAGCAATACTCTGAGACAGCCGCTCTACCCAGCCGTCGCGACACATTCTTCCATAGCTATGAGCAATGCTTTTATGGAGTCGCGCGAACGATACGCGCACAGAGGGCATGTCCAGCCACATAGTGATTTCCGCTTTTACTGAGACAGGGCCGGAACACGGCCACACTTCAGGAAGAAGCAGAGTGACGGCGCGACCGCCCAGAACCCGCTTCTTCGCTTAGGCGGAAATTCGTGGTGGACGTTTCAGCTCATACTGGGCTTTGCCGAGGCCGACCGCATTCGCGGGATGGCGGCCGCGTTGACCGGTGAGGACAAATGGCAGTTGCTGAGAGGCTGTTAACCCGTAGCCGTGAGAATGATCTTCTGAACTCGAATGGTGATGCCGCTCGTGCCAACCGGCGGGATGATCATGGCTGGATTGTCCGTGGCGCTCGTCATGCGAGACGGAAGCGGTCTCCATCAGGATTTCCGTGGCGAGCGGAAACTGGCTGCTGTGGGAGAGCGCCTGTCCTCCCTGAGCGATGAAAAAGCTCAGCGCTACGGCAGCAACTGCAATGAAAGCAACGAGTACGCGCGCGGAACCAAACATGGTAACCAGGATAGCTTGGAAAGCTTAACGGTTTTAAACAAACGGAAATCCAGAGGTCACCAGATTGCCGAGGGAGTGAGGAGTGCCGAACGTCGAATGAGATTGACCGAGAAGGTCGCTACCGCGGTTCATATCTCCAGCAGCGTCTCGATGACCCTGCGGCCATCGGGACTATCCCATTTGGCCGGGCCTTGCAGAACGGCCAGTTCGCAGCCTTCTTCATCAACCAGGACAGTGGCCGGGAGACCCAGGGTCACCCCGTCATTGCGCAAGCGTTCAAAGAGCTTGTAGCTGGGGTCGGCAAAGAGCTTCAGGTAATCCGCACCAATTTCATCGAGAAAAAGCCTAGCGGCAGCCGGACCCTCGCTACCCATGTCGAGGCTGATAGCGACAACTTCGAAATCGTCGCCGCCATAGGACGCCTCGAGGGCGTCGAGATACAGCATTTCCTCCCGGCATGGCGCGCACCATGTCGCCCAGAAATTGATCAACAGCTTCTTTCCGGCAAAGTTCACCAGAGTGATAGGGTTACCGTCGGCATCCTGAAAGGCGATGTCGGAATAGTCACGCCATTGGGTGGAGGCCATGAGCGCGGCCAGTTCACCCCGGGCCACTTCATCGATCGACTGGACCGCTTCTGCCCTTACGGGGCAACTGGAGGCCGAAGTGCCATTGCTGATCCAGACTGCTGCGGCTATGCCCGCCACCGCCGCAACAAGTCCTGTCCCAAGGACCAAGGGGCGAGATGAACTACGCGCTTTGTTTTCTTCCGTTTTGTCCTGTTCCATCGCATCTTCACTTGCAGGTTATCAGCGTCCTCACAATCTCATGGCCGCCGCAACGATGAGCCGGGCATCCTCGCCAACACCGAGCACCAGACCGGAGCCCCGATTGCGCTGCCACGGCCTTCCGACATAAAACAGGCCAGCCACGGGACTATGGCCCTTATCGTGTTTCACGTTCCCTGAGGTATCCTTCGCGTCTTCGATCGCCAGCCAGCCGAATTCATCCCGATAGCCCATGCACCAAATTACGGCTCCCACGTCAGCCGAGGTGCCGTCCGCAAAGAGGGCGCGATTTCCGTGCACCCCGATCAGCCGGGCCTTTCGGACCACGCCCCTGTCTAGGAGGTGTCGGTCACTTCGGCTGCGGTTGGGAAAAGGATCGGCTTCCCGCATCTTACGCCCCAACAGCGATTCAGCAGGTGCTCTTAGCAACCCGGTTGCTGCCAGCCAAGTCCAGATGCTCACCCCGAAGATCCGTTCAGGCAACAACCGACGGCGGCGACCACCAGAGAGCAGGACGGTGTGAAGGAGACTCAGTTCAGCCGCAATGTCGCGGCCAGAGGCGCCGTCACCGACGACAAAAACCGGGCCTTGCGCAACGCTCCCTGGATTCCAATATGTTTCGGGCGTGAGTTGAACGACACTGCGGTCCAATCCGCTTGAGAGAGCCGGCACCACCGGCACCTGGAATCCGCCCGTTGCAACGATAACCGCGCGAGCCGAAATGAGCTCAGGCCCTGGCCCGGACGCAAGGAACCGGCCACCATCAAACCGCTCTAGCTTTGTTATGGGAAAACCATATCGGATCGGCAGGTGATAGGCTTTGGCGTAAGCATCCAGATACGCCGCGAACTCGCCGCGTGTTGGATAGCCACCGGCGTCCCCTTTGAGTGACAATCCCGGCAGTTGGTCAAGCCGACGCGGGGTGAACAGGGTGAGCGACTCGTAGCGGCGAAGCCAGCTCGCACCTGCGCGTCCCTCTCGCTCGGCGATGACGAACTGTCCCCCGTTCCGCGCCAGGTGATATCCAGCGGCCAGCCCAGCCTGACCCGCGCCGATGACCAATACGTCGGTATCGAGGACATTGGCACGCCGATCGAGCATCATGCGGTTCTAGGGAAACTAGGATCCGGCAGCCTTGGGGTGTTCTAGCTTCTCGCAAGGCGGTCGCCGCGACAAGATCGTCGGGCCAACCCGTTACGAAAAGGCTGGCACCGTCGTTGATGATGGAGCCGCCATGCATGAGCGGCGCCATATGATCAATGGCTGCGAAAGCGACGATCACGACATTGCTTGCGAAATCATTTTGCAGTTTTCGGCCTCCTCGATCCGATAGAGCGGAGCATTGGCCCTCCGAACAGTATCAAGACGCCTGCCGTGATCCAGATATCGGCGAGATTGTTGACGAAAAATGGAGAGTCGCGCGGGCCCCACGCCAGGAAATCCGTCACGGCGCCATGGACGCCCCGATCCGCCAGATTGGAAACCGCGCCGGCGATGATGCAGCCCAAGGCAAGCGCGTCGAGCGAAGACGACGTGCGGAAAAACCAGATCGTCAAAGCCAGGACGAGCACGGCCGTCACGATCAGCACAAGGAACGGCGAACCGGAAAAAAAACCGAACGACACACCCGAATTGAAAGCAAGCTTCAGTGAGAGGCCGGGCATCAGGGCGATTGCCGGATCCGAAACGTCCAACGCGCCCAACGCCCAGATTTTCGCTGCGAGATCCAGTCCGACAAGGCCAGGCACGAGGTATAATGCGACGGGGAACTTCATTAGGCCTCGCGTCCGATTCCCCGCCATACGAGCAGGCGCATGGCGTTTGCAGTGACAAGGACCGTGGCGCCGGTGTCAGCCAAGATCGCTGGCCAAAGGCCGGTGATGCCGAGCACCGTCGTCACCAGGAACACCGCCTTGAGTCCCAACGCGATCGTGATGTTCTGGAAAATGTTGCTCATGGTCGCGCGCGACAGCCCGATCATGTTGGCCACGTCCGTCACCCGGCCGTGCAGGATAGCGGCATCAGCCGTCTCTAGCGCCACATCGGTACCCCCGCCCATGGCGATGCCGATATCGGCTGCGGCCAGCGCGGGCGCATCGTTGATGCCGTCTCCCACCTTGGCGACGACGCGACCAGTGCCGCGCAGCTCGCCCACGATCCTCTGCTTGTCCTGCGGTAGCAGCTCAGCCCGCGCCTCCATGCCGAGCGAGGCGGCGATGGCGCTTGCAGTTCGCGTGTTGTCGCCGGTCAACATGAGAGCGCCCGCCCCAAGCTCCTTGAGCCGTCCTATACCCGCCCGAGCATCTTCGCGCGGCTCGTCGCGCATGGCGATCAGCCCGGCGATTTCTCCGCCGGCGAGAAGAACCGAGACGGTCTTGCCCGCGTCATTGAGCGCCGCGATCTTGCCGTCGAGCTCTGCACCCAGCTCGGTGCGCTCTCGTGCCGCCCGCGGCGAGCCCAAGAACAGCTCAACGCCATCCAGCGACCCAACCACACCCTTGCCGCCGACCGCGCCGGCATCGTCGGCAGGCCGGATGGGGACAACCTCCACATCGGCCCGCGCGAGGATGGCCACGGCCAGCGGATGGCTCGATCCCGCCTCGAGCGCGGCTGCAAGCCGCAACACTTCCCGTTCATCCCGGCCGATGCCGACGATGTCGGTCACCTGCGGTTTGCCCTCGGTCAGGGTGCCGGTCTTGTCGAAGGCAACAAGGTCAATCTTTCTCAGGCTTTCCAGGACGGCGCCGCCCTTCATCAGCAGACCGCGCCGCGCCCCCGCCGAAAGTCCGGCGGCGATCGCAGCGGGCGTCGAGATGACGAGAGCGCACGGACAACCGATGAGAAGAACCGCTAATCCACGATAAACCCATGTGCCCCAATCCTCGCCCGCAACCAGTGGAGGCAGGATGGCGACGAGGAGTGCGAACACCATCACGCCCGGGGTGTAGTATTTGGAGAACCGGTCAATGAAGCGCTCGGTGGGCGCTTTTGATTCCTGAGCTTCCTCGACCAACGCGATCACTCGCGCGATGGTGTTGTCAGCGCTGGTCGCGGTGACGCGGATGCGCAGCACACCCTCGCCGTTGACCGTGCCGGCATAGACCATGTCGCCAGCCTCCTTACGCTTTGGCACGGATTCTCCCGTAACCGGCGCCTCGTTGACGGCGCTATCCCCAGAGATCACCTCCCCGTCGGCGGAAATGCGATCGCCGGGCCGCACCAGAATGAATGCTCCAACGGACAAGCTGTCGGAAGGCACGGTACGGGTCTCGCCATCCACTTCGAGCAGTGCGGTTTTGGGCATGAGATCGGCCAGCGCCGTGATACTGGCGCGGGCGCGGCTGGCAGCGATGCCCTCGAGCAACTCTCCAATCAGAAAAAGGAGGACGACCACGGCCGCTTCCTCGGTGGCTCCGATGATGACCGCGCCGATAGCCGCGACCGTCATCAAGGTCTCTATGGAGAACGGGCTGCCATTGATCGCACCCATGTAGGCGCGGCGCGCGATGGGTATGAGCCCTACGAACATCGCGATGATGAAGCCCCAGGGCTGGGTCTGCGGAAGCATCTGACCGGCTAGGAATGCGGCACCAAGGGCGAGGCCGCATATGATGGTCAATTGAGCCTTGGAGGTTTTCCACCAGGGACCGTCCAACGGGCCGTGGTCATGGCCATGCGCGCCGGTTGAAGCCTTCGCGTTTTTCTGCACTGCGCTGGTTCGATCTTCTTGACCATGACCGTGGTCGTCGTGGTCGTGACTATGGTCATGGCCATGATGGTGGCCGTCGTGGCTGCAATGCTCATGGTCGTTCGCCGGAACACCGGATACTCGGCTCTCCAGGCCTGCATCCGCCACCCTATTCGCTTTGTAGCCCAGGCTTTCGACTTTGGAACGTATCGCGTCAAGGTCGGCGCTGCCATTGTCCGTGGTCGTCATGGTTCCGGCCATGACGGAGACCTTTACATCCTCGATGCCAGGCATGCGGCGAACCGCCGTATCGATCTTGGCTGCGCAACTGGCGCAATCCATTCCAGCGACGCGATAGCGGGTTTGGCGGTGTTCGCGAGTCATTTCGGTAGGCTCCTAGTCATCATATGACGACCAGCTTGCATCCTCTAGCCACTATAGGAGCAAGCGAAATTTTCGCCCGCTTTGCCCACGCGTCGAATCCGCAGGATGTCAGCTCCGTGCCAGACTCCAGATAGCGCGCAAACTCGCCTCAGTGGTGCCTGGAGTCGAGTTTACCGGGCGGGTCCACCTGTACGGTGACGTGGTCGATCGCATACCGCTCCTTGAGCCATCCCGAGACGATCTGGGGCAGGCTGAGCGGATCGGTTCCCTCCGCCGGGCTGACGTGGACGGTGGCAACGCTGGATTCATCGGTCAGCGTCCAGGCGTGAAAATGTCCCGCCTCCGCCACCCCGGGGAGGCTCGCAAGACCGCGCTCCGCATCAACCGCATCCACGCCCCGGGGGACGGCCTGCAACAGAACACGGATCGAGTCCGAGATAAGGCTCCACGCGGAGCGGACCACGAGCATCGCCACCAGCACCGAGAGGATGGGATCGAGGATCGTCCAACCCGTCAGCATGATCCCGATCGCGGCGGCGATGGCGCCAAACGAGCCGAGAAGGTCGCCGATGACGTGCAGGAACGCGCCCCTGAGATTGCCATCGCCGCTGTTCCCCGACCAGAGAATCAGGGCTCCAGCCACATTCACGCCGAGGCCGATCACCGCGACGATCAGCATCGGCCCTGCCAGAATCTCGACAGGAGCATTGATCCGCTGCACCGCTTCCCAGACGATCCATGCGACGAGCAAGAGCAGCGTCGCGCCGTTGGCGAGCGCCGCGAGCACCCTCACGCGGTGAAATCCGTAGGTCCGCGTGGCGTCCGCTGCGCGCCGCGCGATGCGGTAGGCGATCAGGGCCAGGAGCAGTGCGGCCGAATCCGAGACCATGTGGCCGGCATCGGCGATCAACGCCAGTGAACCGGAGAACCAACCGCCGACAGCCTGCACGATCGCATAGCTGGCGGTGAAAATGAGGACAAGACGGATGCGCCGCTCGTTCGAGGCAATAACGGTCTGCCCGTGATCGTGGCCCCCTTCATGAGCATGTCCGTCATTCCGGGTTTCGGCGTTTTGCGCCATATCAAGCTCCTCGGGAAAGCTGCTGCATGCCCCACCACGCAGCGGGTGCAAGCAGCACAACGCTTGCCATGCCGGGAAAATAGGCAAACGGCTGTGGGGTAAGCCATGGGAAAACGACAAAGTGCGCCAGTTCGGTAATGCCCATGGCGGCAAAGAAGGTCCAGGCAAGATAGGTTCCGAACGGGTATCCCCGGCTGACAAGCGGCGGCACAAGCAGCCAGGCGCCCACTGAGAGGAGGACCAGCAGGATCACTTGCCAGGAACCAACGTCGGGCGTGCTTATGCCGGTGATCGCCGCCAGCCTGTCAAAAAAATCCATTGAATACTCCTCGATACGATGGAGAACGAAGAGTGCCAGTGCCAGAAAGTAAGGCGTCTTGATTGCGGCGAAGGAGGGATTGGCAGGAAAGAACAGCCACAGCGCGAACCCCCCAAGAAACCCGGAGGTAAAGATCAGCATCGTCCAGAAGCCGAACGCCGCATAGCCCAGGACCAGAACCAACATGGAAAACAAAAAGGCTGCGGCAATGATAGCAGGGTTTCGGTTCACGTCGCGGCCTCGTTCGACGCTTCTATGATTTGTTCCCAGTTCACTGTCATTTCACCCTATTGATCTTCGCTCGACAACCTGCATCCTCTAGCCACTAGAGGAGCAAGCGGAATCGTCAACCGAGGAATCTGTGGGCGTGACTGTGCGATCCTCACCTCGAATTGAGTGGCTGCACGCCGGGTTCATCCTTACAAAAAACGCCATGCGCGTTCCTGTTTCCCAATCTGCCCGGCTGGTTCTTCGCCTGTATCTGGCAGCGATGACCTGCTTGGCGGCCGGTGCTGCGTACTCATTGGAGATACGCGACCGGCCCAATGCAGTCGTTGAACTCTTCACGAGCCAGGGCTGCCCGCCTTGCCCGGCAGCAGACCAACTCCTGTCCCGGATGAGCGATGAGAACAACGTCATCGCTCTCGCCTATCACGTGAACTATTGGGACTATACGGGCTGGGCCGACACTTTCGCCATATCCGCGAATGGCGAGCTACAGAAGGCATATGCCAGTGCGTCGGGCACAAACAGGCTCTATACGCCCCAGATGATCGTCAACGGCGCACGCAGCATGGCAGGGTCAAACGCCGAGGAGGTGTTGGATGCGCTTGCCGAAGCGGATTTGGCGCTTTCCATGGACGTTGAGGCCGAATCTCAGGACGTCGTCATTCTTCGAGCGGGCCCCCGTTCCGGTCTGGGCGCGGCGGTCGTGTGGCTGGTTGCCTTTCGGAACAGTGCCGAGGTTGAGGTCACAGGGGGCGACAACATGGGCCAACGCCTATCCTATTCTCATATCGTCACGTCCCGCCAGCCGGTCGGGATGTGGGATCCGTCGAGCGGGGCCGAGATACGCATTCCAGTGCCTGAGGCTCTCGGGCCCGACAACGATGGTTTCGCGCTCATCATACAGGAAAAGAACGGCGCGTTGCCCGGCCGTATTCTGGGGGCTGCCGCAGTCATGCGCTGAGCCAGTTAGGGATTCGCTTGCACCGACTCGACATTACCGCTCCCCTGGCTTTATAGCCCCGGCTGAAGGAGCTGCGCATGAAAGACAAGATTACGGTCCGTGTAACGCCGGAATTGGCTGAAGCGTTTAATGCCTTCATCGAGAAGTCACCCGAACCTATAAGGACCCGGCAAGATGGACTGCGCTACATCCTGCACGACTGGTTGAGCGATCAAGGATATCTGGAGCTTCCAGCCGAGATCGACCAAAAGCACTGAGCGAGTAGGGAGCCACGACGGCTGTCTAGGGTGTCGCTGCGCAGCCTCGCCCTCGCGACGTCGAGGCGATGATACGGGTCAACCGCGGAAGTTTCCGTACTGCCGGTTTAGTTTGCGCCAGCGTCGCCCTATTGGCACTCGAACCTGGGCTATCTGACTTCGCATAGTTGGGCGAAGTTGTCCGACGACGAAAGCCAAGATGCAAAACGAAACGGCACCCGGACTCTCCTTTCCCTCGCCACGATCAGGGCGTACATACTCCAGAAGCTAGAGGAGAAAAAAATGCAAGACGGGCTTCCCATCGGATTGGCCGCCAAGGCGAGTGGGATCAAGGTGCCAACCATCCGCTACTATGAGCAAATCGGGTTGCTGCCATCGGTTGGGCGAAGCCTGAGCAATCGCCGTCTCTACGACACCGTCGATATAGACCGAATGAAATTTATTCGGCATTCACGAGAACTGGGATTCGACATCGACGCGATCCGCGCCCTGCTTCGGCTTCAGGACGATCCGGCGCGTCCCTGTGCCGACGCTGACATGATTGCACGGGAACGACTGGCGGAAGTGCGCACCAAGATCAGCAATCTCAAGCTCCTCGAAGCCGAATTGTCGCGCATGCTCGAGGAGGGTTCACATGGTCATATTGCCACATGCCGTGTGATCGAGACGCTGGCCGACCATGCTCAATGCGTTTATCACAGCACCCGCGCTTGAATAAAAGAATGGAGCTTGTGCGTACCTTTCCTCTGTTCTTCTTTGGAATTGGTAGGGTGCAAAAAATTCCGACATGACGGTTTCTTTTTACCAAAACTTGGGGATTGTGCCTTGATCATGCCATGATCAACGTTGCATCAATGCTATATGGTTCGTCATTTCGCTTTGTTGGCTTTGGGCTTTGGAGCCATGCTGATCTTGGCATGGCTCGCTGCCGTGCAAGCGTCCACGCCTAACGGTCATGTGAGCCCTGTCCTGCCAAGTGGAAGCATCGAGATTGTAACGACGCTTGTTTCGCCTTTGACGGGTTGGAGTTTCGAAGCCCGCCAAACTGGCCAAATTCCAGGGATCTTTGCCACCTGCCCACACTGCGAAATCCAGACCGCGGTTACCGACGAACCAGAAAGGCCACAGCCGCGACAAACCTGGGCCTTAGCACTCCCTCCCAAATCCAGCTATCTGTGGCTACGTCCGCTCGACGAGCCCCCTCCGCGCGCCTGATCGAAATCGGCGCAGTATTAGGGCGTTTCTGACTCTGGCTCTATGCCTCTCGACGCCCTGGTTCTGTATTTCTTTCATGCTGATCACCGTTCTGGCGCAGGCCGGCGCGGTATATCGCCTGAGACTTAAGAGCGGAATACGATGGCATCTTCTATCTCTCTTTCACGCCGCCACTTCCTGGCAGGTGCATCCAGCCTTATGGCGCTGTCAGTCGCGGGCTGTTCGACATACAGAAACGAACCTCCCCAACAACAGGTGACGTTGCCGCCGCCAATATCACCTGAAGTCATCGCCATGTATGCGGCGCTCCCAAATGAACAGTTTCCCGTTCCGCCTGTCGATCTGCGCTATCTCGATCAGAATTTCTATCGTCGACGTATCGACTATCCCACCTCCGAGGAGCCGGGAACGATCATCGTGGATACTTCAAGCTTCTACCTCTATCACGTCGAGGAGGGAGGGACCGCGATGCGCTACGGCGCCGGATTGGGCCGGGCCGGCTTCGCATGGTCGGGACGTGGACATATCGCCTACTCGCGGGAATGGCCGGTCTGGACGCCGCCCACGGAGATGATCGAACGTCAGCCCGAGCTCGAGCAATGGCGTACTGGCCAACCTCCAGGGCTGGACAATCCGCTCGGCGCCCGTGCGCTCTATATTCACCAGGGAAGCCGCGACACACTTTACCGAATTCATGGGACCGGGGAGGCCTGGACGATAGGTCAGGCGGTGTCGTCCGGGTGCGTGCGTCTGTTGCATCATGACGTGATCCATCTTGCGGATAGGGTGAAATGGGGATCCCCCATCGTCGTCTTCTGAGGTGACGTGACCAAGCCCCATACATGGTACGGCAGCGCGATAGTGGCTATTTCTTCAAAAAAATCGCGAAACAGGCAAACCACTACGCAGAGGATGAGAGGCGCTCACCTGCTGCGCATAGGGGTTGTTGACGAACCTCCGCTCTCGGTCAGAGGGTTGGATGCGCAGTTCACCGTGCTTGGAGATATCAATCCCAGGGCCGTCACATCCACCGTCGTAGCCGGGGTATCTTGCTTCCTGCTCATGAACGCAGCTCTTTACCTCGCGTTCGATGGCCGGGAGTCTTTCTCGACCCCCACGGAAGCCTTGCGTATTCCCGTTCAGGCCCCGGCCCAAACGAGTGCGAATGGGAAGACCAACAGGGTCAGGGCATCGGTATCGACGGAGCGGGATCTGGTTACTTTCGAAATGGCTGTCGAAGAATCGCTAGGCTCGCAAACCCAGCTTCGCAATCAGACCTTCGTGTGGTTCAATTCAGCGCTCGCGACTTCGACAACCATTGTCTCAGCGGACATTCCTGCAATGGATACGCTGGTCGGGCGAAGCGACGATCAACCAAGGGTAGACCAGAGCATAGCGTCTTCGCTGTACGGTGAACCTGTGCAATCTGAAGTCGCTCTGTCCATGACGCCGCTCAGTTTCTCGACACCCCCAACGCTCGGACTCTCCGACCAGGCAGCAGTCGAGTACGTCATGTCGGATTCGGGACAGGCCCGCATAGCTTTGGCGTCGTTCTTCTCCGAACTTTCCAGCTATGCGCCCCCGAGTGGGGTTTTGCCCATCACGGACGTCGAACCGGGGAGGATCATCACCTCGGAACCCGAAAACATTACCGTTGTCCCGAAGTCGATACGTTCGGATGGATGGTCAGAGCGGTTGCTTAAGCTCGATGAGGAACGCGAACTCTCAACGTTGCTCGGGGAAAACGGGTTCGCGGAGGCCGATGCGGCGACAATTTTGAGATGGGCGAGGACCGCCTACGGAATGGATAGCCTGCCTCCCCTTTCCCGCTTGCGGATCCTCTACTACTCGGGCCGACAGGACGGAGTGGAAGCTATCCCAATGCGCATCAGCGTCTATCGTCACGACGCGACGGCAAATGCGGACACGCACGCGTTTACAAGTGCGCGAACGGACAATGGCGGTTTCGTGCTGGCTAACGAGCCTCCCAGAATTGCGATGCCGGAAGAGAACGTCGAGCAGGTGAACGCGGCGCGACTTCCTTCACTCTATCAGTCCATCTGGGAGTTGGGTCGCAGAAACGGACTTGAGGACGCTGTGGTTGAAAGCGTGATCATGGCTCTTGAGGGCCAACTCGATCTCAATGAACGCATCACGCCTGGCACCACGATCGAAATCCTTGCGGCGGTGGACAGCGACGGCCGAAGCCAGGCGCTCTATGTCGCGCTTTCGGAAAGCACCCGCCTTCGGGAGTTGTTTCAGTTTGTTGGGCAGGACGGAACAGCATTCTATATGGATCGGGCCGGCCAGTCCTGGGGACCGATGTTCTTGCGGAGGCCACTCGAAGGTGGGGGGCGCCTAACATCTCCCATGGGGATGCGCACGCATCCCGTTACAGGAGAGATTCTCGGGCACGAGGGAGTGGATCTTGCCGCACCCGCGGGGACGCCGATCTACGCGTCAGCGGATGGACAGGTCGCCATGGCGCAATGGAATGGCGGCTACGGGCGTCACGTCCGCCTCACGCACGAAAATGGCTATGTCACCTCATATTCTCATATGAGCCGGATCGCTGATGGCATCGAGCCCGGCGCCGTCGTCCGGCAAGGCGACGTGATCGGATATGTGGGAACGACAGGTCTTTCGACCGGCAATCACCTCCACTTCGAACTAAGCGTCAACGGACGGCTTCTCAACGCGCTGGAAGCCCGGCTCCCTGCAAGCCACTCGCTGACGCCAAGCGAGATGACCGAGTTCGCGCGGATCGTTGAGAACATCGACAACCTGGCGCGCACGGGGGCAGCCAACGGCGCGGGCCTGGCAAGTGGCGGCTAGTCGACAGCGTCCGTTTCGACCGTCTGGGAGGCTCGGACTTCGTTTGGAACATGGGTAAACGACAAAATGAAAACACCACCGACGATCACCAGGAGAACGGCAAGCACGGCGATATTGCGAACGCGCAGAGAAGACATCAGCAGAACCTGCTCAAAGAAAACAGAGATGACGACGTCCATCCAAGTCGCAGGACGCATCAGCGCAGCAGTTGTAGTCGGCAATGGAAACCATGGAAACTGCGACAAAGTCGCCTCGCATTCCGGAAAGGCTCGCTAGATGCAAATCCGACGGCAGGATGTTCCCTCTATCGCCATGTATGTCGCCTGGACCATCGCCCTCGTTGCGACCGGCGGCGCCATTTTCATTGGCGAGGTCATGGGACAGACCCCGTGTGTCCTATGCTGGTATCAGCGGATATTCATGTTCCCGATGGCGCTGATATTGGGGCTGGCCTGCTTCAAGGGCGATCTCGGGGGAGCCAAGTATGGTCTCCTTGTGGCCGTTCCGGGCCTCCTGATCGCGGGTTGGCATACCAGTTTGTATTTCGGGCTTATCTCACAGGCCATCGCGCCATGCTCGCAAGGCGTATCCTGTACGGACGCGAACATGACGATCTGGGGAGCGGTGCCGCTTCCCCTTCTTTCCACCCTTTCATTCATAGCGATCGCAGCCCTCCTCCTGATTGCGCTGCGCAAGGAGAAGTCATGAACAGACGTGCGCTCGTAATTGGAACTCTCGCCGTCGGCGTTTTGGCCCTGGCGGGCGGAGCCTACCTTTACCAATCCAACCAGACCCAGCAAGCGGTGGCGCTCGCCAGTGAGAATGCGGATATTCTCGTCCGCCCCAACTCGCCGGTATTGGGACCGGAAAACGCCCGGGTCACCCTCGTCGAGTTTCTTGATCCTGCCTGCGAGGCGTGTCGCGCCTTCTATCCCGTGGTCAAAGGCTTACTGGATGACAATCCGGAAGATCTAAGACTCGTGGTGCGCTATGCACCCTTTCATGACGGTTCCGAAGAAGCCGTCGGCATTATAGAGGCGGCCCGCGCCCAGGACCTGTTCGAGCCGGTGATGGAGATGGTCTTCGCCAGCCAGCCGGCATGGGCCGCACACGGCAGTCCGAACCTCGAGATCGCATGGAGCGCCGCCGAGGCCGCGGGTCTCGACGTGGAGAGGGCCCGGATCGACATGAGCTCTCCTGCCACCGTTGCCCTGATCAATCAGGACAAGGCGGACATCGCCCAACTCGAAATCCGCCAGACACCCACCTTCTTCATCAACGGCACACCCTTGACTGAATACTCTTTCGAAGCGCTCGTTTCGGAGGTTGAGCGGGCTTTGAGCAATTGAGATGACGCACGGCAGCGGGGAACATGGCGGTCTAACGAAGGCGCTCGGTCTCGTGCGGCTTTCCCTCTACGGAGTGGGCACCATTATCGGCGCCGGAATCTATTCGGTAATCGGTCCGGCCGCCGGTGCGGCGGGTGAAGGCGTCTGGCTGAGCTTTCTTATCAGGCGGACGGCGCTGGCAGTACTCGGCGTGGCCGACCGGAATTGAAGTCAAACTGCCTACGGAGGCGAAAGCTGGATGAACCTCTTTCTCCATTGCGAGCCCTGCTGCTCCCCATGAAGTGATGAGGCTGACAAGTCCGAAAAGAAGGATGCTTGCTTTTTTCATTATCGTGATCTCCCCGACGGAGTTCACGATAGGCAGCCCGGATTGCCTCGATAGAAAAACTACAAGATAGTTTTGAATCGAGTTTTATAATGCGGATTGTCAGTCTGTTAGGAATAATGAAGGCGTGAGGTTTAGTCAGAGGATTGGGTTTCTAGCAGTTCAGGTCGACCTTGGGCCTGCTGCTCTAGATTGGCTAACGCTATTGGCTGTAAGGCCCTCCGCCGGGAGGCAACCACGATCGAGGTTGGGTTCCAACACGACTTTAGGACTGTGGCGGATCAGCAGCGCACCAGGGGATATCAGCCTCCAGCATCCGGGATATACACAACACTTCGGCGCTATCGAGCGCTCAACTGAACGCGTTGGCCGAGGCGTTTCGGCTATTGGGCGAACCCAACCGGCTCCGGATCATTATGTACTGCACAAGCGCACCTAAATCAGTTGGGGATATTGCCGCCAAACTTGAACTTTCGCAAACGCTGGTGAGCCATCATTTGCGCTTGCTGCGTGGTGCACGGCTACTGATTGGCAAGCGACAATCACAGCATGTTTTTTACAGCATCCCCGACCGCCATGTCAGCGATATGATCTCCAACATGGCGGCACATTTCAGGGAGGCTTCAGCCCTGAAGCGGTGACACAAGCTGCAAGTTGTCAACCGCTCCAAACCTTATGCCATCTTCAATGAGCACGGCGCGATCAGTTGCCCAGCGCTTCATGGACCTGTTCATCCAGCCGCTCGAAGTTGTATTCCGTCAAGGGCTGTCCATTGATGAAAAATGTGGGAGTCTGCCCAATCTGAAGTTGCTCGATATCGGCGAGATCCTGACTGAGGAGAGCCACCATCGCGGGCGATCGCATGTCGATGCGCGCGCGTTCCACATCGAGCCCGGCTTCCTCTGCGGCCGTCCATGCCAGGTCCATTTTAGGGCTGCCGTGAGCCGCCCACTGGGGTTGAGCGGCAAAAATGGCTTCCATCACTGGAACATAGAGATCCTGCGCACGCGCGGCCTCTAAAATGCCGACGGCTTCTTCGGAACCGTCATGAAAGGGTGCATAGCGCACCACGAGCCTCACATCTTCTGGGCTCTCATCGAGGATCGATTTGACCACCGGATAAAACGCCCGGCACGCCTCACAGGCAGGGTCAAGAAATTCGACGATCGTTACGCGTGCGTCTTCCGGTCCGATAATCGGTGAATTTGGCCGGATCAGCACGGCAGCGTTTTCGTTCGCTATTGCCACGGCCTGCTCGGCCTGATTGGCGTTATAGAGATAGGCACTGCCTGCAAGTGCCGCGCCGGCGACAACCAATGTGCCAACAACCACTGTGCGTCTGTTCATGTTTTCTCCTCGCGCAACACGGTTTTCATCGTGATTGCTGCGCTAGCTGTAAATAAAGTAGCGGTAGGCTCATCCGGCGTCCGCAAGTCGCCTGACCTTGGCAATGGCCGTTTCCGAATTCTCTTCATAGGAGATCGTGCCGAAGAAACGTCCACCGCTGTCGAGCATGAAGACCGATGCGGTGTGGTCGACGTTGTAACCGCCCCCTTCAAGATCGGTCCTTTGCGTGAAGACGCCCCAGGCATCGATCATTTCCGCGATCTCTTCGGGCTCGCCGGTCAATCCGATGATCCTCTCCGAGAACCAACCCACATACTCGGCCATAACCTCAACCGTATCCCGTTCAGGATCGGCGGTGACGAAGAAGGCCTGCATGTCGTTGGCGTCACCCCCTAGTTCGGTAAACCAATACTCGATGTCGGCGAGCGTGGTCGGGCAGACATCGGGGCAATGGGTGAAGCCAAAAAAGACCAGCGACGGCTTGCCCACGAAAATCGAATCATCAACATCCTCGCCAGTGTGCGTGACCAGTCGATAGTCGCCGGCGCCATACTGGCCATCCTGCGCTTCGGCCAGTCTTTGGGTGACCGAAGCGGGAGCAGGGGTAGACAGGGAACCGTACCATGTCCATCCTGCCCAAAGCGCGGCCACGCAAACCATGCCCCACAGCACCAGCCTCACCGTCTTCAAGGTCGAGTGCGTCATCTCTCAGTGCCCTTGATGGCTGGATCCATTTCTCTCCGCGCCGTCGTCAGGAGCTTCGCGGGCGGCGATGCCGGCAACGGGGACTTCGATCTCGATAGTTCCCGCCTGCTCGAACTGCAAAGTCAGTAGAAATGCTTCGCCTTCAACCAGTGGCTGGTTGAGACCGACCAGCATGAGATGGAGCCCGCTCGGTTCGAATGTAACCGTTTCACCGGCGGGAAGAAGGACGCCGTCGGGCACCTCGCGCATTCGCATGACGTCGCCTTCAACAGTGGACGAGTGAATCTGGACCTCCCCTGCAATCGATGTTGAGGCTCCGATCAACCGATCGTCGGCGGGACCGCTATTGGTCAAGGAGAAATAGGCCCCACCGTTTGGCGCGCGCGGCAGAGTTGCCCGAGCGAAAAGCCCCTCCAGTTCAAACTCTTCAATCATAATGGCCGCATTGGCCTGGGCTTCCGTACCGGAGTGACTAAGTTCCGGGGCCAGCTGAGCTGATACTGGTAGAGCGAATGTGAAAAGAAGCGCGGCCACAAGGGAAACGCGCAAAAGCGTATAGATCATTCTGATGACTCCAGCAAAGGAAAGGTCTGAGTGACGTAAAGTGCGGTCAGTTCAGGGCTGGAGGCGCTCGTGGGTTGGGAAGCGAATAGGCCGCCTGACTGGCAGAGATGTCGATTTCATTTGAGCAGCCGACAGCTATGAAAGAGAGATAGGCCGGAACGACAACACTTGGAGGCGGTGGTAGCACAGCCAGATCGGGACGACAGGCGTGGCAGGGTGTGTGGCTCGCGTCAGTTTTGTCATGGCCGCTGCCACAGATGGAAAAATTGGCAGCGGACCAGACTGCCCCCTCTTCCGCAAATGCCGGCAGTTGAGGTGACTGATATGCGAACGACAAGAAGAACAGCGCCAGAACGACCAGCGCTTTCCCGACCTCCCCGCCGATGTCACGCGCAAGGCTCATGCCTCCGGCATCCTGATTTCCGATTGCGGCTTGTACACAATCACGAATTGAAACCAATGCGGCACATTGACACCGCTCACCACGCAAAAAGTGGTCCGCGAATATGATGGACCAACAGTCACTACGCGCGACGCCAATGCCCCGAAACTATACTTACCTCGGGCACGATACTAGAGTGCGAGCGGCGCCACAAATTTTGGTGATGCGGCAAAAAGACCTCAAATTTCTGCTTGAACCTATAGCGGCTCTAGGAGGCAAGATGCTCGTGACGTGCCTTACTGGAGGTTTCTTGGATCGTATCAATGGCACCCATTTCGGAAATCTCGGGAGAGCACAATGCGGCAGGCTCGAGACGCAGCAGGTCGCTGTATCTTTTTGTGCCGCTGGCGTTCGTGGCTGCTCTCGTCCTTGTGTTCGGCTGGGGCCTGACTCGTGATCCGGGTGCTCTGCCGTCACCTTTGATAGGGCAGTCCGTGCCGGCCTTCTCACTACCCCCTGTTGCAGGGCGGGAGTTGGGTCTGTCCAGCCAGGATTTGGTCGGAGAGATGAGCTTGGTAAATGTCTTTGCGTCTTGGTGTGTGCCCTGTCGTGAAGAGCATCCTTTGTTGATGCGGCTTAAAGAAGAGGGGCAGGTCACGGTGTACGGGATCAACTACAAAGACAATCCATCCGCCGCTGACCAATGGCTCAACGCCTTGGGCGACCCCTTTACGAGAACCGGCGCTGACGTGGACGGCCGTGTTGCGATCGAATGGGGCGTCTACGGCGTGCCAGAGACGTTCGTAGTCGATGCAGAGGGAACTATCGTCTACAAGCACATAGGGGTCCTGACCGACCAAGCTCTCCAGAACGATATTTTGCCACTGTTTTCGCAGGTCACGCAATGACCCGAAACCGTTCCGAGAGGCGTAATTGAGCGCGAATTTGTTTTGGACATTTGCAGTTCTAGGTGTTCTCGGGAGCATCGCGGTGCTGGCTCGGAGCTTGAGAACGAGACTTGAATCTCCGCAAAAGGGCGCGACGCTGGATGCAATGCGTGCCTTCTTCCGTGACCAGCTGGATGGGATAGACCGCGATCATGAAACTGGGAGGATTTCTGCGGACGAAGCGACCGCAGCTCGTGCTGAACTCGCGCGCGAAGTGCTCCGCCAGGAAAAGGATCATGTTGGCAGCACAGGAGCCCGAAGCGGCAAGCTGGCCATTTGGACGACCCTTCCGACCATCGCACTCGTTGCATTAGGGATTTATGCTTGGGTGGGTCGCGCCGATCTTCCAAACGCGCCTTTGGTCGGGCGCGAAACTCCCGTTCAGGCTGCGGCCATCGATATCGAGGCTGCCATTGCCACCGTCGAGGCCCGAATGGCGGAAACCCCCGACGATGTGCGCGGCTGGTTGGTTCTGGCGCCAATCTACATGGATCAGGGCAGGTACGCGGAAGCGGCAAATGCCTGGCGCCGTGTTCTGGCGCTCGAACCGCCGACGGCGGACCGACAAACCAATCTCGCTGAAGCACTGATCGTCGGCGACGATGGAGCTTTTGGCGAAGAAACGCTGGCGCTCCTTGAAAGCGCAATGAGCACGGATCCGCTTCATGTCCGCTCGCGGTTTTATCTCGCGGGAGAGTTGACGCGTTCGGGTCAATATGGCGAGGCCGTTGCCTTATGGGAAGAGTTGCTGGCCATCGCAACCGGCGAGGAGGCCTGGGTTGAAACCGCACGCTCGGGCTTGGCCACCGCGCAAGCGGGAACGCGCGGCGAAGACATCGGGCAGGAAGACCAGACCAATGAGGCCGTACGCGGCATGGTCGAGGGGTTGGCTGCCCGGCTCGACAGCACCGGGGGCAGCCTGGCCGAATGGATGCAGTTGGTGCGTTCCCGCAATCAACTCTACGGCCCGGATGCGGCCAGATCGGATCTCGAGCGCGGTCTGGCCGCTCTTTCAGGTGAGGATCGTCTGACCCTTGAGGATTTTGGTCGGGATCTGGGATTGGTGGAATAGAAATGGCAGTGATCTCCAAAGAGCAAGCCAGACGATCCCCGCCACCATGCGGTGTTGCGTTTCGGTCATTGCCGAGTATCGGTCAGGGGAGGAATGTGGAATGACGATCGAGTTGGGCCATCTGGCGCTTATACTTGCCTTCGTGATTGCGGCCGCTCAGGCCGGAATCGGCTTTGCGTTCTGGCGCGGCAACGAAATGGCGCAACGCTTCGTGAAGCATGCAGCACTTCTGCAGTTCGGTCTCGTGGGGCTTTCCTTCGCAGCGCTCGTTCAAGCCTTCATGAGCGATGACTTCTCGTTGCGGCTGGCTGTACAGCACTCCAACTCCCTCCAACCGATGCTCTACAAATTCACTAGCACATGGGGCAATCACGAGGGTTCCATGCTGCTGTTCGTTCTCACACTCACGCTGTTTGGTGCCGCGGTAGCTGCGTTCGGACGCAATCTTCCTAACGAGCTCAAAACCCTGGTTTTGGCAAACCAAGGACTGATGGTCGCGGCGTTCTCCGCCTTTGTGATCTTCACATCGAATCCGTTCTGGCGGCTCGATCCCGCGCCGTTCGACGGAACCGAACTCAACCCGATCCTTCAAGATATCGGCCTCGCCATCCACCCCCCGCTGCTCTATCTGGGCTATGTCGGGTTCTCGATCTGCTTTTCCTTCGCGATCGCTGCACTGGTGTCGGGCCGGATCGATGCGGCGTGGGCGCGCTGGGTGCGGCCCTGGACACTGGCGAGCTGGGCGTTTCTCACCCTCGGGATCGCCATGGGGTCCTACTGGGCCTACTATGAGCTGGGCTGGGGCGGCTGGTGGTTCTGGGATCCGGTGGAGAACGCCAGCTTCATGCCGTGGCTGGCGGGAACCGCGCTGCTGCATTCGGCGGTCGTCATGGAAAAGCGCAACGCGCTCAAGATCTGGACAATATTTCTGGCTATCGTCACCTTCTCGCTATCGCTGCTCGGCACCTTCCTCGTGCGCTCGGGCATTCTCACCTCGGTTCATGCCTTCGCTTCCGATCCCACGCGCGGCACAGTCATTCTCGCGATGCTTGCCGCATTGATCGGTGGGGCATTCACGCTTTTTGCCCTGCGCGCTTCCTCACTTCGTCACGGTGGCCTCTTTGCCCCAATCAGTCGGGAAGGCGCGCTGATCCTGAACAATGTCTTCCTTGCTGCTGCAACGACAGGTGTTTTGATCGGTACGCTCTATCCTCTTGTTCTAGAATCCTTTACGGGCGCCCGCATCACGGTTGGAGCACCGTTTTTTGATCTGACCTTCGGCGCGCTCATGATGCCGTTGCTGCTCCTGATCCCGTTCGGGCCGTTCCTTGCCTGGAAGCGCGGTGATCTGGTTGCTGTTGGGCAGCGGCTCATTGCGGCCATAGTGGTCACGCTGGTGCTGGCCCTTCTCGTCTTCGCCTTTCTGGGTTTCCCTGTAACACTCGCACCGATCGGCCTCGGAATTGGCATTTGGGTGATGGTCGGCGCGATTGCCGAAATCGCCGATCGCATCGCGGCCGGCCGGGTTGCACCGAGACAGAGCTGGGCGCGTCTCAAAGGTCTGCCGCGAACGGCTTGGTCGACGGCAATCGCTCATTTCGGCGTGGGAGTATCGGTCATCGGCATCGTCTGTGCCACGGCGTTCCAGACTGAAATCGTCACATCAATGCGTGCGGGCGAGACCATCGAGATTTCTGAATACTCGGTGACCTATCAGGGTGAAACCCAGGTAGGCGGCCCGAACTTCACCGCCGAACGCGGTTCATTCATGATCCATTCGCCTTGGGATGGCGAAAGGGAAATAACATCGGAGCGCCGGATCTACCCAGTTAGTGGCACGCCAACCACCGAGGCAGGAATCCGCACATATGGATTGAGCCAAATGTACGTTCAATTCGGAGAACGTTTCGGTACTGATGGCCGGGTCGTGCGTCTTTGGCACAAGCCGTTTGTCCTTTTGATCTGGCTGGGCACGCTCTTCATGGCAGGTGCGGGGTTTCTCTCGTTGACCGACCGGAGGCTGCGCATCGGGGCGCCTGCGGTGGCCAGGAACAGGACTAAGCCGGTAGAGGCGCGCCCATGAGGAAGTTGATTATTCTCATAGTAACCCTCGGAGCGCTTCTAACCCCCGTAGCCGTCCCAGCCGTTCAGCCGGACGAAGTATTGGCCAACCCGGTCCTCGAACAGCGTGCCCGCGCCATCTCGAGCAACCTGCGTTGCCTTGTGTGTCAGAACCAATCGATCGATGACTCGGACGCGCCCCTTGCCCGGGATTTGCGACTAATCGTGCGTGAACGTCTTATCTCAGGGGATTCCGACACCGAGGTGTATGATTTCGTCGTAGCGCGCTATGGCGAGTTCGTACTGCTCAATCCGGTGTTTGCCGGTCATACCATCTTTCTCTGGGTTGCAACGCCGATCCTCCTGTTAGCAAGTCTGATCGCACTGGCCGTTTTGGCTGCCAGGCGCCGAAACATCCGAACTGGCGCTCCGAGCCTTTCGTCAGAAGAAGCCAAAATCCTGGAGCAACTGCGAAGCGACTAGCCATCTACTGGTGTTCTCCGACCCTCTTGTCGTCGTAAAAGGGTAATTGTCCTCGGTCAAAGAGCTGCCATGTCGACTTCATTCCCATTAAGCTCCGGTGACTGTGATGGGTTGGCTGGCGGACTGGCTTTCACCGTAAATGGACGATCAGTTCCAATTGGTCGACCACGACGATCTCTACAACGGATTCTGCCGCATATCCGATCAGGGTTCGCGTGACCGCGGCGGGCGAGATCACGGTCACAAGCCTCCCATAGCCGAGGATTCGCATAGACCGCGGTTTCAAGTGCCACGGTACCATGACAACAGGCACAACCGGACCAACACAGCGATCCTTATTGCAAATGCTTCGCAATAGCATTATTGTTCGCGAATTGGAATTGTGCGGACTCAATCATGCTCGAGGTCTTTCGAAGGTCGCGGATTGCAATCTTTCTGGTCATGGTGCTGTTGACGCCTACGGCCTTCTCGACGGTCGTCACCGAGGAACCCTGGCATCCTGCCGCCGCCGCTTATCGTACCATGCTGTTCATGGCAGATCTCGTGCCAGCGCCGTGGGACGAGATCCGAAGAGCCTATGAGGAACCGCATCCGGCCGCTGCCATCCAACGACCGGCCAGTACCTATTTCGACGCTTTGCCAGCGGATATGAACGTTGCGATCGTCGACGCTATCGCTTCGGAAAACCGTCAGGCCCTTTACGAAGCATCAACGCGAGCTGTCTCCTGGCTCGCGAGAGCGGCGCTCGCCGAGACCGCCGCGGCTCTAGCCGATCCGGGAAGGGCCCAGCAGAAGGCGCTAGAGGCACAAGCCTACTACAGGGCCTTCGCATCGTTCATCGAAGAGGCTGATCGTGAAGCGGCCCGGCGCCTTGGCTTTGCCTGGCTCGAGTTGATGAGCGCGATCGGCACGACGGGCATCATGGGAGCCAACGTGATCGGCACGGACGAAGAGACCTTCCAGCGAGCGTGGGCGGAGATCGATGCCTATCTCGCTGCAAACTTCGAGCCGACTAGTTTTGTCGAAAGACGGACGTTGACCCCCCAGCCGGAAAGCGTTGTCGCCACGCGTGGCGAGGTACAGGTCGCCGCCTGGCTGCCGCCGGGGTCCAGCCTCGCCGATCAGGATCCGTTGCCCCGGCTGGTCCTGAACTTCGAGGAGCGCGGCATCGACGAGGCGGAACTGCCCTTGATCGCCTTCGGAGACATGCTCTTCGACAGCTCGAACATCTTTGGCGAACCCGCCCGGTCATTGGGCATCACGTGCTCGAACTGCCACAACCGAAGCGACATCAACCAGAGCTTCTTCATCCCCGGAATCAGCCATCAGCCGGGTGCAGTCGATGTGCGCGGGTCCTTCTTCAACCCCCTCTTCAACGATCAGCGTCGCGGCAGCCTCGACATCCCGTCGCTGCGCGGTCTGCGCTTCACCGGACCCTACGGCCGGGATGGCCGTTTCGCCAGCCTGTCGGAGTTTACGCGCAACGTGATCGTCAGCGAGTTCGGTGGACCTGAGCCGACGCCGTTCCAGCTCGACGCGCTGGTTGCCTACATGCTGGAGTTCGACTTCCTGCCGAACGCACGGATCGACGGGATGGGCCGCCTGACAGCGGGGGCAACCGATTCCGAACTGCGCGGGGAGGAGCTCTTCCGCAGACCGTTCGCGCAGATGGACGGGAGGGCCTGCGCGTCGTGCCATGTGCCGTCCTCGGCCTTCCTCGATCGGCAATCGCACAACATCGGCTCCGGCTCGGAAGGTTACGGCGGCGCCATGGACGGCTATTTCGATACGCCCACGCTGCTGGGGATCAACTTCACCGCACCCTACTTCCATGACGGTTCACAGCCAACTCTGGCCAGTGTGGTGGATTGGTTCGATACTCGCTTCGAGCTAGGCCTCGCCGACCAGGAGCGAGACGATCTCGTGGCCTATCTACAGGCGGTCGGCGCGGCCGACGAGCCTTACCAGACGTTCGACGACCGCGACACGGTCTTCCGGCTCGCCTGGGAAGAGCTGACGACCTTTGCCACCACCTTCGACACGCTTGCCAGGAACCAGGATGCGGTGAACGCTAACCTGATGCTCGAAACTGTCGCCCTTGATCTGGCGCTCGACGCCACGGGGATGTTCAACTCCAGGGCACGAGCACAGGTCTTCGAGCTCGTCGATATCCTCAACGGCATGCGGACAGCGGTCAACGCCGGCAACTGGACCGAAGCCGAGACGCTCTGGGCCGACTTCCAGGAGATGAGGGACCTCTATGAAGACGACATGTACTGAGCCGTATCCCTTTTCTCCGAAGCGGCGCACGCTGCTGCTGTCGATGGCGGTCCTGCCTTTCGCGCCTGCAATGGCGTGGGCGCAGGCGGACGAGGGCCTGACGCTCGCCTTCGTTCCGCAGGAGGACCCCGAGAAGCTTCTCGGCGATATCCGGGTCATCACCGAATGGCTGGGCGGAGAGCTCGGCATGCCGGTACGCGGCTTCGTGACCAGCGATCACGCGGCGGCCGTCGAGGCCCTGCGCAACGGCGATGCTGATATCTCCTTCATGGGAGCACTGCCCTATGTCCTCGCCAATGAATATGCCGGCGCCACGGCCATCCTGCAGGAGGTCTATTTCGGCAGGCCCTATTATACCGCGCGCCTGTTCGTGCGTAGGGATAGCGGCATCGCCGAGCTCGCGGACCTGCGCGGCAAGACCATTGCCTTCGCCGATCCGATCTCGGAATCGGGCTACTACTATCCGCTGGATCTCTTCGCGGAGGCGGGGCTGTTCCAGCGCGGCGACGATCCGAGAACCTTCTTCGACCGCGTTCTGTTCGCGGGCGGATATCAGCAGGCGATCCAGGCCGTGGCGAACGGGCTGGTCGATGCGGCGGGCGCCAGCCAGTACGCCGACATGCTGCTGACGCCGGGTCAGCAGCTCGAGGTCACATGGATCGCCGAATCCCGGCCGATCCCCTCGCACAGCGTCATCGCGCGCGGTGACCTGGCGCCTGACCTGCGCGATGCCTTCGTTTCCGCGATGCTGAGGTTGAACGAGCCGGATCTGCGATATCTGCTTCAATACGTCTACGGCCCGGACGGCTACGTCGTCGCGGATCTGGCTGCCTATGAGGAGGTCAGAACCCTGGCGAGGGCCTATGGTTTGCTGAGATAGAGGCCATGGCGTCCGACGCAATCCTACTTCGGGATCTGAGCTTCCGGTATCCGGGCGACGGGCGGCCGGTCCTGACGATCTCCGAGCTACGCGTGCCGATGGGACAGCGCGTGGCGCTGATCGGCGCCTCCGGCGCGGGCAAGAGCACGCTTCTGCGCCTCATCGACGGGCGACTGCGCGGCTGGTCAGGCAGTTGCGAGGTCCTCGGCCTCCCATTGGGTCCGAATCGCCCGCCGCCCCGGGCGTGGCGCCGCCGCGTAGGCTTCGTTTTCCAGGAATTCGCGCTGGTCGAGCGGGGGACTGCGCGGGACAACGTGCTGAACGGTCGGCTGGGCCATGCCGATCCGTTCTGGACTCTCATGGGCCGGTTCGGGGAAGACGACTTCGCGATCACCGATCAGGCAATACGCGATGTGGGGATGGAAGTTTTCGCGGACCGCCGCGTCGACCGGCTCAGCGGTGGCCAGCGTCAGAGGATCGCCATCGCGCGCTGCCTCGCGCAGGAACCGCACCTGCTGCTGGCCGACGAGCCGGTCAGCAGTCTCGATCCCGTAAGGGCCAGCGCAGTCCTCGAGCTGTTGCAACGGGCGGTCACGAGCCGTGAGACTACGCTGGTACTGTCCTCGCATCAGCCGGGGTTGGTCGCGGGCTACGTGGACCGCTTCATCGCGCTCGAAGAGGGACGCATCGTTTTCGACGGGCCCCCGGACGCGCTGAACGAAGCCCAACTGGCCGGCATCTATGGCGTGTCCCCCCAAGGCCAGAACGAGGCGTCCCCGCGATGACGGCGAGTTCCCAAAGGCAAACCGCGGTAGGCAGCCGCGCGCGAGATCGCGACAGGCAACGCGCCTGGGGGCAGTTCCTGCTCTCGGTCATGATCGTTCTGCTCGTCGTGTGGTCGTGGAGCGGCAGCGAGATCGACCTGCCGCGCCTGGCCGAGAGCGGCGGGCGGATCGCCGAGTTCGTGGGCAGGATGATGCCGCCCGATCTTTCGGTGCTGCCGGTGGTCATCGAATCCTCGGCCGAGACGCTGCGCATTGCGATCCTGGGTACCGTGGGCTGCATTTTTCTCTCGGCCGTTCTTGGCCTGCTGGCAGCGCGGAACCTGACCCCGGCGATCGTCCATGTTCCGCTTAAGGCGGTCCTCGCTGTCATTCGTGGCGTACCGCTGATCCTCGTCGCGATGCTGATGGTCGGTGCCGTGGGGCTGGGCGCGCTGCCCGGCATACTGGCCATCGCCTTCCATGCCACCGGTATGCTCGCAAAATTCTACGCCGAGGCCATCGAGAGCATCGACCCCGCCCCAATCGAGGCGCTGGAGAGCGCCGGCGCGACCTTTCTTCAAAAGCTGCGTTTCGGCGCCTGGCCGCAGATCGCTCCGGACGTCCTTCGGGATACCTTGTTCCGCTTCGAGATGAACCTGCGCGAATCCCTCATCCTGGGCATCGTGGGGGCGGGCGGCATCGGCTTTTACATCCAGATGTATGTGCGTGCGTTCCAATACGACAAGGTCGCGACGCTGACGATCGTGGTGATCGCCTTCGTGGTCGTCATAGAACTGGTCAACAACGCCATCCGCGGCCTTCTGCGCTAGAAGCTGGGTAGCAAAGCGATCACCGCTTCGGCTTGCCTTATGTGCTTCATTGTCAACCCCAAGAATGACTGAGGAGCATAGATATAGTAGATTTATGCGAGGCAGGCCCATGCGCAGCGAAAGAATGGCAGCTTAAAGGGTCAGCAGCGGCGAACTGTCAGAGCTAGAAATCTCATGATTGCTGAATCCTTCGACTCCTATTGCGGCCCGCCGCCCGTGCCGGACAGTATTTGGCTGCAATGGAATTTCGACCCCTTTGCCATCGCGCTCATGGCCCTGATCGCTATTGGGTGGTTCACCCAAGGTAGAAGGGATTCAGCAGGAAGAGCGGCAATACTCGGGGCGCTTGTCTTGGTTGGCGTTGCATTCCTCTCGCCCATTTGCGCCTTGACCGTAGCGCTGTTCTCCGTTCGAGTAGCCCATCATGTCATCCTGATCTCGGTGACGGCCCCCCTGCTCGCACTTGCGCTGCCTTGGCGGGGAGGCCCCCGGCTGCCACTTGCCCTACTGGCGGTGCTCAGCGCCATCACGTTGTGGATCTGGCACGCTCCATTGGCCTATGAATGGGCGATCAGCGCCGCTCTTCCATACTGGTTAATGCAATTGACCTTGCTTGCCACCTCTTGGCTCTTCTGGCGTGAAATCTTCAGCCCGCAGCGGCAAGTTGGACCGAGCATACTGGCGCTGCTTTCGTTTGTGGCACAAATGGGTCTGCTCGGCGCCATCTTGGTTTTTGCGCGCAGACCGATTTATCCACCGCACTTCCTGACAACGGAGCCGTTTGGAATCTCTGCTCTCAGCGACCAGCAACTTGCAGGCTTAGTGATGTGGGTCCCCGCAATGTTTCCGTACATCGCCGTCGCGCTGTGGTTGCTGATGCGGTTCCTGAGCAGTCCAGACGACACCAAACGTCCCGAAACCCCCGTATGATATCCAAGCCTATACCCGCCTGCATTGCTGATAATCTGGATGCCCGCAGCGATCCGATGCGGACCTATAAGAACGGTTCGGCAAATGGGCTTTGAGATTGCCAGTATCGGGATTTTGGCAGCACTATTTGCAGGCATGATCTCGTTTCTTTCACCCTGCGTGCTTCCCCTGGTGCCGGGATATGTCTCCTACATCACAGGCAACATGGATCGCAGCAGCGTGGCGGTGCGCTCGAACGCCTTGCTCCTGAGCATCTGTTTTGTAGCCGGGTTTGCTACGATTTTTGTTGCGCTCGGGGCAAGCGCCACAGCGCTCAGCAGGCTGCTGCTTTCGTGGCGCTACGAAGCCAACATCGTCGGAGGGGCGATCGTCATTGTGTTCGGCGTCTTTACGACCAGCCTCGTCAGGTTTCCATGGCTCTCTCAGGAACTTCGATATCATGGTGCCCTGAAGGGTGGGGGGCCGGCTGGCGCCTATGTCTTGGGGCTGGCGTTCGGCTTCGGCTGGACGCCCTGCATCGGCCCGATCCTCGGCGCAATCCTCACCGTAAGCGCGACGTCAGAGGCGGCAGGAAGCGGCATCCTGCTGCTCTCGATCTACTCGGCAGGTCTTGGGGTGCCATTTCTGCTCACCGCCACCTTTGCAGACAGCTTAACGGCAAGGCTCAAGCACATGCGTCGGCTGGGCCGGGTGCTACAGATCCTCGCCGGGATAGTGATGATCCTTATGGGCGTGGCGATGATCACCGGTCAGATGTCCGCATTTGCTTTTTGGCTTCTCGAGCGCTTTCCGGTGTTCGCACGTATAGGATAATGGGATCCGGGAGGAGGAACGCACTGCTGCTGTCTGGCAGCCATGTCCCCACAATCGGGAGTCCGGAAACTATGTTAAAAGGCGAACTACAAGAGGGGCGGCCACATACCATAGAATCGCGACGATGAAAGAGCCCCAAAGGAGCAAATGAAACAGACGCAGTCCGAGGGGCGGCTTACCTGACATAAGGTGCCTGCAGGGCCAACGGAGGCTCATCCTGATAGAAGGACAACTTGACCCGCGCATTGATCCATATGGCGGCGAAGCAATTTTTGATGTGACCTTTTCTATCTTGCGCCGGAAAATATGCGACAAGGATTCCGTTCATACGCCCAACTCTCCAACAATAATCGGAGTATTGTGCATTCTCTAGTCGCTATAGAAGTAAGGGCAAATGAGATTTATTTCTGCCAAAGTGTTGGCTTGCCAGCTTGGACCTGTTTTGCTGACTACAAAACCGGGCAAGGGCCTAAGGGATCCAGGGGGGCGGTTCGGGGATCATTCACGTTGAAGACATAGCGCCTGTCGCAGACATCCCATGTCGGCGGGATGCTTGTGTTGTCGAAGATATCCGCGCCCTCTTTGAGATTGCGCCAGAAATCAACGTGAGGACTCGATGCGTTCGCTTGAATGTTGGCTTCAGTCATCGGAAAGGGCAGCAACTGTAGTTGGAAGGATCGATTTCCGCCTCTGAATGTTTCCCGTGCGAGTGCGAAAATCTCCTTGATACCATCGTCGGTCATAGCGTAGCAGCCAACTGACAGGCAGTCTCCGTGAATCATCAAGTTTGTTCCTGTGCGCTCCCAAGCCTGATCAAATTTGTTCGGAAAACCGACGTTGAACGATAGCCAATAGGAAGAGTTCGGGTTCATAAGGTCGGGAGTGACGTTGTAAAAGCCCTCCGGTGATTGATGATCGCCTTCGCGGAATTTCGGTCCCAGTTCCCCCGACCATTTGCAAATGTCGTACGTCTTTAAGAGTCTGTACGTGCCATCGCTGGTTCGTTTCCAAACCTCGAGCGTCGAGGTCTGTTTGTAGAGGCGGATCATCATCGGCTCAGATGGCGATGAGTTGATTTCGGCCATGCGCTGGAGGAGCTCTCGCGGCAGCGGCACGTTATGGCGATTGTCGCCTGTATACTGACTGCATGCTGTCAGCGCCAAGACGGCGAAAAATGCGATAGCTATGCGACTAACATATGCGACAGCGAAAGGCATGGGGGATCACCTGGGTAAGTGCCGGCTAACCATACTGGCTCGGTGTTACCGATCTCTTGCGATCGCGGTTTTGCGCGCTACCGCCTTGAGGAACTGGCATTGCTACCCCGCGGCATGAACATTCACACCATCAAGCATCATGTGTCGCAATAGGCGGCATCCTGTACCTTTTGGGGGCACGATTTCTCATCGCCGTCGCCCTTGCAGACAGCCATCGGCAAGGGACTGATGGCGGACTAAACAATTTCAGATCAACCCGCCCCGGCGCCTGTTCAAGATGATTGCGCATTCTCCAGGATATGGTTTGCTGCTAGCGTAGAAGTGCACGAGGGTGCTCGCACCTACTGCCGCAAAGAAGACTTGGATTATCTGAAGGAGAAACTGAGATGCACGATCTCTCCGGCATCAAAGCTGGAATGAAAGTGCTTGGAGCCGACGACGCGCGGGTGGGTATAGTTGCTTCAGTCGATGAGGACCGTATTCGGTTGGAAGCCGTCGACATTGGGTCGCACGCAGGCCACAAGCACTACATCCCAGGCGGCATTGTGGCCATCGTGGAAGAGAATACCGTCCGCCTTTCGGCCACCGGCGCCAATGCGGTCCTGCTGGATGAGGAAATCGACGGCTCGCCAGCCGACTAAACTGCGCCAAAGGCGAATTGGTGCCAAGGCCCCATCATTGCGGACGTTGCACGGCAACAGGAGCATCTATCCTGTGCAGTTCGCGCAACGATTCCTCTCGGTCCTGCACCAGAATCCTTAGAAGCCCAATCGAATGGAGCCATCTCAGGATAGTGGCTAGCCGGGTGTGGTCGTTTTTCGTGCGTTTCTGAGCAGAAGGGACACGAGCGGCATGCCGGCCAACCTCGGCCGCAAGGTGCCGTCCGCGCTATAGACGAAGAGCAAGCGGCGACGGGCGAAGACATGGGCAAGCCAGAGGGTAAAGCCGACCCCTACCGCCCACCCCATCACCGTGTCGCTTGGCCAGTGAACGCCGACCAATTGCCTGGACAGGCTGATCAGGATGCCGATGGAAATGAAAATCGATCGAAACCGAGGGAAAACCAGTGCAAGGGCCATGGCCATGGCGCCAGCGGTCGTCGCATGGCCAGATGGAAAGGCTGCGTAGTCTGGGTTGAGGGCGAACACCTGGAAGTCAAGGGGATACTCCCCTTGCGACACCCCGGGCCGGGCGCGACCAATCGAATACTTCGTAATCAGTGCAGCAAGTCCGCCGCCAGCGACCGAGAGAAAAATAAACGCTGCCGCAGCCACGACGGCGTTGGCGCCCACCACGATTCGGCGACGCAACCGCGCCCTGGGCAGGAAAGCCAATAGGATGAGCAGCGCGCCCGAGCCTACGAGCACTTCCACGCCTGCACCCAGTCGTGTGATGTGATTGGCGAGGGCAGACAGCTCTTCGGGGAATGCGCGCATCCAGATCGCAATCGGACGATCGATATTGACTATCGTCCACACCGAAAGAGCAAACAATAGCGCGAGAATGACCAACGGACGTTCGAGTGGGGCGCGAAGAGAAGGTGGCGTCACACTCGCCGGAGCGACAAGGCGGTTCCACCCAGTAGCGAACGGCCATCGGCTTCTAGAAAACTCTTGAGCTTTTTCCATCCTGCAACCTTAATGGCGGACGTCTTCCGCGAGAACGTGCATCTTGCTACCGTCTTTGCCTATGGACCCGCCACTGCAATTTTGCCGCAGATAGCGAGAACAATTTCCCTATCATGCTTCATGTTACCGTGAGGCGGTCGTGAACCACGGATCGAATACTTCTAAACGCCTTCCGGCAGCCAAGTACGGCGTAGGGTCGATTGCACTGCTCTCGTTGCGAATTTCAAAATGCAGATGGGGTCCGGTCGACCGGCCGGTAGAGCCGGCGAGCGCGATCACCATATCTGCTTCGACCTCATCCCCTTGGTCGACCAGTGCACGCGAAAGATGGGGGTAGCGCGACATCAGGCCCGAGGCGTGGGTAATTTCGACCACCCTGCCGTAGTCGCCCTTCCAACCGACAAAAGTGACGGTCCCGCGGCCCGCGCTCAGAATCGGCGTGCCAGTCGGAGCGGGAAAGTCTATGCCGGAATGAAACGCGGATTGGCCAGTGAAAGGATCTTGGCGCAAACCGAAGTTGGAGCTTATGCGGGTAGTTTCGATCGGTCGATGAATTGGTACATCGTCCATGGCCCTGCGCGCTTCTTCCAAGCGTCCCATGGCAGTAAGGATATCGACGATATCAGGGGTCTCGGAACCCGATGGAAAATCGCTGGCATCCAAAAAGGGACCGCCAAGGGCCAGATCGCTCAAAGCCGGCTCATGTCCGACGCGCCGCAGCTCTGCAACGATGATCTCGACTGATCGGTCCATCGTCTCGGAAAGAAGCGTCATCGACTCGCGGGTCTCTTCTTCCATTACTCTTAGGTTCGCTTCAAGAAGGTCAAGCTGCTCAGCAGGGCTCGCCCCATCCGCTGCCGGAAGGACCGGACCTTCGTTCGGCTGGGAGAATGGTACCAACTCGGGAGCAAGTGCCGTCTTTGCGAGCATCTCTATCGAAAGGAACTGATCTTCCAGCTGTGCCTGGCGTTCACCCAATTCCTGACCTCTGAGAGTTGCCGTTCCAGAGTTAGCGATTTCTCTGGATCGAAGCCGGTCAACATTCATGCTCAACTCGGCGATGCGACCTTCATATGCCCTCAGCACCACGGAACTTTGGTTGTTCCAGAAATCGCTGAGATCCTCATTGTTGCGGAGGATTGTGAACGTGAGCACATTGGTGACAAGCAGCCCGCCAAGCACCGCCCAGCAAGCGAGCATTTGGTATGATGATGTACGACCGCTCACGACGACCACTCCGAAAGACCCCGAACAGCGTCGTTCGCTATGGTTAACGAAATGGAAATGTCCGCGCCTAAGCAGGTCACATTTTCTGGAATTTCATCTATTCGACGTTGATGAAATTCTGGGCCAGCACGGCCATCAGTGCGCAGCAGCACCTTGGAGATCACTTTTCAGCCCGAACTTACGCAATTTTTTCGTTCGGTCCACTACCTCTCTCGCCCAAAACGCTTTGCGATATGCTTGCCGGTAACGGCGCAGGTTTTTCGATACGTCCCAAGATCGGCAATATGACGAGGAAGTAGGCAAAATAGTATGCCGTCGTCACTTTGGCGAGGAGAACATAGATCCCTTCGGCGGGCTGCGCGCCCAGATAGGCCAGCGCGATGAAGTTCACGACGAACAGCCAGAAGAACGGCTTGAACAGCGGGCGGAACGTCCCCGAGCGCACCTTGGATGTGTCGAGCCACGGCAGGACGAACAGGACCAGAAGCGACCCGAACATCACGATGACCCCGCCCAGCTTGGCTTCGATGAAGAGGACGTTGAAATCGATGGCCCGCAGCATGGTGTAGAAGGGCAGAAGGTACCATTCGGGCACGATGTAAGCTGGAGTAACCTGCGGATTGGCCGGTATGTAATTGTCGGCATGCCCCAAGATGTCGGGGGCGAAGAACACGAACCAGGCGAACGGAATCAGAAAGACGACGATCGCGAACAGGTCCTTCATCGTATAGTAAGGGTGGAAAGGCAGCGCATCGCGGCTCTCTTTCACCTCTACGCCGGTAGGGTTGTTGTTCCCCGGCACGTGAAGCGCCCAGATGTGCAGAACGACGACCGCTGCGATGATAAATGGCAGAAGGTAGTGAAGCGAGAAGAAGCGGTTGAGCGTTGGGTTGGCGACCGAGAAGCCGCCCAGCAGCAGGGTCTGGATCGGCTCGCCCACGACCGGGATCGCAGAGAAGAGGCCGGTGATAACCGTGGCGCCCCAGAGGCTCATCTGGCCCCAGGGCAGCACGTACCCCATGAAGGCCGTGGCCATGAGCAGGATGAACAGGATCACCCCGAGCATCCAGATGATCTCGCGCGGAGCCTTGTAGGACCCGTAATAGAGTCCGCGAAACATATGGACATAGGCTGCAAAGAAGAACATCGACGCGCCCACGGCATGTGTACCCTGGATGATGCGCCCGTAGTTGACGTCACGGCGAATCTGCTCGACCGAGGCGAAAGCGAGGTCCACGTTTGGTGTGTAGTGCATGACAAGCACGACACCCGTCACGATCTGCACTACCAGCATGAAGGCGAGAATGCCCCCGAACGTCCACCAGTAGTTGAGGTTCCTGGGGGTGGGGAAATCCATCAGGTGCTCCTTGGAGAACCTAAGGATCGGAAGCCTTTCATCGAGCCAGCGTTCGATCCTGGTGCCGGGCACGTAGCCGCCCGAGTGGGTCGTTGCTTTCGAGTCGCTCGATGTCGCCAAAGTTCTCGAGTCCTTTTTTTTGCGTTTCCGCTGATGCCTAGGTCATTTTTCTTGGTAGCGCGCTGGCCGACCTTGTCTTTAGTATGTGAGAATGTCGATCTCGGCCGAACGAATATCATTCGACTGCGAAATTAAGCCTGTTGCGATAAGGATGTGCGATGTCGCGGAATGTCGCACTGAACATGCTCTTTGCGCGGCACCTCCCCATGTGCCCAGGTCGAAACCGACTTAGCTCGGACCCAAAGTTCTCTTTCGTCCGAAGCTCCAATCGATGCCGCCGTCGCTGCGCGCGACGCCCGAGATGTGCTTGCCGAGATGCTGCTCGACCGATGGTGTCCAGGGCACGAGCTTGAACCCCAGTCCATCGTCAATCATCGCCACGCGGCCCGAAGCGAGAGCGAAACGCTGGCGATAGGTGCCGGCCACATATTCTCCCGATGCCGCTTTCTGGAACGGGCTACCCGTCTCTGCGGCCAGCCGTTCCCCAAGCGCGTCCAACTCGCGGCGCCGCAAGGTGGCGAGAAAACTACGGGCGAAGACGATGCGCTGACCCTCGCGCCGGGCCAGGCCCTCCTCAATCAGGTGATCGGTGCGTGCCTCGAGCGCCTGCTGCACCTCGGCGCCGAAGCCGCCGCCGAGCCCGGCCGGATCGCCGGCCACGAGTTGGCGGTCGAGCCAGGTGGCGCCATCGGACTTGATCTGGTCCGCGATAGAGAGATCCGAGCGCACCGCCAGTGCGGTTCGCACATGGTCCCTGGAATCGGTGTAGGTGCGCAGCTCGACGATAGAGCCGAGCCCGCCGTCGCCGGTGGCGGAAAGATCGTGGAAGCGGACATGGTGAGTGCGCCCGTCGGTGCCATCGATCACCGCATAGGCTTCCCCGGTCAGTTCATCATGCAGGCCGCGATCAACCATCCTGCCGATGACCGGGCCGTCGCCGGCGGCGCTTGCGAGCGTATAGTCGGACACGGCGCGCTCGATACCTCGGTCGGCGAGCGCCTTATGCATCCGTTTGATGATGTCGTTGCGCTCGCCCAGTTCGCGCAATGTGGATTCGGCTTCCTCTGCGATTTGCCATTTCTGACCGCCGACCGGATGAGCCAGGCCGAAGCTTTCGAGCGTGCGTATCCGGCCGGCCTTGAAGGCATGGTACTGGTCCGGCCGCTCGCCCGGCTTGGGCGCGAGATCGACGATGCGGTTCTCACCGCCGTCGCGCAGGAGCTGGCGGTCGAGGTCGGTCCAGCGGTCGGCTCCCGTCTGCCGCTCGAGGCTGGCGCGAATGTCGAGATCGTTGCGTAGCCCAAGTTCCTGAGTGATGAGATCGCGCGCCCGGTCGCGCAACCCTGAGCGGATATAGTCGCGCGAGATCACCAGATCCTCACCGGTGTCGGCTACGCCGCGCACGAGGACATGGATGTGCGGATGCTCGGTATTCCAATGATCGATCGCCACCCATTCGAGATCGGTGCCGACGTCCTTCTGCATTTGGTCCATAAGCTCGCGGGTAAAGCCCTTGAGCTCGTTCAGGTCCCCCGCGTCCTCGGGTGAGACGATGAAACGGAAATGGTGCCGGTCGTCGGCGCAGCGCTCGGCAAAGTCGCCGGCGTCGGCATGATCGGTCTCTGGGCCGAACAGGATTGCCTTCTCGCCGTCGCGGGTGACGCCCTCGCGCCGCAGGTAATCGAGATGGCGCGAGGCGCGTGCCCCTGAGCCGCCGTTGCGGACAACCCGCGCCTTGACCACGGCAACCCGGCTGCGGCGCTTGATGAGGCGATTGGCCACAACATTGGCGGTGCGACCGCGCCCAAAGTTAGAGGAGCTCGATGACCCGAAGCCGTTGCCCCGCCCGTGGCTGCCGCCGGCTCGCGTGGCAGCGGCGAGCGCCTGGGCGATGAAGGGCCGCATTCTCTGGCTGGCGCGCGAGCGGATGCGTCCCGGCCGGACCTTGAAGTCGCGATCCTTGCTCATGGCCGAAATCTCCGCACGGTGCGAAATGGATTCAAAAGCAACGCGAAATCGCGATGGCGCACGGTGCGATATCGGCCAGTACGGTGCGATAATGGCTTGGAAACCCCCTGTCTCCCGCACTCCCGACCGTGCCGCACCGTGCGGCTTTTATCTTGCCATGACCCCAGCTTGTTGCCCCGTCCCTGCCGGCCCTTCCGCTCTTGTGCCCCTGGCTGCGCCCCAATGCGATACTCCGCGAAGCCGATCATGGGGCGCTCCCCGGACGGGAATTGGCCGGAACAAAGATCGGTGCGGCGTAAAGATCGGTATCGGACGAACGGCCGGTTGACGGCTGGAGCGCAGTCAGATCGACGATGCGTTGCAGCGGGACGGACAACGCGGATGCAGAAGGATTGTCGACGGATGCGGTTTCGAGCACGTCGAAGGTGCCGCCGACCAGAGCGGAATGTGCGCGATTTCGTGCGCTTCGGCGATGACGGTGGCAAGAGTTTCGACGTAAGCCAGCGTCTCGGCCGGCAGTTCGCGCGCACCGGACAGATACTCCTCATAACGTCTGGGACCGGCATTGTAGGCGGCGAGAAACCCGTCCGGTCCAAACCGGTCGAGCATCTCGCGCAGATAGGCGGTGCCCGCAAAGATGTTGTCACGGACATGCAGCGGGTCGGGCCCGAGATGATAACGTTCGCGCAACTCGTCATAGGTCGCCGGCATCACCTGCATCAGCCCGATAGCGCCCTTGGGCGAGACGGCTGACGGCTCGTTGCTGCTCTCGGCGGTGATGACGGCGCGTATCCAGTGCTCCGGAATGGCGAAGCGGAACGATGCTTCGGCGATCGGGATCGCGAAGGGATCGACCGCTTCGAGGTGTGCCGGAACGTCCTGGGCCTGCACGGGCATGACGGATGCGATGCCGATCATACCGCTCACAACGGTGAGCATGAATGCACGCCGAACGATAAATCCCGCACGGCTTTTGGTCCCGACCAGCGACAATCCCGCCACCGTGCTCGCGCCACTCAAGGGCAAGGCGCAAGCGCCGGCCGGGGGCCGCCCTTGACCGGCCCTGCGCGCGATGGCTGCATGGGATCACGCCCTGGCGTCGCGCCGCAACGGGCGCGACCATTGCAGGGTGTAGGCGGCGTCCCCGGAACGGAAGAGATTGGCATGCACGGGCTGAGCGAATGCGAGGCCGTCGATCAGCACCGAGACAAATTCCCCGGCCTTCTCGCCCACCCTCGTCCAGCCGGCGCCGATCTCGGCACCGTCCGCATCGGTGATATGAATGCGGTAGTCCGGCGCCTTCTCGTTGCCGCCGCGTTCGAGCGGCACCAACACCACGTCCACGCCGAGTATCGGGGTCTGTATCCTCCCCGAGAACCCGCTTTCCGTGCGGGTAAACTGTCCGATCTGTGCCATTGGAACCTCCATTGATGGCTGGATGGGAGAGACGGTCATCGCGTCGGGGCGCGCCATTCGTAGCGGCCGTCGCCCTCCTCGTCGGTCCAGAGTGGGAGCGCCCGGCCGACAATCGTGGTGACGGAGAGCGTGCCGAAATAGCGTCCGTCAAGGCTATCGACGGACTGCCAGTTCATCAGGAATATCTCGTCGTCGGCGACGGTGCGGCAGCCGTACCAGACCGGCAGGTCGCGGCCGGAACTGTCGCGGCTGAGCGCCATGCCCATCTCGATGCCATCCACGGTGATGGTGGGCCCGTCGCGGCAAACCTCCTGACCTGGCAAGCCGAGAACGCGCTTGAGCATGGGCACGCCATGCGCCAGATAACCGCGCTCGGCGAGGAATACGGCAAGCGTTTCGGGCGGCGTGACGGCGACCAGATCGGCAGTCTCCAGATGGCCCGCTGGATGCACGGTAAACATGCCGATGGGCACGCTGGGCGAGGCGTTCCAGATCAGCGCCGGCGGCGGATCGACGAAGGCCGAGGCTCCAATGGCAACGCTGGCGAGATACGTGGTGATCACCCATCCCAAGCGCGTCATGGCGCGATCCCCCGGCGCTTGAGCCAAGCGCGGTGCTGCGCAGGCTCGTATGCGTTCGGTTCAAGGCCGGCGGCGATACGATTGTGGGCGTGCCGCCAATAGTCGGTCGCCGCGTCGGCCGGATCGACGCCGATGGCCTCTACGGCGTCGATTGTCTTCAGGACGCGCTCGACCTTGGGCCAGCCATTGACCTTGAGCAGGATATCCCCGCCCGGCCGAACGAAAGGGAGCGTTTGATAGACCTGCCCATGTTCGACGGCGAGGACGATGTCGATACGCGAGATGATGGTGCCGTAATCGTTGGCCGCCCAGCGGACAAAGGCAAAGACGCTGCCGGGGGCGAAGCTCGCGCGGCGGCGGTGACGGTCGAGGCGCTGGTTGTGCGCGGGATGGCCGAACCTGATCCAGAACTCGATCTTCTTTTCGATCCAAGTGAGCTCGACATGCGTTAGGAGCGCAGTCATGGCGTCCCCCTTTCCCGCGCCATGCCCAGCCTGCCGCGCGCCGGAGGCGAACGGTATCCACACACTTCCCCGGTCAAGAAGAAGGTTAGATTCTTGATGTTAGGATAGTTAGAGGGGGCCGATTCCGCGTTTGGTATCCCGACCTTACGCGGTGTGAGCGTTCCCGATAGTACGGGTCGGGCGTTCCTGATAGTACGGGCTTGGGCGTTCCCGATAGTACGGGTCCGCGCCGAAGTTTTGCACACGGTTATCCACAAGGCGGCGCGCGCGGTCATGGCCTGCCTCCCATCCCGCGATCGGGTTGGAAGCCAAGCCGCTCTCCGCCGTCAGCACCGATGAACAACAGGAGGCGATATCCGGGCAATGGCTGCCGCCGGACGATGCCGCGCAGCTCGAAGCGGAAGCGGCGGGGTGGCGAGAGCGTGCCGGATTTGAGATAGAGGTGCGTGACGTCGAAGCTCCAGCCGCGCGCCTGCCGACCGCCGTGCTTGCGCGCGAGCCGGTACAGCCAGCGTTCGAGGCCGCCCGTCAGCGCGAAATAATCTCGATCGATTGTGAGGATCAGCGCCTCGTCGAGCACACCGGCATAAAACCAGTCTGGGAGGATGAGTTCGATGCCGAGCGGGCGGCCGTTTGCGTCGAGCCGTTCCTTCCACTCGTTGATCCAGGAGAAGCGGTGGCGGCGGCGCTCGCTGATCTGCCGGATGGAGGTGACGATCGTGGTCGATTGAAGCCGGTCGAGCGCGGCTTTGAGGCGCTCGTAGCTCAGCGCGGAATCGCCGCGGCCGATGAAGGCGAGAATCTCGTATGGGGTCGCAACCATGAGGCGTGACGTGGCGAGGCCCCGGTCGCGGGCATCGACGATCTGGCTAGCGGCCCAGATCAGGATATCGGCATCCCAAATGGTCGCCATGCCGTGCTCAACCGTAGCCTCGACCCGGATGACCACCTCACCCATACGGAAGTCGATCGGCGCGATGCGCCGGGACTTGGCGAGCGAGAAGAACGGCCAGGCCATGAGATCCTGAGCATCGCGTGGCGCGATGGCGCCGGAGCGCGCTCGGAACAGGTCGAGTTGGTCGGTCTCGGAGCGGACAGGTACGGCCATTGAAAGACACCGCCCTCAACGCTTGCGTTCGGCACCGGGATCCGAGGTCGAGCGACGCACGCCGTCCTCGGCCCAGGCTTCAAGATCGGTGACGGCGTACACGACACGACCACCGAGCTTGCGGAAAACCGGCCCGGTGCCGAAGACGCGGTGCTTTTCGAGGGTACGCGGGGAGATGGCAAGCAGACGCGCCGCGTCGGGGGTGCGCAGGTAGCGCGGGAGAATGGGAGGCAAGGGTTCGGTCATGGTAGGGCTCCGTCGCTCTGGCAGCCCAGCTTCGGATAGCGGGGCTGACCGACGGCAAGCGTGGCGGAGAATTCGGCCCAGGGGGGAGTCCCGACCTTGCGGCGAAAAATCCTTTGAAATTTGTCCCCCTTTGCCGGAACCGGCATGAGGATGTGGCCGGATCAACCCCAACGAATGTGGTGGAAGGAGCGGGTAAGGAGATGACGATAGTCGCCGTCGCGCATGGCATGTCCAAGCCGGATTAGGCGGGCGACCTTCTTGCGCAGACCTGAACTTTTCCAGCCATGGGAGGTGATGTCTCGCGCTTCCTGGGTGAAGAGAACAGCGCCAACCTCGCGGCGGCTGGCACCCTCTTCCTCGCCGTCGAGTGCGCGCAGCGAGAGGGCAAGACGATGAAGCCGGTAAGGGGTTAGGGCCGGTTCCGGAGTTGGGGCGCCTGTCGGCAGACCGGCCAGCTTGAGCAGAAGTCGCATCAACGCTTTGAGGCGAACTATCCGCCAGGTATCGTTCGGAATGACAAAGGCCCAACCCGTCGCGTCTGCATCCGCCTCCACCCGCATTCGGAGTTCGCCCTCGGTGTCACGCAGCACAATGGAGCGGCCGGCACCGTCATAGGATTGGGCGAGGAGATCAGGCAGGCTTTGGGGCGGAATTGCGTGTACGTCGGGGAAGCCAGGGGGTGCCGGTCCGATCAGCACGACACTCGGCAGGAGGTGCGGTTCCCAAAGAACTGGCGCGTCGGGCGCCGCGAAAGGACAACCCCCAGGACTCGCGCAACCACCGCACGGCCTGGGTGGCGTCGATTTGGCCGCTCTTGACCTGGCGATCGAGCTCTGCGCGTTCCTCCCGGAAGCGTGGATCGCGCGAGATGAATTCGAACGCGAGGTGTTCGAGGTCGAGCGTTTTGAAGTAGTCCGTGGACGCGGACGACCGCCAGTCCCCAGCCATTGCCATGATTGCCTCCTCCCCTAGTCCGCCGATCGCAGGGAAGTGCCCGATTATGGAGGGCAGGCTGGAACGGCATAGGGCAGCGTCGCCTATCACAGCATAGGGCACTGGCGGCGTGGCGCACCGTCGCGGCGATGACAGGCGCACTGGGAGGGGCTCGGCCTATTCTATACGGGCGCTACGCAGTAGTTCGTAACCGCCAGTGCTAACCATCCAGTGCGCGCGAGCCAGATGGGCCTGGTAGGCTTGACAGGCGCGCTCGGGCTCAGCCTCTGGATCGATTCTGAGAACGGTTTTCGCGACTTCCGTCCAGTCGGCACCTTTTTCCTCGGCTATGAGCAGGCGGAGATAAACATAGAGAAGGCGATAGTCGTAGTTGGTCAGCTCGTCGGAGAGCACCGGCGCGTCCGCGATCTCTGGTTCCCGTTCTGGCCGTGGCCTCTTCATCCAAAGCATCCCAGATCAGCATATTTGCGTAGTGACAAAGTGCACCCCGCAAACCCGATAGCCAACGGGGTTTATACGTCACGCCAATAGCTTCGAACTATCACACCCCCATGTCCTATCTATAACAATTACAATAATGTGACGAAACTTGTCCGGCTTTTCATCCCCACTCTGCTTGGCACCAACGTCGAGACTTCATGGTCAATCCGCAATGGTCAGCGGTGCAAGGAGTCGCTGTGGGTGAAACCTCGGATTTTTCCTTCTCCTGTCGAGAATACTCCGTAGTGGAATTCTCGACAAGACGCTTCCTTTCGGAGATGGGAATACGGGAAGTCTTCGCGCTGAATTTGAAGTCACTGCGGCAGGCGCGAGGGCTGTCTCAGGAAGAATTGGCGCATCGGGCCGAGGTGGACCGTACCTACATCAGCTCGCTGGAGCGCTGCATCTATGGCGCGAGCATCGACGTGGTGGACCGGCTCGCCAAGGTTCTCGATGTCGACGCTGCTGATCTGCTCAAGCGTCCGGTCGATGCGCAGAGGTTTGATGAAACGGGATGAATTTGATGGTCGTTCGCCCCGTACGGGGCGAACGGGTCCAGTTCACTGATAATGGTATCATCGTCACCGTCGTATTCGGCGGCTGGCATGACCCCCATCGTGCCGTCGCCAGCGCGGAAGACAACGATCGTCACCATCAGGGTAAGGGCGAGGTCAAAGGCCATTGCGTTGGCATCTGAGAGGGACATTTTCCGGCTCCTGTTCTGAAAGTGGGGACGATTCCCCGTTCGACAGGCGCCCGGTGTGTTTCAGCCGTGACGGCGATCACCTTGGAGGCGTTGGCCGGAAAGGCCGCACGCTCGCGTAGCGGACCCTTCACGGGTTGATCGCATTAGGGAACGTCTGAAACCAAGGTCGCCCATCGAGAGCGGGGTGGTTTCCGCGATCAGGTGCCGGAACCGGCCTCGCAAGCGATGTCCTCCGACCGCGACCCTGATCTGATAAGGAGCATTTCAATAATCCGCCACCGAGGGGCTGATTATCTCGAGCCGCAGATGAGAGGTGCATAGAGGGCCCGAACTGGTGTGCGTGAGACAGCCTCGGTCATCTCCCGGCACTCCGGGCGATCTCCACGCCCCGGAAACGAAAAAAGGCCCGGCGGTTGGACCGCCGGGCCTCGATTGCGCCGATCAGAACGGGATGTCATCGTCGTCGTTGCTGTCCTGGCTCGCTTCCGCCTGCTTGCCCCGGCTGAGGAAATCCACCGTCTCTGCGATGATCTCGACACCGTAGCGCTCGATACCTTCGGCATCGGTCCACTGGGTGTAGTGGATGCGGCCGCGCACCAGAACCTTCATGCCCCTCTGGCAATAGTCCTGGACCGTCTTGCCCAGGCCGTTGAAGGCGATAACGCGGTGCCATTCGGTGTCCTGGACCCGCCGCCCTTCACCGTCGCGGAGAACCTTGCCCTCCGAATAGCGCGGACGCGAGGTGGCGAGGGTGAAGTTGGTGACCCTGTTGCCGCCAGGGACGTTGCGGGTTTCCGGGTCGCGTCCGATGTTGCCGGCGAGAATGACGATGTTCTGCATTTTTAGTCTCCGTTGCTTCTACCGGGGGGACCATCCCTCCGATGAGCCCCGGACAAGGCCGGCTGGATGCGGTGGCAACCCTTAAGGACCGGGGTGGGGCGGGCAGGCGCGGCACGCGCCAACACGGCCGGTTCCGCGGGGGGTTGCTGGCGGAGACTGCGCGGACTTAGGGGATCGGTCAGGAGGAGGGAATGGTCTTTCCGGGAATGCCCGGAGACATAAGCAGCCGCATCGTATTGCTGCCGATATCGGCCTGTCCCTAAACGCGCGCGCCTTAGCGCCAGCAAACTTTCACCAGTCCGACTACGCGACCATTTCGGGGGCAGCTCTTGGTGAACCGAGGCGCAGCAGGGGGGACTTGCAGTGAGGGCGACGGCAGCGCTCACGGCTGACGGCCAGGGCTGGGTCAATGCTGCCGGAAGCGGAAAGGCTGGTCAGCTTGCAGCCGCATCCACCACGCCCAGGCGGACGGTCCAAACGCTTGTCCGCTGCGGTGTCGGGATTGGTCCCGAGGGGGCATTCGACAGGGGGATGCAGCCGGGTCGAACCATGACGCAAACGCCGGAATGAGACGGCGACGCTATGGCAAGCGAGGCCCGGCGGCTGGATCAACATGGACCTCGCGGTTCCATACGCGCGGCGTGAGCCTCAGCGCGAGGAAATCGCGGCGGCGACCGCGCCCAGATTGAACAGCGCGGCGGTAGCCACGACGATCCCGCTGATGCCACCGAGCAGGTTGAGAAGGAGCACGGAGTCGATGGCGTCTTTGGCAACGCCATAGGCGAGCGCGTAGCCAGCGATGGCGGAGGGAACGGCGACCAGTGCGAGCGCGGCGAGGCGCAGCGCCGGGTTCCTGGCAAAGCCGATGATCGCGAATACCAGCATAAATGACATCAATGCGGCCCCGAGCGAAACCAGCAGCGCCGTCCAGAACCCGATATCGGCTCCATACATCCACTGGAAAGCCGTTGTCGCCACCATGACGGGGAGTGCATAAAGGGCGAGATTCCAGGCGAGCACCGCGAGGACAATCGTGGCGGAGATGGCAAGCAGGATAAGCGTCATGGCAACCTCTGAAGTCTGGGATCGAGAGATCACGACAGGCAGCCAAAGGAAAGTTCTCGCCTGCGACCAAGCAGTTGCGCCGGTTCTGCACGAATAAATTAATGTACCGCGACCGTCCTGTCGAGAGCGGTGCTTCGATCTCTTGCAGCAGAGGCGAAGAAGGCGGCGCTTATGCGCCGCCCCGATCGCGGAAGTCGTAGATCTTGATGCCGAGCTTCCTCGCCTTGTCCGCCAGATTGTCCTGAATCCCCGTACCGGGGAAGACGATGACGCCGCGCGGCAGCGTTTCGAGGATCGCGTCGTTGCGCTTGAAGGGTGCGGCCTTGGCGTGCTTGGACCAATCCGGGGAAAAGCCGACTTGCGGCACCTTGCGCTGATCGGCCCAGCGTGAGGCGATGAGTTCGGCGCCTTTTGGCGACTTGCCATGCAGGAGAACCATGTCCGCATACTTGTCGCGCACCTTGTCGAGGACGTCCCAGATCAGCCGGTGATCGTTGAAGTCGAGGCCGCCCGAGACGACTATTTTCGGACCAATGGGGCAATAGACCTCGGTGTCCGCCCAGCGCTTGGCGGTGAGGAAATCGCGGCTGTCGACCAGCGCCGAGGTTAGCGCCCGATGGTTGACCTTGGAGCCGGACCGTGGCCGCCAGACAGAGCCGATATGCTGCTCGAACTGTTCGGCGGCGAGATCGCGGAAGAGTTCCATCGCGTCGCGGCGCTCGACAAGGGTCAGCCCTTCGGCCGTGCGGCGCTCCAGCTCGACGGACTTCACCTCGCTGCCGTCCTGTTCGCCCTGGAGGCGGCGCTGGGCCTGCTCGTTATCGTCGAGATCGCGTTCGATTCGGGCAGCGGCGCGCTGGAAGAGATTGACGGTTCCCCAGAGCACCTCTTCGAGGTCGGGTTCCAGGCGAGTGTCGGTCATCGAGGCAGCGAGGGCGTCGAAGACGTCGACCAGGGCGGAGAAGACGACATTGCCATCGGGCAAGGGCCTGGGATCGGGTTCGTCCTCATAGGGGCGCCAGCCATAGAGCTGAAGTTCGGAAAGGACATGATCGGTCGGGGAAGAGGCGTGACGGGGTTCGGCATCGTCGCCATGGTCGTGGATCATCGGGGTGCTCCTTCGTCGGTCTGACCGCGACCCTCGCGGCCTTCGTGGCGACGAAAGCCCACGGGCGGGAGGGGCTGGCAGCCCTCGCCCCGCGAGGGCCTTGATGGCCGCGTTGGCTATTTTGTTGGCGATGCAAAGGCCGGCTCGCCGGCCGGCGGAATATAGCCACAAGCGCGGCCATTGCCTGCCCGTCCCGTTTGTGGGCCGATCCCCTTCGAAGGCCGGTCGCGGCTCCAGCCGAAGACGGAGTGCCTGCCGATGTGACCATGACGACGATGCCGAAGCACGGCCCGCACTCCGCCCGATCTATGGCGTGCCGATCAGAAAGCGGGGGGCGTCTTCGGGGCGAAGCCCCGCTCGCAGGGCATTGCAAAGGGCATCGAGGCCATAGGTGCGCAGATCGTCATTGAAGTCCCCGCCAATGGGCGAAAGGCTGACCACCTCGATCCCGACGCTCGCCGCTCGGGACACAAGCGCGTCCCGCGCTCGGTTTCCTACCGGATCGCGGTCGACCAGGACGTAGAGCCGCCGCAGCGTCGCCGGAAACAGGAAAGCGGCGAGGAGTGCCGCAGAGAGCGCCGCGACCATCGGCATGGAGGGCAGACCCGAGCGCGCGGACAGCACGGTTTCGATTCCCTCTCCGGCCGCCATCACCTCGGCATCGGCTCCGAAGCGGACACCATGACCGAGAAGATCGCCCATTGCGCGACGGGGATACTCGACATCCGCCTTGCCCGAGCCGTCGGGGCTGAGCCAGGTCCGATGCGCCCCGGTCGTTCGTCCGGCAAGGTCGGTCACGGCGGCGACCATTGCCGGCAAGGTCAAGGTGGGGCCGTGGTCAACGGGCCGATAGTAGCAGCGCGGATGGAAGCGCAGGGCTTCGGTGCCGTCGAAAGCGGTGATGCCGCGGCCGCGCAGATAGGCTTCGGCAAGCGTGCCGCGAATGGGACGGGAGATGGACATCAGGCGTTTCGAGGACCGTCTGGAGTTGGACGGACCCGACGATAGTGGCGGGCGCGATGTTGGCTCTGGACGCGGCAGGGCAAGGAAAGCGCGGGCTTCCTCGGCAACATCCCTGAACTCGGCAAGGCCCAGGGATTCCCGGATGACATCAAGCAGATCGCCATGCTCGCCGGTCGCCGCATCGGTCCATTTTCCCGCCGCGCCCTTGCCGGTGTCGGGACCGACCAGACGCACGAACATCGAGCGTCCGGGGGTGTTGCGCACGTCGCCCACGAACCAATAGCGGCCGAAGCGGCGGCCGGCCGGAAGATAGTGCCGGCACACCGCCTCGGCCTTTCGGCCGAGACGGATCGCCAGCTCGGATGCGTCGAGCCGCGTCATTGGACGGCCTCACGCTCGGAAACGCGCGCGATGGCCCAGCGGTCGAGTACGCGGCCGAGGACCGCGACACCCTTGGTATCGGTGGGAACGAACATTCTGAGCTTCCAGGAGATGATCTCGTGGAAGAGCCCAAAATTGCTGAGGCGCTGACGCATGGTGTCGGTGAAGCCGGACAATTCGATCCGCTGCCCGCCCATGACCCGAACGCGACGAAGCTGGAGGTTCTCTTGAAGGTCGATAACGGTCCTCCCGTCCATGAGCGCCGCAAAGGCGTCCTCGGCCGACAGCGAGAGTGATCCGGTTTCGACAGCATTGGCGGCCCAGGCGGGTGAAACACGACGGCCGATGATGCGCTCTCCCGAGTCGGTCTGGAGGCGATAGACCCGTGTGCCCTCATTGGCCGGCAAGCGCTTCCAGATCGGCAACAGCAAGCCGGCGACGATATGAATGACGGACTCGGTGAACTCGGGGACCTCGGCCAACTCGGCCGTCCAGGCCGAAGTGAAATCGGCCTGGTCGGCTTCCGTCCAATGGGTTTCCGCCAGAATCCTGACCGGAATACTCTGAGCCTCGGTCGGACGGACCAGGCGCACCCTGCGCTCGATCTCCCCGTCGTCGAGCATGATGCCGGTGGTGGGGATCTGGACGGCCGCACGGCCCGAACGCTCGTTGATCAGCAGCTGCGCCCGCGGATCGCCCAGATGATCGAGCGCGGAATCGAGGGCGAGCGGGAGATTGCGCTTGCGCTGATTGATCGTGAGCAGGCGCGTTTCGGCTGCGGTGCCGGGATGGGTGTAGATCGTTCGACGGTCGATGATCGAGAACCGTTCCGCACGCAGCGTCTCCAGCCCCATGTCGTATGTGCCCGACGCGATGGCCCCTTCGACGCGCGCGGTAAGCAGACCCTCGAAAGCGGCGAAGAGGATGTTCTGAAGTTCGATCGTCAAGGCGAGAAGCCGGTTGAGGAAAGTCGTTATCGGCGGCAACTCGTCCTTGATCCCGTTCTCGTCCATGAGCTTGAGGCCGGTGGCGCTTTCGAAGCGATGAAGCGAGCAGCCCTCGATCTTGCCGCGCACCAGGAGGAGATAGAGCTGCCGCAGCGCATCGCGGGCATAATGGGATTCGAGATTGTCCTCGGGCCGGAAGAGGCCCTGGCCGCCGGTCTGTCTCTGACCGCGCGTGATGGCGCCCAATGTGTCGAGGCGCCGGGCGATTGTGGAGAGGAAGCGCTTTTCGGCCTTCACATTGGTCGCGATGGGGCAGAACAGCGGCGGCTGCTTCTGGTTGGTCCGGTTGGTGCGGCCCAGTCCCTGAATGGCGTTGTCGGCCCGCCAGCCGGGTTCGAGCAAATAGTGCTTGCGCAGCCGCGTGTTCCGCGCCGAAAGCTCGGCATGGTAGCTGCGCCCGGTGCCCCCGGCATCGGAGAAGATCAGGATGCGCTTGACGTCATCCATGAACGCCTGGGTTTCCGCGAGATTTGCGCTGCCGGCGCGGGATTCGACGATAAGGCGGTCGTTCTTGCGCACGATACGGCGCGAACGTCCGGTGACCTCGGCTGCAATGTCGGTGCCGAAGGTCTGGACGATCTGGTCGAGGGCGCCCGGCACGGGCGGCAGGCTCGCGAGTTGGGCGATCAGATCGTCGCGCCGGGCGACGGCCTCACGGCTTTCGACCGGCTGGCCGTCGCGCGTGACCGGCCGCGACGCCAGCCTGCCCTCGGAATCGGTGAACGGCTCATAGAGCTGAACCGGGAAGGAATGGGCGAGATAATCCAGCACATACTCCCTGGGCGTGATATTGACCCGGACGTCGTTCCATTCCTCGGTTGGCAGCTCGGCCAGCCGCCTTCCCATCAGGGCCTCGCCGGTCGAAACGATCTGGATGACGGGCGCGTGGCCCTCCTCGAGATCGCGCCGAATGCGCCGGATCAGGGTGGGGGTTTTCATGCTGGTGAGCAGATGCCCGAAGAAGCGCTGCTTGGCACTCTCGAAGGCCGACCGCGCCGCCGACTTGGCCTGCCGGTTCAGCGTCCCCTCGCTGCCGGTGATGTTTGCGGCGCGCATGGCCGCGTCGAGATTGTTATGGATGATGGAGAACGCCCCGGCATAGGCGTCGTAGATGCGTGTCTGCTCCGGGGTCAGCTCGTGCTCGAGGATCTCGTATTCGACCCCATCATAGGAGAGCGAGCGAGCGGCGTAGAGGCCGAGCGCGCGCAGATCCCGCGCCAGCACCTCCATGGCCGCGACGCCGCCGCCCTCGATGGCCTCGACGAACTCCGCTCTGGTCGAGAATGGAAAATCCTCGCCACCCCAAAGGCCCAGCCGTTGTGCATAGGCCAGATTGTGAACGGTCGTCGCTCCGGTGGCCGAGACATAAAGGACGCGCGCGTTCGCGAGGGCGTGCTGAAGCCGCAGCCCCGCGCGGCCCTGCTGGGACCCGGCCTGTTCGCCGCGCTCGCTCCTGGTGCCGGCGGCATTGGACATGGCATGGCTTTCGTCGAACACGATCACTCCGTCGAACTCGCTCCCTAACCACTGGACGATCTGTTCGACGCGGGAAAGCTTTTCTCCGCCGCCTTCAGAGCGGAGCGTAGCGTAGGTAAGAAATAGGATACCTTCCTTGAGCGTGATCGGCTTTCCCTGCGGGAAGCGGGACAGCGGCGTGACCAGAAGGCGCTCCATGCCGAGGGCCGACCAATCGCGTTGCGCGTCCTCGATCAGCGTTTCGGATTTCGATATCCAGAGCGCGCGACGGCGCCCCTTCATCCAGTTGTCGAGGACGATCCCGGCAACCTGACGTCCTTTGCCCGCCCCGGTGCCGTCGCCGAGCATGAAGCCCCGGCGGAAGCGCACGGTGCTCTCGGCGTCCTCGGGCGCGGCCGAGACAAGATCGAAAGTGTCGTCCACGGTCCAGAACCCGGCAAGATGCCCGCCATGGGCTTCGCCGGCATAGATGACGGTTTCGAGCTGGGCGTCCGAGAGCAGCCCTTTGGAGACAATGGCTGGCGGAAGCATCGGCCGGTAGCTGGGCCTGGGCGGGGCGACCGACGCCATCGCCGCCGACTGCACCAGCTTGGTCGGATGAGGCTGAGCGCCTGGGATCGCGACCGCCTGGAGGGCGTATTCCTCATAGATCGCGTCCGAGAGGCGCGCATCCTCGGGCGGCGTCCAGTCGCGGATTTCGAAAGCCAGCTCTTCGGCTTCGGGCTGCACCAGCGGAGCGGCCGCCGACGGGGTACGTGCGGCGCGTGCGACGTAGCCGCGAAGGGTTCGGGGAGCAAGCGCCGGCCGAACCGCGACCGAGGGGGAAACCGGCAGGCGCGGCGGCACATGTTCGCCGATCCAGGCCATGAGCGTGGCCGCGTCCGGGGCGATGCCGGGCGAAGCCGGAAAGCGCGTGCGGTCCTCGGCCGGCAGTTTGTCGATGACGGTCAGACGTGGCGAAAAGGTCGTTCCATGCCGCGCATAGATCGAGCCGTCGATGGCGCAGGAGAAGAGGATGCGGCCGCGTTCCTGGATCTGGGCGTAGGCATCGCGCCAGGCCGGAGCGTCCGGCGCGAAATTCGAGCCGGTGATGGCGACCAGCCGGCCGCCATCGGCCAGCCGTGCCAGGGCGGAAGAGACGTGCCGGAAAGCGGCGTCCGCCATCCGGCCCGTCACATTCGCCATCACCGAGAACGGCGGATTCATTATGACGACGCTCGGAACGATGGCGGGGTCGAGATGATCGTCGATCTGGGCAGCGTCGAACCGGGTGACGGTGAGATCGGGAAAGAGCGCGGCGAGGAGGTCGGCGCGGGTTTCGGCCAGTTCGTTGAGGGCGAGCGTGCCCCTGTCGATCTCGGCGAGAATAGCGAGCAGGCCGGTGCCGGCCGACGGTTCGAGCACACGATCGGAGGGCGTGATACGCGCTGCGGCAGCAACCGCCAGCCCAAGCGGAACCGGGGTTGAGAATTGCTGGAAGGACTGGCTTTCCTCCGAACGGCGCGTGTGGGTCGGCAGGAGCGCGGCGACCTTTTCCAGCATGGGGAGTGCGAGCGCCGGAGATCCGGCCTTGCGCAGCAGCGCCTTGCCGTATTTGCGCAGGAACAAGACTGTCGCTGCCTCGCACGCCTCATAGGCGGATTTCCAGTCCCAGGCGCCGGAGGCGTCCGAGGCGCCGAAAGACGACTCCATTGCCGCGCGCAGAGCGACGGCATCGACACGGCGGCCCTGTTCGAGATGGGGAAGGATAAGATGCGCGGCGGCGAGAATTGGAGGAAGAGATGGGCGAACGGTCGCGGCGTCGGCGGACGGCGCGCTCTGGACCGGCGATGGCATGGACATGGGATAAAGCCTCGGGAGAGCGGGAGGGACACGAGCCGCGCGGCGCTCTCTCTCGACCGCACCGGCTCGAACCCTTCCCGGCCCCCCTCTCGCTCTCCATCGCGCTACGCGGAACAACATGAAAAAAGCGCCCCACCGAGAGGCGGGGCGCTTGTGGTTGAGCATCGTTCGCGCTCAGATTTAGGGGTGTGGCTCGGCCTTTGGCATGAAGGTGGTCGGATCGTCGGGGTCTGGCGGCAGGTAGGCGTCATAGGGATCGCCGTCCGCCAGATGTCCGAAGGGCGTGAACACGTAGCCGGTTCCGTCGCGGCCCACGGCGCAGATCACGTAGCGCGGCTGTCCGCTCTCCGCGTCCGCGCATTCCATGAGGGCCAAATTGCCATCGCCAGCGGCGCGCAACAGGGTTTGAAAATTGGTGCGGGCATAGTCTGGGATGCTCATGCCGGACCTCCATCGGTTGAGGACGGATCATCAGGACCGCGCGCGCCCGCCAGGATCGCCTCGGCCTTTTCGATGGCCCAGGACGCCTTGGCGAGCCAGTCCTCGGAAGTCGCCCGACCGGCAACAGCGTTAGCGGTCACGATTTTGAGGACGCCGAGCAGAACTTCAAAGTGGGTGGCGCGGCGTTGGACGCCTTCCTCGAAACGAGGCGGCACCGGGATGGAGGGGCCTTCATAGGCCGCGTCGGCGCCCTGCCAGATCCCGGTGACATAGTTTTCCCCGGCGGTTTCATAGTCGAGCTTTTCGCCGGTCCAGTCCTCATCCTCGATGGCGAGGCGGCATGCCTGCGCAGGCGTTTCAGCTTCGTAGCTCCTGTGCCGATAGGCCGGCAGGTGGTAGGTCGTTTCAACGGTATAGATGGGCATTGGAGCCTCCATAAAGAAAAAGCCCGGCGCAGGGGCCGGGCGGGAGTTGCTGTGAGTGGAGGACGGGATCAGTATCCGAATTGCCATGACGGCCAGGGCTGGCCGTCTTCTGCGGCGGCAAGGGCCTCGGCAAGATAGGCCGGGTCGCCCTCGACGCATTGCGGGTTCCGAATCGGCGTTTCGTCGATGACGGTAACACCGACCACAACGCCGTCCTCGACCTCGACATGAACGGGCACGAGGTAGGAGAATACGACGTGCCGATTGGCGGCGCTGACCGGCCTATCCATCGTCTTCCTCCTCGTCGGCGAGGCCATCGAGATAGTCGATGAGCGGTTGGAACTGACCGTTGTCTTCCGCCCATCGCGCGATCAGCACCAGGAGGGTAAAGCTGTCCCAGCCGGCCCTCGCCGCAATGGCTTCGAACTGCTCATGGGTTTCGTTGCGCATGAGAGAGTCTCCTTAAAGGACGACGGCCGGCATAGCTGCCCGGCCTTCGACGACATCGGCGCCAACCTCGTCGGCCGTGATCTCCTCGAGACGGGCCGAGCTATAGCCCTTCCGGGACACCCAGAGCTCCGCCGCCTCTCGGCTTTCCGCCAGGTGCAGCAATTCGGCGTTTTCACCGACGGGCTGGATAACGCGCACCATGCCGATGGCGGGCCGCTCGGCGACTTCGAAGCTGAGATCGGAGTCGACGGTGTACGAGCACATGACGCTTATGAGTGTCACGCCGCTTGCGCTGAATTTGCCCTCGTGCAGCACGAACGTGGCTGGTGACGAATAGGTCGGCCGCTCGTGCGCCGGCTCTTTCCTGACCAGCCGGCCAACACCGTTGCGACGTTCCCAAGCCTTGAGCTTTCGTGTGAACCGGGCGGGAGGCCGGGGGGTGCCGTCGGAATAGCGGATGAGCGAACCGAGCGGCGCGTTCTCATAGATGGTGAGTGCGGACATTCTCATGTCTCCTGAAATGAAAACGGCCCGGCGAGAGGCCGGGCCGGAAAGGGAGGGGCGGGGCGGCAGACACCGTCCCAACAGGGTCTATTCGGCTGCGACGGGAGGGGTCGCCTTGTCCTCGAAGTCCACCGAGGCGTCTGCGTCGGGTTCCTCGCCGCCGGAAAGGTAGGCGGGTAACGCAGCGGCGTCGGCTCCCTGAGGGGTGTCCGATTCCACCTCAAGGGCACGGAGCGGTTCGGGCAGCCAGCCGCTATCGGCGAGCAGGCGTTCGGCCTCGCGCGCCATATCCGGCTTCTTGAGATGGTCGATGAGCTGCGCGGCCTGGTCGCCGACGCCCTCCCGCACCGCCTCGAGAATGTGCCGCTTGGTCACCCGCCCAAGATAGTTCTCGACGGTGGGCCGGAATCCTGCCTCCACCATGTCGAGCCCGGTGACATGGCCGATGCGTTCGGCTTCGGCCATACGCCGCTCAAGGCCGCGCTGGGTGATGCCGCTCGCACCGAACTGGTTCGGCCGCTCGTAAAGCGCGTTGACCCCGAAGGAGACGCAATGGGCCAGCAGGGCGTGCCGACTGGCATCGTCGAGCCCTTCGATCCAGCCCCAGAGCGCCTCGTCGTCGGACGGGATATCCGCCTTCCAGTTTTCATGGCGTTCCGTAAGCGCCTGCGCATAGGGCGTATCGGGAAGGTCCTTGCCCTGCTCACGGAAATGGACACGGTGGACGTTGGCCTCGATCACCGCGCCCTCGGTCCTGACCTGGCTGAAGGTGTCGCGCACGAGCTTGTGGAGAAGCGCCGTGACGGCGACATGGGGATTGGCCGCCAGGGCATCGCGCAGCGCGAGGGTGCGATGAGCTGTCAGCTCCATCACGAGGCGCTCGGGCAAGGGCTTGACCGCCTCGCCTTCATCATCCTCATCCTCGGGCTGGGCGGGCTCGCCGCCAATAGTGATGACGACGGGGGTCGTTGCACCGTTCCCCTCGTCATCGCCGGTATCGGCGCCGGTGCCCTCGGCATCTGCATCGACCGGCGTTTCATCCTCGGGGCGCACATAGCCCCGATCGACAATCAGCTCGCCATCGCGATCGAGGCCGACAAAGACGCCGGCCAGGGGAATGTCCAGCGGCTCGAAGATGACAGGGCGATTCTCGAACGCTTCCAGCGCCGTTTCGATCTCGCCGAGGCGCTGGTCGATCTCGTCGGGGTACTCCTCAACGTCCTCGTATTCGGCCTCGATCTTCGCGTACTCATCGCGCAGGCTTTCCCGCTCGGCACGTTCATCCTCGGTGAGATCGACCGTGGCGCGCGAGAGGGCACGCAACCCGTTGCTGTAGCCGTAGGGAAGGTTGACGTCGACGGCGATCCACTTCCAGCCCTCGGCTGCGATCTCGTCTGCGACCTCCTTGAGCTTGTCGGTGGTCAACCTGTCGAGGAGCGCCGGATCTTCGAGCCAATAGCCGACCTGCTCGGAAAAGAGATCGCGCAGTACGCCGCCGCCGGCCTGCTCATAGGCTTGGGTGCCGACGAAAATGGCTCTTTTGTCGGAAGATGGAACCGCGGATTCGGTCAGCATTTGCCGAATCTGCCAAGGCTGACGATAGGTATGCTGGATAGCGTCCCAAACCTGCTCCTGGCGGTCGTGGTCGGGATTGACGGTAAATGCCTCGAGCAGTTCGAGCGTCATTCCCCCGTCGGCATAGATGTCGAGCAGCTTGGGCGAAACGCTCGTGAGGCGCAAACGCTGTTCGACGAACCGCTCCGTGGTAAAGTAGGCGGCCGCGACCTCGGCTCGCGTCATGTTCTGGTCGATCATGCTCTTGAACGCGCGAAACTGATCGAGCGGATGCAGCCCAGCGCGCTGAACGTTCTCGGCCAGGGAATCGTCTTCCTTGAGGATCTTGGTGTCGGACTTGCGCACGACGCACGGCACCAGGCCGTCCTTGGGGAAGCGCTTGGCCTTGACCAGACGCGCGATAGCCCGATAGCGGCGGCCACCGGCGGGCACTTCGAAAAATCCGGTTTCCTCGCCGTTTTCGTCGACAAGGGCGCGGACATTGAGACCTTGGATCAGATCCTCGCGGCGGTCGATGTCCTGGGTCAACTCGTCCAGCCCGGTTTCGGGCCGGATCTGGCGGACATTGGCCTCGCTGATCACCAACTTGTCGAAGGGAATGTCGCGCGAGCGTGAGAAGACGATTTTCTTGGGCGACTTTGCCATGTCGGTTTCTCCACGACGGGCGGCCGCAAGACTCTCTCGCGACCTCCAACCCGTCACAAAAAACCGACCCCTCTCTCCCTCTCCCTTCCCCGCGCCGCGGGAGAGCGAAAGGCCCGAGATCGTCACCAGGCCGGGCGGTGCAGTCGCTTGGCGTTGATGCGGTATTTCGAGCGCAGCGCTTCGATGGCAGCGTCCTGCCGTGCGATCCTGCCGTGCAGCCGGTTCAACTCCGGCCCGGACGTCTCCAGCAGGCGCCCGAGGATGCGCCGGTATTCGGCCTCGTCCGCCCCGGTCCATCGGCTCATTCTGCGATGGTAGTAGCGAGCCTTCGGCCTCCGGCGGATCGTCTCGGCTTCAGCACGATTGCGGAGCGCGTGTTCGACGCGGATCAGGTTGCTGCGCGTTTCGGCAAGACTGGCTTCCATGCGATCGAGTGCAGCATGCAACTGGGCGTGCGTCATCATGCGGCCCTCCTGTTGCTCTCATGGGCAGGGCGGTCGCCGCTGCCGTCGCTCTCCGGCAGGAAGAACAGAATCCAGTCGGCCGCCTTGCTCGCCTGCGTGGCCGCACGAACGATGGCGCAGTTGTCCTCGCGCAGCACGTCAAGTTATCCGCAGCAGCCCGTAATGCGAAGGAAGGCGACTGAGTTGCCGGAAGTCCGGGGCTTCTGGCCACATTCCTCCGCATTATTTCAGAGCGTATCGAGCCAGGCGAGAACGCTCGTATCGCGTTTCCACGATGGCTGGCGGCTGGGTGTTTCGGGAGCACCGACCTTTTCCAATGCCTTGCGCTTTGTCTCGAGGTTGGCTCTGGCGTAGTGGTTGGTTGTGTCGAGGCTCACATGACCGAGCCAGCTACGGATGACCGTGACGTCGACGCCCGCCGATATGAGATGCACGGCGGTTGCATGCCGGAAGGCGCGGGGGTCACATGCTTGTCGCGCAGGGTTGGTGAGGTTTCGGCCGCAGCCTTCACATAGGCGGCAAGTTTGAACCGGACCCCCGATGCGCTGAGCGGTTCGCCATAGCGGTTGACGAACAGCCGCTGGTCTGGCGCCCGCGGTTGCCGTTCGAGCAGCTTCTTCAACAGTGTCACGGTTTCCGGCCAGAGCGGGCAGATGCGTTCTTTTCGACCCTTTCCGGTGAGGCGCACGCAGCTCGGACTGTCGAACCGGACCGCATCGGGGCACAGATCGAGCGCTTCCTGTATTCGCGCGCCGCTGTTGTAGAGGAACGAGAGCAAGGCGTGGTCGCGCATACCTTCGAGTGTCGAACGATCAGGCTGAGCCAGGATGGCCGTCACTTCCGCCGGGTCCAGATAGCAGGGTTCCGACACCGGACCGCGCTTAATCGGGATGTTGAGGATTTCGACGCACTGGGCGATCGATCCGGGATCCCTGGTTGCAACGAAGTTGAAGAAGCTGCGTATCGCTGCAAGCCGGCAGTTTCGCGTGCCGATCTTGCCGCCACGTTCGTGTTCGGCGTGACCGAGGAACGCAATGACCTCTCCGGCAGTCAGATCCGCCAGCGTGATCATCGCCACCTTCTTGCCTGAGCGCTTTGCGACGAACCGGAGGAAGAGCCGCCAGGCATCGCGATACGACCGGACCGTATGGATGGAGGCATTGCGCTGCTCGACCAGCCATTCATAGAAGAACGCGCGCATCAGCCACGGGAACTGATTGTTCTTGCTCATGCCCGCACCTCCTGCCCGATATTGAGGCATGGCGCTCCGAGCACGCGGAACCGCTCATTGGCGTGATGCAGCAGATCCTGCGTGACGGTGATGTAGACCAGCGTCGAGTTGATGTCCCGATGGCCGAGATAGGTCGCAAGGAACGGCAGCCGGTCCTGTGGGTTGATGCCTGCTTCGTACCATTCGATAATCCGATTCACGACCATCGAATGCCGCAGGTCATGCAGGCGAGGTCCCGTTCGCCCCCGAGGCGGCTTCAGCCCGGCACGGCGTATGACGTCAACGAGCAGCCAGGCGACTGCCTGCTTCGTATAGCGGTCACCACGCTCTTCATGCCAGAACAGGCCAGAACGCGGATCAAGGGAACCACCGGCGCGGCGTCGTGCTTCCGTATATGATCGAAGTTCTACCATCACGCTGTCGGGCAGCGGCAGTATCCTGGTCTTGTAGAACTTGGTTTGGCGGATCGTGATCGTACCGTCCTGGAAGTCCACGTCACCAAGATCTAGCCGAGCCAGTTCGCTTCGCCGCAGACCAGCGCAATAGGCGAGCAGCAGCATCGTGTAGATGCTCGACGGACGAAGCGGCGATCGAGGTGAAGGATAAGAGCGGGCGATGTCGAGCATACGCAGCACATCGGACGGTGTGTAAATATGCGGTTTTCGCCAATGTCTGGCTACTTCCTTTTCCGGGCGCGGGTCAGGTCGGCGGGGCGAGATTGATGGGTCCTGATGGCGCAGGATTTTCGCGAGGGCCCGTCGGAGCTTTTCGCACTCGTTGGGATGATTGCGCGTCGTTTTCGCCGCGGACCAGTGTTCAAGCATCACCTCAAGCGGCTGGTCCTGAAGCTCCGGGCTTAGCTGAAGGAAGCGGTCGAGCCGCCATAGCCGCATCGCTTGCGCAGTGTATTTGTAACCCCGGTTGTGCATCAATGTGACGTGCTCGACCATCATCTTGCCCAGCACGCTGCCGAATGGCCTGGGTCGGTATAGTTCGGCAAGCGCGCGATCCGGATCGCTGGAGGCCAGCGCGCGCCACACCGGCTTGCACTGTTTGATATTGCAAGCCTCACGCAGACTGGCGACGGGATTGCGTTCGATCGCTCCAGTTTCTTCAAGGTGATCGAGGAAGCGGTCGATAATCCGGGTGCGGTGCAGCCGTGTCGTCGAGGCCCACCGGCCCGGCGATACATGCAGCCATGCCACCAGCATGTCCTTGTCGAGCTTGCCGTGGTGTTCGGCGACATCCTGGAAGATGTTGAGCGTCTGTCTGTAGTAGATAGGGCTCTGCGTGGTGCGCAGGTTGAGGCCTGCCATGTACCGCGCGATCAGCTTGCGCTCAGGGTCGGGCCAATTCGTCATGACCGCACCTCCCGTCCCGGCACGTCGAGCGCGATGGCCCGGAGATCCTCGGTGGCGAGCTTCAGATAGGGAGCTGTGGACTCCGTAGAGCGATGCCCGAGCAGATCGCCGATCACCTTCTGCGGCACGGCGGCGCGCAACATTTCGACGGCGCGTGCATGGCGGAAGATATGAGCGCCGTTCTTACCAGCCGGCGTGACCCCGGCAGCCGTAAGTCGCCGCCGCACCATACTGGTCAGCAAGCCGAGCTTGCGATAAGGCGCGCGTGTTCGGACGAAGATCTCGCGAGCATCTGTGACAGGCCGCCCCGTCTGCAGATAGGCGAGCACGGCCTCACCCACCGGCGCCATCAATGGCAGGAATGAGTTGGCCCGGGTCTTGGTGTGCCTGATGCGGATTACTTCCGCCCGCCAGTCGATATCCTCGATCCGCAGGTTGCAGATTTCGCCCGATCTCAGGCCATAGGTCGCAAGCATTTGCAGGATAGCGTGATCCCGCAACCCCGTTGGCGTTCTATCCTCCCCCGAGGACCGCAAAACCGCCGTGACCTGATCCGGCGTAAGAATCGACGGCACACCTTCATATGCATAGAGCAAGGGGGCGATGACATGCGGCGATAAATCGATGGCGACGCGCCCTGTTCGATGGAGATAGCGCAGCATCGAGCGAAGGCGCTCCGCCACATCCTTCACGGACCGGCGCGTCTGATGAGGGCTGCGCGTGTCCATGTAACGGTCGATGTCGCTGACGGTCATCGCCATCAGGCTATCGGGACCGTGCCGATCGAACTGCCAGACCAGAAAGTTACGGCCCTCCCACATCAGCGCGTCGATGCTGGCCGTAGCAAGGCCTCGTTCTTCGCGCAGCCAGGTCTCGTACTCGTCGCAGATGGCAAAGCGCAGTGCGTCGGCCGCGCAGGTCGCTTTCGGCGGGGAAGGCCATTGACCCTGTGCGAGCCGCAGCAAGGCATGGATTCCGGAGCGCGGGATAGAGTGCCAGTATGGCCCCGGAGATCGACCATGGCGTTTCCGGAAAAGCGCTGCCGCATGATGCAGGTAATGAACCACTTGCGTCTCGGTCACCTCCACAACATCGATGTTCTGCTGTGCAAGGTATTCGACGAACCCGCGCGCATAGGCGCAGTGGTTGCCGATCACCACCGGGCTGTATCGTTGCTTGGTCAGTAAAACTCTGAGCTCGGCGATGAGCTCGTAATCAGCATTCAACATTGTTGATTCCTCTGCTTGTCAAAACGACAGCAAAGGTCCGGCACAAAATAATGCTGAGCAAATCCCGCTCGCGGAAGCTGGAACCCCGCGGATTTCAAGCGGTGCGGCCGCCTTCCTTCACATTATGGCCTGCTGCGGAGAACTGGAGTTATGCTCACCTCGTCATAATTCGAGCCAGGAGCCGATATAGTCGGCGTGGCGTACCGTGGGCGTACTGCCGAGCGAAGCACAGCAGAAGGCTGCATTGATCTCGGCAACCAGCTCTTCGAAGGCGTACTTCTTCGAGCCGAAGCTGCCGGCGAGTTCGCGGTCAAGGCGCGAGCGATGTCCGGTGGCGTGGGTCTTATGCCGATATCGGCATAAGGCCCATTATGCCGTGACCCGGATTATGCCGCATGGCCGAGTTGGATAGCTGGTTTGCCGTGGTTCGGCCATGCAGCGGTTCGGCATAATCAGAGCGATTCCAGGAATGCGAGCAACTCGTCGTTGGGACGATACCGCCCTAGATGCGTTTCGGGGCTGGCGACCTGCGCGAGCGCCTTTTCCTTCAGCCGCATGTCGGCGTGGATATAGATCTGGGTTGTTTCCACGGATTCGTGCCCGAGCCACAGTGCGATCACGGATTGGTCGACGCCATGATGGAGCAATTCCATTGCCGTGCTATGGCGCAGCGTGTGTGGCGTGACGCGTTTACCTGCGAGGCTCGGGCAATCTCGCGCTGCCGTCAGGCAATGCTTGCGCACCAGGTGCTCCAAAGCATCACGGCTGAGCCGCTCGCCACGGATCGACGGGAACAATGGCCCGTCGCCGTCACGGCGTTCGCCCATCCAGGCCTGGATCAGTTTCGCCGTATCGCGACGAAGAGGCGTCGTGCGTTCTTTTCGCCCCTTGCCGATGCAGCGGATGTAAGCGCCGGTGCCGAGAACCACGTCCTTGCAACGCAGGTTGATCAGTTCGGACGCCCGCAGCCCGGTCTGAAGTGCAAGCACCAGCAGGACGTGATCTCGCCGCCCCACCCACGTCGTTCGATCCGGCGCGGCCAGCAGCGCCGCTGTCTCCTGAACGTCGAGGAACGTCACGCTCCGCTTCACGTACCGCTTGTTCGGCATGGAGAGAATGCGCTGGCAATGAAGCAGCCAACTCGGGTCGGTCAATGTAACGTATCGGAAGAACGAGCGGATGGCAGCGAGACGCGTATTGCGGGTGCGTGCTGTGTTGCCGCGCGCCGTTTCCATATGGGTCAGGAAGTCGGCGACAAGATCGGCATCGAGATCTTCGATCGTCAGCTTCGTGGGCGACTTTCCACACCGTGAACTTGCGTACTGAATCAGAAGCCGGAATGTGTCCCGGTAGCCAGCGACGGTGCGGCGGCTCGCTTCCATCTGTGTGCAGAGCCGATCGGTAAAGAAGCGCTGGATCAGCGTGGGGAAGTTGGTCGCCTTCATCGACTTTCCTCCGCCGCCGCGCCCGTTATTCGAGCGGAGGCCAGTTCCAGCAGTTCGGGGACCGCTTCCAGATACCAATAGGTGTTGGCGGGGTTCGCATGACCGAGCCATGTCGTAAGCTTGATCATCTCGCGTCCAACATCTTTGCCCGACCGATACCAACTCAGCATGGTACGCACCGCAAAGGTGTGACGAAGATCATGGATGCGCGGGCCGCGGCCGTGCCGAAGATAAATCTGCGGCTCTCGCAGCCCGATCTGCTGGCATACATGGGCGAAGTTGTAGCGCGCATTGCAGTCGCCAAGACGACGCCCCTCACAGTTCACGAAGAATGCTTCCGGCCTGCGCCCGAGCAGTCGATCCCGCTCGCCGCCGTAACTTTCCAGCCGTTCCACGACGCTCGGGTCCAGCGGCAGCAACCGCTCCTTGCCGAGCTTGCCCTGCCGGACATGAAGCACACCGGATTCGACATCGAGATCGGCAGGGTCGAGACCGAGAGCTTCGCTGATCCGAAGTCCGGTCACGGCGATCAGGCCGAACAGCGTCGAGCACGTCAGGCCATGCAGGCCGTAGACCGATGGCAGCATTCGCGCATGCTCGATGATCGCGACGATTTCGGCATCATTATAAATATATGGATGCACACGTTGAACGCGACCGGGCACCAATCCCCGGGGCGGGGCCTCGTTCCGGGGGTCTATGCCATGCATCCACTCGGCAAACTGGCCGGCTACCCTGAAGCGTGTTGCCCGCGTTCCGGGCCTTGCAGAGGGCAGACTTTCAAGCCAGCGCATGATCAGGCTGGCGCTGACTTGCTGTGCGCCGTCGTTGTCGGCGAAGGTGACGAAGCGGCGTAATATCCGTCCATCGGTGGTCATGGCAGTGCCGAGCTGCCTTCTGACGGTCAGATAGCGGTCCATTTCGGCAAGGAAGCTCATCGTGCCACCTCCGCGACAGGCCAAGGCTGGGCAATAGAACGCAGCCCGTCCGTATCGAGCTTGGCGTAGATCATCGTCGTCGCCCGCGATCGATGCCGCAGCAGATCGCCGATCTCTTCCAATGACGCACCGGCGCGAACCATGTTCGTCGCCAGGCTGTGACGCAGAACATGCGATCCGACATAGGGTGTCGGGGGCTTTACGCCCGTCGCCGCGAACGCCTCCTTCAATATGGTGTTGATGACCTGGCTGTCCTTAAACGGACGGTTGGGTGCCCGATGCGTCACGAACAACATGCGCGTGGTCGCTGAAGTTCGCTCCTCCTGCAAATACCGAATGATGGCTTCGCCGACGTCCGGCGGGATTGGCAACCGATCATGTTGCTGCCCTTTTCCACGAACCATCAGTTCGCCGGCGCGCCAGTCTATGTCGTCCAACTGGATCGCCATCACTTCCGGAGCGCGCAGGCCGAGACGAGCCATCAGCAACAGCATGGCGTAGTCGCGGGCACCACGCCGCGGATTGGTGCGCACCGACGCCACGACGGCCTCCACCTCATCAGGCGACAGATAACGAGGAAGCCTCGCGCCCCAAGGTTTGTGGACTCTGGGGACGCAGAGCGAGAGGTTGGTCGTCGTGAAGCCCTGGGCGAACAGATACTGAAAGAAGCTGCGCAGATGCGTGGCCGGCGTCTTGTCGCGGAACGGGCGCTTGCGTGAGAGAAGGTCCTCCATGAACGCCACGACATCCTGCACGTTCAGCGCCGGCAGGTCGAGCATGTGGTCGCCGAAGCGATGATCGAGAAAGCGATCCGCGAACCGGAGCACATGATAGATCGTACGCGGGCTGAGACCGCGTTGCCGTAGAAGATAGGTTTCGAAGTTGCTCAGCAACTCGGCACGCTCGGCCTGCGCAGGTGTCAGCGGCGGTCGTGTTGCCACGCCGATTTCAATGAGATGTGCGACGAACATCCTGGCAAGATTGAGAACCTTGATCTGGCTCTTCGGTGTCGTTGGCAATCGCCGTCCCAATTCGACGGCAAGATCTGGCGTCAACGCCGATGGCGCAATGGCCTCGTCATCGAGCAAGCGGCCGAAGCGTCGAAGCAATAGCGATAATTTTTCAGCGTTTCGGGTTTGTAGTTCCTGGAGGAAAGACTTTCCTCGAATGACGCGAAGTAGGGATCGAGGCAGGTGGCCTGGTCGGCTATTTCCATTTCTTGTGCTCCATGTTGTTGGAGCGACAATCTTCACGCCAAATTCATATCGTTTTGCCAGCCTTGCGGCAGTTTCCGACCCCTTCGCGGACGTTCCGAACCAACCGGCGCGGATTCGAAAGCGGCCATGAGCGTCGCCTGGGGTTGCCAAGTCATTCAGACCTGCTTTATATCTCAATGGTCATTGAGTCATTGAGATAACGATGAACGAACAACAAGCCCTCAGTGCATTTGCTGCGCTTTCCCAAGAAACGCGGCTGCGGATCGTTCGGCTGCTGGTGACGGCCGGACCCGATGGCATGGCCGCAGGCACGATCGGCGAGGCGATGGATGCTTCATCGTCCCGTATGTCGTTTCACTTGAGCCACCTTGAGCATGCGGGACTGATTGAATCGCGCCGCGAGGGCCGGTCGATCATCTACAGCGCCACCTATCCAGCGCTCTCCGGTCTCGTCGAGTTTTTGATGCGGGATTGCTGCCAAGGTCATCCCGAAGTGTGCCAGCCAGCCGTTGCAGCTCTGACCTGCTGCGACCCAATCAAGAGTGATGCTCATGCCTGACCCAATTTATAATGTGCTGTTTCTCTGCACTGGCAACTCCGCTCGCTCGATCCTTGCCGAAGCGATCTTGAACCAAATGGGAAATGGCCGATTCCGCGCCTATTCAGCCGGTAGCCAGCCCAAGGGACAGGTTCACCCGATGGCGATCGAGACGCTTCAACACTTCGATTTTCCGGCCGATGAGCTTCGCTCGAAGAGTTGGGACGAGTTTTCCGGCCCTTCGGCACCGGTCATGGATTTCGTCTTTACAGTTTGCGACAACGCTGCCGGCGAAGCCTGCCCGATTTGGCCGGGGCACCCGATGACCGCCCATTGGGGCATTGAAGATCCTGCGGCAATTTCCGATCCGGTCGAACAACGGACGGCCTTCGTGACCGCCCTACGGTACCTGATGAACCGAATTTCGGCTTTTACTGCCCTGCCTGTCGCTTCTCTCGATAAGTCGTCCCTCAAGGTGCGGCTCAACGAAATCGGGCAAGCCGAAGGGGCGACCAAGCCCCGAAACAGCGCGGCATGAGGGTGGCATGGACATTATCATCTACCACAACCCGGACTGCGGAACCTCACGCAACACGCTCGGCCTGATCCGCAATTCGGACGTCGAGCCGCATATCATCGAATACCTCAAATGCCCGCCAACGCGGGCGCGGCTCGTTGACCTCATCGCCCGTATGGAGATCACGCCTCGTGACCTTCTACGGGAAAAGGGCACGCCCTATGCCGAATTGGGTTTGGGCGATTCCTCGCTAAGCGATGAAGCATTGATCGACGCGATGATTGACCACCCGATCCTGATCAACCGGCCCATCGTCATAACACCTGCCGGCGTGCGCCTATGTCGGCCCTCCGAAGCGGTTCTCGATCTCCTCCCGCCACAGCGCGGGGAGTTCGTCAAGGAAGATGGCGAGCGCGTCGTGGATCAGCACGGCCGCCGGGTCGCGTCTGCCTGATCCTCATACCCGATTGTATTGGAGAGTTCCCATGGCTTCCTCTGAGCCAGCCTCCCGCCTGTCGTTTCTCGACCGCTATTTGACGGTCTGGATTTTCGCGGCAATGGCCCTCGGTGTCGTCCTCGGCACGGTGTTCACCGGTCTGCCCCAGGCGCTCAACGCCATGTCGGTCGGATCGACGAACATTCCGATCGCGATCGGCCTCATCCTCATGATGTATCCGCCGCTTGCCAAGGTGAAGTACGAAGAGCTGCACCAGGTCTTCGCAGACAAGCGCGTGCTGGTCCTCTCGCTCATCCAGAATTGGTTGATCGGCCCAACCCTGATGTTCGTCCTGGCCGTGATCTTCCTTCGCGACTACCCCGAATACATGACGGGGCTGATCCTGATCGGGCTGGCCCGCTGCATCGCCATGGTACTCGTCTGGAACCAGCTCGCGCGCGGTGACAACCAGTATGTCGCCGGCCTCGTCGCCTTCAACTCGATTTTCCAGATCCTGTTCTTCTCGACCTACGCATGGCTGTTCCTCACGGTTCTGCCGCCGTTCTTCGGCCTCGAAGGCAGCATCGTGGACGTCGGGTTCTGGACCATCACCGAGGCGGTTCTGATCTATCTCGGCATCCCGTTCCTCGCCGGCTTCCTGACGCGGCGCATCCTGATCGCCCGCAAAGGAGAAGGCTGGTACGAGCGGGAATTCCTGCCGCGCATCGGCCCGATCACGCTTGCCGCTCTGCTCTTCACCATCGTCGCCATGTTCAGCCTCAAGGGCGCCGATGTAGTGCGGCTGCCGTTCGACGCCGTGATGATTGCGATCCCGCTGACCATCTATTTCGTGGTCCAGTTCGTCATCAGCTTCGCCACGGGCAAGCTGATCGAAGCCGACTACCCCCGTACGACCGCGATTGCCTTCACCGCTGCCGGTAACAATTTCGAGCTGGCGATTGCCGTTGCCATTGCCGCGTTCGGCCTGGCTTCACCGGTCGCTTTTGCAGCCGTCATCGGTCCTCTGGTCGAAGTGCCTGTGCTGGTGCTGCTCGTTCACGTCGCGCTGCGTCTCGGCCGTCGCTGGTTTCCCGCGACCGCGCCCGCGACAGTCCGATAGGAGAGCTCATCATGCCACTACGAACACTCATCGATCCCGATTACCTGCCTGCTCTCGATCCGCGTTTCGCAATCGAGCGGCCTGGAATTGGCTTGGGTCCGGCGGATCACCCTCCGCGCATCCTTCTGCTCTACGGATCGCTCCGGCCTCGGTCCTTCTCCCGGCTGGCGACGGAAGAAGCCGCGCGACTGCTGCAATTCTTCGGCGCGGAAACCCGAATTTTCGATCCGAGCGAATTGCCATTTCCCGATCAGGTGACGAAGGACGATCACCCCGCCGTCCATGAGCTGCGGGAACATGCGCTCTGGTCGGAAGGCATGGTTTGGTGTTCGCCGGAACGCCATGGTCAGGTCACGGGCCTGATGAAAGCGCAGATCGATCATTTGCCGCTCTCGATCGGCAGTGTTCGGCCGACGCAAGGTCGGACGCTCGCGGTCATGCAGGTATCGGGCGGCTCTCAGAGCTTCAACGCCGTCAACACGCTCCGGCTTCTCGGCCGCTGGATGCGCATGTTTACGATCCCGAACCAGTCGAGCGTCGCCAAGGCTTATCAGGAATTCGATGAAAACGACCGCATGAAGCCGTCGAGCTATTACGACCGGATCGTGGACGTTATGGAGGAACTGGTCCGGTTCACCATACTGACGCGACCGCATGCCGGTCAGCTCGTCGACCGCTACTCAGAGCGAAAGGCGGCAGCGCTAAAGCACGATCCAACGACCGACAAAAGCGCAATCAGCGCACCTCAAAAGCAGCCCGCATAGACGATGGCCAGAGCGAATCGGCTGACGGTCCACGCTCTTGGCGTGGTGATGATCTTCACCTGGGGCAGCACCTACTATCTGATCGCCGTTCTTGCCGCGCCGATCGTTAACGATACGGGTTGGCCGCTTGAATGGGTGGTCGGTTCTCTTTCGCTCGGGTTGCTGGTCGCAGGGCTTTCCGCGCCTACAATTGGGGATGCAATATCGAGACACGGCGGACGGCCAATTCTGGCGCTTGGCTGTCTCATTATCGCCGTAGGTCTGGCAATGATTGCGGCCGCGCCAAACCTGGCGATCTTCATGGCCGGGTGGGCGGTTCTCGGCATTGGCATGACCGCCGGGCTGTACGATGCCGCATTCTCGACCCTCGGCGGGATTTATGGCGAGAAGGCCCGTCCTTCGATCACAACGCTGACACTGTGGGGAGGCTTTGCGAGCACGGTTTGCTGGCCACTTTCAGCCGCTATGGTCGACGCGGTCGGCTGGCGTGGGGCTTGTTTCGCTTATGCGGCTATTCTCGTTGGCGTTTGTCTGCCCTTGACCCTCGCCATGGTGCCGCAAGCCACACGGCCGCTTAAACAGTCGAGTGTCGACGCCGATGCAACGCTCGTGCTCTCGCCTCGGGAACGAGCCATGTTCTGGCTATTCGCCTCGATCCAGATCATCGCAGGCCTGTTCGTCACGATCGTCTCGGTACATCTGCTCACGCTCCTGCAAGCCAGAGGCATATCCCTGGCCGAGGCGGTCACACTCGGCGCGCTGATCGGGCCAGCCCAAGTCGGCGCGCGGGTTCTGGAAATGCTCGGTCGCGGTCGCCATCATCCAATGTGGACGCTAAGTGCAGCGGTTGTTTTATGCGCTGGCGGATTGATCGTGCTAGCGGCAGGGCTGCCGATTGTTGGACTGGCGTTGATCCTCTACGGCGCAGGGAACGGCATCTTTTCGATCGCGCGAGGGGCGCTTCCGCTCAGTCTCTTTGGTCCGGGGCAATATGCACCTATCATGGGACGGCTCGCCCGCCCCGGCCTGATCGCTCAAGCTGCTGCCCCTATGGTCGGCGCAATTTTGATTTCCAGGCTTGGCTATGACGCTCTTCTTCATGTCATAGCAGCATTGGCGGCGATCAACGTCTTGATCGCCGGCATGCTTTGGCAGGTCGTTCGACAACGTCCGCTTGGAAGGGTTGACTGCTGAAAGCTGCCTTTCCGCTTTCTTGACCATCTCAGACATTCGATTGAAGGGTTCACTGTTAGGTGGGGCATGTGTCGCATCTCTAAGTGGCCCAAGTGTCGCATTACTAAATGGCTGCTACACGCCAAATTCGCATAATTAACATTATGGAACTAAGTCATTGATATTTCTAGCATAACTGGTTTCAGGCGGTTCCGCAATTACTGCCGTACGGGCGTCTTTTGCGCCGTGCAGCTACCTGCTTTGAGAATGGTAGCTCTGGACCGGTCGCGCCACCAGATTTAGTCGCCACATTGCTATGACGGCAACTATCATGCTCATGGCAAAAACCTGCCAACCAGCCGAAATGCCGAGGATGAGACTGAAATTGAATGACAGGGTTAGCCATGGGTCTAGACCATGGACCGTCCCGGCCCAAGTCGCCTCGAAAATCGCGGTCCCAAAGGTGACGCACAAACCAAGGACGAACAATGCAACGGGATCTGATCCTAGCCCACGCCGGTCCAGGATGCGCCACACCATCAACCAAATAAAGACCCCGGTAAAGGTGAACGGCAAACCGCCCGCTGAGGACGGCGAGAGAAGGAAGTGGAAGATCGCCAGCGCGACCGTCGGATAAATGAGGTAGTGAAGACGTTGCCAGGTTTGGCCGCCCAATTTTTGCACTGCAGCGTCGAAGGAAGTGCCAGCCAGCATCGACAGCCCTACGAAACTGACAAGCGCAACCATGAGCGTGAAGCGCTCTCCGACCTCTTCGACAAGCACAGGCGGGTCGAATTGCTCGAGGGCCGCAAAATAATAGACATGAACGAGCGTGTAGGCAAAGGCCCCTACCCCAACCGTCCGTCGGATATGGATTAGCTTTCCCCACCTGAACAATTTGCGAGCTGGAGTCACGAATAGCGTGGCCAGCAACAAAATCGTGGCCCATACGCCAGACCAATAGAGGAGCCATGCAGTAGGACGCAGGTGGAATTGTGCCGTGAGAAATCCATGCGCGATCAGTACAGCGGGAATAAACATCCCGACGAAGGCGGTCAGCTTAAGCGGTGAGAACTGATCGTTCTTCAGCCGCCAGGGTGGATTCCGGAACTCGGAGGGAACGATACTCATGTGAGCCTCCAGCGAAACACACTACATCTAAACCCGGCCCGGAGGGAAACGCCTGCACGAAACGATCAAGCGTAAGTGGAATGTGCATGGAAACGCCAATCTGGCGCGATTTTCCCAAAGCCAATTGGATCAATCCATCTGGCCGCCCGTTCACATCAGACGTGGGCAGAGTCCTTTATGGCCTCGCCAGCGTCTCACTCTATGTCGAGCCCTTTGCAATGGAGAGCGAAATGCACGTTCGCGAAATGATTAGCACCCACCCAGACGTCCAGGGTAGCGCCGCCGACGCACTGATTAAGTGCATCGAGGAATGTTACGCCTGTTCCCAGACCTGCACCTCGTGTGCCGACGCCTGCCTAGCTGAAGACATGGTGGCAGAGCTGCGCCAGTGTATTCGGTTAAACCTCGACTGCGCAGATATCTGTCTTGCCACGGGCGCCATGGCATCACGTCGTACTGGATCTAATGTCGAAGTTCTGCAGGCGACGATCCAGGCCTGCGCCGATGCCTGCCGGGTGTGTGCCGAGGAGTGCGCTCGCCACTCGGAACAGCACGACCACTGCAGGATCTGTGCGGATTCGTGCCGTTCTTGCGAATCTGCCTGCAGGGACGCCCTGTCGCAGGTCCACTAAGACCAGCAGCTTTCGCCTCAAGTGAGCGTCCGGCCGCACGGCCACACTTCGAGCAGCCGGGTTCGTCACCGTATCCGGGCGGACATACTCATCGCTCCATGTCGAGGCGGCGCAGCAACTGTGCGTTGAGTGCAACGATCACCGTGCTGGCTGACATTAGAACTGCACCGGCAGCTGGAGCCAGCACGATACCTGCCCAATAGAGCACACCAGCGGCGAGTGGGATGGCGACAATGTTGTAGCCAGCCGCCCACCAAAGGTTTTGGATCATCTTCCGGTAGCTCGCCCGGCTCAGCGTGACGATCCGCGCGATGTCGCGCGGGTCGGACCGGACCAGGATCACATCACCTGCTTCGACGGCCACATCGGTTCCCGCTCCAACGGCGACGCCTACATCAGCGGTCACTAGCGCCGGCGCATCATTGACGCCATCGCCCACCATGGCAACCCGTTTGCCCTGGGCCTGCAACTCCTTAATTTTTTTCGACTTCTGGTCGGGCAACACACCCGCAAAGACGGTGTCGATGCTCAGTTCACGAGCGACTGAGCGAGCCACGGCTTCGGAGTCGCCAGTCAAGATTGCGACCTCGATGCCCATGGTCTGCAGTTTTGCAACGGCCTCCTTGGATTCGGGACGCACTTGGTCGGCGACGGCGAAAGCCGCCAATATCCGATTACCTTCCGAGAGGAAGATTGCAGCTTGTCCGCTTTCTTCGAAACGAGCCACTGCGCGTTTGATATCGTTATCGAGATCAATGTTGTGATCACGCAGCATGGCCGGCCCTCCTACGGCTAACCGACGGCCACTCACGTTGGCCTCGACGCCCTTGCCTGCTGCCGCCTCGAAATCTGACGAGGGGAGCAGTCGGAGGCCCTTGTCCTCAGCACTCTTGACGAGAGCCTGGGCGATGGGGTGCTCGCTATCCCGCTCGACCGCCGCCGCCAAACTCAACGCCTCATCGGATCCGACTCCCCCTGTTGCGACAATCTCGATGACGCGATGGGAGCCGAGGGTCAGCGTTCCGGTCTTGTCGAATACCACAGTGTCAAGGTTGCGGGCGTCCTCGAGACCGCGCCGATCGCGCACCAGCAACCCATTTTGGGCTCCCAACGTTGTCGAAATTGCCGTCACAAGCGGAACCGCGAGTCCTAGTGCGTGCGGACAGGCAATGACGAGTACGGTCACGACGCGGGTGACTGTGAAATCGATCTCAGCACCCAGCAGGAACCACGCCGCCAACGTTGCCCCACCAGCCACTATGGCCACGATCGTCAGCAGATACGCCGCCCGGTCGGCCAGAGCCTGTGCTCGGGAGCGCGAGTTTTGTGCCTGCGAGACGAGCCGCATGATGCCAGCGAGCGCCGTGCCTTGCCCTGTCTTGAGCACGCGAATGCGAAGCGAGCCTTGTCCGTTTACCGTCCCACCAAGAACCTCCGCCCCGTCGGCCTTATCGATCAGCTGCGATTCCCCAGTGATCATGGACTCATTCACAGCGCTCTTTCCGGAAACTACGACACCGTCAGCAGGTATGGCGGCCCCGGGACGAACCAGAACGATATCGTCGGCACGAAGGTCGGAAACAAGAACTTCCTCGCTCTGATCGTCGCCGATCACACGAACCGCCATATCCGGCAGCAGCTTTGCGAGTTCGTTGAGAGCTCCCTGCGCTTGAGAGATCGAGCGCATCTCAATCCAATGCCCCAACAGCATGATGGTAACTAGAGTGGCCAATTCCCACCATAACGGGTGTCCATCAAGCCCAAGAAGGACGGCAACGCTGTAGAGAAAGGCCACCATGATAGCGAGAGAGATCAAGGTCATCATGCCTGGCAAGCGGGCTTGAAGTTCTCCCAGGGCGCTACGAAGAAAAACCCAGCCGCCATAGAAAAAAACGATGGTGCCAAACACCGCAGGTATGAAGGCCGATCCCGGAAATTGAGGTGCGGTATAGCCAAACCATTCCTGGATCATCGGCTCCCAAATAACAGTGGGCACTGTCAGCGCTAACGAAAGCCAAAACTTGTCGCGAAACATGGCGACCGAGTGTCCGGCGTGCTTGTCGTGCTCCCCGGCATCGCCGCTGTTTGGCCCGCTATGATCGTGGTCGTGGTGGTTATGGTGGTCCATTGGTGAAGTCCCTTCGCAATGGCGGCTATGAAGGCTCATGAATTCCCCACCCTAGCGAGATCAAGAGCCTTCACACCGAAGCATGCACCTTCCAACCGTAGGAAGGTCAAGAGAACAATGCTCAATCCTTTGTTGATGCCATGGTGTTATGAGGCGACATCAAGGAGGCTGCCAGTGTTCTTCTTTCTGTCTCAAATCCTCGACTTCTTCGCCACTCCGTCCAACGTCCTTATTCTAATGCTCCTGGTAGCATGGGGATTCTGGATCTTGCGATACCGAAGGCTGGCGGCGACACTCGGCATCATTTCAACCTCCGTCTTGGTGTTGGCTGCCTGGACACCGATGGGCCTCCTTGCTCTGGCAGCCCTCGAGAACCGGTTCCCGCGGCAGTCGTTGCCCACTGACGTCTCTGGTGTGATTGTGCTCGGAGGCGCAGTCGACACGCACATCTCCCATGACCGCGATGCGCTGTCGCTCAATGAAGCAGGAGAGCGTATTGTAGAAACTCTTGTCCTCGCCGAGCGGTATCCACAATCCGCAATTTTCCTCTCGGGGGGAGGCGGACACCTGTCAAACGATGGTTCCCTGACCGAGTCCGAGCTTGCCCGGCAAGCCCTTTTAGCCGGCGGGGTCGAGGCGGACCGCATCACTATGGAAGAAATCTCGCGCAACACCTGCGAAAACGCTTGGGAAACAGCGGCTGCCCTTCCGGATAACGCACGGGGGGCATGGGTTCTCTTAACGTCGGCAAGTCACATGCCACGCGCAATGGCCTGCTTCAGGACGACGAACCTCACGGTCATCCCCTACTCGGTCGATTACCGCACCAAATCCCTGGATGACAACTGGCCGGTTACGGCATCGAGCGGATTATCAGCAATCGATCTGGCCGCGCATGAATGGATTGGCCTAATAACCTATCGTCTGGCAGGGTTTACCGAAGAATTGTTTCCGTCGCCGTAGAATGAGAATGCACGAATGCCCCGCAATGCCATAGTGTTGATCGCTGTCATCTTGCTAGTCGCGGCCGTTTCAGTGGCCGTCTTTTGGTATGGACGTTCCGCGATCGGCCCGGGAAACGCTGAGCACCTTGCTGAGGGGCAGCAGCTTTATCTCGACAACTGCGCCGCATGCCATGGCGAAGCGCTTGAGGGCCAACCGGAGTGGCGCACACGTCTACCCAGCGGCCGCATGCCGGCTCCCCCACATGATGAAACAGGCCATACATGGCACCACAGCGACGAACAGCTCTTTCGTATTACACGCGACGGGGTAGCTGCGATCGTCGGCGGCAATTACGAGAGCGATATGCCAGGGTTTGGTGATCTTCTCACCGACCGCGAAATACAAGACATTCTCGACTACATCAAGAGCACCTGGCCCGAGCGCGAACGAGCCTATCAGGCAGAGATGTCAAACCGTGATAACGGGTAAACGATCTCTCTTGTCTTAAATAGCGCCATCCAGATCAGGTGGTTTTTGCGGAAGCGAGCGCCGCAGCGCCGAAGCGTGGCTCGCGCTTCGGCTTTTGCGTGGGCGGTTCGGACTTTGCGAAATCCTCTATAATGGGACAGTCGGGACGATCGTCTCCATGACAATGGGCGGCGAGGTGCTTGAGGGTAGCACTCATCTGCTGCAACGCTTTCGCCTTTTCCTCGAGCATCTTCACATGCTCCAGCGCTATGGCCTTGACGTCGGCACTGGCCCGCCCGCGATCACGCCAAAGCGCCAGAAGCTCACGCATCTGGTCTACTGAAAAGCCAAGATCCCGAGCACGGTTGATGAAGCGCAGGGCATGAATGTCCTGATTTTCGTAGATGCGATAACCTGCCTCAGTCCGATGTGCCGACGATATAAGCCCGATGGATTCGTAATAACGGATCATCTTGGCCGACACGCCAGAAGCACGGGCTGCCTGTCCAATGTTCATTGTACATGCTCCAGTGTAATCGCGCCGCGCGGTTGTTCCGCGGCGCCATTTTGATGGCCGCCCGGCCGAGGCGAGAACCGCCTCAGCCGTAATGCGTTGCTCAGTACGAATACGCTCGACAAAGCCATCGCTCCTGCCGCCAAGGCAGGCGAGAGCAGAACTCCGTAGACCGGATACAAGATACCCGCAGCCACCGGAATTAGGGTGGTGTTGTAAGCGAAAGCCCAAAAGAGGTTCTGCTTGATGTTGCGGATCGTTGCCTTGCTCATGGCGATGGCGTCAGCAACGGCTCTTAGGTCTCCCGACATTAACACTACGTCGGCACTTTCGATGGCGATATCGGTTCCCGTTCCAACGGCTATACCCACATCCGCTTCTGCCAGCGCTGGCGCGTCGTTGATGCCGTCGCCGACGAAAGCCAGTTGGCGTCCTGCCCCGCGGAGCCGTTTGATGGCATCGACCTTGCCGCTCGGCAGGACCTCGGCAACCACCTCGTCAATCCCCAACTGGTGTGCGACGGCATGGGCGGTTTTCTCGTTATCGCCTGTGATCATCGCTACGCTGAGGCCCAAAGCGTGCAGACGTTCGACCGCCTCTCGCGATGTCGGCTTAATAGGGTCGGCGACCGCGATGATGGCCGCGAGCTTTCCATCAATTGCAGCATAGAGCGGTGACTTGCCCGCCCCGGCAAGTAACCCGGCTTGATCCGCGAATGCGTCAATAGAGACGCCGGCACGCTGCATGGCGCGATCAGCGCCGACGAGCACTTTGCGACCATCAACAAGGCCGGTAACTCCGAAGCCAGGGTCGGCTTCGAATTCATGCGCTACCGTAAATTCAATGCTCCTGTTTTGGGCTCCCCGCACGATCGCTTCTGCAATCGGGTGTTCAGAGAGTTGTTCCAGGCTGGCGACCATCTTGAGTACGCCTGCCTCTTTGAAGCCCGGAGCAACTATCAGATCGGTAAGCTCGGGCTGGCCCTGCGTTAGGGTGCCGGTCTTGTCGAGCGCGACGATTTCGGCCGAACGCAGGCTTTGCAGTGCCTCGCCCTTGCGGAACAGGATACCCAGTTCAGCGGCTCGGCCCGTGCCCACCATGATCGACGTTGGTGTCGCGAGGCCCATGGCACAGGGGCAAGCGATAATCAGCACGGCGACGGCGTTGACGAGAGCAAAGCTCAGTTGCGGCGAAGGTCCGAAGACAAGCCAAACCAGAAACGTCAGAGCCGCCACGCCGATCACGATCGGCACGAAAACGCCCGTCACCCGGTCAACAAGGGCCTGAATCGGCAGCTTGGCCCCTTGGGCAGCTTCGACCATGGTAATGATTTGAGCCAGCACGGTATCGCGGCCAATACGCGTCGCCTCGAATGTGAAGGCACCGGTCTTGTTTATTGTTCCGCCGACAACCTCGGCCCCTTCGGATTTCTGGACTGGGACCGGCTCCCCGGTGATCATGGCTTCATCCACGAAGGACGAGCCCGACAGCACACGCCCATCGACCGGGATCTTCTCTCCGGGCCGAATGTGGATGACATCTCCAACGATAACCGCCTCGAGTGCAATCTCGACAGTTTCCCCTTCGCGCTCAACACGCGCCGTCTTGGCCTGCAACCCAACGAGCCGCTTGATGGCCTGACTGGTGCGGCCCTTCGCCCGCGATTCAAGATAACGTCCCAACAGGACCAGAGTCACGATGACCGCGGCCGCTTCGTAATAGACATTTCCCGTGCCGGCCGGGAGTAGTTGCGGCGAGAAGGTTGCGACCACCGAAAAGCCCCAGGCCGCCGTTGTCCCGAGCGCGACAAGGGAGTTCATGTCGGGAGAACCGCGCCAGAGGTTGGGATAGCCCTTCAAAAAAAACCGGCGCCCCGGCCCGAACAGCACGATCGAGGCGAGAACAAATTGCAGATAGCGATTTGCCTCCATCCCAATTGTGTCCATGATGAGCATATGAACCGCTGGGATGAAGTGCGAGCCCATCTCGATGATGAAAAGCGGAGCCGTGAGCAGGGCTGCAAGAAGCGTCGAATTGCGCAGCGAGATCGCCTCGGCCTCCTTGACACTCTCTCGAGTGGGTGCCCCTGCTCCTTGTTCGACATCGCGTACAGAATAACCCGCCGTCTCAACGGCTCGCGCTAACGCCTCTTTCGTCGCCGTTCCCTGGAGAACTTCGACAGTAGCGCGTTCGGTTGCAAGGTTAACCGCTGCATCGACAACGCCGTCTACGAGCTTAAGCGCTTTTTCGACACGGCCCACGCAGGATGCGCAGGTCATCCCTTCGATCTCGAGCGTGAAGGTGTCGGCGGCTGCGGGCTTATATCCCGAGTTTCGAACCGCTTCAACGACCTCACGAGGGTCGGTTTGGCTCGAAAGTTCAACCCGTGCCCGTTCGGTAGCCAGATTTACAGAAGCCGAAGAGACGCCCGGAACGGTGCGAATGGCTTTTTCAACGCGGGAGACGCAAGACGCGCAGGTCATGCCCTCAATACCCAGATCTAAAGTCTTGAAGCGTTCGATTGATTGCATCTGATTCATTTTCTGCAGTCCTTACTCGGCAACTGCACAATGATATAATCCTTCCAACCATGGGAAGGTCAAGACTGAAAAACTTACTTGACCTTGCCACCGTGGGAAGCTCCATCCTCACCTCACTGGTAACTGGAAGGAATGAACCGATGCATGAGTATAAAGTAGAGGACATGACGTGTGGCCATTGCGCCGGAACGGTCGAGAAGGCCATAAAGGCGACCGACCCAGCCGCGAAGGTCGAGGTTGACCTAAGCAACCATACCGTCCGCATCGAGAGCGCGCAGCCGAGCGAAGCATTCAAGCGCGTCATCGAAAACGCCGGATACTCGCCTGAGCCGAAATGAGCCACGACCCTGGTGCGATGTGTCGCGCCGGGGTCGACAATGATCGTCTTGATGGCGTTTCCGCCCAGGATTACTATTCAACTATGTTCGTGCTCGCCTCGTACATCATGCGGATTGTTGCTGTTGTCACAGTGGTTCTGTCGATGACAACCATGTCGTGGGTACAGATGTCCGGCGATGGCAGTCGCATGCAGCACCACAAGGCGCCTCAGGTCAGCGCGGATGCCGCGGTTTCGACGACTGGGCACGAATCCGAGCACAAGAACACCGGGCTGCACCACAACACGCTTTGCGCAACAGCGTGCGCCCTTGCTGGAACATTTCCGACGGCCTTAGATTTTAACTACCCCCTTAGCTTAGAACTGAAGTCCACGCCATTTGACGACATAGGGCGGCCTTCCTTCGGCCCCGAGCCGGGCCGTCGCCCTCCAAAACCCGATCCGACCCTCGTCTGAAGCTCCGTCTCTCTGGGCGGAAAACGTACAGTCGCGCCTTCGCGCGCAAAGATCGGATAATGGAATGACTATCACCTTGAACCGCCGTGGTTTTCTCACGGCGACAGCCGCGCTTGCGGCATCCACTGCCTTCCCTTTTTCAAGTCAGGCCCAAGGACCTCTCCGCCGCCTCGTGGCCTCCACCCGTACGATCGAAGTCAATGGAAAGGCCGCCTCCATCTATGGCATTTCCGGCCCGGATGGACGGCAGGGGCTCACTCTCGACCCAGGTGATCGCTTCGCACTAACCCTCGAAAACAGCCTGGACGTCGAGACTATCATTCACTGGCATGGGCAGCTTCCCCCCAATGCGCAGGACGGCGTCCCCGGCATGCCGATGCCCAAACTCGCTAGTGGTGAAACCCGGTCGTACGATTTCGAACCTCTGGCAGGAACCCACTGGATGCACAGCCATGTGCCGATCCAGGAGATGAACATGCTTGCCGCCCCGCTCATCGTCCGCCGCGTAGAGGACGTGGCTGAGGATCGGCAGGAGGTCGTCATGTTCCTTCACGATTTTTCGTTCAAGAACCCCGAAGCAATCCTCGAAGAAATCACCAGCGGAACCGGGCACGGGGATATGAATCACGGCTCGTCGATGCCGATGAACCATGGCGGCATGGATATGGGGCGAATGGACATGAGCGACATGGCGAGCATGTCCACGATGGCCATGGACCTCAACGATTTCGATTTCGACGCGTACCTTGTCAACGATCGGACCCTGGACGATCCCGAGCTCGTGCATGTCGATCGCCGCGGACGGGTCAAGCTGCGCATCATCAACGGGTCATCGGCGACTTCTTACTGGATTGATACGGGGATCGATGGACGTCTGATGGCCGTCGATGGCCACAAGGTTGCTCCGATCACCAGGCGCCGGTTCGGGCTTGCCATGGGACAGCGTCTCGACATCGACCTCGATCTGCCTGCGGAGACCCGGGCCTTCCCCATTCTGGCGCTCCGCGAAGGTGAGCGAGAACGCACCGGCTTGATTCTCGTACCGCGAGGAGCAGCAGTCTCGAGGATGTCGGGGATGAGCGAGACTGGTGCCCCGGCGTTCGACGTCGACTTTTCGCAGGAGGCAGCATTACGGGCTATCGACCCTCTGCCCGAACGGACGGTTTCCAATAGCCGGATGGTGATGCTGGAAGGAACCATGACGCCCTATGTCTGGACAATCGATGGTCGCGGCTGGGGTGAACATGAACCGATCGTCGCCAAGAGCGGCGAGCGTGTCGAACTCACTTTCCACAACATGTCGATGATGGGCCACCCCATGCACCTTCATGGCCACGCCTTTCAAGTCGTGGGGATCGGATCGCGACGCTTTGCGGGCGCAGTACGCGACACAGTCTACGTGCCGCCGATGGCAAGCGTGACCATCGCCATTGATGCTGGCGAAGCGGCCAGATGGATGCTCCATTGCCACCACATGCCGCACCTCTCGACAGGCATGATGACCGAGTTCCGCGTCGAGGCCTGAACCGAAACCAGCCGGCCTCGGACAACGGGGTCGGCGCTGACATATGAGGAGATGACCATGTCATTTTTCAAGTTCGTTCTGGTCACATTGGTCGCCGCGTTGTTGGGTTTGCCACACCTCGCACTGAGCCAGGAAGCGCGCCCGCTGGGCGAAGTCCTTGAGCAGACCCACATTCACGGTCTGGCACCTGAGCTGAACTCGAGCCGTATCCTGATGGCCACGCACCACGGCTTATGGGCTGTCGATCTCGATCAGGAGACAGCACATCTGCTGGGAGACAGCCGCAACGATTTTATGGGTTTCTCGTCCCACCCTGCCGATGCTGGAAGGTTTTGGGCAAGTGGCCATCCGATTACTGGTGGCAATCTCGGTGTGATCATGAGTATGGACGGTGGTGTAAACTGGACGAAAGTTGCCGAGGGTGTCGGCGGTCCCGTCGACTTCCACCAAATGACCATTAGCCAAGCTGATCCAAACGTACTTTACGGCGTTCACCAGGGGGCGAGCCTTCAGAAGAGCGACGACGGTGGACGCAGCTGGGATGAAGTCGGACTTCTGCCCGACGGCATTATCGATCTCGCTGCCTCCGCAATCGCGCCAAACACTCTATTCGCGGCCACCAACACGGGACTTTTCAAGAGTGAAGATGCAGGCCGGACGTGGATGCGGATCTATGAGAGTAGCGCCCCGGTTTCTTCGATTCACGTAGACGAGACCGGTGTCGTCGCCTTCATCCTCGGCGTCGGGATAGTTACGGCGAGCGAGAACGACCTCGCCTTTTCTGTTGTCGCCGACGACTTTGGCAACACTTACCTGTTGCATCTGACGTCCATCGAGGCAGGGTTCGTCGCCGTGACGGATCAAAACGCCCTTGTCGTCCTGTCACCCGAAGGCCAACCGGTAAAAACGATTTCTTGACGAAGAGCGTTGGGGGCGCATTGGCGCCCCCAACGGCACGGTCCTACCATCGAAGTTCGAGCTGTCCGAACTCATCAGCGAACTGAATTCGAACCTCCCAGGTTCCAGGCATGGGAAGAATGGCACTTGCTTGGTAAGCTCCTGGCCCAGCAGACAGAATCTCGACCGGGACACTCATCTGATGTGCAGGCATATTGACTTGCACATCAGGTTCTGGGGGTTCCTGTTGGCCGATCGGCACATCGATGAACACGGTCAGGACTCCGCTGCCGTTGATACTGGCACTGGCGTCAAACGACATGTCGTCGGCATCGGCTGCCGACATTCCACCTGATCCCGGAGGAATCCGAGCGATCCATGGGATACTGGCGAGCATCAAGACCAATCCCAGAAACAAGGCGCCTGCCGTCCAAATGGCCACGGACGGGAAGGTGTATCGGCGTCGACGATGGCTCTCATTTCGCAGCTTCATAGTACCTTTTCCTCTGCTCGCGCCTTGAGTTGAAGCGCGGGTTTTTCGATCCATCGCCAAGACAGATAAGCCAGGCCCCCGGCGATGGTGCCGGAAAGGACGAAAAGTACCAGGACCTGGGGACCGGCCCAGATCGGTTCGCGCGTCAGAACCTGCTGAACTGGCCAAGCGAGAAGGTAGATCCCATAGGACAAATCGTGCCGCCGTGCGAAAGCACCCAGGCCGCCCCAGCTCGATCCGCCTGCATAGAGCGCCACATAGCCGATGCCGACGATCCAGGTGATTTCGGCAAAGGGGCTCCCTGTACCCGCGAGAGCCAAGGCAACCGCAGCCGCCGACCATCCGAACCGCATGGGAACGAGCGTTCCGAGCTGCCTCCCGACCACCCCGGTGAGAAAGGCGAAGGAAAATCGCAGTAGGCTTTCGAGCGGCGGCTCCCCAGTCGGGTCGGCCCCGACGTCGCCTGCCAGGGTTACGGCAACCGCCAACCAGGCCGCGATCGCGAACGATCGATGACGGAGGAAGCCGAGTGCTGCCGCAACACCGAAGACTATGTAGCTCAGGATCTCATATTTTATCGTCCAGAGCGGAACATTGACGTCGCCGGGGTATCGCCCGTGCTCGAACATCGATGGCAGGACAGCGCCCTCGAAGTTCCAAGCCACGTTGATCGGGTAGAGCCAGGTCCCGGGATCGAGAAAATACGACGGCAAAGCAGCACTGGTCCCGAAAGGGCCCACGAACAGTGCGGTGAACGCCGCGCTCGCGACCAGAGCGGGATAGATTCGAAGGAAGCGATTGCGTGCGAAACGACGCAGGCCGCCCTGATGAAGCAGGCTGTGGGTCAGCATGGCGCCCGAGAGTACGAAGAATATGTTCACGGCAGTGGCACCAAGGTCGTAGACGGCCCAGGCCAAGGGATCGTGATCGGGCGAGCTGAATCCGAGGAGCAGCGAATGGGAAAGGACGACGCTCAATGCAGCGATCAGGCGCACCGCGCCATAGCTGTTGTCTGGAGCGGAGAATGCGGACGAAAGCACCATGGGCGCGCCTGCGCCTGAAACTGGCGCCGGCTCATCGACGGGTCGGGTCATTGTCATACCGGGATCTGAGATTGAACAGACCTCTTGCCCGCAGAGACTTGGGCTCTGCGGTTCAAGAGGTCAGCGAGCGATGGCGCTAGACCGATCTCGGCGGTTGTTCGATCCGGGTCGGCACACCGGACAATTGGGCGTCGGGATGCAACGCGCCCCAAGCACCGGGGCGTTCGGGTCCATGCGCTGCGCCGGGCTCAATCGCCATCGGCGTCTCATGGACGTGATCGCTGCTGTCGTGTTGAGCGAACCCGGCGCCGCCGGGTTCCTGCTCGAACATCGCCATCGCCGCAGAATGGGTCTCGCCCACAGCTTTGTGCGCCATGCCCGGATGGAGGGGCGCATGGGTGGCCTGGAGAGGGAAAGCGACGACTGCTACGCACACAATCATGACAAAGCGCAGGAACGCTTGCCAACCTGACGCGTTTGTTGCTTGACCCGTCACTGTTTCATTGGTCTCCATCCGGCCATCAGCGTCGGCAGCATAATCAACGTGATCGACGAGGTCCAGCCGCGCGAGCCTCGGGGCGCATCATTGGGCCCACTCCAGTCGAAGGTTTCAATGGGCCAGTTCTTGAAGTTCATTCTTGTCCCGCTTCTCGTCACCGCAAGTCTTCTCGCGGCGCCAGCGGCAATGAGTGAGCCGTCCCCCTCGATCGACCATTTCGCCGCCGCCCATCACGATGATGGCAACGGCATTCATGACGAATGCCCGACGCTCGGCTGTTGTCTGTTGCCGGCCCCAACTGTGCGGCCGACCAATTCGACGCGCCCAGGGGATTCGATCTTCCCCCTGCGGGCCGCGATCCTTTCGGGCGAACGTCCGAGCGTACCGGCACCCCCTCCAAAGCCTCCGGTTTGAAGAACAACACCACTGAATTCGAAACCGGAGAATTAAAATGAAAACCTTCAAGATCCTCGGCGTGGCGATGCTCATCGCGGGCACGTCATCCGTCGCCCTCGCACAGGGGATGGACCACTCCAATATGGACGCTTCGGCCGGAGACGGCATGTCCATGGAAGCCGAAGCCGCCAGCACCTCGGACCTGCCCGAGATCTGCCTCCAGAACGCCGACCACATGGCCGGAATGTCCATGGATATGGACATGAGCGCGATGATGGAGGGCATGAGCGAGGGTCATCGGGCCATGATGGAGAACATGGGCGAGATGCACAGCGAGATGATGGCGGCCATGATGGTCGAGGACTTCGACGTCGCCTTCATCTGCGGGATGATCCCACACCACCAGGGCGCTCTTGATATGGCCAACGCTGCGCTCGAATATGCCGAAGACGAATGGGTGAAGGAAATCGCCCAGGAAATCGTCGATGCTCAAGAGCGCGAAATTGCCGAGATGCGCGAGTGGCTGGAGGACCGATAGAAACTGCTGGCCGGGTCATCCCCGGCCAGTTCTTTCGGATCGCGTCGGTGCGCTCTACAGTACGAGCACGGCCGTAGGTCATACGGCAAGATCACGGGAGCTCATTCCTGCACAGTCGCCGCCCGGCGGCGGCTCAGTTTGCTGGCATATAAAGACTGTTCCTCGGGTGATCTGATGCAGAACCGAAAATGACCCCGTCGTCTGCCCGTTGGAATCCCCCCAACCCGCTGGCGCTCAAGCAATGGCTGATCTTCGCACCGAGAGTGCCGGGCTCGCTTCCCGATCGAATAGAAGGGACTATGACATGGACCGTTCTTCACACCCGTCAGGAAATCACGATCACCGTCATGGCGGCCGCCCCTATCTGATGTTCTGGATCAACATGGCGTTGGGCCTCCTCGTCATGTACGTCGTAATGTTCTCGATGATCGACGGATGGCACGATTTCCGGAACAACCTGAACATGTTCTACATGGCGGTGACCATGTGGGCGCCGATGGGTATCTTCATGCTCGCCACCATGCCGGGCATGTTCCCGAACAAGCGGCTCAACATCGCGCTGTATCTCGCATTCATCGTCCTGACCGGAGCGTCCTTCGCGGGGACGCGCACGCAGGCGCTGATCGACGATCAGCGCTTCATCGATTCCATGATCCCGCACCATTCAGGAGCAATCCTCATGTGCCGTGAGGCCAACATCGACGATGCGGAACTCACCGCATTATGCGACGAGATCGTGGAAGCTCAACGCTCTGAAATCAATCAAATGGAAAACATCGCCCAACGGCTTGAAGCCGCCCCAGGAGGCTGATCGGGAACTTGCAATACGCTGCTAAACGCGAGTCGACTATCGTGGCGGCGAGGCCTCGCTCGCAGAGCGGAGAGTCGCCGAGACTTGATAAGCGCCTAACACTTCGCTCTCGGCAGATCATCGAGGCGCGTCGTGTAACGGAGCGATCGCCGGTCGAACTTCGTTTGCCATTCCCGTTTTCGGATACCAGTTGCCGCCGGCACCAATGTTGCGCGGCCGAACCTGTCATTGATCGCATCGAGGGCGCCCATGAGCCGCGCGGACTTTTCCCGGTCCCGCGCGTCGAACAACGGCCGCGGCGCGCTGCCGGCGACGATCAGATCATCCATGATGATGCCGGCCTTCGAATAGCGGAACCCGTCACGGAAGATCGCCAGCGCGCCGCGCTTGGCCGCATCGATCAAATCGAGCGTGTCGGCCGAGGCTTCGGGCAGGTTTACCGTCTTTGACGCCGAGTGCGACGGATCGCGACGGTTGAACGGCGACGTGTGCATGAAAACCACCATATGGGCAGTTTCCAGCCCATGCCGGCGCAACTTCTCCCCTGCCCTGGTCGCGTAGGCCGAAACCGCCTCGAGCATGCCGTCGAGCGTCGTCACCGGCGTCCCAAAGCTCCGCGTGACCGCGCAGCCTTTCCGCCGCGGCGCGACCTCTTCGAGATCCATGCAGGAGATGCCGCGCAGCTCGAGCACGGTCTTTTCGCCCACGACCGTCATGCGCTGACGCGCCAGACGTGCCGGCATGTCGCGCAGATCGGCCGCACTCTCGATGCCGAGCGCCATCAGTTTGGCCTCTGACGCCGAGCCGATGCCCCACACATCGCCAACCTCGACGCGCGGCAACCAACGGTCCCGCTCGCGCGGGTCCGTCAGGTCGCAAACGCCATCGAGCTCCGGATTTTTCTTGGCGATGTGGTTTGCCAATTTCGCCAGGGTTTTCGTCGGGCCAATGCCGACACAGGTCGGAATCCCCGTCCACTGGCGCACCGTCGCGCGCAGATCGCGGCCATAGGCCACGCGATCGCGCGCGGGAACGCCCGTCAGATCGAGAAAGCTTTCATCGATCGAGTAAACCTCGACCTCGGGCGCCCACTCCCGATAGATCGCGTTCATGCGCGCGCTCATGTCGCCGTAGAGCGTATAGTTCGAGCTGAAGACCGCAACCCGATTGTCGGCGCACAGGTCTCGAATCTTGAAATACGGTTCCCCCATGCGGATGCCGAGCGCCTTCGCCTCGGCCGTCCGTGCGACCGCGCAGCCGTCATTGTTCGAGAGCACAATCACCGGCCTGGTTGCAAGCTTGGGATCGAAAACCCGCTCGCACGAGCAATAGAATGAATTGCCGTCAATCAGGGCCACGGCGCGGCTCATTGGCCCCTGCCCTGCCGGCGCAGCCAATGGATGTTGCACACCACCACGCCCCAAATCTCGACTTCGGCAATCTCGGGCAACTCGAAAAACGGCATTTCCCGGTTCTCGAAAATCAACCGCGGCCGCCCGCCGGCGATCCGAAGCCGTTTTAGCGATTGCTCGCCATCGATGATCGCCACGACAATATCGCCATCGACGGGATTGAGCGATCGGTCGACGACCAGCAGGTCGCCATGAAAGATTCCGGCGTCGCGCATCGAGTGCCCGTCGACCCGCCACAGGAAGGTCGCCGGCCTGTTGCGGACCAGAAGCGCATTGAGATCGATCGCCTCGTCGAGAAAGTCATCCGCCGGCGACGGAAAGCCGGCGCAGAGCCCATGCGCGAACACCGGGACCAGAATTTCGGCCTCGAATTTGAGTTCGATAAGCATGAGAAAATGAGCCTTTCGACGAGCAGTGAAAGGAACAAAGCAGGAACATAATCCCATCGTCAGGTCAAGATAAATCGCGGTGCGCAAGCGCCGCAGCACCGGCCGCCATGAGCAGAAATCGACTCAATGAACGGCAGCTTCGCGCCAATTCGGTTCAACGGCCAGATCGATCTATTGCGTCGAACACCCCGGAATCAGGCGCTTTTCATCACCAGCCTTGAAAATCGATGGCCGATTGGTGTCTCATTTGCTTCGCGATCCGAAGTGACGCGGCGATGCCCATTTCGCTCTTGCCCGCACGTTTCGGCATCGCCGCACTGTGCGGAGCGGGCAAGAGCGAGGGCAGGCTACGCCTGCCACACAGAACAGCGGCCCGGGAGGCAAGGCCAGATGATTTCCTCGAACGCAATTTTCCAGGCCCTCGTTGAAACCTCCGTGTATCTCAACAACGAAGATCTCGGCCCGATCGCCGGCGAAGCCTTTGACCGCCAGCTCGGCCGGTTCAACGCGCTGCAGGGCCTCAAAAACCAGATCGCCCGCCAGGAGCTGTTCGCAAGAGCCAATACGATTGCCGTCTATTGCGGGTTCACGGCGTTGAAAGCCTATTGCCAGGAGCTCGATGAGGAAGGGATTTCGACGCCCTATCGGTTGTCGGCCGACCAGGTGGAATCGATCGATCGCGACCATGAAGGCATGCGGTTTTTAGCGGTCATGGACGTCTATGAAATGGCGAAAACCGGGGCAAATCTCGGCTGGAAACGGCAGTGGTGTCCGTTTCGGGGACCGGCGGAAACCTTGTGGCATGCAGCGTTCAGAGGCGAATTGTTCTATGGCCGGCTCCGCGCAGCCGGAGTGTTGCTCGAACAGCAGATCGTGCGGTTTCATTCCGAAAGCGCGACCGAGTTCGGCCAGAGGGCAAACTGACGTGACAAAGATTTGGGCACGTCGCTTCGCGACCGCGCTCTATGCGCAAGCGCACGGAGCCAGCCCTTCGGTCCGTCTCCGCCCATCCGGGTTACGATCGCATCGTGCAACGGCCGCCCCTGGGCGGCCCAACCGATGCCTGAAACGACCGGACGCATCGTTTACACCCGCCGACCCACTTCCATATAGGTCAAGGCCGGTTACGGCAGTCGTGCGCTGACGGGTTGCTAGCCCTTCTCGTCACGTATGACGGGGGAGTTGCCTGCGGGCAGCTCCCCTTTTTCGGTCAGGAAGATCGGCGGAGGCCGCAAGACGCGGCCGCTTCCGTTTTCCTGGCAGGGAGAAAGGACCCTGCCCTCTCTCCCCCACAAGCACAAAATCCGGTCTCCCCGTCCTTCCTCGCCTTACTCGAGCGCAAACCGCTCGAGCCGGCTCGTGCAGGATCGGCGCGGATCCGCATGCACGGATCTTGCGCCGCCCCTTCGCACACGCTCGGGCGGGCGAACCCCCTCCGGATTTTGCACTTGCCCCCCTCTCTCCCGGTCCTCGCCGGACGGTCAGGCGGACAGGCGCGGGCCTGTCCGCTGCCGTCAACGGAAAATGGCTTTCCGGCACCCGGACTGCCAGAGAGAAAGGGCAAAACCCATGAAAAACAACACCGCATCGCTCTACGTGCTGGACCCCGAAACGACCCTGTTTCGGCCCATGCTGATGTCCACCGAACACGGCTTTAAGCCGCTTTACGCGGCGATGGGCTGCACGCTGGTCGAGGCGTTGCGCTTCGATGACCGCCACCTGCTGTTTGCCGACGAGGACGGCTTGCGGGACGGGCTTACGGCCTTCACGATCTTTGACGGATACCCCCAGCCCTTGGCCGGAAAGCTGGTGCTGGCATGTCTTGACGACGAGCCGTTCGCAACGCCGCTGATCAGCATCGAGGACGCGGCCAAGCGCTTCGAATGCGCCCGCCCGCTGCTCGATCCTGTGTTTTCGTCGGAGGAAGGCACGCGCGGCAGCGGCCTTGTCTTCTCAACCATTCTGCAGGGCTTTCAGACCCGCATTGAACGGCGCGCCCCCACCATCACCGAAGGGGCCGCATGATGACCATAGCCCTGATCGAAAACGCGACCCTTGTCGTTTCGGTTGGTTCCTTTGCCGCGTCCATCGCGGCAAAGGGGATCGAGCACAAGTTTGACGCCCTCACCCACTATCCCGACCGGCGCGCCCGTATCGAACTGGACGAGCTGGCCGACCGGCTCAATCGCTTCGCGACCTTCGCCCGCGACCTGGCCGAAGATAGCAATATCGTCGCCGGTTTCGACGGCAGCGGCGAAGTCGAGCGGTTCGCGCGAAAGCACGTCGCCTTGACCCGCGCCTTTTGGGAGGCCGAAAGCCGTTGCCTGAACTGGTTCATCACCGGCCCGGCGAACTTCCCCAAGGCCCGAAACGAAAAGCGGCAGGCAACCGCGCAGAAGCGACGGCAGGAAATCAGCGACCACGAAGCCAAGGCCCGCAAGGCGATCCGGGCGCGCGCTCTGCCCTTCGGCGCCGAAGGCGATCCGATCCGCTCCAATGATCCCGATGCCATCGCCAAGATCGAGGCGAAAATTGCCGCCCTGTCCGATGCCATCGACAGCGCCAAAGCCGCCAATCGCATCATTCGGCGGATGGAAAAGGCCAATGCCGAGGAAGCCGATATGGTCAAAGCCGTGGTGGCCGAGACCAACGCCACCCCGGAAATCGCCGTGCGCGCCATCGTCTTGCAGCCATGGCAGACCCGGCGCGGCTACGACACGACCGGCGACCGTGCCGAGATTCGACGCCTCAAGATACGGCTGGCAACGCTGCGCCGCACCCAGGAGCGCGGCACGATCAGCCAGACCGTCGAGACCGAAACGGCGGCGTTCGAGGTCAAGGAAAATGCCGACATCGCGCGGCTGCAACTGATCTTTCCCGGCAAGCCGGACGCCGAAACGCGCGCCCTGCTCAAATCGAACGGGTTTCGATGGTCCCCGAGGGAAACCGCTTGGCAACGGCATTTGAACGAGGCGGGCCGCTGGGCGGCAAAGCGCGTCATGGCCGCGCTGGAGGGGCGTGTGTCCGATGCCTGATTTCACAGCACACCGGCACCCGGTTCTTGCCGTTCGGTGCCCGTCATGCGGCAAGGCGGTTGGCATCTGGTGCATTCGCCCCAGCGGCCATAAGGCGAGCGATTTGCATCGCCGTCGCCGGATCGAAGCGGATCGCGTGTTCGTCTGCCAGCATGGCGAAGCGGCCAGCATAGAAAGGCGCGGCGACGAGTGGGCGATTGACCCGCACGGACGGGAGCAACGGCCATGACGGAAGTGCGTTCGGTCCGGGTTTTCGACACCCCGTCAGGCATGGGCGGCAGCTTCACCGTCTCGATTGTCGAGACCCTGCCGGACGGGGAAACCGTCCGGCTGCGCGTCTGGTATGGCCGCGCCTCGCTGCATGGCTGGGTGCCGTGGCCCGATTGGGACGGCTACCGCTTCGAGGCGAAGAAATCGGCGCTTTCCAATGAACGCGACATGCCGCTTTTCAAGGAGCCGTCATAGGCGCGAGGCTGGGAGCTATCGTTTCGCATGGTTCCCAGCCGCCCGAGGCTCCGCGCCGTCGCACCCGCATCGAGCGGCTGCGACGGAGACGAGGGAAGCCCCTTGGCCCCTTCCCTCGCGCTCCCTTCCCACCCATGGTTTCAGTTTGCAGAATAATCAGAAACTCTGTATATTCTGCAAAACACAAATCGAGGTCCGCACCATGAAAGAATTTGCTGCCGCCGATCTCACCCGCAAGACGGGCGACCTGTTCGAAGCGGCGACCCTCTCGCCGGTCGCGATCACCAAGCATCGCAAGCCACGATACGTCATCATGTCGATGGAGCGCTATGAAAGTCTGACCCACGGTCACGACACCCGCCGCGCCTTCCACGTCGACGATCTTGACGACCAGGAGGCCGAAAAGCTGATCGGCGACCTGCAAAACAGCATCGACAATGACTGACGCATCCGGCCCAAGCCTTGGCGATGTGTGGCGGTTCCCGTTCCTGTGGAGCCGCGAGGCGGCGCGCGGGGAAACCGAGGGCCGGAAAGATCGGCCCGTCGTCCTGGCGCTGCTCGTGCGCAACCGCAATGACGAGCTCGTGGTGCTCATGGTGCCGATCACCAGCGTTCCGCAAACGGCGAGATACGCGATCGAGGTTCCCGAGATCGAGAAGCGCCGCGCCGGCCTCGATGCCCATATGCGGCTCTGGATCATCGCCGACGAGGCCAATGAGGACGTTCCGGCCCGCAGCTTTTATTTCGAGCCGGGCAACCGGATCGGCAAATTCAGCGCGCCGTTCACCAAGCAGGTGCAGGCCCTCATGATCGAGGCCCTGAAGGCGCGCCGACTGCAACGCACCAGCCGAGGCTAGACCATGCAAGGCGAAACCGCCCGACCCGACCGCTGCATGAACGATTTCGAGCGCGCCGCCTTCGAGCGCCTTTTGAAACTTGCCAAGCGCGATACCGGGCAATGCCGCATCGTGGCGAACTTCATTCTGGCGTGGTGGAACGCTGGCTCTCTTGGCGGCTTTGACCTGGCCGACCTGTTTGCGCTCGACCACGCGATTTCGTCGGACATGGCGACGATCGTCGTTTGCCTGTCGCGCAACAGCATGGCGTTCTATCCCGAGGAATACCGCAGCGACATCGAGGCGGTCATCGCGCAATGGCGTCCTGACATCTGGAACGCCAGCCGCTAACCTGCCGCGCCCGCATCGAGCGGGCGCACCCGATACGAGGGAAGCCCCAAAGCCCCTTCCCTCGCGCTCCCTTCCCCATCCACGGACATACGCGCCTAAGGGGCGCTTAGGCCGGTTTTCCAGCCGCGCCGGGGCTCGTGGTGTCGAAAAGCGCTGCATGCCGATGGAAAGGGCGATCTGCCCCGATCGGGCAGACCGGCCGACTGACCCGCAACCGGCGGCCGAGCGTTCAAACCCCGCGTTTTCGCATCTCCAAAGTGGCCGTTCGCAATCCTCAAGCTGCGCACGATACGCCCCGGTCCCGCCTCGTGAACGCAACCCTTCGGGTTCTTCACTGACGTTGCGACCGCTGCGCGGTGCGTTCGGCGGTCCCTGCTCTCCTTCGAGCTCCGCGATTGCGCACAACCACTTTGGAAGGAGATGCAACATGAAAACGCTCGTAGATTTCTGCCTGATGACCGGCCGCCGGGTTTCTCGCTGGGTCAATCGGCTGCTCCGCCGCCTGGCCCATAAGGGCCAGTTGCGGATCACCCTTTCCATCGGCATTCCGCTCCTTGCCCGGATCGAGCTCGCCTACATCATCGCGCTCGAGGGCGCGGCTGGAAAACCGGCCTGAAGGCCCAGCGCCCCGCTTCGGCGGGGCGTTCGTCTTCGTCCGTGCACCCATCATCAAACACCACGTCAGCTCTCGACCCCATCCCAGTCGCTCGTGTGGTCAGTCGTCCCTCCTGAAACCGGACTTCCGCTGGCCCTCGTCATCGGCCCCTATCGTCGCCGAAGCAGTATTGCACGCACAAGGGGACAACTACGGAAGCATCTTCGCCGGCACCCATAACGAGGGCTGAAGCACGATTCCGCTGCCATGGGCGACCTAGATGAAAAAGGCCAGGTACTGGAGCTAACCCGCCCTCTTGCAGAAAGCTTCCGTTGGAATGCGTACTGCCTGGAATCTGGAGCCAAGCGCTGTCGTCGCGGTATCCAATGCACCAAATGACGGAATCAATCGCCCGTTTAGACTTATCGGAAAAGGTAGCGGTTCGGCCGTTTGCTGACACCAAGCGTCCTGAGATGGCCACGCCCATCCGTTGCAGGTCGCCAAGGCTGCGTCCCCGGTCAGGAAATGGGTCGGCGCGCCGCATCAGGCGGCCTATCGCCGAACCGGGCCTTGCTCTCATCAAGCCGAGTGCGCGCAGCCACCACCACGTGCTCTTGCCCAAAATCCGCTCCGGAAACAGTCGTCGGCCGCGTCCAACAGCCAGTACGACGTCATGGGTAGCGGACAGTTCCGCCGCAATGTCGCGCCCGCTTGCTCCATCTCCCACGACGAGAACGGTGCCAGTCTGGACGTCAGCAGTATTGCGATAGCTCTCCGGTGTCAGTTGCGTAACTGCACTGTCGAAGTCGGTACCGATCGTTGGGAGAATCGGTTCCTGAAACGCACCCGTCGCGACGATCACCGCCTTGGCGATTATGTGCCTGCCATCATCGAGTTGCGCGGCGAAACGCTCATCAGTTTGGGGTTCGAGCTGAGCCACGCCATTTCCGGAGAGCACGGGTAGGTCGAAATGGCTGGCGTAGGCGTCGAGATAGTCCGCAAACTCATCTCGCGCTGGATAGCCTTCCGGATCGCCGTCGAGCGTAAGACCGGGCAGCGTACTAAATGCGCGCGGGGTGAACAGGGTCAGCGAATCGTAGCGACAGCGCCAACTGTCGCCAATGCGGGCATGGCGATCAACGATTACGAATGAAAGCTTTGTTCTGGCAAGATGGTAGCCGGCAGCGAGCCCCGCTTGACCAGCGCCGATCACCAGAACGTCTATTTCCTGCAAAGCTTGGGTCACGGATACCTGCAATCACGCTCCTGGTGGCCGGGACCATCAGACCACCTTTGGGGTTGATTGTTGCCTGCCAGACGCCGGAGCTTGGATCTTTCCATTGGGCCGAGCCACTATGGGCGTGTCAGGAAACGCATTTCCCTCCTGAATGCATCGAATAATAAGAGCATAACCCCGAGCACGATCGCCGTGTCAGCAAGGTTGAAGGCAGGCCAATGAATTCCTCCGATATGAAAATCGAGGAAGTCGGTAACGCCGCTGTGACGTAGCCGATCGAGCATATTGCCCAAGGCACCTCCAATTATGAGGCCCAGAGCCACGGCCGTTATCGGTTGTCTTTCCCGGCTCGCCCATACCAAAAGCATAAGCACGATTGCCAGGGTGATTCCGACAAGGAGCCAAGGCGGCGCTTCGGTGAAAAGTCCGAAACTGACACCCGTGTTGCGCCCCAGGACCAAGTTGAAGAAGCCCGTGACGGATATTTCCGTATGGCCTTCCATCACTTGGATCGCCCACCACTTGGATAACTGGTCAGCTCCGAAGGCGATGGCGGCCGCGAGCGATGTATATTTTAGAACTCCACGCATCGTCAGCCGATCTGACCCAAAGCGGGGAAAGTAATCAGGAGCCAAATAGCGAAGCGCGTGAGTTGACCGGTCATCATGGCAAGTCCCATAACAATCATAATCACGCCCGCTAACACTCGTAAGTATCGGCCAGCCCAACGTAAGGTTGGCATGCCTGCAATGAAGCGCTGCATGAAAAGAGCTGCCAAGATAAATGGCACTCCGAGCCCCAAGGAGTACACAGTCAACAGGATTGCGCCGGTTCCGACAGTCGCATTTGCAGCTGAAAGAGTTAGAATAGAGCCTAGTACCGGCCCAATGCACGGGGTCCAGCCAAAGGCGAAGGCCAATCCAAGCAGGTAGCTCGTCCAAGGGCCAGCAACGTGCGGCCGGGGATGAAATCGCATTTCACGATCAAACCACGGGATAGGCACCAAACCTGTTGTTACCACACCGAAAATGATAACGACCGCGCCGCCTATTAGGTTGGCTTCGTACAGGTAGGAGCGAAATAAGGCCCCCAATGCAGTTGCAGTAGCCCCTAACAACACAAAGATCGTTGTGAATCCGAGGACAAAATAAAGACTGTTGACGAGAGCCTGCCAGTTTGCCCTCAGACGATTTTGAACAGCAGGCTCCATGCGCGCGCCACCAGTGACGAACGAAATATAGCCGGGAACAAGGGGCAGAACGCACGGCGAAAGAAAGGAGATCGCCCCCGCAGCAAACACCGTTAGTAGGCCGACAAACGTGAAATCCAAATCCATCTACTCCGAAGCGACTATCAGCGCCGCTGTCGCGGCGCTCCCTGTGATGAGCATCGCAGAAGCCCCAAAGGCACCTCTGACAGTGGGCGTCATCATCACATAATCGTTCATGCGCTACCCCCCGCCAAACGCCGGAGCTTCTGCAATCGGGTCTCGCGCGGCTCATGCATGTCGAGCGTGCCCACGAAATTGCTTTCGGCATCCATCATGTAGACGCCGGCGGTGTGATCCATCGTGTATTCGCCCCCCTCCAGAGGCACTTTTCGCGCATAGGCGGCAAAGGCCTTCACCACGGCGTCCGTTTCTTGTCGATTTCCCCGCAGTGCGAGGATGCGATCATCAAAGGCTGTCATGTATTGAGCCAGCAATTCTTGGGTGTCCCGTTCGGGATCGACGGTGAAGAACAGTACGTTGAACTGGTCAGCCACCGGCCCGAGCTCGTTCATGAGATCGCTTAGCTCAAAGAGCGTCGTCGGGCACACATCAGGACAATGGGTGAAGCCGAAGAAGGCAAGATAGGGTTTTCCAGCCAACACGGCATTGTCGATCGTCTCGCCTCGATGGGATGTGAGCTGGAACGGGCCGCCGATGGCTGCGATGCCTGTCGAGGACGCTACCGATACGGTTTGCTGTAGCCAGGGCTTGGACATAGACAGGCCGATGAAGAGCCCGCCGACGACGGCGACGGCAATCCAGGTAACTAGACGGAAGAGTTTGATGCCGCTCATTGCGCCGGCTCCCCGTGCCCGTCATGCTCGTTCGTTGTGGCCGGACCTGCACCCATACCCTGCACGGCAAACTCGACCTCGACGGTTCCGGCCTGCTCGAATGTGAGCTTCGCGGCAAACCGTTCCCCTTCCTTCAAAGGACGCGATGGCTTCATGAACATGATGTGCATACCGCCAGGCTGAAGCTCGACCGTCTCGCCCGCCCCGATCTCGACGCCATTTGGCACTGGCCTCATGCTAGCAACCCCATTGCTTACGGCCGACTCGTGGATCTCCACCCGTTCTGACAGGGGTGATGAGATCGACACCAGGCGGTCGGCTATGTCGCCATCGTTCGTCAGCGTCAGATAGCCACCGGCTACCGGCGTGACCGGCGGAGTCGCGCGCGACCACGGATGATTGATGGTGATCGAACCGGCTTGGAAGTCGTGGCCCACGGCAGGAGAGATCGTTACTGCCAGGACAAGGAAGGCGGCGGACAGGGCTCGTGCACTAATCATATTGTTTTCCTTTTTCTCCAGCTTCCCCGGCTTTCTCAAGAATTTCGAGGCCGCTTCTGACGACGACAACAACCACGCCCAAGCCAATGATCAGATCCGGGTAGGGCGAGCTGAAAAGGATCACGGCAAGACCCGAAACAGCGATCGCCGAGTTCACGAGCATGTCGTTTGTCGTGAAAATCCATGAGGCCTGCAAATGCACGCCGCCTTCGCGATGCGATTTCAGGAACCACATGCAGGCCATATTCGTCAGAGCGCTCGCGATCGCCACGGCAATCATGATCGGCCCTATTGGATCTGAGCCAGTAAAGAAGCGTCTGCCGACTTCAAGCAGAAGGAGGCCGGCGAATACCATCAGAAGGACACCCGACAACCGGGCAACTCGAACTTTCGCCGCCAATCCCCGCCCCACAACGAAAAGGCTGATGGCGTAGACACCTGCGTCGCCAAGATTATCGAGCGCGGAACCCATCAGTCCTGTTGACTGGGCCCACCAACCCAGGCTTCCTACAATGGCCGCTTGGGCAGTATTGATCGCAAGCACCCATGCGAGCGCCCATTGTTCGCTCTTCTCAGATGATTTTGCTTTCCGGGGCTGACTACTCATAATTTACACATCGGCTTTCTCGGCAGGAAGCAGAAGCCGCAACCTGCACGCGCTCACTGTTTAAGCTCATTTGTCGCGGGTGCCGCGCCACGCGAGAAGGCGCAGCGCATTGGCCGTGACGAGGACCGTAGCGCCCGTATCGGCAAGGATGGCCATCCAGAGCGTGGTAACGCCCAACAGAGTCGTCACGAGGAAAACCGCCTTCAGTCCAAGGGCTAATGCGATGTTCTGCCAGATATTGCCGAGCGTGGCCTGCGACAACCCGATGAGATCGGCGATACCCGTCACCCGGTTTTTAAGCAGCGCCGCATCGGCGGTTTCCAGCGCTACGTCGGTGCCCGCGCCCATGGCAACGCCAACAGAAGCCGCAGCAAGCGCCGGCGCGTCATTGATACCGTCTCCAACCATGGCAATCGGCCCTTCAGCCTTTAATCGCCCGATTTCGGCAAGCTTGGCATCGGGCAGTAGTTCGGCTCTCGCCTCAAGACCGAGATGAGCCGCGATGGCGTCGGCCATGCGCTTGTTGTCGCCGGTCAGCATCAGAGGGCGCACACCGCGGTCCGTCAGCCGCTTCACACCTTCGATAGAGTCATCGCGTGGCTCGTCGCGCAACCCGATCAATCCCTCGACGGTCTTGCCCTTTGTAAGCACGACGACCGTCTTGCCCTGGCTTTCCAGCGTGGTAATCGTCTGGGCGATGCTCTCTTCAAGGGCGGCCTGTTCGGCCGCGTGGCGGGGAGACCCGACCGAAGCGAAGCCGTCCTTCAACCGCGCTGTGACGGCCTTGCCGGGTGTGGCCATGCCGCCTCCGAAGGTGGCGGGCAATTCGAGCCCGCGCGCCTCTGCCGCCTCCACGATTGCGACCCCGAGCGGATGGCTGGTGCTGCGCTCGACAGCCGCCGCGATGGCAAGGACGGAGTTCTCGTCACCTGTGATCGGCACAATGTCTGTCACCTGGGGACGGCCGCGCGTCAGCGTTCCCGTCTTATCGAAGGCAACGGTTATGACTTTGCCAAGTGTTTCCAGCGCCGCGCCGCCCTTGATCAGCAGGCCCTGCCGCGCGCCGGCGGCAAGACCGGAGGCGATGGCCGCGGGCGTGGAGATCACGAGCGCGCAGGGGCACGCAATCAGCAGCGTGGCGAGGCCGCGATACACCCACGTCATCCAGTCACCATCGAAGGCGAGCGGCGGCACGATAACGATCAGAGCCGCCACGACCATCGCGCCTGGCGTATACCACCGGCTGAAACGGTCGATCATGCGCGCCGTGGGGGCCTTTGATTCCTGGGCTTCCTCCACCATGTGGATTATGCGGGCTATGGTGTTATCGGCCGCGACATGGCTGATCGACACCCGCAGCTCGCCATTGGCATTGATGCTGCCGGCATAGACAGTTGCGCCGGATTCTTTCAGCACGGGCACGGATTCGCCTGTCACGGGAGCCTCATCGACCTCCGATACACCGTCGATCACCGTGCCGTCAGACGGCACACGGTCTCCAGGCCGAACAACGACGACATCACCGATGGCCAGCTCTTCGGCAGCGACCTTCTCAACGGCACCATCACGCTCGCGGAAAGCGACTCGGGGCACGAGATCGATCAGCGCCTCAATGCCTGCCCGCGCGCGGCCAGCCGCTACGGTTTCAAGCAGTTCGCCCACTGCGAACAGGAAGATTACGACAGCCGCTTCTTCGGCCTCGCCGATGCCGACCGCGCCCAGTGCTGCCACCGTCATCAGTGTCTCGATGGTGAAGGGCGAGCCAGACATCGCGCCGGCGATCGCCCGCCTCGCGAACGGGATGACGCTGATCAACGCCGCGCCTGAATAGAGCCATCGCTCCCATTCCGGCAGGAGACGTGCGAGAGCGAAGGCAAGGACGAACAGCGCGCCGGTAAGGAGCACAAGCCGACCCTTGCTGCCTTTCCACCATGCCTCTGTGATGCGCTTCCGAGGCGGACTCGCCTTTGGCTCGGCCTGCTCAATCACTGGGGTATAGCCGAGCGCCCGGATCTTTTGCTCAATAGCGGCGAGGGGCGTGCGGTCCTCGTCAAGACGCAATGCAAGCGTCTCGTTGGCGTAGCTGACATTGATGTCGCTAACGCCCGGCAGGCGTTGCATGGCCGTTTCGATTTTCAACGCGCAAGATGCACAGTCCATGCCTTCTACACGCAGTCTATAAGGGCTCGCTGCCGTCATGGCGTCACCTCGACCGTTAGATGTGACACCGCAGATAGACCCTGTAGCAACTACAGGGTCAAGGGCCGACCCTGTTTATTCCGTTTGCGGACGATCCATGTGCGAATTCGCCGCAGAACTTCATGCAAAGAGACTTGACCCTGTAGTGGGTAGAGGGTGCAGTTATGCCCCACGCAAGGCTGATTGGAGCGAAACGAAACGATGCGAAAGCGAGTGCTATGACCATCAGGGCGGGCACAACAGCAAATGCCTGGGGGTTCGTGTTCCTGGCATGGCTCGTCGCGCTTGCCGCCTCGCTTGGCGCTCTCTTCATTGGCGAGATCATGGGGCAGACGCCGTGCAATCTGTGCTGGCATCAGCGCGCCTTCATGTTTCCGCTGGCCGTCATTCTGGCCGTCGCTAGCTTTCGGAGCGACGCCAGCGTTTCTTGGTATGGGCTTCCACTCGCCGTCGTCGGCGCGGCCATAGCGGCGTTCCATTCCCTACTTTATGCGGGCATCATTCCCGCAGCCATCGAGCCATGTGGACGAGACGGCCCATCCTGTTCGAGCGCCGATATGACAATACTCGGCGTTTTGCCGCTCCCCTACCTATCGCTCGCCGCTTTCTTGAGCATCGCCCTTCTTCTCCTTCTCGCGCGCCGGAGGCGTTCAGCATGACCAGACGGTCCATCGTTTTTCTCACCGGCCTAGTCGCACTGATCGTCTTTGCCGGCGGTGTCTTTCTCTACGATCGCTACGGCGGCAATTCGGCACAGCCGGTTGCAGCGGCGCAAGGCGATGCGTTGGTCAGGGCACATTCGCCGATCATCGGCCCAGCAAATGCTCCCGTGACGATCGTGGAATTTCTCGACCCGTCCTGCGAAGCGTGCAGGGCTTTCTATCCAGCCGTTAAGCAGATCATGGCGAATTTTCCTGACGAAACGCGCCTTGTCATCCGATACACGCCCTTCCATGAGGGATCGGAGGAAGCCGTCAGGATACTGGAAACGGCCCGTCTTCAGGACCGCTTCGAACCCGTTCTGGAAGCGCTGCTGGCGCAACAGCCGGAATGGGCCGTGCATGGTGCGCCAGATCTCGAAAAAGCCTGGGAGATTGCGGGGGCGGCGGGACTGGACGTCGAGCAGGCACGGCGTGAGATGTCCTCGGACGAGATCGATGCCGTTCTTGAGCAGGACCTAGCCGACGTCCAAAGCAACAACGTCCGCCAGACGCCAACTTTTTTCGTTAATGGCCGGCCGCTGGAATCCTTCGGCCCGCAACAACTCTACGATCTGGTGCGTGAAGAGGTGGAGACCGCCAGAGCAACGCAATAGGCGAGCGATCAAGATCGACAAACACCCACATCGAACCTACGTTGACCCTGTATTCGCTACAGGGTCACACCATGAACTCATCCATTCTGACGATAGGCCACCTTGCAAGGCAAACTGGCACCAAAGTAGAGACGATCCGGTTCTACGAGAAAAATGGCCTCCTACCGCAACCTTCCCGCACGGGGGGAAACTACCGCTCCTACGAGCAGGATCACCTTAATCGGTTGAGCTTCATCCGACGTGCACGAGAGCTCGGCTTCTCGCTCGATCAGATCAGGGAATTTCTCAACCTCGCTGACGATCGTTCGCAATCCTGCGCCGCCGTCGATGCGATCGCTAAGGCACATCGGAAGGAGGTCGAGCGAAAAATCGAAGACTTGGTTGCGCTCAAGTCCGAACTGGACAGGATGATTGACCAGTGTGGATGCGGCCTGGTCGCAGATTGCAGAATAATAGAGAGCCTGTCTCCGCTGCCAGCGAGAACCTAACGACCTGTGTCCCCGCAGCAGTCGGGCTTCTCGCTGCCAAGATCGTCGCGGCTATCGGTGACGTAATCATCTGGATCTCGGCGGAGAAGGCGGCAGGCACGGCAATTTCCGATAGCAGGCCGGATGCCGCCACGAACATCTTGGGCGCATGCAAGTGCATCCCGCCTTCGCGGAGCAGAGAATGTCGGCTCTTCGCTAATCCAAGCCGACAGTCAGCTTCCCACGCCATACTCGCATTCCTGGAATCGCTCTGATTATGCCGAACCGCTGCATGGCCGAACCCCGGCAAACCAGCCCCCAACTCGGCCATACGGCATAATCCGGGTCACGGCATAATGGCCCAGTTCGTGCAGGGCGGTGCGGTGCCAGTTGATCGGTTCGTGATAGGCTTGCGGCGGCGGCACCTGCACATAGTCGAGCGCGGGAACATAGAAAGCCCTATTGCCACCTATGCGAAAATCGACCCTGGTCGAGCGAATGAGCGCCTCGACCCTTGGTTCGATAAGACCCTCCGGGGAGGGCGGCGCCTCGCCTTCAATGTCCTCGGGCAGACCCTCGCATTGGTCCACGTTGAAGACCGTGAACCTTTTGAGGAACGGGATCGCCTGAGCGTCCTCGCCGGTTTCGCGCGCACGCGCCATTTCGTCCTCTGGAACGAACCTGTCCGCATAGACGACGGTGGTGCCCCGCTCGCCCCGGCGCACATGGCCGCCAAGCGAGAGCGCCTGCCGGAAGGTCAGCCAGTGCTGTGTGGGAAAGCCATGTTCTACGACGGCGCCCCAGAGGATGAGGATATTGATGCCGGAATATTGCCGCCGGGTGGCGGCGTTTTTCGGCATGGCGAGCGAAGCCTTTGCGTTGGCGGTGCCCCAGGGTTGGACCCAGGGCAAGTGACCAGCTTCCAGCTCGGCTATGATCTTGTCGGTGATTTCGTCGTAAAGGTTCGCCCGGTCATTTCCGGCGCGGCGTTCGCGAGTGCTGGCCATCGGGATGATCTCCGCGAGGGGTCGGGAGCCTCTCTCCCGATCCTCAACCCGTCACGGACATCCCCGTCCGCACTCTCACTCTTGGCTGTGCGTCGAGGTATCTCCCTGCCATGCCAACAGACATGCATGTGCATGACAGCAAGGAGGCAAATCCGGGCAGGCAACATCAGGGGGTGACCACCGAGAGCATCATACTCCCAATCGGGACCTAGGCTTATGCCTGGGAAGAGCCAGCGCCCCGCCGAAGCGAGTCAGATTGTCGCACCCTAAACGGCAAGCGGGCCGGGAAACCTTCGTCCCAGCGCTTCCAGTATGCTTCCAGTGGGAATTTGTCGCTGAATTTTCGGAGGTTTGGACGCCCGAGAAAGCCCTTAAATTTCAAAGACTTAGAATGGTTGCGGGGGCAGGATTTGAACCTGCGACCTTCAGGTTATGAGCCTGACGAGCTACCGGGCTGCTCCACCCCGCGTCAAGAATGTCGGCGAATTGCGGTTCAGGCGAACCGCTCGGACGCCGCCTATATAGGGGGGCAAATCCGGTTTGCAAACCCCTTTCCGCCATCCAACACGACATTTTTTTGACAGTTCCCGGAAGGCGCCGGAAACTCAAGGCGATTGCGCACCGGAGCCGTGGCGGTTAGACATGGGTAAAGGGCCCTGCCCTTTTTCCTTTCGACTCGCGACGATCCAGGATTTTTCGATTCATGCAGCAGCGCACCCTTGGCCGCACCGGCATTTCCGTGAGCAAAATCTGCCTCGGCACCATGACCTGGGGCGAGCAGAACACCGAGGCCGAAGGGCATGCGCAGATGAACTATGCCCTCGATCAGGGCATCAATTTCATCGACACCGCCGAGCTTTATTCGACGCCCGGCCGGGCCGAGACGCAAGGGTCGACCGAAACCATCATCGGCAACTGGTTCAAGGCCAATGGCCGGCGCGAGGATTGGGTGCTCGCCTCGAAAATCTGCGGTCCCGGCAATGAATGGATTCGCGGCGGCCGGCCGATGGACGCCAGGGAGATCGTTGCCGCCCTCGATGGCAACCTCAAGCGCCTGGGCACCGATTATATCGATCTCTATCAATTGCACTGGCCCAACCGGCGCCACTACAATTTCTCCAATTCCTGGACCTTCGACCCCTATGGTCAGGATCGCGAGAAGGTGCGCGACAACCTGCTCGAAGTGCTCCAGGCGCTCGATGCCGAGGTCAAGGCGGGCAAGATCCGCGCCATCGGCGTTTCCAACGAAACGAGCTGGGGGGTGATGCAATATCTCTCGCTGGCCGAACGGCACGGGCTGGCCCGCATGGCGACCATCCAGAACGAATACAGCCTGCTGCGCCGCCAGTTCGATCTCGATCTGGCCGAAGTGTGCGCTTTCGAGGATGTGGGCCTGCTGGGCTATTCGCCCCTGGCCGCCGGCCTGCTCAGCGGCAAATACAACAACGGGGCCGTGCCGGCCGGAACCCGCGGCGCGCTTGGGGCGATGTGGCGGCTCAATCCCCATTCGGAGACCGCCACCAAGGCCTATATCGCCCTGGCCGAGGAACACGGGCTCGATGTCTGCCAGATGGGCATCGCCTTCTGCCTTTCGCGCCCCTTCATGGCCTCGGTGATCATCGGCGCCACGAACATGGACCAGCTCCGGACCGATATCGCGGCCCACCAGCTGGTCCTGCCCGATGCGGTGCTCAAGGGCATCGAGGAGATCAACCGCCTCTACCCGCGCACCATCTAGGCTGAGGACTCATTGATCACAGCCAGAAGATGACGGCGGCGGCGATGTTCGGCCTCCCACGGAAATTTCGGAAACCGAGCTGAAATCTGATCCATCTCACTTTGTGGATCCTGAGCCTAGCTCACCCCGGCAAAGCTGGCGGTGAGCGCAAGATCGGGGTGGTAGGTCGCGGGCTTGTCCCCCAATGTGACGCCGCCGGTGAACCCGCCCTGAATCTCGGGTCCGAAAAAGGAATAGGGGAAGGTGGCCTCAAGCGCGCTGACGGCATCCAGCCGCTCGCGCAGGGCGGGAGGGATGGTGAAATCGAGAGCGCCGAGATTATCCTGCAATTGGGCCAGCGTCCGCGCCCCGATGATCGCCGAAGCGACGCCCGGCTGGGTCAACGTCCAGTTGAGCGCCACCTGGGCCATGGACCGCCCGATCTCGCCGGCCACCGCTTCGAGCTCGGCAACGATTGCGAAATTGCGCTCGGTGAATTTCTGGAAACCCGGATTGGACGAACCACGCAGGGTTTCGAGCCGCCCTTGCGCGCCGGCGCGGTATTTGCCGCTCAGCAAGCCGCTGGCCAGCGGGCTCCACGCCATGAGGCCGGCGCCATAGCGGGTGCCCAGGGCGACAAACTCGTTTTCGATGTACCGTTCGGCCAGGGAATATTCGAGCTGCAGCGCGGAGATCGGTTCGTAGCCGAACCGCTCGGCCACCGCCTGGGCACGGCTCGCATACCATGCGGGGACATCGGAAAGCCCTATATGGCGGATTTTGCCGGCGCGCACCAGATCGTCGAGCGTGCGCATCACCTCCTCGGGCGGCGTGAGCCGGTCCCAGCAATGGAGGATGTAGAGGTCGACATAGTCGGTGCCTAGGCGCTTGAGCGAGCCATCCAGCGCCCGGATGATGTTCTTGCGCCCATTGCCGGCCGCGTTCGGATTGGTCGCCGAAAGATTCATCGTGAACTTGGTGGCGATCACCGCCTCGTCGCGCATGCCGCGCTCGGCGATGAATTCGCCCAGCCAGGCCTCCGCCGTGCCCCCGGTATAGGCATCCGCTGTGTCGAAGAAATTGCCGCCGGCATCGGCATAGGCGCCAAAGATTTCGCGCGCGGCGTCCTTGTCGGCGCCCCAGCCCCATTCGGTGCCGAACGTCATCGTGCCCAGCGCCAGTTGCGGCACTTTCAGCCCGCTATTGCCAAGGGTGTAATAGGTCATGGCCATCGTCGTTTCTCCGTTCTGGTGTCTGCCCCTGCAGATCGCCACTAACATCGCCGTTGACGGAGCAGACGATAAGATCGCTTAATTCGCACGGACTATGCGATGGAGGTCAGCAATGGACCGTGATCTGCTCCCCCATCTCTCGGTCGTCGCCAGCGTGGCCCGCCGGGGCGGATTTGCCGCCGCGGCGCGCGAATTGTCCATGAGCGCTTCGGCGGTGAGCCATGCGGTGCGGCTGGTTGAGGAGCGGCTGGGGCAACCGCTTTTCGCCCGCACCACCCGCAGCGTCGCGCTGACCGAGGCGGGCAAGTCCTTCATGGCGACCATCGCTCCCGCGCTTGGGGAAATCGACGAACAGATCGAGCGGCTGCGCGGCGTCAAGGGCCGGGCCAGCGGGCTCTTGCGCATCAACGCGGCGCGGGTGTCCCTGCCTCTGGCGCTGACGCCGGTGATCGCCGCCATGGCCGAGCGCTACCCGGACGTCGAGGTCGAGTTGTTTTCCGATGAACGGCTGGCCGATATCGTCGCCGAGGGGTTCGATGCCGGGATCAGGGTGGGCGAAATGCTGGCCCAGGATATGGTGGCGATCCGGCTTACGCCGCCCTTCAAATCGGTCGTCTTTGCCTCACCGGACTATATCGGGCGCCATGGCCGGCCGCAAACGCTGGACGAATTGGCCAAGCACAATTGCATCGGCTATCGGCTGATCCGCTCGAGCGGGCTCTATCGTTGGGAATTCAACCTCGATGGGCGCGAGGTGGCGGTTGCGGTCAAGGGCAGCGCCATCGTCACCGAATCCCATTCGGCGATCGAATTGGCGCTGGCCGGCGTCGGGCTGGGCTATGCCTTCGAGCCCCTGGTGCGGGCCGATATCGCCGCGGGCCGGCTGGTGCAGGTGCTCGACCAATTCGCCGTCGATGAAGCGGGACTGTTCCTTTATTTCCCGCGCCGGGCGTCGCTGGCGCCCAAGCTGCGCGCCTTTATCGATACGACGCGCGAGGTGATGCGCGCGGGCGCGTTTTGAGGGTCGCCACGCGGGCTCCCAATCGGTATCGTCGGCCCCAGATCAGCCCCTGGGGAAGCCGATTTGGACACGATCAATCTCTTTTCGCTCTTTGCGTCCGTGCTGCCGCTCGCTGCGTTCTATTTTTATCGCGTTGCGGCCAATCTCCTCGATCGCCGGCGCCCCGCGCTTTCGACGCTGATGAACGAGCAGCGCTTCAACTGGGTGACCCAGGCAGCGCGGCGCGATACCCCGCTCGATGCCATCCTTTCGGGCAACATCATGAGTTCGGTTTCGTTTTTCGCCTCGACCACCGCCCTGCTGATCCTGGCGCTGTTCACAGTGATCGGCCAGTTGCACGAATATGCACCGGCGCTTTCGGCCATAACCTTCGGCACGCATCATACGGAAATCGACCTGCAGATCCATGTGGTGGTGATGCTGGTGCTGTTCGTCTACGCCTTTCTCTCCTTCACCCTGTCGCTGCGCCAGTTCAACCATTTCTGCATTCTGCTCGGGGCCATGGACCATGACAAACCCGCCTCGGCCGACGCAATCAGGACGATCGCGCGGATCAACGCCATGGCCGCCCAGCGCTTCAACGCCGGTATCCGGTCCTATTATTTCGCCATTCCCATGGTCGCCTGGTTCGTCTCGGGCTGGGCGGCGGTTGTCGTGACGGTGGGAACGGTGTTCTTTCTGCTCCACCGCGAATATTTTTCCGATGCGCGCTGGCTGGTGGCCCGCATCACCCCGCATTGAAGGAGTTCTTCGACGATGAGAATTGCCGCCTCGCTTTCCGCCCTACTGATCGTCTTCCCCGCCGGCGCGCAGGAGACGACCTTTACCCCCGAGGACGCCAAGTTGATGACCGAATGCATCGAGGGGCTGGCGGCGTCCAACAACGCCGAATCCGATTTCGCCGATGTGCGGCCCCAGACCCAATGCATCGGCGCGGCATCCAACATTTGCATGCAAACCGATTATTCCACGCTCGGCATGACCGAGTGCATGGGACGGGAGACCGACTGGTGGGATAGCCAGCTCAACGTTCATTATGCGAGCCTTGAGGAGTCCCTCGAGCCCAGCCTGTTCACCTCGCTCCAGCAGGCCCAGCGCGCCTGGATCGCATTCCGGGACGCAAGTTGCGGCTTTGAATACGAGCTCTGGAGTGAAGGCACCATACGGTCCATCGTGGGCGCAAGCTGCATGCTGGAGCTGACCGCGCAGCGCGCCGATGCCCTCTCGGGCTATGTCAACCGGACACCCTGAGCGCTTTCAAGGAGCCGCCATGAACAACGACGCCAACCACCCCTGGTTCAAGCCCGCCTGGCGCCGGGCGCTCATGGTGGCCATTCCGGCCGGCGTGGCCGGCTGGGACGCCTTCAACGGCAATTGGGGCTGGACGCTGATCTTCGGCGGGGTCGCCGCCTATGCTGTCTATATCTTTTTCATCGCCTGGAACGGCGACGCGCCGCCAAGCAAAAGTGAACGGGACGACGGCAAAGCTGACGTTGACAATCAGCTTTAAGCCCGTATGTATGGGGCGATAAAGTTAAGCGTCCCTCACATCGCCTTCGCCATGCTCGTCTGCCAGTGCAATCTGATATCGACCAAGGACATCGAAGAGATCGTCGTCGCAATACTCGATGAGGATCCCTGGCAGCTCGTCGTGCCGGCGCGGATCTACCGCGAAGCGGGCAAGCGCGGCCAATGTTGCGGCTGCGTGCCGAACATTGTGGACATTATCCAAAAGGTCACCGAAACTTACCACCTCAAACTGGCCGGGAACGCCGCCAATCTTGTCGACGTTAGGACCAGGTTGAAACGCTTGCGCAAATCCACGCGACCTGGAGGTGAAAGTGAAAGGCGACGCAAAGATCATCGAGCGGCTTAACGAGGCGCTCTTTCTCGAACTGGGGGCCATCAACCAGTACTGGGTTCACTACCGCCTGCTGGACGATTGGGGCTTCAAGCGCCTGGCCGACAAGGAACGCGCCGAATCCATCGAGGAAATGCATCACGCCGACAAGCTGATCGAGCGCATCATCTTCCTTGAAGGTCATCCCAACCTGCAGCGCGTGGCTCCACTGCGCATTGGCCAGAACATCAAGGAAGTGCTCGAAGCCGACCTCGCCGGCGAACTCGACGCCATCAAGTCGTACCGGGAATCGCGAGCCATCTGCAACGAGCTGGGTGACTACGTCACCCAGAAGCTGTTCGAGGAGCTTTTGACCGACGAGGAAGGGCACACCGACTTCCTCGAAACCGAGCTCGATCTGCTCAACACCATCGGGGTTGAGAAATACGGCCAGCTCAACGCCAAGCCGGCCGACGAGGCCGAATAGGTCCGATTTTCACACCCCCGCAGCGGCCCGCTGCGGGGGTTTTTCAACACCTGTCATTCAATACCAAAAACCGCGCGGTAACATGGCCCTTCAACACAGGCATCTGAGGTGGCTTTGCGGCCGATGTTGACGCCTTTCTGTTGCACGCATGCAAAATTCTTTCGCTATGGATCGGCCATGACAACGATTTCGCTTTTCAGGGCTGGCACTTGGCTGTAATGCGGAAATCGACCTTTTTATGCCTAGCGGTCGGGTCCGCGCGCGGGGTTTGATCCTCGTACTCGATTGGTGAAGCGGCGAAGGGAGTGCCGTGTGGTTGACGCCGCCAAGAGGTAACTCCAAGGGCTCGCACGACACTGTCACCATCTCTTTTTTGACCTAAAAGGGGACCCCCGTCACATGCACAAGCCGTTGTTTCTCCTCTCGTTTTCCGCTGCATTGATGGCCAGCTCGGCCATCGCGCAGGACCAGACCGTCAACATCTACAACTGGTCGGACTATATCGCCGAGGACACGCTCGAAAAGTTCACCGCCGAAACCGGCATCGCCGCAAATTACGATGTCTTCGATTCCAACGAGATCGTGGAAGCCCGCCTTCTCGCCGGCTCCTCGGGCTATGACGTCGTTGTTCCCTCAGGCTTTTTCCTCGAGCGCCAGATCCCCATCGGCCTCTTCCAGCCCCTCGACAAGTCCAAGCTGCCCAACCTCGAAAATCTCGACCCCGCCATCATGGAAATCGTCGAGGCCCACGATCCGGGCGCGCAATACGCGGTCCCCTATATGTGGGGTACCACCGGCATCGGCTACAATGTGGGGGCGGTGACGGAACGGTTGGGCGAAGACGGCCCGCTCAATTCCTGGGACTTGCTGTTCGACCCCGAAATCGCCTCCCAGCTCGCCGATTGCGGCATTTCGATCCTCGACGCTCCGGTCGAAATGGTCGCCGCCGCGCTCAACTATCTCGGCCGCGACCCCAATTCGGAAGCCCCCGAGGATCTCGAAGCGGCCGAGCAGTTGATCGGCGCAGTGCGCCCCTATATCCGCTCGTTCAACTCCTCCCAGTATATTTCCGACCTCGCCAATGGCGAGGTGTGCCTGGCCGTGGGGTACTCCGGTGACGTGTTCATCGCCGCCGACCGTGCCGCCGAGGCCGGACAGGGGATCGAAGTAGCCTATGTCATTCCCGATGAAGGGGCTTCGCTCTGGTTCGATATGATGGCCATTCCCGCCGACGCTCCGAACCCGGACGCCGCGCACGCCTTCATCAACTTCGTCCTTCAGCCCCAGATTGCCGCCGACATCACCAATTATGTCTGGTACGCCAATCCCAATGCGGCCTCGATGGAGTTCGTCGATCCCGAAATTGCGAACGATCCCGCGATCTTCCCGACCGAGGACGTGATGGCCAATCTCTTCCCGCTGACCGCCCGCTCGCCCGGATACGACCGGCTGCTGACCCGCGCCTGGACCCGGATCAAGACCGGCCAGTAAGCGAGAACCCGCTTGCGGGGCGGGGCATTTTTGTGATGCCCTGCCCTTCGCTTGATTGTGTTGACCACGCTTTGCGAAACCAGACGGAACACCCGTTCAAGTTTTGAAAGCTCCCGAGGGTTGGGAAGTCCTCTATTGAAAAAGCCTCAGATCGCCGCCGATACGCGTCCCTGGCGCGATCCCGACGCCAAGCCCTTCGTGCGCATCCGCAACGTCACCAAGACCTTTGGCGACGTCTACGCCGTCGATGACGTTTCGCTCGATATCTACAAGGGCGAACTTTTCTGCCTTTTGGGCGGTTCGGGCTCGGGCAAGTCGACGCTGCTGCGCATGCTCGCCGGATTTGAAAGCGTAACCACCGGCACCATCGAGATCGACGGCCAGAACATGGCCGATGTGCCGCCCTATCAGCGGCCGGTCAACATGATGTTCCAGTCCTACGCGCTGTTTCCGCACATGAGCGTGGAAAACAACATCGCCTATGGTTTGAAGCGCCAGGGCATGGCCAAGAGCGAGATCGGCGACCGCGTCGCCGAGCTCCTAAAGCTTGTCCGGCTCGATCAGTTCGGCAAGCGCAAGCCGCACCAGCTTTCCGGCGGCCAGCGCCAGCGCGTGGCGCTGGCCCGCTCGCTGGCTCGGCGGCCCAAGCTCCTGCTGCTCGATGAACCGTTGGGCGCGCTCGACAAGAAGCTGCGCGAAGACACCCAGTACGAATTGGTCAAGATCCAGGAGACGCTTGGCGTCACCTTTATCGTCGTCACTCACGACCAGGAGGAGGCCATGACGCTCTCCACCCGGATCGGGGTGATGAATGACGGCAAGATCGCCCAGATCGGCGAGCCGCAGGAAATCTACGAATTCCCCAATTCCCGCTTCGTTGCCGGCTTTATCGGTTCGGTCAACATGTTCGAAGGCGTGGTGACCGAAGACGAGGCCGACCATATCCGCATCGACGCGACCGCTGAGGCGGGCTGCGACATCTTTGTGAACCACGGCGTCGACTGCGCCCCTGAACAGATCCTCTGGTACGCTATCCGCCCCGAAAAGATGGTGCTCAGTCGCGAGCGGCCCGAAGGCGACGCCAACATCACCCATGGGCTGGTGGAAGATGTGGCCTATCTGGGCGACATGAGCGTGTTCCGCATCGTGCTCGACAGCGGCAAGCGCATCCACGTCTCCCAGACCAACAGCTCGCGCTATGACGAGGAAGCCATTTCCTGGGACGAGAAGGTCTATATCTCCTGGGCGGCGGACTCCGGGGCGGTACTGGTCTCATGAGCACGGGCGGCTTCGATACGCCCCCCCGCCGCGCCTGGGGATTTGTGACGGCGGGATTGAACCGCATCGGCATTTCGGGTCGGACGGCGGTGATCCTGGCGCCGATGCTGTGGCTCACCGTGTTTTTCCTGATTCCGCTGCTCGTGGTCTTCAAGATCGCCCTGAGCACCTTTGCGCTGGGCCAACCGCCCTATGCGCCCATGTTCATCTGGGGCGGTGACGGCAAGCTCTCGATCGAGCTGGACTTCTCCAACTTCCTGTTCATCCTTTCCGACAGCCTCTACGCCAACGCCTATATCAATTCGGTGCGGATCGCCGCGATCTCGACCCTGATCGCGCTGGCGATCGCCTTCCCGATGGCGTGGTTTATCGCGCGCTCGGACGAAAAATACCGCCATATCTGGCTGATGCTGGTGATCCTGCCGTTCTGGACCTCGTTCCTTTTGCGCGTCTATGCATGGATGGGATTCCTGGGGCGCAACGGCATAATCAACAACATATTGATGAGCCTGGGGATCATCGATGATCCGCTCCTGATGCTCCAGACCGAAGGCGCCGTGTTCATCGGCATCGTCTATACGTACCTGCCCTTCATGGTGCTGCCGCTCTATACGAACCTGGTCAAGCTCGACCAGAACCTGATCGAGGCCTCGGCCGATCTCGGCGCGCGGCCGTTCATGACATTCCTCACCGTTATCGTGCCGCTCGCCATGCCGGGCGTCATAGCCGGCTCGATGCTGGTCTTCATCCCCGCCATCGGCGAATTCGTCATCCCCTCGCTTCTTGGCGGCGCCGATACGCTGATGATCGGGCGCGTGCTTTGGGACGAGTTCTTCGCCAACCGTGACTGGACCGTGGCCTCGGCCGTCGCCATCGTCATGCTTGTGATCCTGGTGGTGCCCATCATGCTGCTCAACCGGGCACAGGACGCGGTGGTGGAGAGCGAGAAATGAGGCGCGGCTTCATCATTCCCACCCTTGCCGTGCTCGGCTTTGCATTCCTTTATGCGCCGATCATTTCGCTCATCGTCTTCTCGTTCAACGAGAGCCGGCTGGTGACGGTGTGGACTGGTTTTTCAACCCAGTGGTATGCGGCGCTCTTCAATGACTCCCAGATTGTCTCGGCCGCCATTTTGAGCCTACAGATCGCGGCGGTGAGCGCCACGATCGCGACGGTGCTGGGCACGCTCGCAGGCATCGCGCTGTCCCGGCTCGGGCGCTTCCGCGGCAAGACGGCTCTGACCGGCATGGCCTCTGCCCCGCTGGTGATGCCCGACGTGATTACCGGCTTGTCGCTGCTGCTGTTGTTCGTCTCGATGGAAGGGCTGCTCGGCTGGCCGTCCGGACGCGGCTTTACCACCATCACCATCGCCCATTCGACCTTCTGCATGGCCTATGTGACAGTGGTGGTACGGGCGCGGCTTTCCGACATGGACCGCTCGCTGGACGAAGCCGCGATGGATTTGGGCGCCACTCCGCTGCGGGTGTTTTTCGACATCACCTTGCCCATCATTTCTCCCGCCCTGATTTCGGGATGGCTCTTGGCGTTCACCCTCTCGCTGGACGATCTGGTGATCGCGAGCTTTGTTTCAGGTCCAGGCGCCTCGACACTTCCCATGGTGATCTTTTCCAAGATCCGCCTGGGGGTTTCACCGGACGTCAACGCCCTTGCCACCATCATCATCGGCATTGTGGCCCTGGGCGTCGTCGGGGCGACGCTGATCGGAATGCGCGCCCAGCGCAAGGTTTAAGGTTTTCTTTTTGCTATGACTGCGACTGCCCGCCCCGAAGTTCTCGCACTCTCGTCCTCGCGCATCCGCGACATAGCCAATGCCGGCATGGGGCGCTCCGATATCGCCGCGTTCTGGTTCGGCGAAGGTGACGAGGTCACCCCCCAATTCATCCGGGACGCAGCGCAGAAAGCGATCTCGGATGGCGAAACCTTTTACGTCCACAATCTGGGCCTCCCGGCACTGCGTGAGGCGATTGCCACCTATGAGAGCAAGCTGCAGGGCTTTGCTTCGTCTCCCGATCGGATCGCGGTCACCGGATCTGGTGTCTCGGCGTTGATGATCGCCAACCAGCTCGTCGTTTCGCCGGGGAGCAAGGTGGTTGTCGTTACCCCCATCTGGCCCAATATCGCCGAGGCGCCGCGCCTGATCGGGGCGGAGGTCACCCGCTTTGCTCTCGGCGTGGAGAACGGTCGCTGGACGCTCGATCTCGATCGGCTGCTCGAGACGCTGACGCCCGATACGCGGATGCTGATCATCAACGCGCCGAACAACCCCACCGGCTTTACGCTCGATGCCGAGGCCCAGCGCGCGATTCTTGCCCATTGCCGCAAGCATGGCATCTGGATCTTGAGCGATGAGGTTTATGAGCGGTTGGTCTTCGATGGCGGCGCGGCGGCGCCCTCCATGCTCGTCCATGCCGGGCCTGAAGACCGGGTGATCAGGGTCAATTCGTTCTCGAAAGCCTGGCGCATGACCGGCTGGCGGCTCGGCTGGCTGACCCTCCCGGAAACCATGATGCCGGATGTGCCCAAGGTGATCGAATACAACACCTCCTGCGCTCCGGCTTTTATCCAGAAAGGGGGTATCGCCGCGCTCAGCGATCCGCGCGGCGAGCAATCGGTCGCCGAACTCAGGGCCGGGCTTTCGGCCTCACGCAAGCTGCTGCTCGACGGGCTGGACCATCTGGGCGGCATCGAAGCGCCACGCAGCGACGGGGCCATGTACGCCTTCTTCCGCATCGAAGGCGAAACCGACGACATGAATGTCGCCAAGACGCTGGTGACCGAACACGGCCTGGGCCTTGCGCCGGGCAGCGCCTTTGGGCCCGAGGGCGCTGGCTGGTTGCGCTGGTGCTTTGCCGCACGGCCCGAAAAGATCGCCACGGGCCTCGAACGGCTCGAGGCCTTCCTGCGCGCGCGTTAGGCGTCCAGCGCCCCGAGACTGGCGTAGAAATTGACCATGTCGTCGAGCACCGGAGCGCGCCATCTGAGCATGGCGCCCAGCGCTGTTACGATTTCCATGTGTCCAATTCCGTCATAGTATCGCTCATCGACCGGCACGTTGTGCTCGCGCAGTTTCGCGGCAAGCGCCGTCGTGTTGTCGGTCTTGACGATCAGATCCAGATTGCCGGTCGCAAGGAACATGGGTGGGGCATCGGAGGTGACGAGCCTGACCGGCTGCGTGCCCTCGGGATTGGGCGCATAGCCGAACGCCGCCCGCACCTCGTTGAATTCGAAGGGGTAGAAATCATAGGGTCCGGCAAGCCCGGCTACGCCACGCACCTTGAGGCCGCACCCGGCATCTCTGAAAAACGAGGGATCGAGCCCCATCATCACGGCGTTGTAGGCGCCTGCGGAGTGCCCGGCCATGAAGAGCTTATCGGGGTTGCCGCCGAAGGTCGTGATATTGTCTTCCACCCATTTGGCGGCCACGGCCACATCGTAGAGGAAGGCCGGATAGGTGACTTCCGGCACCAAGCGATAATCGGGAATGACCGTGACGAAGCCGCGCGAGGCCAAGGCACGGCCGACGAAATCATATTCCCAGCGCTCGCCCCTGTTCCAGCCGCCGCCATAGATGAACATCACCACCGGCGCATTGGCGCTCGGGTTCTGCTTCACATAGACATCGAGCTTGCCGCGCGGCCCGCCGGCATAGGCGATGCCGTCACCGATCTTGACCACGCCGCCATCGACGGCGGTTGGCAGGTTGAAAGGGTCCATGAGCGATACGGCCTGGGCCTGGCTCGGCAATAGCCCCGCGCCCAAAGCGAACGCGCTCATCGAGCCGAGGAAAGAACGACGCGAAATGTCCATTTTCTATCTTGGTCAGAAGTGGCGACAGCAGCCTTCTCAATGGTCCAATAAGGCGACCAATTTTGGACCGCATAGCGGCACGCTGCGCCACACGATTTAAGGTCGCGTTAACGAAAGCCGCACCGCGCGATGTTTAAGCCCCGATGGGGCTTGTGGTTTGTGTTTTTGGACAACAAAAAGCCCCGCGTTTGCGGGGCTTTTTGTTTTGTGTTTTGTATTGAGAAGGGTTTGACAGGCTTGTTAGATCTGGCGGCGACCTACTCTCCCGTGCCTTGAGACACAGTACCATTGGCGCTGAAGTGTTTAACGGTCGAGTTCGGAATGGGATCGGGTTCTGGGCACTTCGCCATAGCCACCAGATCAAACAAACCTGTCTGACGTGTAACTGGTCTTATGATCTTTACGATCATTGGTAAATGAGAACGATCAAGTCGATCGAGCTATTAGTACCGGTAAGCTTCACGCATTGCTGCGCTTCCACACCCGGCCTATCGACGTGGTGGTCTTCCACGGCTCTGATAGGGAATACTGGTTTTGAGGGAGGCTTCCTGCTTAGATGCTTTCAGCAGTTATCCCGTCCGAACTTAGCTACCCTGCAATGCGGCTGGCGCCACAACAGGTCCACCAGAGGTTCGTCCATCCCGGTCCTCTCGTACTAGGGACAGCTCCTCTCAATATTCCGACACCCACGGCAGATAGGGACCGAACTGTCTCACGACGTTCTAAACCCAGCTCACGTACCACTTTAAATGGCGAACAGCCATACCCTTGGGACCTGCTCCAGCCCCAGGATGTGATGAGCCGACATCGAGGTGCCAAACGATGCCGTCGATAAGGACTCTTGGGCATCATCAGCCTGTTATCCCCGGCGTACCTTTTATCCGTTGAGCGATGGCCCTTCCACGCGGGACCACCGGATCACTATGACCGACTTTCGTCTCTGCTCGACTTGTCAGTCTCGCAGTCAGGCAGGCTTATGCCATTGCACTCAACGAGCGATTTCCGACCGCTCTGAGCCCACCATCGCGCGCCTCCGTTACTCTTTGGGAGGCGACCGCCCCAGTCAAACTACCCACCACACGCTGTCCCGGGTGCTGTTACACCGCGGTTAGACATCCATGACGATAAGGGTGGTATCTCACATTGCGGCTCCACGAGAACTGGCGTTCCCGCTTCAAAGCCTACCACCTATTCTGCACATGCCGACACGAATGCCAGCGTGAAGCTATAGTAAAGGTGCACGGGGTCTTTCCGTCTGACCGCAGGAACCCCGCATCTTCACGGGGAGTTCAATTTCGCTGAGTCGATGCTGGAGACAGTGGGGAAGTCGTTACGCCATTCGTGCAGGTCGGAACTTACCCGACAAGGAATTTCGCTACCTTAGGACCGTTATAGTTACGGCCGCCGTTTACCGGGGCTTCAATTCAAGGCTTGCACCTCTCCTTTTAACCTTCCGGCACCGGGCAGGCGTCAGACCCTATACGTCGCCTTGCGGCTTCGCAGAGCCCTGTGTTTTTAATAAACAGTCGCCACCCCCTCTTTTGTGCCACCCGCCAATGGTTGCCCATCAACGGGTCACGCTTATCCCGAAGTTACGCGTGCAATTTGCCGAGTTCCTTCAGCATCGTTCTCTCAAGCGCCTTGGTATACTCTACCAGTCCACCTGTGTCGGTTTCGGGTACGGTCTATAAGCTGGGGCTATTTCCTGGAACCGCCTCACTGCATGTCCAATCCGATAAGGACATACAGACCTGGCAATCCGTCACTTCCCAGCAGGCTCACGAATATTAACGTGATTCCCATCGACTACGCCTTTCGGCCTCGCCTTAGGAGCCGGCTAACCCTGCGCTGATTAGCATTGCGCAGGAACCCTTGGACTTTCGGCGAGAGTG